>NZ_JBJXFV010000206.1:0-26369 GCF_046154365.1 Prosthecobacter sp.
GGCGCCATCGGCGACATCGTCAGCGTGCAGTGCAATTTCTTCCGCAACGTCATGCCCGGCATCGGCAACCCGCCGGATGGCGATGCGCCCGCCGACCTCGATTGGGACATGCTGCTCGGCCCCGCGCGGCAGCGCCGCTACAATGCGAACCGCGCCCTCTATCACTTCCGCTGGTTCTGGGACTACAGCGGCGGCCAGATGACGAATCTCGGCCATCACTCGCTCGACATCGTGCATTGGATTTTCGACATCCAGGCACCCAAGGCCGTCAGCAGCAGCGGCGGACGCCTTTTTCTCAAAGACAACGGCGAGGTGCCCGACACGCAGGACGCCATCATCGAGTATCCGAAGTTCAACACCGTCGTGCAGTTCCGCGAATGCGCCGCTGGTGCTGGAGCGAGCAGCATGGGCGCGCTCACCTTCATGGGCACGAAGGGCACGATGACGCTCGGACGCGATGGATTTGAAATCCTGCCCGACAAGAAGATCGATCCCGTGAACGCCTTCGCCCACATCATCGGCGGACATCCCGTCGGCGGCCCGCAGCCCGCGCCAGAGCCCGAGGGCGATTTCTGGTGCGAAAAGGCTGAGGACAAGACTGGCGATTGGAAAGGGATGTATGTCGAGCACGCGAAGAACTTCCTCGATTGCGTGAAGACCCGCAAAACACCGAACTCCGACCTCGCCAGCAGCCACTGGGTCAGCACCACCTGCCACCTCGCCAACATCAGCGCCCGCACCGGTCGCAAAGTCGTGTGGGATGCCGCTGCCAACGACATCACCAGTGATAAAGAAGCCAGCGCCATGCTTCAGCGCCCCTATCGCGCACCTTGGGATACCGAACTCAAAGCCGTGCTCGCATGAACCGCCGCCATTTTCTGACTTCGGCATCTTTGGTCGTCGCCCGTTCGCTCCTGGCGGCCTCGGGTGCGGAAAAAAGCCGGCTTGGCATCTGCACGTTTTCTTGCCATCAACGCTGGAAACTCACCCAGCCGACCAATGCCGCCGACTTCTATCGCTACGCCCGCGAACTCGGCGCGGAGGGCGTGCAGTCGCCGCTGCGGGGCTGCGAGCCGAAAACGATTCGCGATCTCGTTGAACAAACCGGCGGTTATTACGAGGGCGAGCTGCGTTTGCCGAAGTCAGAGGCCGATTTAGCGGTTTTTGAGGCCGAAGTGCTTCAAACACGCGAAGCAGGCGCAACGGTGGCTCGGGCCGTGTTCACCAATGGTCGGCGCTACGAGGCGTTTCAGAGCCTGGAGGCTTTCCATGAGTTCCACGAGCAAGCCAAACGCACTCTGGCGCTCATCGAGCCCATTTTGAAAAAACACGGGCTGAAGCTCGCCATCGAAAATCACAAGGATCACACCACGGAGGAGCTGGTCGGCATGATGAAGGCCATCAGCAGCGAGTGGATCGGTGTCCTCGTGGACACCGGCAACAACCTCGCTCTTCTGGAGGAACCGCACGCGGTCGTCGAAGCCCTCGCGCCCTTCGCCCTCAGCGTGCATCTCAAAGACATGGCCGTGCAACCGAGCGACGATGGCTTCCTGCTCAGCGAAGTTCCCCTCGGCACCGGCATGCTCGACCTGCCGCGCATGATCGCAGCCCTGCGCAAAGCCAATCCCGGCATCGTCATCAATCTCGAAATGGCCACGCGCGATCCGCTGCGTATCCCGTGCCTCACCGATGGCTACTTCGCCACCTTCCCCAAACGTAAAGCCACGCACCTCGACGCCGCGATGCAACGCGTGCGAGCGAATCCGCCCAAAGGCGCAGTCCCGAGCGTAAGCGGCAAAGAAACGGCGCAGATCCTCAGCGAGGAGGAGCAAAGCAACCGCCACGGACTCGCGTGGATGCAGCAGAAGCTGTAGGCAGCGCATCTTGGCACGAGTCCACCGCTTTGTGCGGAAGTGATCTAGCGGACACCGCAACCATTTTGTTGCCCACATTTGATCGGCCAATGGAACATCCCTTTGACCGACCATGATACCCAAAGTCCATCATTTCCTCCTCGCCGCGATTCTCCTCTGCGGAACCTCGTTCGCTTCGGAAAACTGGCCGCAGTTTCGCGAGTTCATGGAACATCCCTTTGAATGTCCCGTGAATCCGAAATCATCCAGCGTGCGGCTGCCGAGTTTATCCATGACCGGCATCGGCTCGGCGCGTTTGTGGGCGGACTGCTGCGGGATGCGCATGCGGCGGAGGATGTGATCCAGGAGGTGTGTGTACGGCTGGCGGCGGAGGTGGAAAAGGGCGTCTCGGCATGAGCGCGAGCTGCGGTCCCATCGCGCACGGTTTTCAGCACGTCTACTTCACGCCCGCTTTTAATGGAGCCACCCGCGACATCCACTACGCCGAGCGCATCCGCGAGCGGCTGCCGCCTTGCCTAGATAAGAATTAAGGCTCAATCACAAGTGAAAACGAGGACAACGGATCTACCAGGAATCACGATGAGCACTATCTGCAATACCGCTCCCTTTTGAAACCGCCTCAGCTCGCTCGATCCTCAATCCAGCTCACTCCACCGCTTTCCGTGGTGCATCAGTGATCGCTGCCAGCCAACCGCAGGCTCCGCCTTCCATGCCGCGCTTTCAGCGTTCACCCATGCACGTGAGTCCTCCCCCCACCACCAACGGCTCGTCTGGCATCGACGCCTGCGTCGTCCGAATGGCAGACCAGCCGTTGCCCCGGCCAGCCTTGGCCGCGTCACCAATGCCGGATGCAGGGCCAGTTCCTCCCCGCCTTTCCACGAGGACTTGCCCAGTCTCCGCCACCGGCCACGCGGGGGCTAGGGTTCGGGAAAAAACTTCGGCTGACCGAAGTCACGGGTTTCACGTTATCCACAGGGCGATGTGACACGCCCGGTCACCTTCATGGTATGATGAGGGCATGGAAAGAATCGTGCGCAAATCAGCGGGTGTGAAGTTCGAGAGTGATGTGCTGGAGTTTATTGACGGGTTGGCTCGCGAGCAGCAGCGCAGCCGGAGTTTCATCATCAATGCCATCCTCAGATGGTATTCCAAATGGCTCTTGGAGCAGCAATCAAAGGTCGAGGCTGAGCAGGAGCAGCCGGTAATCCGGCTCTAGCAGCCATGCAGGGCATGCTGGATCGAAAAGTCATGCTTGTAACATCCAAGGCGCAAGAGCCGGTGATTTCAGCGTTTGAGGGATTCAAAGCTCCTACCTCCAACACCACCTACACGCCGAATCAGTTCTTCGATGTGGTGATCCCAAACTTCTCTCGGGGTGTGGTGAGGATCGTGGGCTATCTGCTACGCAAGACACTCGGCTGGTGCGATGCGAACGGAAACCCGCAGGAGGAGCAGATCGAGGTGACATACTCCGATTTGGAAAGAAAAGCCGGAGTGAGTCGCGACATGATTCGAGGGGCTTTGGATAGTGCTTTGGAAGGACATCTCATCGAATGCGTGACGGCTGGCAGAGCCAAGCACGCTCACGACGCGGGGCAATCCGCTTGTTACCAGCTCTGCTGGTCATCAGCCCCTTACACAACTCGCCTTGAGACATTCCAAGGTTTCTTCGAGGACGAGGGCAATCGCACCGACATCCCGAATGAGTTCTTTGATGTACTCATTCCGAATGAGCCGTTATCCGTCATCAAGGTGGTCGGATCGATCATCCGCCACAGCATCGGCTTTCAGGCCAAACATGGCCGCCGCCGTCAGCAGGTCGCCCTCTCTTATCAGCAGATCGAAAACTATGCCCGCTTTGGCAGCCGTTCCGATCTCGCCAAGGCCATCCGCATCGCTTTGGAAAAGAACTACATCGTCCGTCTGGAGAGCGGTGTATTCAGCCCCGAAGCCACGGAGAGACGCCGCGCTGTGTATGCTCTCCGCTGGTTCGATTATCCTATCGGTCAGAAAAGCGAACCAGCGCTGGAACGGTCAGAAAATCAAACCAGCATCGGTCAGATTTCCGAACCAGCCGATCAGTCGGAAAAACGAACCAACATTAAAACGAAACCAGGAAATGAAACAGGAAACAGCCAGCAAGCGGCTGACACCGGACTTCATCAAAAACTCATCGCCTTTGGGTTCAGCGAAAAGACAGCCGAAAAACTCATCCGCGAGCACAACAGGCAGGGCATCGAAGATCAGATCGCATGGCTCCCGCAGCGGGCACCGGCGCGGAGTCCAGCAGGACTGCTCCGTCGTGCCATCGAGCAGAAATGGCCTGCACCGATCAAACTTCGGTCAGCCGAAGTTTCGGGAACGGCAGGCTGGGAGTTCGCTCGGTGTTTCTACGCAGCCTACGGCGGGAATCGCGGCGAGCCGGTGAATGAACCGTCGCCACGCGAGGCACAGGCCGCCGAGACCTTCGTGCAGAGACTCATGAGAGCCTCCGCAGGGGAGAGCACTCCCGGTGAATGGGGCCGCACTCTTGGTCACCTGGCCCGCGATCAGCGCAACCCGTTCCCATCGCTCACACTCGCGATCCGTCAGCTCGGCGATACCTACCTCGTGCAGATGGAAAAGCAGCGGCTCCACGGGCAGCTTGCCAGCATCACTCAGCAGCGAGAGCAGCACGAGCAGACCCACCGTTCCGCATGGCTTCGCTGGCTGGCGGAACGTGAGGCCGACATGCGAGTCACACGCCAGGATGACTTCGCAGGCTTCATCGCCAAGCGGGAGAGCGCACGCGCCGAGTTGACCGCCGACCCGAAGCCCTGGTCTCGCCGGGCGCTGGAGCATTTCGATACCGAAACCGCCCGCCTCAGCGCCTTCCGCGAGTTCTTCCGCCTGCCGGACTTCTGGCAGTGGGACGCCGAATTTAACAGCCAATCATTCAAACCAACCCCATGAACATCATCACCGTCATCAATGCCAAGGGAGGTTGCGGCAAGAGCACCATCGCCATGAACCTCGCCAGCGGTCTCGCAAGGCACGGGCATCGCACCTTGCTCATGGATCTCGATCCCCAGGCGCAGGTCACGCAATGGCTCGCCGCAGGGGATGGCCTCACGTCGGAGGGCACGCTCGTGGCCGCGCTCACGCGGCAGCAGTCGCTCAGCGAGGTCATCCAGCCTACGGGCTTTGAGGGCCTCTCCTTTGTCGCCAGCGCCGACGGCCTCGAAGACCTCGGGCGCGAGATCAGCCAGACTGAGGGCTATCCGTCCATGCTCACGCAGTTGCTCGCCGAGGAGCACATCGCCGACCGATTCGACTACATCGTCATCGACTCGCCGAACCAAATCTCGCCGATCATGGAAAACGCCATCTTTCCAGCAGATGCCTTCATCGTCCCATTCGAGAGCACGAAGGCGGTGAGGAGCTACGCCAGTATCTACAAGCTGCTCGTCAAGCTGCGCTCAAATGCTGACTTCCACATGTTGCATGTGCTGAGTAATCTCACGCGCCTGCCAGGCCTGAGAAAGCGTGTGCTCACCCTGCTTGCGGATGACAGCATCCCATCCGCACGCAGCGAGATACGCTCTTGCGGATGGTTGGCGCAGGTGGACGAGAATGGAGGCAGCATCTTCCACTATCGTCCGCTTTCCAAAGGATCGCAGGACATGGCCGCCCTCGTCGAAGAGGTGCGGGAATTATTCACTCACGGGCCGCAGGCCCAACCGGAGGCAGCATTACCTGAGGTGCCGACCATCACCTCACCGTCTGATGCCGCCGCCGTCCCAACAGCATGACCAAACTACCCGAAGGCAAAAGCCGTCTCGATCTCGTGAAGTCCGGCCTCACTGGCGGATTGCCGAAACGAGGCCGCTTCATCGTCAGCATCGACCGTCTTCAAGAAGACCCAAACAACGAACGAAAAGTCTTCCATAACATGGACGACATGATCGAGTCCGTGCGTCGTCACGGCATCATCGAACCCATCACCGTCACCCAGGATGGCGACCACTACCGCATCCTCACCGGCCACCGCCGCTTCCGCGCCGCGAAAGCCGTGGGCCTCACCGAACTCGAAGTCATCGTGCGCGAGTCCGACGACCAGATCACTCGTCGTTTTAAAAGTCTCATTTCCAACATCCAGCGCGAGAACATCCCCGCTATCGAGCTGGCAGAGACACTCCGCACCCTCCTCGACTCCGGTGCCGTCGCCACCCAGCGCGAGCTGGCTGCCCAGATAGGGAAGAGTGAGCAGTGGATGAGCGGCATGCTGCGCATACTGGAACTGCCCGCACGTCTCCAGGAGGAACTGCGTCACACACCCGGCATCGGTTATGAAGTCGCTCAGCGTATCGCCCAGGTCGATGACTCCCAGTTCCAGGAGGAACTTGTTGCCGCAGCAGCAGCAGGGGAGAGCACGCCCAGCATCCGTGCCCGCATCACGAATTTCCGCACCCGTCAGGACAGTGAACAGACACGGAAAAAGAAATCCCGCACCAGCAACATGATCCAGCTCAGCCATAGGGAAGGGAACTGCACCGCCTCTTTGCGTGCCAAGCGCGAGCCTGGAGCCAGGGAAGCCATGCTGGAGGCGCTTCGCCAGCTCACTCAGCAGGTGAGGGGAGACGACTCACTGCGCTGATTCCTTTATCCATTCGCTCTATGATCATACCGTTGATCTGATCCCCGTCCGATACGCCGCAAGGCCTCGGGCGGGGTTATTTTTGTCCACCTGGGTGCTGATGCTACCTCTCGACAAATCAGCCCGAGCTTGATACAATCAACCCAACATGAGCGCCACCGTCGAACACATCCGCCAAGAGATTGACCAGCTCGCCCCTGATGAAGTTCAGGAGCTTTTTGCTGATCTTCAGCAGGAATATCCACTTCGGGTTCTTCACGTCGAAGAGACAGCTCCAGACCTTTCCAACCTCAGCGAGACTGACAAGATCAAGCTGGAAGCCCTCCGCCGCGACATTCAGGCAGCTGCCGACTCTCTGGATCGAGGAGAAGGTCATGAGATCGATTGGGACGCTTTTTTGGCCGAACGCCACCGCGCCTACGCTGCTCGCAAGGCTTGCTAATCCATGTCCAAGGTCATCTTCGCACTGAGAGAAGGAATGAACTCTTGAAGAGTCAATACCACGGGGGCCTGTCCGTGCGGCGGCAATAGGGATTCACTGCGCCTTTCTGAGTGCTCAGATCAAACATCGGCTGCGGGAAGCCGAAAAACAGCGTCAATGCTTCGCGAGACAAGTGGCCGAGAATTGGCAGCTTCCTCGTCGCCATCAGAAGTTGATAAAGTTTCAGCATCCGCAGGCGATGGGTCACCACCTCTGGGCGATTGAGCTTCAATAAATCTATGAGCGCCAATCCTGTTTCGGTTCTGTGCTTCACGGTGCCGTCGTTTATGATTTCAAGGTGCGCGCCAAAGGGATTGATTTCAGGGTGCAATGCCGGGGACATGGGACGGTTGCCACGGGCGCTGTTGCAGAAATTGCAGACATACAGCAGGTTGGTGTAGGTGGAGATCAACTCAGGTGCCTTCGACTTCGGGTGGAAATGCTCGACACCAAAGGTAGCAGGTGATCCCGTCCACGTTTCCCGCATGAGGCAATAGACACAGGTGAAGACGAACTCGTCTCGCAGATACTCCTTGTAGCGGCGGTAATCGGTCCTAACGGGCGGCTTGTGCCTGCGCTGGTCTGGTTCCGTGGGATGGTGCGGCTCGGTGGGATAGGCGAAGGTAGGACGTTTGCCAGCAGACATATCGGGAGAGATGCACAGAGTTGGTCAAGGCTGTGTCGAGGTCGCGCACTCAGCGGTGATCTCGGCGATGAGGTCCTCGATCCGCTGGATGTGTTTCTTGTTTGCATCGACGAACTGCCGATCCAGAGGGGCTAGGTGGGCTTCATGAAGCGCTTTGAGTTCTTCCAGCCTCACTGTCTCATCGTCATTGAGTCCCTGCTCAAGCCGCTTCATGATCAGGTCATCCTGCTCCTGGGAGAGGGCGTCGGTCCATGCGGTCTCGGGTTCTATTTCGTCGAACACGGCCCTCAGCTCAAGCCGTGCAGCCTTCGCGACTTCGCGGACACGCATATCATGAGGCGGTAATTCGAGACGATAAAGGTAAGGGAACGCATCGCGTCCACAAGAAATGGCCCAACTGGACAAGTCGTTGATCAGGGCACGAGACAATGCTGGGCTTTCAATGACGTCATGGAATCGCACCCGCGCTTCGAGCGTCCGGAGTCTGCGCCAAGTAAGTCGATCCATCTTGCCACGCTTTGCTTCGAATTCTGCGACAACCTGACCCCATAAGGCATCAAATTTCGCGCGGACAGACTCTCGCGTTTCAATTAAAGCTGGCGGCATTATCGCGGTCATAAGTCAAAGTCTCCTTGATTTTCTCAACCAGTTCAAATGGCATCACATCAATTTTAGCTTCCCTGCGAGTATTATCATCCAGTGGTAGCAAGCCGAGGATTTCTGGGTTTGAGACACTTGTAAGGATGATGACCGGCAAATTGGGATGCTTCTCTCGAAGCCGACGATACAGCACAATACCAGTGGAAAGACCGAAACCAGACTCTTCGAGTTTGATCTCGTCACCGGGAGGCATCATCAAATCGAGAATATAGATATCTGGAGTCGAACCATCTCCCTGAAAGTGCGCAAGCGCATCTTTCACATTGTCTATGTGGCGGACCTCAAACTCAGCCATTCTAAGGGCCTTCACATAAAGGTCTGTGGTCCCATGTTCATCATCGATTATCACTACGCTTTTGCTCATGCTTTAGGGTGTTGGTGTGAATTGCCTACTATTCAAGTGGGTTCTTGATTCTCTGAGCCTTGGTAGCGTCTTGCCTGGGTGCTCTGAGGGAGCCTGGAAGACTGATCTCAAAGCGCAGGGGTTTCTTGAAATGGGTCACGCGGATGGAGGCACCGTGCGCTTCGAGGATGCCCCTCACCACAAATAGTCCAATGCCTTGTCCCGCCACATCTCTCGTCATCGCATCCCGAGATCGATAGCCCGGCTGGAAAATAACTTCGGCCATACCATACTCAATGCCCGCTCCCCAGTCTTCATACCAAACTACATAGTCGTTGCCAAATTGCCCCCCTTCAATGCGGACTCGAAAGCCATTGTCATCGGCGTATTTGATGGAGTTGCTCAATAGATTGAAGAACACCTGTTGGAACTGGTTGCGATCGATTAGCAACTGAGGGATGGCCTTGAAGTCACCTGTGTGAATCGATTCACGCTTAAATCCGCGCTCACGAAGCAGCATTTTTACTTGATTGGTAACGGGTGCAATTACTTGGCTCAACAACAATACCCGTGATGGAGAAATGGGCAGGCCGCCGGAACGGTTGGAGAAAACTCGGGCGTTATTAGCCAAGCGTCCGATGAGTTTACTCCATTGAATGATGTCACCAATGTAGTCTTCGCCAAAGAGTTCTTCAGGCGTCTTCTTTTGCTTTTGCAGAGCGTTCAGCATGAGATCGGCGGCACCCCGAATGGCGACTACTGGAACCTGGAATTCGTGTGTCATTCTCGAGATCGCGCTCAATTGACGCTCCTGGAAGATCAATTGGTCGAGGTAAGGCAAAGATGCCTGTATAATCGAATCCAGAACGGCCACATCGTCATCCCTAAACATCGTAGATGCAGGAATACCCTTGATCGCTGTCTTGTTGGCCAGGCGCACCACTCCAGCAGCCTTGCTGCCCAAACGGGCCATCGGAGCCAGCAAGCATTCATCACGATCTTGTGTTTTTCGAATTTCCCGACTGCGCATTTTGCCAATGGGCTCGCTGGCGACATCAGGCAGAAGCAGCACTTCGCCGCTCTTCCAAACGGATCCTGTGATGCCCTCACCGGGTGGATAGTAATGCTCATGGAGTTGAAGCGCTGAATCCCAAACAACCCCCGTTGTAGCTTCTGGCTCGAACAGTTCTAGCCGATCCCCCGTTTCATTCACAAGAAACACAGACACGCCTTCACAACGAAAACGCTTTTGTAGCAAACTCACGAGTCTCTGAAGAAATTCGCGTTTCGTTTTGGTCCTGCCGCAGTCAAAGCTTGTTTCAACGGCGGCGGCTGAACAATCATCATCCGTCACATGCTCAGAGAGCCGCGACAAGTGATGGCCGAGAATCGAAAGATCGTTGCTCGACAATTCATACCCGCTCGCACTCGGGAAAATGTTCAACACGAAACGTAGATGAAAAGCGTTGGATGAATTGGCGATGGGAACGCTGATCATTTCTTTCCTGCTGAGCTTGGATAGAAAAAAGGGATCGGCGAAAGTCGCAGCGTACTCGGGCTTCGTGAGCTCAAAATGAAGAACTCGCTGATCCTGCGTTACGGCACCACAAAGGCTTTTCGACGCTTTCAGCCGATCCTTCCATGGGAATTTGTCGAACTGCTGCAATCCACTGGCAGAGATCAAATACAGGTCATCATTCTTTGGCCAATAGCTGAAGAGTTTGACGGCCTCAATGCCGCCAAGAGAAATGAAAGCGTCGGTGACTGCCTGATAGAACTTAGCAGAACCACGTGTGGTGGCAGCGAGGATACTTTTGAGGAAACGCAGTTCGTGTTTCGGCTCTTGGGTGGCTTGAACTCGTTGGGCTGCGGCCGCTTCGAATTGCAAAAGTTGCTGGATTCGCTCTTCGTTAATCGCTGGAAGACTGCCTTGACCGACCAGCCAGCGGGCACATTTCACGACGCTCTCTGCTGGCGTAGTGTCGGAGAAATCTTGCTCTACTACCACCCATTGCTTGAAACCGGTTTCTTCGAGTTTCGCCAGCACTTCATCCACCCGTGCAACACCCTGACCTAGGGTGACAAATCCCTGCGCATAGCGATGCGAATAGCGGCCATAAGACGGACTCCAATCCTTCAAATGCACGCCTGCAAGACTCTCTTTGTAGGCTTCAATGGTCTTCACCGGATCGTCCTCCACGATGGTCAGATGTGCGGAATCTGGCAGCAACCGTAGAAAATCCCATTCGGGAAACTGTGTGCGATACTTTTCGCGATACCTCTCCAGACGCTCTGCGGCCTGCGAGATGCGCTGCACCTTCATGAACCAATGCGGATGCAGGCCCAGCGTAAAGGGAGGATCGCAAGCCATGGCCGCTTCCTCCGCCTCGGTCCAGTCCTCCACATACAAATACGGAGGCCGGAAGTCGCCGCAGAAAGCCATGCGGTCCCTCAAGGTGCCGCCTGCGAGGCTGACAAGTTGCAGATTGCGCCCTTTCTCTTTGAGCTTTCCGAGCAATTCATCAATGTCTTTGATAGGCCGCGAACCTCCGACTGCATTATCGTCCCGCACCAAAATATCCCGGTGGTTCTGCGCGAACTCAACTCCTTGGTAACCGGAGGCGGCGACCACATCAAGCACGAAGTCGAGGTCATCTATACGACGACCCCAAACGACGGTTTCAAAGGCAAATAGCATAGCAGTCAAAGCTGGGCAGGTGACGGCTGGGTGCAACGCTGGATTTCGCAACCTATTTTGCGCATCGTTCCTGCCGGGCAATCAATGGTGGTCTTCAAACCAACGGACGGTCCGGCTGCAAACCAAAGGCTTTGCGTTGCACGGCGTTCACGGGGTCGCGGTGGGTCCAGGCGAGGTCGGCGGCGTGTTGGAGGTTGCGGCGTTCTGTTTGCAGGTCGCCTTCCACGAGGGCGCGGAGTTTGGCGAGGAGTTCGCTGGCGTCGCCTTTGGCCTGGGTGTGCGCCCAGTCGGCGTCTTTGTATTTGGCGGCGAGGTCGGCGACGGCTTGGATCTCGGCGGCGATGACGCCGCGGAGCTTGATCTTCGGCGGTGTGCCGGTGAGCTGCTGGCTGGCGTAAGTGGCGTAGCGGTGGAGGTCAGCACCGGAGGCGTTGGCGATGCCTTTGCCGAAGGCGGTGCGCTGGGCTTCGTCATCAGGGAAAGTGAAGCGGGCGCCTTTGAGGATGGGGTCGAGGGCGTGCTGGAGTTCCTTTTTGGCGGCGGTTTCTTCGTCACTCTGGCTGCCTTTGCCGGCACGGGCTTGGTGGATGTCTTGCTCGAGCTTGTGGGCGGCCTGGATGTGACCGGTGAAGGTGGTCTGGTCGGCGGGTGTCCAGTCGCGCTCGGCGAGCGCGGGGGCGGTGTCATCTTTGGCGGCTTCCCGCTGGCACTGCTCAGCGAGGTCGATGGCGTCGAGGAGGTCTTTGCTGATGAAGCCGGGCTTCGCGCGCTGGGGTTTGTCGCTACCGGGTTGTTCGGGGGTGGGAGGCGTGGGTTGGTCTGGCATGGTCGTGGGGCGGTTGGTTGATGGTTGATGGTTGATGGTTGATGGTTGATGGTTGATGGTTGATGGTGGTTCTTGGTTCTTGGTTTTGTGGGTGAAATCGGGGTTTTTGGGTCAAAACGGCACTGGTTCGGGTGAAAACGACGGGGGGTCGGATAAAAACGGCTTCTGTTCGCAAAGATGCGATGGTGGTTGGCTGAAAAACGTCGAGGGTTCGCTTGAAAACGTCTCGGATTCGCTCGAAAACGATGGGAGTTCGCGGTAAAACGTCGCGGGTTCGCTGATCAACGACGGGGGTTCGTGGAGAAACGTCAGGGACTGGCGGGGCAAGGTCGAGGTTTCCGCAGCAAAGAGCGGGTGCTCGTTTCGAGAGGTCGAAGCCGGACGAGGGAACGGTCCAGGTTGGCTTGTCCGCGTGGGCGACGTGCTGACGTTCGCCAAGTGCTGTCTGCTGAATCGGGAAAATTGCCTATTCCGCGAGGTCATTCCGCTGAAGGTTGGGCCTTGGACAAGGCTGAACCTCTTCCCTGATGGACGATGGCATGACGGAGCGGGCATGACAATGCGGTGAAATTACACGAAATGACGGTGACTTGTCACGCACGGTTTTCTATTTTTGATTATCGAAGGCAGAAAAACCGACTCTGCGTGGTGGGGCGGCAGTCCGAGACTGATGTTCCCAACATCGACAACCTTTCGAGTGAACAGATGGTCACGAAATCCATCGACTCCATACCCGCTGGCCGTCATCGGAGACGGCGAGATCGAGTTCAACCTCGCCCAGCTTCCCTCCTATCAAGAAATCACAAATTGGCAAAATAGGTATCCTCGTGCGAGTAGGGTGGAGCACAGCAGCAGAGGAAGCGCAGGGTCTGAGAGGCGGTGATCTGATGCCAGGCACCGGGAGGGATGAGGATGGCGTCGCCGGGGCTGACTTCGCGTGTTTCGCCGTCGATCTCCATGGTCCCCTGCCCTTCGAGGATGAAGTAGAATTCTTCGCTGAGCTTGTGGTAGTGGCGCTCGGTAGGCTGGCCGACGGGGACGGTGGCTTCAGCGAGGGATTGGTTCTGCACCGGAGCATTGGTGCGATCCAAGATGCTGCGGATGGTGCTGCCGTCCTTGGTGGTGAAGGGATTCTGGGCAGAAAGCGGGTTGATGGTCATGCGGTGACTGTGTTACTGCTGGCATTACTTATGGCGAATGGATTTCAACTCGAAAAGTGTCGCGCAGTCATCACGGGTGCGTCTGGCGGGCTCGGTGCGGAGTTTGCACGGCAACTGGCTCCGCATGCGGACACGCTGGTGCTGGTGGCAAGACGTGCGGAGGCGCTGGAAATGGTGAAACAAGAGCTGTCGTCCTTCAACGCGACGATTCTCTGCTGTGTGGCCGATTTGGCGACGGATGCGGGGCGCAACGAGGTGATGACGTTTTTGGAGACGCATGATGTGAGACCGAACCTGCTCATCAACAACGCCGGCCTGGGCGACTACGGCAGTTTTGCGAGTTCGACGGCGGAAAAGACGCGCACACAGATCGAGCTGAACATCACGGCCCTGACGATGCTCACGCATGCGTTGCTGCCGTTGCTGTGCGAGAGCGCCGGGAACCATGCTCTGGCGAGCATGGCTACAGCAGGTGTGCTTAACGTCAGTTCACTGGCCAGCATGCTGCCAATGCCGGATCTGGCGGTGTAT
Organism: Prosthecobacter sp.; assembly: GCF_046154365.1. Taxonomy (GTDB): domain Bacteria; phylum Verrucomicrobiota; class Verrucomicrobiia; order Verrucomicrobiales; family Verrucomicrobiaceae; genus Prosthecobacter. The sequence goes on from NZ_JBJXFV010000206.1 coordinate 13,856, forward strand.
GCGGCGTCCAAATCCTATGTGACGAGTTTTTCGGAAGCGCTGGCGATTGAGATGGCTCCCAAAAACGTGATTGTGAGCTGCGTCTGTCCGGGACCGACGCCGACGAATTTCAGCCAAACGGCGAAGCGTGAGGATGGGACGGACACGAACCGCGAAGGACAGTCGCTGCTGCGCATTCCGCCGTCTGAGGTGGTGAGCCGGGCGTTAATGGCGTTGCAGCAGCGTGAGGCGTGCGTGTTTCCAGGGGTGGGCGTATCGATTGCCGGAAGGTTGTTCCGGCTGATGCCCCGCAGCGTGATGCGCTGGCTGCTGAAGCGGCGGCATGGAAAGGAATGAGCCAAACATCCAACTTGTGCAATAAATTCGAATATTTACACTTGGCCCGCACGGCCTGTCTGGCACATCATTCGATCCTTATGAAAACACTCCGTCTTCTTCCGCTGTTTGTGTTCGCCATCACCGCCCTGCGCGGTGAGGAATTGGAAAAAATCACCCAGCCCGGCGCGGTGTCCGGTACGGTGAACATCGCCTTCAACACCCGCACACGCCTGAATGCCGAGGGCAAGCCCGAGAAAGGCGCGAAAGACGTCTATGAGGTCGCGCTCAATGTGGGCAAGACTACGGAGTTCAAGGGCAAGGTTGAGCGGCAGCCGCTGCTCACGAGCAAGATTCTCGGCAGCGTGGAGCAGCCGGGGCAGCTATTTTACTCGCTCGATCTCGCCGTGCTCAATCCGGTGAACATGACGCAGAAGAAAACCGTGGGGAAATGGGTCGGGACCGTGCCGATCGACAACCAGGGCATGTATGAGCTGGCAGGCGCGGGCGAGAGCAAGCACCGTGTGAGCATCGATGCCATTGGCCGTGCTCCCGCGTTCACGGACAACTTTGGCGGCCGACTCTACGGCAAGGGCAAGAAAACCGACGGCGTGATGTCCTACGTGCGCAAGCTCCAGGGCAAGGAAGTGAAGCTCGAGGTGAAGAACGTGGACCCAATGCGTTTTGAGAATGTGCAGCTAGCCATGGGTCCGGCGCAGAGCTACCCGAAGTGCACCGTGACCGGCAATCTCGACTTCGACTATGAAACGGGGAACTGGCTGACCAATGGCGTGCGCTTCCACTATGCGCTCAACGGCAAGGAGTATGACGATGTGGTGACCGGCTCGATCAAGTGGGTGGAAGATCCGAACCGCGCATCGAACGGCAAAGGCCAGTATGAGTTCAACCTGCGCTGGAACGAGGACAAGAACAAGCCGTCCAGCACTGAGGCGGACGCCTTCAAGAGCGCGAATGATGAAGAAGCGTTCTTCGCCGTGGACAACAGCATCCCCTCGCTCACCGGTGTAGTGACGTATCAGGATACGATGGCGAAGGTCGGCGGTGAAGATTCCTGCACCGCGAGCAAAATCACCTACGCGCTCGATGCGAACCAGCTCACGAAGCAGCAGATCATGAACTTCATCAAGCTGTGGCTCATCGGCATCGGCCCGACGAACGACGAGTAATTGAATGTTGAAACCTTGCGGCGTGGTCCAGACGGGCCACGCCCTTCTTGTTGAACTCCACACCCATTCCAAGCCATGAATCCAGGCCGCACTCCTCTCTTCCGTTCTGTCATGCGCGCGATGCGCGAAGCCGCGGTGCCCCACCGCACGCGGCGAGACTTCATTCGTCTCACCGGTGCGGCCGGTGTCTCCGCCGCCCTGGGCCTGCAGGCCCAGGATGCGGAGAAAAAGCCCACCAAGAAAATCGAAGGGCCGGTGGCCGTGGTCGGTGGTGGCATTGGCGGGCTGACGGCGGCGTACCGCCTGATGCAGGCGGGTGTGGAAGTGCATCTCTACGAGGCGCAGGAGCGCTTCGGCGGGCGCATGTGGACGAAGCGTGATTTCAACAAGGATGGCATGTTCGTCGAGCTTGGCGGGGAACTGGTGGACTCGAACCACACCGATCTCATCGAACTTGCCAAAGAACTCGGCGTTGACCTGCAAAACCTCAAGGAGGGTGATGCGGGCGTGGATTTCTACCACTTCGGCGGGAAGTTTTACACGGACAAGGATGTCATCGCCGCCTTCGAGCCGCTGGCGAAGAGGATCGCGGCGGACGCGGACGGACTTTACGACGACAAGGAAGAATTCACCGCGAAGGCGCGGCAGCTCGATAACGTGAGCTTGAAGGACTACCTCAAATCCATCGGCGCTGGTACCGAGCGCTGGATCATGCAGATGCTCGAAGTGGCCTATGTGCCGGAGTATGGTCTCGACGCGGAGAAGCAGTCCGCGCTGAACCTCATCGACTTCATCAATCCCGACACCAGCAACGGCTTCCAGGTCTTCGGCGAGAGCGATGAAGCCTGGCGCGTGCGCGGCGGCAACGACACGCTGCCAACGGCGGTGCAGCGCGCGCTCAACGGCAAGGTGAAGCTCCACAGCGGCCACAAGCTGGTGCGCATCCAGGACGAGGGCGGCAAGATCAAGCTCAGCCTCACCACCGACTCGAAACTGCTCACGCCGAGCTACGCCAACGTCATCATGGCGCTGCCGTTCACCATTTTGCGCAATATCGACGGGGTGAAGGAACTCAAGCTCAGCGAGGAGAAACAGCGCTGCATTCAAGAGATGGGCTATGGCACCAACCTCAAGGTCATGTACGGCTTCACCGAGCGGCTCTGGCGCAAACCCTTCGGCGGGCGCACGGAATTCTGCAACGGCAGCGTGTACGCGGACAAGAGCTTCCAAAGCGTGTGGGAGACCAGCCGTGGGCAGGCGGGCGAGAGCGGCATCATCACCAACTTCATGGGCGGCACCATCGGCGCACAATACGGCCCGGAGAACATCGAGAAATACATCGCCGAACTCGACACCATCTTCCCCGGCCTCAAGGCCAAGGCCGACGGCAACAAGACGATGCTCAACTGGCCGAGCATGAAGACGATGCGCGGCAGCTATTCCAGCCCGCTGGTAGGCCAGTACTGCTGGGTTTACGGCGCGGCAGCGACGCCGGAACTCGATGGAAGACTCATCTTCGCGGGTGAGCACACCAGCGGCGAATCCCCCGGCTTTATGAACGGCGGTGTCGAAAGCGGCAACCGCGCCGCAAAGGAACTGCTGGAGGAAGAGGCGTAAGACTTGCATGCCGGGGGCGGCAAGCTGTACAATCCTCCTGTGCGCTGCCCTGCCTGCCGAACTCCTGCCATTGAAAACGACGCTGCCTGCCGGCAGTGCGGTTTTTCGCTGGAAGTGGCAGACCGCACGTTTGGCATCGCCCCGTCGTTGCAGCGGCCCATTGCCGATGTAGCGGGCGTGATGGGTGCCTTCGCGCATAAACGTGCGGCGCAGGTGATCGCGCAGGTGGAGCGGCAGTTTCCACAACTCGCCATCGCGGCGGTGCTGGTGGATGTGCCGCAGCAGGCACCGCTGGTGCCGTATGCGTTTTGGATTTTCAATCGCGGCCAGCTTTCGAGCGCGGTGGAAAAAGGCGGCGAGAACCGGCTGGTGATGCTGCTCATCGACACAAACACGGACCGTGCCATCGCGATGGTGGGCTACGGGCTGGAACCATTCATTCAGGAGGTGCATTTGCAAAGCTGTCTGCAAGCGGCGCTGCAGCCGCTGCAACGCGGTCGTCACGCGCAGGCCGTCGAATCGTTTGCACGCGAGCTGGGCCGCCAGCTCCGGGAACTGTGCCGGCTGGTGCCCAAACAGTTCGGACTGGCGCAGGAAACATCGTGGCTGGATGCCAGCGCTCCCGGTAATGCCAATGTGGGACTGGCAGAAAGCGTGTATTGATCCTGATGACCATGAACCGACGCCATTTCATTCATCTCGGCCTGTTGAGCGGTAGTGCGAATCTGCTGCAAGCGGCGGAGTTTCTGCCACAAAACGTGACTTTCATCGGCGTGGAGAAGTTTCGGCAGATCGTGGCACGCGCCGTGGTGGAAAATTGGGCAGCGCTGCCAATGGGCACGCGAGTGGCGCAGTTCGGGCAGGCGTTGCGTGCCACCAAGTATGTCGGCTGGACGCTGGAGATCGACGACCGCATCGAATCGCCCTCGGCGAACTTCAACGGCCTTGATTGCTGGACATTTTTTGAGATCGCACTGGGCCTGGCGCGCATGATTGCGAAGCGGCAGCGTGCGTATGCGCCGTCGGATCTGGTGCGGCAGATCGAATGGACGCGCTATCGCGGCGGCGTTTGCTACGGCCATTATCTCGACCGCATTCACTACCTGGATGAATGGTTCACGGACAACGCCGCACGCGGCAGCATCCGCAACGTCACGCGTGATGTCGGGCCGGTGGTGCGGCTTACGGGGCGCAGCAACGATGAGATGTCGCTCAATCCAAAGCTATACCGCTACCTCCGGGCAAATCCTGCTCTCGTGCCGGCCTTGCGGCAGATCGAAGCACGACTGGAACAGGTGCCGTTCGATTTTATCCCAAAGCAGCAGGTCGCCGCGTGCGAGCCGCGCATTCAAAGCGGCGACATCATCGGCATCGTGACGAACAGGGCGCATGTGTATTGCTCGCATGTCGGGCTGGCGCTGCGCGACAGTGCTGGCGTGTGCCGTTTCATGCATGCCTCTGCGACTTACAAAAAAGTGGTCGTGGACATGGCGCTGCACGAGTACCTGAACGCGATCAAGAGCCATGCGGGCATTGTTATCGGCAGGCCGCGTGAGGCGTAAGAAGGGGCCAGGGGGCGACCAGATCTCTTACTTGTCGAAGAACGAGTCTTCTTCACGATCACCGACCTTGAGATAGCGATAAAATACTTCGAGCTGCAGGGTGCACAGACACTGGCGATAGATTTCATCCGCCGCATCACCGGAGGGCATGTTAGGTCGGCCACGTTTGAAGGAACCATCCGACTGCTGCGCACCGAGAATCTGCGGCAGGAACTGCTGGTTGTAGAACTTCCAATCCTCACCGCCCTGCTGGAAAAACGCCTGAGTGTAATAATACCAGCAGTAGAGGTTGCAGTTTTTGTTCCAGTCCAGCGGCTCGGCCTCAAGAAAGTCGTGCAGGAACTTGATGCCCTTCTTGATGGGGCCAGTCTTACCCTTGGCCATCGTCTGCAAACCAAGGATACCCACGCCGGAGAGACTCCACTGATTGTAACCGCCGTCACGATTGGTAGTGCCGAACCCGCCGTCCTTGGTCTGCTTGTCTTCGAAATATTTGGTCATCTTGGTGATGGCGGAGTGCAGTCCGTCAATTTTCAGGCTGGTGTTCTTGGCGGCCTTCAATGCCTGAAACTGCCAGCCGGCGACGGAGAGATCTTCGCGGCTTTTTTTGCCGGCATAGAAGCCGTTTTCTGTGTCATAAACCCAGCTGCCACTGTCCTGCTGGTTGTCGATGATGATTTTCACGCCCTGCTCAAAAGCCTCACGCATACCGGGAAGGGATTTACTGCCAAGGCGGGCCAACGTGTACATCTCACCTAGCGCGTAGGTGGCGATGCCATGCTCATACACGGGGGCATTGCCTTTGAGCGTCTGGCTGAACATCTTGTGCTTGTTCGTCTTTTGCGTCTCAATGAGGAACATGATGCCCTTCATCACGTTGTCCCCGTAGAACGGCGATTCCGGCGTTTCACAGCGGCCCAGATAGCACAGCAGCGCCAAGCCCGTCATCGCGCACTTGTTGTTGCGGCCCCAGGAGCCATCGGCGTTCTGCTTGCCCTTTAACCATTCCAACGACGCGCTCACTGCCGCCTCGCATTCGGGACTGCCACCGCTCTGCCGCAGTTTCTCCAAGCGCTCCTGCGTCGAGCAGCGTGCCCGCATCGACGGTGGCAGCGTCACAAAGCCTGCCGCACCACCCAGTCCCATCCCTTTGCCAAAGCCACCGCCCGCCCCCCCGGTGCCGAAGCCACCGCTCGCGCCCAAGGCTCCGCCGCCCATCATTGCGCTCACATCTGGCATGTCCAAGGCGTCCGGCGGTGCTTCCGGCAGCGTGATCGCCGAGTTCATGCTGGTGCTCACCAGCTTCTTCATCGGCATCGTCTTGTTGATCGAATTGCGCTTCTTCTGCTGCACCTTGTGCTGCAGGTCCGCGCTGGCCTTCGCCCCTTGCGCCGTGCCGCCGCCGGGCAGGAAATCCACCTGCTTGTCCATCACCCCGGTGCTGAACACGATGAATAGCGCCAGCACGCCGAGCCCGGCATGCACCAAGATGCTCACCAGCAGCGAACTCGCCCCCACCTTGCGCCACATCTGCACGAACGCGTTGGGCGGCGGTCCCACTTCGATGTGTGTGAGCGCGGGCGGATGATACACCTCGCCCTCGTGATGCTCGACCAGCACGGCATGTTCACCGCCATCATCCGTCGGGACAGCGGTAGGAATGGCCATCGGCGTGCTCGGCTCGGGTATCATCGGTGCGGCACCGGAAGGTGCTGGGATTGATGGGGCCACTGCGGCATGCGCGGACATCGCCACGGGAATCGCGGCACTGGCCGGCGCATGCGCGGCGGAGGGCGCGGGCGGTGGCATCATTGCCGGCATCGGCATGGTAGGCATGTAACCGGGCGGATAGCCCGGCATCTGCGGTGGGTAGCCCTGTGGCATCGGATAACCCTGCGGATAGCCTGGCATCTGCGGCGGGTAGCCCTGCGGCATCGGATAACCCGGTGGATAACCCGGCATCTGCGGCGGGTAGCCCTGCGGCATCGGATAACCCTGCGGATAACCCGGCATCTGTGGCGGGTAGCCCTGCTGCGGGTAGCCCGGAGGTGGTGCGTAACCCGGTGGTGGCGCGTAACCAGGCGGCAATGGCTGTGTGGAACCAGGATGCGGGGGTTGCTGCGGATTCTGAGGCTGACCGGGCTGTTGCGGATTCATGGCAATAAAAGGTTGATTGTCCGCAGACTACACGTTGGCCGGTGTCTTCGACAAGATGAATTTTACGTCGTTAGCAGAACCTAGTGACGCCAGAGGAATGCTACCGCACCAACTGAAACTCCGGCAGCATGCACAGCGCCCACAGCAGGTCTTCGAGGCCTTGCTGCGTGGGCGTCACGCCGAGCAGTTCTGTCGCCGTGGCAAGTTCGACTTGGGACGGATCGCGTGACAGGGCGTGCAGGTAGAGCGGCGTGATGAAATCGCCTTTCGCCGTCTCCAGCAGCCGTTTGGCTCCTTGGGCGATGCTGTCAGCCAAAATGCTGCCATTCGCGAGGTCGATGGCTTCGAGGGTGGTGAGATCGTTCGGGCGGGTGGAGACGATTTGATCGCGGTTGGGACGACCGAGCGTGCGCATGAGGAAGTTGGCCTTCATCAAAGAAGCGCGGATCATGTGATTGGACCCGGCGCTTCCTTGCGCGAGCAACGCGGGAGCTTGCGCGTCGATGGATTTCTGCCAGACGGGCAGCGCTTCGACGACGGTCACTGGCTTCCAATCCTTCGCTTCAAAGGCACCGAGGCGGCCTTCCTTGCCGCCAGGGACTTGGGCGGTCCATTCCCACGACGCATCGCTGATGATCGAGGTTTCTTTGCCTGCCGTGTCGCGCATGCGGGCGTCGAAGAAGAATCCGGCGGCGTTGGGGCCGTTGCCAGCATTGGTGGCGATGGCGATGATCGTGTTCGCGCCTTTCCTGAGCGCGGTTTGCAGCGGCACGGCGGCGAGTTGGCTCCATTCATTCCCGGCACTGATCTTCTTGTTGTTCACGAACAAAGTGTAGCCGTTGTCGCAGGTGACGACGGCGCTGGCGCTGGCTGGATCGGCGTCGAGCTTGAAGGTCTTGCGCACCGTGATGCTTTCGCCGGACGGCGGCGTGCTGCCGGGCTTGGCGCTGTCGCCCCAGATCCACTGGCCCTTCACGGTGATCATTTTCGCCAAAGCGGGATCAACTTTCCCCCGCAGCACGCTGGCGTCCATCTTCGCGGGTGCTGCACCCGTGAGTTGCCAGATGGCATCCACAAACTGCTCCGCCGTCAGCCGTTTGGCCCTCGGTCCGGCATAGGTGTAGCCGTGGTCGTCGGTTTCCTTGGTCACGATCTGCGCGTGCGACTGATACGCCTGGGAGGTGGCGATGTGGGCCAGCGTCTTTTTCAAATCATAGCCGTTCTCCACGAGGTAAGTCGCCAGATAGTCGAGCAAATCGGCGTTCCACGGCTCCGTCTGCATCGAATCGACCGGATGCACGATCCCACGGCCCATGAGGCGCTGCCAGAGGCGGTTCACCATCGTGCGCGGCGTGCGGCCGTTCTGCGGATGCGTCATCAGCGCGGCGAGCTGCTTCAGGCGCTCGGGCTGCGCGGCTTTGGCATCGATTTGGCCGATCTCAGGAAACAACCACGCCGCCGCAGCCTGCTGGCCGATGGGTTTGTCGCAGCGATGAATCTCCAGCGGTCGGTTTGAATAGATCGCCGCCAGTCCGTAAGCCTCGCTCAACTTCCAGCGATCAATGAAACTGTCGTGGCACGAGGCGCACTTCATGTTGATGCCGAGAAAGCTCTGCGAGACGCTCTGCGCGAACTGAATCTCCACCGTCTGCCCCGCGCTGACATCCCCGCGCCATTTGATGCCGTCGATGAAGCCCCGGCTCTCATCGTTCGGCGGGGCGATGAGTTCGCGCACGAACTGGTCAAAGGGCAGGTTCGTGATCAGCGCATGATACAGCCAGTTGCTGATCTGCTTGCGCCCGCCGGTGATGAATCCCGTGCCGCCGTAATCGTTGCGCAGCAGATCGTTCCAGAAGGTGAGCCAGTGCTCCGTGTAGTCGATGTCCCGCTTCAGCAGCGCCTCGACGAGCCGTGCACGTTTGTCAGCAGCCTTGTCTTGGTCAAACGCCGCCACTTCCTCCGGCTTCGGCAACAGGCCGATGAGATCGAGCGAAGCCCGGCGCAGGAAGGTGTGATCATCAATGGCTGCGGGACGCGCCTGCTTCTTCACCGCGAGATGCGCATCCAGGATGCGGTCAATCGGATGCGTGTGCCCATCCACCGCCGCAGGCAGCGTCGGCGAGCGTGGCTTCAGCGGCGGCTCATACGCCGCCTTCTTGAAGGCGAATCCCTCTTCCCACGCGATCCCCGAGTCGATCCACGTCTTCAGCAGCGAGATTTGATCCGCCGGCACCCGTTTGCCCTTCGGCGGCATCTGCTCATCGGAATCGGTGGAGAGAATGACCTCAATCATCCGGCTCATGCCCGCCTTACCCGCAGCGACCACCGGGCCGTTTTCACTGCCCTCCAGCAACGCCTTCCGGTCATTGAATGAGAACCCGCCCTTCTTTTTGTCCCCCGCATGGCACTCCGCGCAGTGCTCGCGCAGGATCGGGACGATCTGATGAGAGAAATCAACCGCCGCACGGGCGGAGAGGACGGAGCAGAGAAGAAGGGGAATTAAGAGACGCATTCGAGAATCACGAACGTGACGTGGAGATGAAATCTCGCGCATCGGCTTGGAAGATTGTGTTGGGTGTGTCGCCGGAATGGTGTCGGGTGTGGCGACAGTCCGCCCGACTCTTGAGCGCTCGCCCGGCCAGCGGCCGCCCAAAAGTCTGCCTGTCGGCTTTGCTCATCGGTTAGAGCCGTCCTATTGCACGCGTAGATGAACCATGCTCCATACCCGCCGCTCCATCCTCCACCGCTCCGCCTACGGCATCGGCGGCATCGCCTTGGCAACGATCTTGAAGGAGCAAAACCTCCTCGCCACCAGCGAGCAGGCGGCGACCCGTCATTTCGATCTCAAACCGAAAGCGCCGCACGGCTTCGGTCAGGCGAAGGCGATGATCTCGATGTTCATGCAGGGCGGGCCGAGCCACATGGATCTGTTCGATCCCAAGCCTGAACTCAGCCGCCTCGACGGCAAGGATTTCCCCGGCGAAGTCAAATATGACGATGCCGCCGGTGCCAGCCGCGAATGCATGGGCAGCCCGTGGAAATTTAAAAAGCACGGCCAGTGCGGCATGGATGTGAGCGAGCTGTTGCCGCACTTCGCGGGCATCGTTGATGACGTCACGCTCATCCGCTCTATGCACACCGGCGTGAACAATCACGGCCAGTCGATCTACGCCCTGCTCAACGGCCAGGTGACTGGCGGCCGGCCCACGCTGGGCAGTTGGTTCACGTATGGACTCGGCTCCGAGAACCAGGACCTGCCCGCCTACGTCGCCCTCACCGATCCACGCGGCCTGCCGGTGCTTGGCGTGGACAATTGGAGCAACGGCTGGCTGCCCTCGCTGTATCAAGGCACCGTCATTCGGCCCAAAGAGCCGCGCATTCCGAATCTCGACGCGCCCTTGAGCCTCAAAGGCGATGCGCAGGCCCGCTACCTCAATTTCGTCCAGCGCCTGAACAAAGAACACCTCGAAGCCCGCCCCGGCGAGGCCGATCTCGAAGCACGCATCCAAAGCTTTGAACTCGCTGCACGCATGCAGACTGCGGCGAAGGAAGCGCTCGACATCAATCAAGAAAGCGCGGCCACCAAAAAGCTCTACGGCCTCGACAATCCTGCCGCCGCCGAGTTCGGCACCCGCTGCCTCATCGCCCGTCGCCTCGTCGAGCGCGGCGTGCGCTGCGTCTCGCTGTTCACCGGCAATCAAACCTGGGACAACCATCAAAACATCCGCACGCTGCTGCCCGCCGCGTGCAAGTACGTGGATCAAGGCGCGGCTGCTCTCGTCATCGATTTGAAGCAACGCGGTCTGCTCGACACCACCATCGTGCATTGGGGCGGTGAAATGGGCCGCCTGCCCGTCATTCAAAACCGCTCCGGCTCCAAAGATCGCACCACTGTGGGGCGCGATCACAATACCTACGGCTTCAGCATGTGGGTCGCCGGTGGCGGCTTCAAAGCCGGCCACATACATGGTGAGACGGATGAATTCGGCCACAAGGCCGTCAAGGATGTCGTCAATCACTACGATTACCACGCCACGCTGCTTCACCTCTTCGGCCTCGATGCCAAGAAGCTCAGCTACAAACGCAATGGCCTCGATCAGACGCTCGTGGAAAATCCGCAGGCACGGGTGGTGAGCGAAATCCTCGCTTGAGCCGGAAGTGTGATCTTCAATCGAAGATGGTGCGCGATACAGGGTTCGAACCTGTGACCCCTACCATGTCAAGGTAATGCTCTACCACTGAGCTAATCGCGCGAGTCCGGGGGCGCAGTCTATAAATGACCCGTGCCAGTTCGGCAAACGGTTTTTGTCCGCTGATTTAGCTGTTGTTCACCTGCTTGCGCACGGTGGTGCCGTGATTCATGAGGTCATCCCGTTCCAGGCCGGTGAGGCGGGTGATCGAACGCAGCAGCCACAGCAGCAGCGCCAGCGTCACGCCCATGAGCGGGATGCCAATGATGAGGAAGCCGCTCCAATTGAGCCTGCCGATGGCCTTGATGTATTCCTGGCTACCGGGTGCTTTGTCGCCAAGCAGCCAGAGAGCGAGGGCAAAATTGGCGGCGGAAGACAGCAGCATCGTGCCTACCATGCCCCAAGAGGCACGTTTGAGGAGACCGGCGAAGCTGTGGTGCTTCTCTGGCGTGTCGAGCGCCTGATGCAGCGCGGGTTGATTGATCACCTGCGGATTGAGCAGCATCTCGTTGATGAGCGGTTTGCCCCAACGATGGCTCAACGGGAAGGCGATGCCGAGGAAGATGGGAAACATCGCCTCCTTGGCCGCAAACCAGATCGCATTGAGTTGCAGCAGACCGAGGCCGCCAGTGACAATGACGGCGATGAGGCCGAGCACGGAGAAGAAGTTCAAACCACGCTTCTGCGTGTAGCACCAGATGCCAAAGCCCAGCGGCAGCAGCAGGGCGATGATCAGCGCCCACAACGGCCCGAGGCGCTCTGGAGTCCCGAGTTTTTCGAGCACGATGGACGGCAGAATGACGGTGAGCGCGAGGTCGAGGAGAGGATGGGGCTGTTTTTGGGTCACCGTTGAATGTGGAATGACGAATGCGGAATGTCGAACGACGATTGTGCCTGCTGCTTGCGTCCGTGTTCGTCTGCTCTAATGCTTGAACATGGTCGCCACCGCCGCCCCCAGCCTCATCGAAGAAATCAAGCGCCTGAAACAGGAGCGCAACGCCGTGATCCTGGCGCACAACTATCAGGACAAGGCCATCCAGGAGATCGCTGACTATGTGGGCGACTCACTCGGCCTTGCTTACAAAGCGAAAGAGACCGAAGCGGATGTGATTGTGTTCTGCGGCGTGCATTTCATGGCGGAGACGGCTAAAATCGTGAATCCCGGCAAGATCGTCGTTCTGCCAGATGCGAACGCCGGTTGCTCGTTGGAGCAAAGCTGCCCCGGACCGCAGCTTGAGGCCTTCTTGAAGGCGAACGCGGCCAAAAACTACTACGTGATCGCCTACATCAACTGCAGCGGCCACGTGAAGGCGCTGAGCGACTGCATCTGCACCAGCGGCAATGCTGACAAGATCGTCGAAGCCGCTCCGAAGGACCGCCCGATTCTCTTCGTGCCGGATCAAAACCTCGGTTCATGGGTCATGGAGCGCACGGGGCGCAAGATGGACCTGTGGAAGGGCGCATGCTACGTCCATGTCGAGTTCAC
>NZ_JBJXFV010000212.1:0-18897 GCF_046154365.1 Prosthecobacter sp.
GACGTACGTCGGCCTGGGCTGGTTGTTGTCTTTGCTCGCGTGCGCACAGAATGCGCGCACGCGGTCCGTCCTAATGCTCGCGTCCACCAAAAATGTCAATGAATTTTTCTAACAAAGCAGAACTAAACAGCCGAGGGCTAATCGAATGAAGAGAGAATGCTTTTTGAGCTGATGAGACATGTTGAGGGGTGACTTCACAAACCAACGCGAGCATGAGAGCCTTTGGTGCCTGGAGGCAAAAAACAAGCGAGGCCTGCGGAGAGGGAGTGTGGATTCATAAGGCGTATTTTGTCTGGCGGAACTGATCCTGTCTGCATCCGCGCAATCTGGTAACGCCCCGAATGGGGTGATTTTGGTGGAAGCCTGGTCTTTAGGCTTCTTGAATGGTCTGTGGAGCGAGTGCGACACCACGGGAGGCCGTATTGGTGGCTCCAGCGGCCAAACACCACGACATTCCCAGGAGTGAACGGCGCCGCCGATGCGAGCCACGGAAGTGTGGCTAGGCACCCCAGGAACAACCGAGCGACGAGAGAATATTCTTTGAGGAGCTGAGACATGTTGAGGGATGACTTCATCAACGAGCGCGAGCAGAAGCGCCTCTGCTGCCTGGAGATAGGTTTTTCACAATACCGTTGTATCTCGATGCGCTTGAATGAGGAAGGCACTTCACTGCACTTCCATCTGATGGAAATGCACCTGATCATGCTCACGGCGCTTGTGTGAGTTGCAGGCGGAGGAACTGCCTGGGCTGTGTCGCTAGCGTGGTGGTGGTGCGGACGCGGATGGTCTCGGTGCCGTCGTTGTTGTTCACGATATCGACCGGGGCGGTGGGCTGGGTCCAGGTCACTAAGTCGATCGATGCTTGCACGGTGTAGGTCACATCCGGCGTGTCTTTGCGGCGGGTGTATTCGAGCGTGGGGTAGTCGGTGCCGGTGACGTTCACGAGCTTGGCGTTTTGCGTGAAGCGGCGGAGGTTGTGACCGGTGGCATAGACGAAGAAGTGGCTCATGCCATCGTCATCGGGGTCGGCGTTGGGGTCGGTCTGGCCGATGTTGGCGAGGTAGGCGGCGAGGTTGAAGACGTCTTCTGTGCCGGGGCTGCCTTTGCTGCTGTAGCTGGCGCGCCAATTCGCTGCGAGGGCGGGGTTGGGATTGGTGCTGGGGTTGATGAGCACGAGGCTGGGGCCGGTGCCATCGGGGGCGAGCGGCCAGGGGGCGATGTCGTCGTAAGTGAGGTCGTGGATGAGGGTGAGGCTGCTGTCGTGGAGGGCGAGGTATTCGCCGCCGTTGTCGAGGCTGCCGCTGTAGTTGCCTGCGATGGGGATGCTGCTGCCGTAGCGGATGGCGAAGGCGATGGGGTTGTCCACGATGACAACCCTTTGCCCTGGGGCGAGCAGGCGTGGCGCGGTGGCGCTGCTGTCGAAGATCCAGCTCACGCCGCTGGTGAGGCTGATGCCCATGAGGTCGATGGGCTGGGCGCTGATGTTGGTTAGCTCGATGAACTCGAAGTTGCTCTCGTCGAGGAAGCCTGCGGTGGCTTCGGCGGCGCTGGTGGCGGGATTCGCGCCGGGATGGTAGTGCAGCTCGGTGATGGCGAGGTTGCTGGCGTTTGCAGGCACGGCTCCGACGACATAGATGGCTTCGCTGAGGGCGCTCCAGTTGGTGCCGTCGAAGGTGCGGGCGCGGATGGTTTGCACGCCGGCAGCGAGCGTGATGGGGCTGCCGACGAGGGTGCGCACGGCTTTGAGTCGGAGGTCAAAGCTGATGTCGCTGCTGGTGGCGTTCACTTGGTGGACCTGCACGGCGATGGTGTTCTCGCCCTCCACGAGCACGTTGGGGAGCAGGCGTGGATCGGTCACTGGGTAGAACGTTTCTTCATCGGCATCGCTCACGCCGAGGCCGTTGTAGGCGTAGCCGATGGGGCCGCTGGGCATGTTGCTGCGACCGACTTCTTTGCCGTTGATGTAGATGATCGCGCCGTCGTCGCGCTTGAGATCGAGTTCGAGGGCGTTGTATTGGCCGGGGTTGGTGACGGTGAACTTTTTGCGGAAGTAGATGACTTGGGAACGCTCTCCGCTGGGGCCGATGTTGATCGTGGTGCGCGGAGAGTCGCCTGCGCCGAGTTCGGCATCGCCGTCTTTCCAAATCGTGCTGTTCGTGTCGTCGAAGCTGGGGTGCTTCCAGTTGGTGCTGCTGTAGCTGGCGTGACCGTGCACGATGTCGCTGCTGCCGAGGTCGATGCTGGGGTCGCGATACTTCCAGGTGGCTCCGGCTCCGGCGCTGCCGCTGGCGGAACCATCAGCGATGAGGGTGGTGCGGACTTCGCCGTTGGGGGCGAAGATGACGGCGCTGGTGTTGAGCGTGCCATCAGCGTTCTGCGGGTCGCTGCCGTTGATGGTGTAATACATGGTGCCGACGGTGGCGGCGGCGGTGAGATTGAGCTGCGAGGTGCTGGTGATGTAGCCGCCTGAGGGTGTGACGCTGACGCCAGCGGTGGTGGGGTAGAGGCCGTCGGCGCGGAGCTGGGTGATGACGTTGGCGCTGCGCTGCGGGATGTAGGTTTGCAGGATGTAGTCGCGCGCTGCACGCCAGTTGTTGCGATTCATGGGCACGGCGACCTTGGCATCGCCCCAGCGTGCGGATTCGGCGATGATGGTGCTCTCGACGATGGGGGCGATGCGATTGATGCGGTCCGTGCAGGCGCTGGCACTGAGTGCTCCGCCGTTGAAAAGATGGTGCTGCACGCGGTTGTGCCAGCGTTTGCGATACTCGGGCACATCCATCAAATCGGCGTGGAGGAACATCGGATTGTAGGCGGCCTGCTTGGCGTTGAAACTCGCGAGGTCGGTGATCGTCGGCTTGAAGGGGCCGGTGCGATCTTCACTCGGATTGAAGAGCGTGTGCTCGGCATCATGGACGAAGAAAATGAAGCCACGGTTGGCGGTGCGGTCGCGGGCGCCGAACCAGTTGTTGGCGTTGTTTTCACCAAGGAAGGCGCTGGTGCAGCCATCGAGATTGCCGGTCCAGAAGGTGTTCAGCATGTAGTCAATGAGGTTGTCTGCATCGAGCAGCACGGGCGAGGTGTTGGGCGTGACGCCGTCCGCAGCGAGGCCCATGAGGTCGTGGTATTCGGCGGTGGTGAGCGTGCGGCGCGTGTAGGTGCCAGCGGCGATGAGAGGATTGGCCTTGTTGAACAGCAACTGCCACGCGGTGAGATCGCCATCGGTGGCTCCGGTGTTGAAGCCGCTGGTCACCTCGGATTTCACCACGTCCCAATTGGCTTTGCTGCCGCCGATGTAGCTGGTGCAGAAGTCGGCCTCGGTGCGTTCGTCGAGATCGTAGAGACCCCAGTATTGGCCGTTGAGATAGACTTGGCAGTAGCGGACACGGCTGCCGGGCGAGCCCATTTCGAGCTGGGTCTGGCGAGAGAACTCGTCGCGCAAAAAGGTGTTGTTGGGGTCGCCGTAGAATGACCAGGCGTAGTTCTGTGAAGTGCGAATATCGAATTGGTTGAAGCTGTTAGTGCCTGCCAATCCGAAGAGCGGAAAGTTCAGCGTGCCATTGCCATACTCGCTGCGGAAATAGAAGTGGAAGGAGTGCTTGGGGTTGGCTCCGACACGGCTGTAACCGCCGCGTGTGCGGATGCCGCAGTCCTCCTGGAAGCCGCCTGTGGGGTCGTTGAGCCACTCGATGGAGCAGGGGCGCTCCCAGGCGAGACCACGGCCCAGCGCGTTGACATAAATGCCGGTCGATGGGGAAAAGAGATCGGTGTTAGGCATCACGATGGAGACGCTGGGGATGGCACGCAGGGCGCTCTGCACCTGGGCCGCGCCGCCGATGGTCTCGTCGGTGCTGTTCACGATGTCGGGGTCCATGCCGTAGTCGATGGCTTGGCCATTGACGTTGCCACTGGCATCGGGCGTGGGCCAATGCGCTGCTGGTGGTGCGCCGGTGGGGCTCTGGGTGATGACATCGGCGGGCAAGATGTAGCTGTGGGTGCTGACCTTGGAGGTCTCCCAGCCGGGCTTGAAGGCGGCAGCGCGTAGCGTGGTCGTTAGCGTAATGCTGATCGGTGCGGTGTAGTTCGCGCCATTGGTCTCGGTGGGCAGCGTGCCATCGGTGGTGTAGCGGATGCTCACGCTGGGTGTGGTGGTGCTGAGCGTGACGTTGAAGGGCACTGAGGTCACCACGGCATCGGGGTAAACGCCGCGTTTTGGGCTGACGGCCAGCGTGGCGACTTTGCCCAATGAGGAGGGCAAGGCGTTGATGGTGTTCGGTGTGGCGTTGTTGAAAAAAGCAACGACCGGCGTGGCTGGCAGCGAGCCAGCGATCAGCTCGGGCAGCATGAGGAAGCTGTCATCCGCTGCGCTGGTGTTGAGCCCCTGGATGGCGAGTTGGTTGGTGCCTGAGAGCAGGCTGGGGATGACCGCGGAGACATTGAGGGCTAGCGGCGCGAGCGTCTGTGCATTGGTGCGTGTGCCGGTGGCGGCGCTGTCCCATGCGAGCGTGGCGGGTGCATTGCTGGCGGCGATGGACGTGCCGTTGACCCAGGCCGTGAAGCCATCGTTGTAGCGCATCTGCAAGCTCAGTGTGGTGAAGGCCCCGGCGCTGGCGATGAAGCGTTGTTTGATGAAGGCGGAGGCATTGACGTTGCGCATCGCCGTCTCGATGTTGGTTTGCACTGCGCTTGATGCGCCCGTGGCAACCCCCAGCGGTGTGGTGACGCTGGCGAGGCCGCCATTCGCGGTGTCGCCCACGAGCTTCATCGTTGCATCCCAAGCGCTGAGGTTGCCAGGCGCAGCGTAGAACTCGCCTTCATCGCCACCACCGGCCTCGAAGTAGAAGGCTTCAAAGGTGTGATTCCCAGCGGCGAGCGTGACGCTGCCGAGATGATCCACCGCGCCGTGGAACGCGGGGTCATCCATCACGATGTTGCCATCGATGAGGATGCGTCCGCCGTCATCGCTGTTGAGGCCGAAGGTCCAGACGCCTGCGGTGGGAATGGTGATGATGCCCTTGGCTTGATAAACATAATCGTTCAGCGCCCAGGCGGGCAGGAGTTGGTTGGCGCTGTAGTGACCATCGCCACCTTCACCCAGCACGTTGAACACGGGCAGGATGCTGATGCTTTCATTGGCGATGTCGCTGTGACCACTGGGGCGCGCGAGCAGCGCCACGCCCGCTGCCAAGCTATCGAGCGCTCCGTTCTTGCCACGCACCGTGATGGTCATGCCGGGCACAGTGAGGCCGAAGCCGAGGCCCGTGGGTTGATTCATCGTCCATGTGCCAGGAGTGGTGGTGACGGTCTTCCAATCCGATGCGAGCGCCGATGCGGTGGCCGGTGCGAGGTAGTCGGCATTGGCCCCAGCGGCGAGCAACTGACTGCGAGCAAAGACCAGCCCGTAGCTGCGATCACCGACCTGCGGCGGGAAGGTGGGAGCAAACTCATGCTGCACGGTGGTGCCATCTGGGCGGATCAGGCCGAGGTATTCGCCGTTGTTGCTGAGCGCGAAGTTCGTGTGCAGCGGCGAGCCGACCACGCGGCGGTTTTTGCTATCCGCCCAGACGAGCAGGAAGCCACCGGGCTCGATGGTCACAGCGGGGAACATCCACTTCGTTTTGTTGGTGATGAGATCGGTGAGATACCAGCCCGCCATGTTTCGCGCTGTGGCGCTGGGGTTGTGAATCTCGATCCAATCGCCGCGCTGGCCGTCTTCATCCGTGATGCCGGTGTCGTTCTTGGCCATGAACTCCGAGATCACCGGCTCCGGTGGTGCGAAGGTGGGGGCGACGACGGTGACGACGCCGGTGGTGAGGAGGTTGCTGGTATCGAGCTGCAGGCCGCCCAGATTGAAGGCGCTGGTGTCGATGCTGCTGAAGCTGCCGGTGACGCTGGTCGCGCCGCTGAGGTCGAGCACTTGCAAGCTCTCGCCCACGATGAACCCGCGCCCGGTCGGATTTGCCAAGCGCAACTTCGCCCCATTGGCGATGCTGACGCTGCCATTGAGCCGTAACACATCGATACCGCCCGTGGGCCACACATCGAAGACGCAGGTGCTCGATGAACCCAAGGCAATGCTGCTAGCGGTGATGCTCAGATCTGTGGCCTGGGTGGCGGCGAGACGGCCCACCAGCACGGTGCCATTGACTTGCACCGTGTTCGCACCGCCCGCGACGATGAAGCCATCACCCGCGAGCGAGGCGTTCACCACGACATTGCCCGAGCCGGTGGCCGAGCCAGTGGTGTTGTTCACTTCCATGATGCCGCCGCTGATGGTGGTGCCGCCAGTGTAGGTGCTCGCGCCGGTCAGGGTGGTGGTGCCTGCTCCCAGTTGCTGCACGGCACCCGTGCCGGAGATCACGCTGCTCAGCGCAAACGCACCGCTGCGGTTGAAGGCGAGTGTGCCGTTGTTGGTCACAGCGCTGGTGTTGCTGATGGAGCCAGTCGCGCCGCCATTGCCCACTTGCAGAGTGCCTGCGCTGATGGCGGTGCTGCCAGTGTAAGTGTTCGCTCCGGTCAAGGCGGTGATGCCAGCTCCGAGTTGCTGCACGGCACCCGTGCCGGAGATCACGCTGCTCAGCGTGAGCGCATCGCTGCGGTTGAAAGCGAGTGTGCCGTTGTTGGTCACAGCGCTGGTGTTGCTGATCGAACCCGTCGTGCCGCCGTTGCCCACTTGCAGAGTGCCGCCGCTGATCGTGGTGCTGCCGGTGTAGGTGTTCGCGCCGGTCAGCGTCAGTGTGCCGCTGCCGGTTTTAGCAAGTGGCATCGCGCCCGAGAGAGCACCCGAAACCGTGCCGCTGGTCGTGCCATTGGAGTCTGCGGTCACCAGCGCGTCGGAGTTGACGTTGCCCGTTATATTGAGGGCACCCGTGAGCGTGACCGGCGTGTCCCGCCAGCCGGAACTGGCGGGGCCGCTGCCAGTGATGTTGATCGCTCCGGTGCCAGCGTTGGCCGAGAAGGAGGCCGGGATATACCAAGCGCCAGACCTTCCCAGGGAGATGTTCAGGTTGATCGCTCCATTGGCCGCGCTGGTGTCCAAAGCGAGGCTGTTGCCGTCGCCATTCGCTTTGCCCACGTCTCCAGACATCGTGATGGAGGCGGCGGTCAACGTGGTGCTGACCGCGCCCAGTCCGATCCCCGAGTAAAGCCCAGTGCTGGCTCCCTGCGCCAAGCTCAGCGTGCCGCCTTGCGTGATATTTCCGTTGAGAGTGATGTAGCCTGCGGTCGCGCTCAGATTGCCGCTGCCGGTGATGCCAGCGGCAGGCAGAGAGGCGGTCGCCGTGGAGTCCAAAGTGTAAACAAGGCTGGCGTTGTTCACGATGGCACCTGAACCAAGTGACCCCGTGCTGCCGCCATTGCCCACTTGCAGCGTGCCTGCGCTGATGGTGGTGGTGCCGCTGTAAGTGTTCGCGCCGGTCAGGGTGGTGGTGCCTGCGCCCAGATGCTGCACCGCACCCGTGCCGGAGATCACGCTGCTCACCGTGAGCGCATCGCTGCGGTTGAAGGCGAGTGTGCCGTTGTTGGTCACAGCGCTGGCGTTGCTGATCGAACCGGTCGTGCCGCCGCTGCCGATCTGCAAGGTGCCGCCGCTGATCGTGGTCGCGCCGTCGTAGGTGTTGTCGCTGCTGAGGGTCTGGGTGCCGTTGCCAACCTTGGTGAACGCGCCACCCGCGCCGCTGATAATGCCCAAATACGTGTTGGAAGAATGATTGGCACCCACGCTGATGGAATTGCTGCCGATCGCCAGATCATCCGCACCTTTGAGCCCGCCAAGGTTGAAGGTGGAAGCTGCACTGAATATCACCTGCTGGTCGCCACTGGCACCTGTGTCCAGAGTGCTGTTTTGCAAGGCATTGGCATGGTTCAGGCGAAGCGTTCCCGTGTTGCCACCCATGACGGTGTCGCCGGTGAAGGTGTTAGCTGCGGAGAAATAGACCGTTCCGATATTGCTGCTGCCAATGGTGACGGTTCCCGCCGTTCCAGGCGTCATGCCTGCTGCATCTTGGATGACGCCGTTCATATTCAAGAGCCAGCCGGAGTTACCGATTTCCGCCAGGGTCACCGACTTGCCGACGGAGCTGGCGGAGCCAAGGGTCAAGGTGCCGTTCAGGTTCAAGTTGCCATGGCCATTAATGGTCGCCACGCCCGAGTTGCCCGTTTGCACCGTGATGTTGTTCGAATAGTTCGTTGAGCTGATGTAGCCCACTTGCAACGTGGCATTTGCCGAGCCGGAAGTGTCGCCAAGAAAGACCGCAGATGCCGAGCTGATGCCAGCGACGCCATTGGAAGTGCCAGCGACCAAGGTGCCCGACTTGATGGTGGTGGCTCCAGTGTAGGTATTGGTGGAAGCCAAGGTAACCGACCCGCCGAAACCAGCATCGAGCGTCAGCCCAGTCGCGCCAGTGATGCCCACGACGCCGGAGGCATTGGTGAAGGCATAGGCGTTGGTGCCCGCGCCCGTATCGGTGAAATTGAGGGAAAGCGGCGAGACACCTGCCGCCAGGACGGAGATCGACAAATTGCCCCCGCCAGTGTCGCCGAACTGAACGATGTCACCGTCGGTGTAGAGGTTCGTTCCGCCGTTGCTCCAGTTAGCGGTGCTGGTGTCCCAGTTGAAGTCTGTGCCACCCGTCCAGAGCACAGTGCCAGCCTGGGCGTCTGGAATGGCAAGCAGCACAGCCATGCCGACGCTGAGGATGAGGGTCTTGATGGTGGATCTTGCGTGCATGTGGATGGGGAAAGGGACGACGTTTGCGTCGGGGGGGGGGCGTCAGGAGCCGATTTGCGCCATGACCGACATGTCAAAACCCAGAGTTAGCCAGAAATCCCCGCTTCTGTCGCTGACATGAGCATGTCTTTTGTTTTCGCGGAGTGGCTCCGCATCAGGATTGACGCTCATTCGCCGGTGGCCTTGCTGTCCCAGGCGAGCGTGGCGTTGGCGAGGCCGCCATTCGCGGTGTCGCCCACGAGTCTCATGCTTGGATCCCAAGCGGTGAAGGGTGAAGGTGCCAGGCGCAGCGTAGAACTCGCCTTCATCGCCGCCACCGGCCTCGAAGAAGAAGGCTTCAAAGGTGTGATTGCCAGCGCTGAGGGTGACGGTGCCGCCGAGATCCTGCACCCCATGGAAAGCGGGGGCATCCATCACGATGCTACCATCGATGAGGATGCGTCCGCCGACGGAATAATATCCCACCTTGACCATCTCACGATGTCGGCGAGTCTTCACCTTCGCTTTCCCAATGAAACGTTTCTGGCAAATCCTCGCACTCATGCTGCTGGCCTTGATGGTCCCGGCTTCGATGTGCTGTTTTGGGCCAGACGCGTGTGCGGCGATGGTGTGCAGTTCTTGCGCAGATCACGACCACGAGCACCACGATGGAAAAGGGCATGATGGCGAGCACCACGCTCCCGTTTCCTGCCCGAGCGATACGATTGCTCATAGCCAGGTTCCCGCGCCGGTCACGATGCCGGAGATGCAGATGGTGGAACTGGTGGAGTTGATTCAGGCGATGATCCGTCTTCAGGACGAACTCGCCACTGCCACGGAGTCTTCTGGGCTACCGATGACCACCGCGCCGCCGGAACTGCGAGCGACGTGGCATTTCACGCAACGCACGGCACTGCCCGTGCGTGCGCCTTCGATCAAGGCTTAAAGCTCCGTGCGTTGGTCCGCCCATGAGGGCGGTGACATCCACGCAGGAGCTTCCCACCGCGACCGCTCATCCAGCGGCATCGTGGCCTTGTCGTGCCTCCGTCCAAACTCGAACCCCTTTTTCATTATGCGCTTCTTTATCCTTTCATCCCTATTGCTGGCCGTTGTGCCACAGCTCCATGCGGCGGATCCAAAACCTGCCGCCTCATCCATCTCCGAACTCGTGGGCCGAACGCTCGCGGGCAATCCTGAAATCCGTTTCTATGAAGCTGAGGTCGCCGCAGCCAAAGCTGCTCGCACCACCGCAGGCAAGCCATCGAACCCCGAACTCAGCCTGCAAATCGGCAACAACCAGATTCGAAACACCGACAGCCGTTCTAACGGCCTCGCCTTCTCCGCCGAGCTGGCGCAGCCCATTGAGTGGCCGGGCCGCTTGGGCCTGCGCAAGGCCATCGCGAATCGCGACATCGCTATGGCGGAGTTGGGGCTGGAGCGATTCCGCTTTCACCTCGCGGCTCGTGTGCGCGTGCTGGCTTTCACGTTGGCAGCGCAGCAAGACCTCGCCAATGCGGCGAATGACGTCGCCGCACGCTATGCCTCGCTGCGTGAGGTAATGGTGCAGCGTGAGCCTGCGGGTATCGCTCCGCAGCTTGAGATTGCCACCATTGAAGCAGCGGCACTCGTGGCCGAATCGCGGGCGGCAAAGGCTGGTGTGGTCGTGCAAAAGGCCCTGCTGGAGTTGAATCAGCTCATGGGTCGCCGTGCGGATGCATCGCTCATTGTCAAACGTGACCCACTGGACACAAAACCCGCACCGGAACTGCTCTCGCTGCTCGGTGCCGCCATGAAGAACCACTACGAGCTGCGCACGCGCCGCGCGGAGTTGGAGCAGCAGGGCTTCAAGGTCGAGCTGGCGAAGAACGAGCGTTACCCTGCCTTCACCGTCGGCCCGTTCGTTCAGGTGCAAAACACGCGTTCGTTGGATGATCAGACCACGGCGGGTATCGGCATCTCCTTCCCGCTGCCCTTCTGGAAGACTGGCAAAGCGGAAGTCACCGCTGCGGAAGCGCGGCAGGTTCAGGCTCAGGCCACGCTCGCCACTGCCCAGCGTGAGGTCGAGCGGCAGGTCACGGAGCACCTGCTGCTCTATCAGACCCAGCGGGCAAGGCTCGCTGTATGGAAGGGGGATGCGGCTGCCAAGTTCAGCGATGCCGCCGCGCTCGCCGACCGTCACTTCAGACTCGGTGCCGTGCCCATGAGCACCTTTGTCGAGCTTCAGGATAAGTATCTCGAAGCTGTCGATGCCATCCACAACACGCAGGCCGAGGCACTCGAATCAGCCCTCAGCCTTGAAGAACTCACCGGCGCACCCGGCAGCCTCGTCACCACCAAAAACTAATTCAATCTCCACATGAAACTCTTTCTCGTCCTCTCTCTCGCGATCATCGCCACATCACTTACTAGCTGCAGTGAGTCCTCCGCCAGTCCCACCACAGAACACGCCGCGGCACCGGAAAACGGCGCTCAATATAAGGAAGGCAAAGGGGTGGCCCTCACTGCGCTCATGGCCCAGTCCATTCGCCTGCAAACCGCCGAAGTCGCCGAAGAAAAGATCGCCCCAGCCTTCACCATCACGTTGCAGGCGATGCAGGCAGGCACGGAGGCCAGCGGATGGCTCACCGCTGACCAAGCCGCCCGCGTGCGGCCAGGCATGGAAGTGAGTCTTGGCACCACGAAAGGTAGCGTGCTCCGCATCGAAAAGGCAGCGTATGTCACGCTCGGCGATTTTGAAGTCACCGTGCAAACATCCGCTCCTATCGAAGCCGGCAGCGCCCTGACCGCCACGTTTCAGTTCCCCGCTGGTGATGCCGTGACCGCCATTCCAGTCAAAGCACTGCTGACCACTGCCGAAGGCACTTTCGTCTATGCCAAGAACGATGAGTTCTACCTCCGCACTGCCGTCAAAGTTGGCTCACGCAGCGGTGAGCATGTCGAGATCACCGATGGCCTCTATACGGGCGATGAGATTGTCACCACGCCCGTCATGGCCCTCTGGCTCGCTGAACTCCAAGTCCTACGCGGCGGCAAAGCCTGCACCTGCGGCCACTAACTGCACCACCATGCTCACTCATCTCATCACCTTCGCCATGCGGCAGCGGGCCGCAGTGCTGCTTGCCACGCTCATCCTCGTCGGCATCGGCACCTACTCCGCCATTCATCTGCCCATTGATGCCGTGCCGGACATCACCAACCCGCAGGTGCAGATCAATACCGCCGTGCCCGCCCTCGCCCCAGAGGAGATTGAAAAACTCGTCTCCTTCCCCATCGAGAGCCAGATGGCGGGTCTCCCGCAAATGGTGGAACTGCGCTCGTTATCAAAGTTTGGTCTCTCGCAGGTCACCATGATCTTCCATGACGACGTGGATCTCTACCGCACCCGGCAACTCGTCACCGAACGATTGCAAACCGTGCTGGATGACCTCCCGCCCGGACTCACGCCAAAGCTCGCGCCCGTCGCCACCGGCCTTGGCGAAATCTTCTACTACAGCCTCGATTACAGTGAAGACGCCGCCAATAAACCCACCACCCGCGAGGCGCAGCTCATGGCCCTCGCGCAAATCCAAGAATACCAAGTGAAGCCCCTGCTGCGTGGCACCCCCGGCGTGGCGGAGGTCAATACGAGCGGGGGTTACCAAAGGCAGATCGTCATCCAGCCTGATCCTGCACGCCTCGCCGCACGCGGCATGTCACTCGACATGCTCGCGGAGATTGTTGAACAAAACACCCGCAATGCTGGCGGTGGTTATGTCGAGATCGGCGGTGAGCAGCTCATCATCCGCGCCACCAGCCGCGTAAATGAAATCGACCAAATCCTCGCCATCCCGCTCAAGTTTGCTGGCGGTGTTAAGCCCATCCTGCTCAGCGAAGTCGCCACCGTCATCATCGGCAGCGCCTTCCGCACCGGAGCCGCCACGGCTGACGGCAAAGAAGCCCTCGTCGGAGCCACCATCATGCTTGCCGGAGAAAACTCCCGCCTTGTCGCCATGGCCGTGCGGGCCAAGCTCAGCGAAATACAGCCCAAGCTCCCGCAAGGCGTCGTCATCCGCGCTTTGTATGATCGAAGTGATCTCGTCAGCCGCACCATCGCCACGGTGGAGAAGAACTTGGCCGAGGGCGCACTGCTCGTCGTCGTCGTGCTCTTTGCACTGCTGGGAAACTTCCGCGCCGCGTTCATCGTCGCCCTCGTCATCCCGCTTTCCATGCTCTTTGCCATGACCGGCATGGTGCGTTACCAGATCAGCGGGAACTTGATGAGCCTCGGAGCCATCGACTTCGGCCTCATCATTGATGGAGCTGTCGTCATGGTGGAAAACATCGTCCGCCATCTCGGCGAAAAACAGCACGCCCTGGGCCGCAGGCTCACCGTGGCCGAGCGCACCGAAGAAGTGCTCAAATCGGCCAAGGAAGTGGCCAATCCGATGTTTTTCGGCGTGCTCATCATCACCGTCGTTTACGTGCCCATTCTCGCCTTGCAGGGCATCGAAGGGAAGATGTTCAAACCCATGGCGTTGGTCGTCATGCTCGCCCTCGGCGGTTCGCTCGTGCTCGCCGTCACCTTGATGCCCGTTTTGTGTTCCTTCCTGCTCGGTGGGAAGATTCAGGAGAAAGACAACTGGATCGTCACCTTCACCAAACGTCTCTACACACCGCTCCTGCGCTTCGGCCTGCGCTTCATGCCGCTCATCGTGCTGCCCATGATTGTGCTCTTTGGCTCCTCGATGTGGGTCTTCACCCGCCTCGGCTCCGAGTTCATCCCGCAGCTCGATGAAGGCGACTTCGCCTTCCAGCTCATCCGCAGCAGCAGTGCTGGCCTGTCCTCCTCCATTGATCTCCAGAAGCAAAGCGAGGCCGTCATCCGCCGCGACTTCCCGGAGGTGAAAGAGATATTCTCCCGCATCGGCACTGCCGAAGTCGCCACCGATCCTATGAACCCCAACGTGGCCGACACCTACCTCATGCTCACGCCCCGCGACCAGTGGCGCAGAGAAGAAGGCAAACCCATCAGCAAAGAGCACCTCGGCGAACTCATGCGGAAAGCCCTGCTCGATCAGGTGCCAGGTCAAAACATTCTCGTCACCCAGCCCATCCAGATGCGCTTCAACGAGATCATGGCCGGAGCACGCGCCGACCTCGTGTGCAAAATCTTTGGCGACAACTACGACGAACTCGAACGCCTCGCCGGAGAGGCCCGTAGCATCATCAGCGGCATTCGTGGCGGCAGCGAGACAGAGTTCGACAACATCGGCAAGAACCCCATGATCGAGATCCAGCCTGACCGTGACGCCATGCGCAAGTTCAACGTCCATGCTGATGAACTCAACCGCCTCATCGAAACCGCCCTCGCAGGCA
This sequence comes from Prosthecobacter sp., assembly GCF_046154365.1. Lineage (GTDB taxonomy): Bacteria > Verrucomicrobiota > Verrucomicrobiia > Verrucomicrobiales > Verrucomicrobiaceae > Prosthecobacter. The sequence goes on from NZ_JBJXFV010000212.1 coordinate 14,063, forward strand.
CGGAGGTCGGCATCGTCATGAATGGCAACAAACGCAGCCCCATCGTCGTCCGTCTCGGCGAAGACCGCCGCAGCGACCTCGAAGGCATCAAACGTCTCGCCTTACGCACCGAAGACGGCGGAATGTTGGCCCTCGGCCAAGTCGCCAAGATCGTCCTCGTCCCACAGCCCGTGCAGATCGCCCGTGAAGATGCCCAGCGCCGAGTCAGCATCCTCATCAACGTCCGTGGACGCGACACCGAAGGCTTCGTGCAAGAGGCCACCCAGGCCATCCATGACAAAGTGAAGTTCCCCGACGGCTACTACTTTGAGTTCGGCGGGCAGTTCAAAAACCTCCAGGAAGCCAAAGCCCGACTCACCATCGTCGTGCCGCTCGCCCTCGCCTTGATCTTCGTGCTCATCTTTTTGAGCTTCGGTTCCTTCAAGCAAGCCACGCTCATCTTCATGTGTGTGCCTCTTGCCGTCACTGGCGGCATCTTTGCTTTGTATCTACGCGGCATGCCCTTCACCATCAGCGCGGCGGTCGGCTTCATCGCCCTGAGCGGCATCGCTGTGCTGAATGGCATCATGCTCATCAGCTACATCAACCAACTCCGCACCGAAGGCCGCGAGGTGCGCGAAGCCGTCGTCGAAGGCACCCTCACCCGCCTGCGGCCCAAGCTCATGACCGCTCTCGTAGCCAGTCTCGGCTTCGTGCCCATGGCCATCGCCACCGGAGCCGGGGCCGAAGTCCAGCGCCCCATCGCCACCGTCGTCATCGGCGGCATCATCACCTCCACTTTCCTCACCCTGCTCGTCGTGCCTGTGCTCTACGACTGGATTGAGCGGAAAACAAACCCGCAAAGGCCGCAGCATGAAAACCGATAGCCACGACAAATCCGAATCCAAATCCTGCGGCTCCTGCGAGCACGGGCATGATGACACACCACTGCCGCGCAATACGCTCGTCATCGCCTCCGGTTCACTCCTTGGCAGTGGGATGCTTTTGCAATGGTTGAAAACTGGTCCTGTCCTGCTGCCTACCATTTTCTTTGGCCTTGCCACACTCGCGGGCGGCCTGCTCGTGGTGCCTGCCGCATGGGGCGCACTCAAGAAACTGCGGCTCGATATGAACGTCCTCATGACCGTGGCCGTGAGTGGCGCATGGCTCGTGGGCGAAGGCGCGGAAGGTGCCGCTGTCGTCTTCCTCTTTGCACTGTCAGAGCTGCTCGAATCCTGGAGCGTCGGCAGAGCGCGGCGTGCCATCGCTGCATTGCTCAAGCTCACACCTCAGACTGCCTTGGTCAAAGGAGCTGATGGCGTTGCCAAAGAAGTGCCCGTGGCAGACGTGGCAGTGGGCGCGGAGATCAGCGTGCGCAGCGGCAGCAGCGTCCCGCTGGACGGCGAGGTCATCGCTGGAGAATCCGCCGTGAATCAAGCCCCCATCACTGGCGAATCCGTGCCCGTGGAGAAGAAACCCGGTGACACCGTTTTCGCAGGCACCATCAATGGTGAAGGCTCGCTCACCGTGCGAGTGACGAAAGCCGCCAGTGACTCCACACTCGCTCGCATCATCAAGCTCGTCGAAGAAGCCGAGGAGCAGAAAGCCCCCACGCAGCGCTTCGTGGACAAGTTCGCCACCATCTACACACCCGCCGTGTTCGTGGTCGCTCTATTGGTTGCCATGCTGCCGCCATTGCTCATGGGCGGCGCGTGGTCGGAGTGGACGTATCGCGCCCTCGTGCTGCTCGTCATCGCCTGCCCCTGTGCGCTCGTCATTGCCACACCTGTCTCGATTGTCTCCGGCCTCACCGCACTCGCACGACGCGGCGTGCTCATCAAAGGCGGCGCACACCTCGAAGCCGTCGGCAAGCTGCGTGCCCTCGCCGTGGATAAAACTGGCACCATCACGCAAGGCAGGCCGCAGGTCCCGGGCGTCATCGCTCTCGGCGACATGACCGAAGACGAAGTGCTGCGCCGTGCCGCTGCCATTGACGCCCACTCCGAGCATCCGCTGGCAAAGGCCGTCGTCTCCGCCGCACACGCCAAAGGCACCACCTGGGTAGAATCCACCCAATACCAATCCATCACCGGACGTGGAGCCACCGCCATCATCGACGGACATCCGCATTTCATCGGCAATCACAAAATGGCGCATGAACTCGGGATCTGCTCACCCGAGATCGAAGCCCGGCTCACCGAGATCGAAAACCAAGGCCAGTCCCTCGCCATCCTCGGCCACACCCCGCATGAAGGCTGCGAGGGCAAGATTCTCGGCATCCTTGCTATCGGCGACACCCTGCGCCCCGAAGCCGCCAACGCCCTTACCCTGCTCCATGACGCAGGCCTTGAAAAAGTCGTCATGCTCAGCGGTGACAACCAGCGCACGGTCGATGCCATCGCCCGACAGGCAGGCATTGACGAAGCCTACGGCGACCTCATGCCCGCGCAGAAGATCGAGCACATCCGCCGCCTCATGGCCGAGCACCATTTCGTCGGCATGATCGGCGATGGCGTGAATGATGCCCCCGCACTAGCCCTCGCCAGCGTCGGCATCGCCATGGGAGCCATCGGCAGCGACACCGCCATCGAGACCGCCGACATGGCCCTCATGCAGGACGACCTCACCCGCGTGGCCGAAGCCATCGCACTAGGCCGCCGCACCCTGAGCATCATCCAGTTCAACGTCGCCTTCGCCCTCGTAGTGAAGGCCGTCTTCCTCATCCTCGCCTTCACTGGCCACACCAGCCTCTGGCTCGCCATCCTCGCCGATACCGGAGCCACCTTGCTCGTCATTCTCAATGCCCTGCGCCTGCTCGGCACATCCCCTTTCCTGAAACTAGAGATCGGCTCCAAGCCCTGAACCTGGTTCCATTGGAAAACCAAGAACCCACAACCCAACCCAAGCCAACGAACCCATGAAAACACTGCTCAACATCCTCATCATCGCCGCCCTTGCTACCACCTCAGCCTTCGCTGCCGACGCCAAAGTCAAAGCCGGCCCCCGCAAAGGCCTCATCCTCGATCTCGGCGGCAAACAAGCCGAGTTCTTCGTCGAAAAAGACCGCAGCATCAGCATCGCTGTCTATGACGACGCGCTGAAAGCCCAGCCCGCAACAACGGAAGTCATCACCGCCACCGCCGAAGCCCCCAGCGGCAAAGCCAAGATCGCCTTTGAACTCAAAGACGGCAAACTCGTCTCCACCACCAAACTCCCCGAAGGCGAAGGCTATCAAGTTGTCGTCCAGGCCAAAGCCACTCCCGACGCGAAAACCAAGAACTTCCGCATCAAGCTCATCCTCTACACCTGCAAAGAGTGCAGCAACCCCGAATACGCCTGCACCTGCGCCGATCATTGAGATAGAAACCCATGGCTGGTCATGCCCGGAAATGACAAACACGAAGCCTACGACTACGCCGAGCGCATCCGCGCTCGGCTACCTCGACGCCTGCAAGAGCTGCGGGAGCGCTGCGGGCTGAGCAAATACGCCCGCGCCCGTATCGGTGAAACGGATGGAAAGCGGCGAGACCCCTGCCGCCAGGACAGAGATCGATAAATTGCCCCCGCCAGTGTCACCGAACTGAACAATGTCACCGTCAGTGTAGGTGGCCGCCCCGCTCCAGTTAGCGGTGCTGGTGTCCCAGTTGCCATCTGTGCCACCCGTCCAGAGCACAGTGCCAGCCTGGGCCGCTGGAATGGCAAGCAGCACAGCCATGCCGACGCTGAGGATGAGGGTCTTGATGGTGGACTTTGCGTTCAAGTTGATGGGGGAATGGGAAGTGGTTGCATGGGGTGCAGGGTGCAAGTGGTCTGGAAAATGATGGGCTTGGGATGTGGTCGTCAGGAGCTGACTTGGGCCATGACTGGTGCCTGAAACGCCAAAGCTAGCCACAAAACCCCTGTGTCTGTCGATGACATGAACATGTCTTTTGTTTTCGCGGGGTGGCCCCGCATCCGGATTGACGGTCATCCAACTAACAACGGAATCGACTCGCCATGGCAAGACAACGGAATTGAAACCTGGGAGGGAAAGCCGGCCAGTTCGCCCGCGCCATTCAACCCGTCCGCCGCCATTCCCTCGTCGAGCAAACCGCCACGATCTGCGCGAGGGCTTCCGCAGCGGACGTTGAGCTTAGAATGAGAGAGAGTATTCCCGGGCTTTAGCCCGAATAGGCGTCGCTAGGAGCGGAGGCTTTGAAGAAGAGAGTCGTATTCGAGGCCCAAGATTAGCCAATCGGTTTGTAATGCGGCAGCAACACAATCTGCCCACTACTTCCGAGAAGAGGCAGCCAAAGGCACGCCAACTTTCGGCAACAAAAAATAGCCCTTGAGGCAGGCCGGGTTGCGCACGCAGATTTGCAGATGGTTCTGGTGCCGCAACTCGGCCCCTTCATAAATGGGACTGCCCTCGGCGAAGTAGCCGATCACCGTGTCAAAGGGTTCATGACCTTCGGCTTTGCGGAGGGCGTGCAGCGTCTCCATGACCCGGTTGTCCAGCACGCGCCTTCCGCCCTTATTCACCGGCATGGCGTTCGGGAGGTTTTCATTTTCCATGGTGCCCTTCAAATGCGCGTGGGCACGAGTGACCCACTCAATGGCGGCGCGCTCTGCGAGGTTGAGGCAATTCCCAAGGTCAATCACAGCACCGATCACTCCGGGCAACGCGAGTTTTCGATAGCGGCGGTCTTTGGCCCATTCGAGAGCACGAAGGGCATCGTGTGCCCAAAAGTAGTTCTGCTTTGTTAGAAAAATTCATTGACATTTTTGGTGGACGCGAGCATTAGGACGGACCGCGTGCGCGCATTCTGTGCGCACGCGAGCAAAGACAACAACCAGCCCAGGCCGACGTACGTCGG
>NZ_JBJXFV010000216.1:0-27434 GCF_046154365.1 Prosthecobacter sp.
CATTAAGTTAAGGCACTTCTCAAGATGTGTTCCCGCAGATTCAGATAACCCGCAGATTTTTTTCCGGATCCCAATCTGCGGGTTTTCTGAATCTGCGGGAACTCCTTCTTAACTTAATGACATTGACTGAGCACTGAGCACGCACACAGGGAAACCAGCCTCCACCACCAAGCGTGAGTAATACACGCTACTTCCCCAGCGGCTTGGCCCTCGGCACGCTCAGCAGGTTGAACGGTGCCGCCGGCTGCTGCTCCACCCGCCGCGCTGCGGCCGGCAGTTGCGCCCGCCGCACTTCCACGATGGGAATGCTGCGCTTGACCAGCGGAAGCTCCGCGCGCCGCACCTCCTCCCCCGGCAGCCGCTTCATCTTCACCGCGTCCGCCGCTTCCAGGCTGCGCATGGCTTCATCCGACGCTACGACCACGACCGGTGCCGAGTAGTTCGCCGCCGCCGCCGTGATCAGCGCCGTCCGGCCAGGCGCGATCTCCAGCGCCGTCTCCACAATCTTGCGCACCAGCGCGGGGTCAGCATTCACGGCGTCAATCGCCGTCGTCACCAGCTCCCCGGCGCAGGCCTCATTGATGACCAGCGCCTCCTCCAGCCGCATCACCAGCCTCTCAGGATTCGCACGGATGGCACCGGCCAGTTCCGCGCACAGCGCTTCACAGGTGAGCTGCGGCGGCGTCAATGTCGCCGGCTGGGCCTGAGCCGGCGGCGTGAGGAGGATCAGCAAGCAGAACAGGCAGGGCAGGCGCATGGGATGAAAGACAACGGGCATGGAATGACGCCTCCAAACGACCTGCCAGCCAGTATTCTTTTCAAACTTTCATTCTTTGCGGGGCGCTGGATTGAGAATCTCCGCTTCGGCTCCCCGGTGTGCTCGAATGAACTGCTCAGGAGCAACCCGGTTCAACGCCGTGTCCGCATACCCCTGCCCTGGATTCACATACGGCCCAAGGCGCACCTCAAAGTGCAGATGCGCCAGATACGCGCCGTCCGCCGTGCCCACCGTGCCGATCGGCTCACCGCGCTGCACCCCCTGCCCCGTGCGTACGTGGATTGACTCCAGATGCGCATACATCGTCTGCACCACCGGCCCAAGTTCATCACCCTCCGGCAGCCGATGCGCGATGATGACCATCTTCCCCCAGGTTTGATGCGGAATGCCTGCATAGACCACCCGCCCGGCCCCCGCCGCGTAAACCGGATCGCCCAGGTCAGAATTTTCACCGCCGATGCCGTTCAAATCATCCCCCAAGTGCCGCGAGATGCGAAACGCCCGCGCATTGTAGGTGAACGCGCCATGCTCCGATCCCAGCGGCATGTCGAACCGCACCGCCAGCGGCAGCGTGGCCATTTCTAGCGGCGTGAGACGCTGAAACGCCGGATCGAGCGGCCTTGGCCTCGGTCGTGGCCAGAGCCAGACGACCGCACCTGCAAAGGCCAGCGCCATGCCCAAGATCAGCAGCCCCTTCTTCATGCGGCGGAGATTCGGCGGCTGCCACAGCGTTGCAAAGAGAACGTGCCACTCTTAAAGGGTGCCACTTCATGGTGAACACGCTCTCCCCTTCCTCGTTCGGCTCCCCCAAGGTCTCTGTCTTCAGCGGCAAGGCCGACTACGACGACGCCTCCGCCCTGCGTCAGCAAATCGAAGCCGCCATCGCCGCGCTCGAACTGCCCGGAGATTTCATCAAGCCAGGCGACCGCGTCGTTCTCAAGCCAAACTGGGTCAAAGAACACAACGCCAGCAAGCCCGAGGATGAAAACGGCTGGCTCACCATCATCACGCATCCTGCTGTCGTGCGCGAAGTCGCCCGCTGGGCCGCGAACAAGCTCCAAGGCCATGGCTCCGTCACGCTGTGCGATGCGCCGCAGAGCGATTCGTCGTTCGCCACAATCCGCAGTCTTCACCGCCTCGACGATCTCATCACCGATCTCACGCTGGAGTTCCCTGGCATCGCCTTCCTGCTCTTCGACATGCGCTGCGAGGAGTGGACCATCGACGACGGCGTCACCATCGCCAAACGAGAACTGCCCAGCGATCCCTCCGGCGCCGTGGACATCCACCTCGATGCCGACAGCGAATTCCTCGGCCATCCCGGCCTCGGCAAACTCTATGGAGCCTCCTTCGACTTCGCCACGACGAATCGCCAGCACACCGACCCGCATCACGAATACCGCATCTGCCGCACGCCGATGAACGCGGACGTGCTCATCAACATTCCCAAGCTCAAGACGCACAAAAAAGTCGGCCTCACCGTCGCGCTCAAAAATCTCGTCGGCACCACGCCGCGCACCAACTGGCTGCCGCGCCACACCGAAGGCACGCCCGCTGAAGGCGGCGATCAATTCGCCGAATCCTCCGCCAAACGCGCCCTCGAAGGCACGCTCATGCGCACCGCCAAGAAAATCCTCTTTGGCCGCTTCTTCCTCTCCAAACTCTTCGTCCCGCTGAAAAAACTTGGCCGCGTCATCTTTGGCGACACCAAGGAAGTCGTCCGCTCAGGCAACTGGCACGGCAACAACACCGCCTGGCGCATGATCCTCGATCTGCACAAGTGCTTCTTCTACTTCGACGGCACCGGCAGACGCCGCGAGAAGCCGCTGCGCTATCTCACCATCGTCGATGGCATCATCGGCGGCGATGGCGACGGCCCCATGTCCTGCGATCCCGTTGAAAGCGGCGTCATCCTCGCCGGAACGCATCCCGTCGCCGTCGATTGCGTCAGCGCCCAGCTCATGGGCCTCAATTGGAAAAAAACTCGCCTCCTCAACGACGCCTTCGCCATCCAGCGCCTCCCCATCACCGGCTTCGCGCCATCAGACATCACCGTCGCCTCCAACAAACCCGCATGGAGCGGCCCCTTCGAGCAAATGCGCGACTGCTTCGAGTTCCGCTGCCACTTCGGCTGGGCCGGGCACTTGGAGAGTGATGAGCGCTTGGCGAAAAAGTAGGTCGGGTGTGGCTTTAGCCCGCCCGACTTGAGCGCACGCTTCACGTCGGGCGGGCTATCGCCACACCCAACCTACAGCAGAGTCACTTCACTCAAAGTGCATCTTCCCGATGTCCGAGCGCCGCTGCATGCCATCAAACGTGATCTTCGCACTCTCGGCATACGCTTTCTCCCGCGCTTCGACCCGCGTCACGCCATGCGCCACCACGGCGAGCACACGACCGCCGTTCGTCTCAAACTGGCCGCCTGCATTCCGCTTCGTGCCGCAGTGATACACGCGTGCGCCGTTCACGGCGTCCAAACCTGAAATCACATCGCCACTGTGGGATGACGCGGGATAACCGGCGCTTGCCGTGATCACACAGATGCTCCAGCCGGGCGCAAATTGAATCAGCTCGGGCTTCAGATTGCCCTTCGCTGCCTCAAACGCATACGTCGCGAAATCACCGCGCAGCATCGGCAGCACGGCCTCGGCTTCAGGATCGCCGAAGCGGCAGTTGTACTCGATCACCTGCGGCCCGGTGGAAGTGAGCATGAGTCCGAAGTAGAGGAAGCCGCGATACTTCAGACCGTCCTTCAAGATGCCCTGCACCGTCGGCTGCACGATCTCGCGCTCGATCCGTTGCATCAACGCCGGTTCCGCCAGCTCCAGCGACGCCACCGCGCCCATGCCGCCCGTGTTTGGCCCCTGGTCGTTGTCGCGAATGCGCTTGTAGTCACGCGCTGGCATGAGGATTTGATACGATTCATCACACACCGACGCGAACACCGAAATCTCCGGCCCCGTGAGGCACTTTTCGACCAGCAGGTCGCCCGCGCCGAAGCAGCGCTTCTCCATCACGTCATCGACGAATGCTTCCGCCTCCGCCTTGTCCGTGCAAACCGCCACACCCTTGCCAGCGGCCAGTCCGTCGAACTTCAGCACGATGGGCAGCTCCGTCAGCGCCGCCTTGGCCTCTGCCGCGTTCGTGCAGATCGTGAAATCCGCTGTCGGGATGCCGTGACGCTGCAAAAACTTCTTCGCGAACGTTTTCGACGCCTCAAGCTGCGCGATCTCTTTCTTCGGCCCCCAACACGGAATCCCCGCCTCGGCGCACAGATTCGAAAGCCCACGATCCTTCACCAGCAATGCCTCCTCGCCCGCCACACAGAGGTCGATGCCATTCTGCGTCATCCATGCGATCAATTCCGGCAATCCCGCCACGTCCACCCGAGTTGCCAGCGCCTCAATGGCATCGCTGCCTGGATACGCGAACAGCTCATGCTTCTGCGGCGACTCGCTCAGAGCCGTAATGAGTGCATGTTCGCGTCCGCCTTTGCCTGTGACGAGGATTTTCATGGGACGCGTTCCTTAGCGAGTCGATCGGGCTGCGCAAGCTCCCTGAAAGTTGCCCTGTTCCTGCGGAACAGGGCGGTCGTTGTTGCAGAGAAACAGGCAACACTAACGAAACAAGTCAGCCGGTCGTTTGAGACCGCATGAAACACCTGCTCTGCTGCCTTGCCTGCCTCACCACCGCCTTCGCAGACACTCTGGAGCAAAGCGCCGCACGCATCGACTACGCCCTGATGCATGATTACGAAATGGTGCTGCCTCAATTGCAGCAGATGAACTGCCCGCCACTGCCACCCAAGGCCGACGACACCACCTTCCTGCGCCGTGCGTGCATTGACCTGGCCGGAAGGCTGCCGCGCCCATCAGAAGTGCGCACTTTTCTGGCCGACCAGTCGCCCGATAAACACGCCAAACTCACCGACACCCTTGCTGGCGAACCCGGAGCCGCCGAAGTGCGCTTCCGCATGCTGGCGGAGGCGTTTCGCGTGAAGGACGATGCCGAAGTCATCGGATGGCTGCGGCAAGCGACGGCGGAGGATCGTCCGTATGCCGAAATCATCGACTACATGATTGGTGGTGGCCGCATGCGTCATCGCGACGGCGGCAATGCCATGCGCACCAGTGTGGAGACGGCCTACTCCATATTGGGTGAGGATATTCACTGCGCCATGTGCCACGATCACGCTTTCAACAGCCATACCCAACAAGAGTGCTACGAGTTCGCGGCTTGCTTCGCAGATAAAAATGCAGTGCGGTTGCCGAACGACTACAAATATCGCTACGGCAAACCTGGAGATGTAGTCCAGCCAGCAGTCCTCAAGTTGTCTGGCTATCGGCCCTACCTCCCCGACGAAGAAGACCAGCTCACCCAAGTCTCGAAGTGGATCGTGCAGGGTGAGGAAGGTCGGCGTTTCGCGATGGTGGCCTCCCTGCGGATTTGGCACAGCCTGTTCGGCATGCCGGGCCGAACATTGAAGCAATCGGTGGGTGGCGTGGACGATGCGCCTTCATGGCATGACCTTCAGCTCGATCCAAAACCTGGTCAAAGCCCCCGAAGCTGCTCCACAGTCCCACCACGCGGCAGCGCCACCTGGATTGACCTGGGTATCAACACTGCTGGCGATTTCTCCCAGGCCACCAAGGTGCTCATCGAGGAGTTTATTCGCTGCGGCGGCCGCCTCGGTAAATTCCAGCGCATCCTCGCCCGCACCAACGCCTACGGGCGCTCTGGCTTCGACTACAACACGAACTGGAACGGCTGTTACCTCGCCCCGGCTCCGCAAATCCGCCGCCTGCCTTGCGAAGTCATTTGGAAGGTCGTTACCGGCGAGTTTGATCTCCAAATCCCGCAGGTGCCACCTGCCGGCCATCCCCTTCGCATGCTCGGTCGCGGCACCCGCGAATGGACCGATGAAAGCCTGACACCCATTTCACACGAACTCGTTCGCTTCATGATGAATGACAAACTCGTCGAGAAGGCCACCACCAGACGTGGCAGCGCCGACGATCTGTTTCTCGAATTGCTGGGCCGCGAAGCTTCGGAACGCGAACGGTCTGCGATCTCGCATCATGCAGCGGCAGATTCAGACGTGGCGTGGGCGCTGCTGAACACGACGGAGTTCATGTTCAGGCCGTGAGTCACGCAAACACCTCGTCCACATTCACCGAGAGGCCAGTAACGGGATCGGTGAGAATGCCAGAAGTCGCGCTGAGCAGTGCGGCGGATTTCTGGTAGATCGAAATGACACGGGCAAATGGGATCAAGAGCCACACGCTGGGAACGCCGCCGGCGAGTAGGAATTCAATCTTGGCGGTCATCTCCTCGATGGTCTGGCTGGGGGAAATGATCTCGACGGCGATCTGCGGCGCTTCCGTGACCCAAATGCGATTGCGCACCGCTGCCTCGTTCTTGCGTTGATAGACGCAGATATCCGGCACAATGCGCCTACCGTCCAATTCGAGATTGAGCTCGCTGAACACAAGGTGGTCACCGGATTTCATGAACTGATTTCCAAGGCGCATCTGGCAAATGGCGTGTTCTGAGCCAGGCATGGGCTTTCCTCGCTCTTTGAAATAGGTTTCCTCCACATTCTCCTGCGCTGGAGATGCTACTGTTGGTTCAGGTGCTGCAAGGGCCGCTGCGCTCATGGCTGGATGTTAGTTCTGGCGCTCCAAATTGGCAATCATCAATCCCGCATCATCAATCCCGCGACCCCGGCATGATCTTCAAATCCACACTCTTGCCCTCACGCTGCACGGTGATCGTCGTTTCCTTGCCGATCTTCAAATCGCCCATGACATAGGTGTAGTCGTAGATGTTCGCGATGTCCTTGCCGCCGAGCTTGATGATGATGTCGCCCGCTTTGACGCCCGCTTTGGCAGCGGGGCCGATGGGGGAGACGCCGCTGAGTTTGACACCTTTGGTGTCGCCCTGAGCGTAGTCGGGGATGGTGCCGAGGTAGGCGCGGAGACCGGTGCGCACGCCGGAGTTTTTCGGCGCTTCCATGGCGACGTAATCTGGCGCGGCGTCGGCGGTAGCGATGCCACGAGCGATCAGACCCATGAGTTTCGTGATCTTCGTGGCATTCGGATAGTCAATCTTGTCAGCGGTGTCACTCGGCATGTGATAATCGGCATGAGCGCCGGTGAAGGCGTTGAGCGTGGGAATGCCCTTCAAATAAAACGCGGTGCTGTCGGTGGGCAGATGGGCGTCGTTTTGCGTGGTGATTGGCAGGCCGATGGGCGCGTTCCGCTTTTCGATCTCCTTCGCCCACATTGAGCTGGAGCCGAGGCCCTGGAGCACGACGGACTTCTGAAAGCGGCCGATCATGTCCATGTTCAGGCACGCGGCGAACATACCGGTGAGCTTGGCATTCGCATCGCCCTTGATCATCTTCGCGTAGGCCTCGACGAAGTGATTGCTGCCGAGCAAGCCGAGTTCTTCGCCGCTCCACGCGGCGAAAATGATGTCGCGTTTCAGCGTCAGCTTGCCCAGCTTCTTCAAATCGGCCAGCCACTGAGCAATTTCGAGCACGCCACCGACACCGGAGGCATTGTCATCGGCACCGTGATGGATTTTGTTCACTTCATCGCCCTTGGCGCGTGAATTGGAGCCACCGCTGCTGCCGAGATGATCAATATGCGCGCCGACAATCAGCGGAGCGACGTGTGGATCAGGTCTGTCGCCATAAGGCAGCACCGCGAGCACGTTGCGACCCTTCTTCTTCTCCTGCTGGATGACGATCTTCGCCCCGAGCTTGAGGCCAGTGCATTCGATCCCGCCCATGAGATCGCCATTGTCGAGCTTGTCCTGAAGGTCCTTCAATTTCTTGCCAGCGCTGGCGAGTAGTTTGTCTCCAACGGCATCGGTGATGCTGATCGCCGCGATGCCGCTGGTGGCGAGTGATGCATCAAACGTCATCGGCGCGAGCTGCTGCACGACCTTGGAATTCGGTCCGCTGACCACGATCAATCCACGAGCGCCCTTCTGCCGTGCGGTGAGCGCTTTGTAGCGCAGGCTGGAGTAGCGACTGAGTTCATTGCGCCGCTCTTGCGTGATGCCTTCAGGCAAATAGCGGAAGACGAGCACCCATTTGTCCTTCACCTCAAGATGCGCGTAGCTGCTGTAGGTCTCGATCTTCTTGCCATCGGTGCCGGTGGCTTCCTCGGGAGTTTCGATGCCGTAACCAGCGAAAACGATGCCAGCCTCTTTCACTTCGCCGTTTTGGGAGAAGGAAAGAGGCTTCCAGTCCTGTTCCACCTTCAATTCGCTGCCATTGAGACTCAAAGCATTGCCTTCGCCGAGCGCGACACCTGCGGTGAAGTCGAAGTTGTCGAAGTAGGTGTCGTTATCGCCGAAAGCTGCGAGGCCAATCTGCTTCGCCACATCCGCGAAATACTGCGTGGCGAGCTTTTCGCCATCGGTGCCCGTGAGGCGGCCACCGAGTTCATCGCTGGCAAGGTAGGTGACGTGTTGTTTGAGATCGGTGTCGCGAATGTCGGCAGCAGTGAGCGCGAAATCGGGCGTCTTGACCTCCTTGACGATCTTGACCTCTTGACCCAGCCCCAACGCCACCCGCGCATGATCGTGATCCCAATCCGCCATGTAAATCTGCGAGGCACCGCCAGAGCTACGTCCGCTGGTCCATGAGAGCTTTTTGCCATCGGGTGTGAAGACGGGCAGGCCGTCAAAACCATCCGTGGTGGTCACACGGACCGGCGCGTGCTTGCCGGCGGCATCGGCGATGTAGAGTTCGAAGTTGGCGAAGCCATTGAGGTTCGTGGTGAAGATCAAATACTCGCCGCTGGGATGAAAATACGGTGCCCAGCTCATCGCGCCGAGCTTGGTGATGGCTTTTTGATCGCTGCCATCGGTGTTCATGGTCCACACCTCGGCCACATCGCCTTTTGGCGTGAAGCGACGCCAGCAGATGCGCTTGCCATCCGCGCTGAAGAACGGACCGCCATCATAACCGGGCACTTCGGTGAGGCGCTTCACGTTCGAGCCATCCGCGTCAGCGGTGTAGATCTCCATGAAGTACTGCTTGTCGATCTTCAGGCGTTCCTCGTCCTCCTTGCTCAGCTTGCCTTCATAAGCCGCGCGATTGCTCGCGAAGACGATTTTCTTGCCATCGGGCGACCAACCGCCTTCCGCGTCGTATCCACGCGTGTTGGTGAGGTTCTTGAGCTTCTTATCGGCCAGCGTGTATTCCCAGATGTCGTAGTGCTCGTCGTAGTCCCAGGCGTAGCGGCGCACCTTGGTGTTCTTCCGCTCGTCATACTCGGCCTGCTGGAGCTTTTTCGAGTCGGGATCAGTGTGGGTGGAGGCAAAGAGCACACGTTTGCCATCGGGATGAATCCACGCGCAGGTCGTCTTGCCCATGCCGGGCGAAAGCCGCTCCTGATCGCCCGTTTCGAGGTCCATCAGGTAGATCTGATAAAACGGATTCCCCTCCTCACGCTCGGACTGGAAGATCATCTTCGAGCCGTCAGCGGAAAAGTAGCCCTCACCGCTTCTTTTGCCCTCAAACGTGAGCTGGCGTGTGTTCGTGATGAAATCCGCTTCGGTCTGGGCAAAGACGACGGTGGTGATGAGGCAGAGGAAGGCGATCAGGCGCATGGTTGGAAAAGAACATACGTTGGCCGGGGATGTTTGCAGAAACTTTGCGCATGCATCCGACGGCAAGCCGCGTTTGATCCGCCCACCCCTTTCCAACCATGCGCACACTCTCCCTGCTCGCCCTGTTTTCCCTGCTGATCTCTGCTTCCGCCGAGCCCGTGACCTTATTCGATGGCAAGACACTCAACGGATGGGGTGGCGAGAAAACCAAAGTCTGGCGCGTGCAGGATGGCGTAATCGTCGGTGGCTCGTTGGAGGGGAATCCGCAGAATGAGTTCCTGACCTCGAAGAAAGTGTATCGGAATTTCATCCTGAAACTCGAATACAAGCTGGAGGGCACGGAGGGTTTTGTGAACGGCGGGGTGCAGTTCCGCAGCGTGCGCATTCCGACTCCGCCGAACGAGATGTCGGGCTTTCAGGCGGACATCGGCGCGGGTTACTCGGGTTGCCTCTACGATGAATCGCGCCGCAAGAAGATGCTGGCACAACCGGCGAAGGAGCTGATCGAGAAGGCGGAGAAGCCGGGCGAGTGGAATGAATACATGATTCGCGCCGAGGAGCAGCGCATCCAGCTTTTCGTGAACGGTGTGCGCACGGTGGACTACACGGAGCGTGAGCCGGGGATCGACTTGAAGGGCCTCATCGCGCTGCAAATCCACGGCAAGTGCAAGGCGCAGATCGCCTTCCGCAACATCACCATCGATGCGCTACCGGACGCGATGGTGCCGGAGGAGAAGGATGTGCTGAACCGCTTCGGCAATCCGGGAGCGGACGTGGCGAAGCGTGCAGCATTTCAGGGTGGGAAGTTCACGCTTGAGCCGAATGAGGTCATCGTGATGGCGGGACAGGAGAATTTCGTGCGCGAGCAGAAATCCGGTGAGCTGGAGGCGGTGCTGGGCACGGCCTTTGCGGCGAACCAGCCGCGGTTTCGCTCGATGGCCTGGGAAGGCGACACGGTGTATGAGCAGTGGCGTGATTTGAACTTCGGCAACTGGCAGGCGCAGCTCGACGCGGCGGGTGCAGGCATCGTGATCGTGCAATTTGGCCAGGTGGAGTCGTTTGATGGCAGGCAGCGGATCGCGGAGTTCAAATCGGCTTATCATCGGCTGCTGGACCAGTTTGCGTCGCACACGCCGCGTCTCGTGCTGGTATCGCCGATGCCGTTTGAGAAGCCGGTGGCGTCACATGCGCCGGATCTGACGCAGCGGAATGCGGATGTGAAGGCGTATGCCGAGGCCGTTCGTGAGGTCGCGAAGCAGCGCGGCGCGATCTTTGTCGATCTGTTCACGCCGTTGTCAGTTCCGGCGGCCAAGGCGCACATCACGGACAACGGGCTGCATTTGAATGCGCTGGGGCTGCGGACGGTGGCGCGTGAAATTGCGCAGCAGCTTGGGGCGTCCACGAGCGATGCGGATGATCTCACGGCACTCAAGGAAGCGATCGTGGAAAAGAACCGGCTGTGGTTTGACTGCTGGCGGCCGGCGAACTGGTCGTTCGTGTATGGTGACCGTGTGACGCAGATGTTTGGCAAGCCAGCGCAGGATGCGCCGTCGCTGCGGGAGAGCTTTGAAGCGCGCAAGCCGCTGGTCGCAAAGCTGGATGCGCGGATTCATGCACTGGCTCGGAGTCCCGGCTTTAGCCGGTTAGACACGCTGAAGACGGCTTCGGTAACGAGTGACGATGCGTCGATTGACCGGCTAAAGCCGGGACTCCCAACTCTCACGCCGGAGCAGCAGATGGCGACGTTCACGGTGGCGGAAGGTTATGAGATCAATCTGTTTGCGTCCGAGGCCGAAGGCGTGGCGAAGCCGACGCAGTTCTCGTGGGATGAGCGCGGGCGCTTGTATGTGGCCTGCTCGCCGACGTATCCGCAGACGGTGCCGGGTGTGAAGCCGTCGGATTTCATTCTCGTGCTCGAAGACACGAATGGCGATGGCAAGGCGGACAAGTCTGCGCGTTTTGCGGAAGGTTTGACGATGGTGCAGGGCGTGGAGCCGGGCGCGGGCGGCGTGTATGTGTGCGACTTCGACCAGATCGTGCATTTGAAGGACACGAATGGCGACGGCAAGGCCGATGAGAAGACCGTGCTGTTCTCCGGCTTCGGCATTGGCGACACGCATCAGCTCGCCAACTCGATCTGCCATGGTCCCGATGGTGCGCTGTGGTTCACGCAGGGACTGCACGCATTTTCGCGTGTGGAAACGGCCCATGGGCTCGCGCGTCTCGACAAGTCGGGCGTGTGGCGGCTGAATCCGCGCACGCAACGCATGGAAGGCTACTTCAATGGCGGCAAGGCGGGGCACAACTGCTGGGGCGTGGTGTTTGATGACTACCAACAGGTCTTCCACAAGAGCGGTGACCGGCCAGCAGGCTATTACAGCGTGCCCGGACTCGTGGCGCTGGCCGATCCTGATGAGTATCACCCGACCGGCATGCTCTTCGACACGAATCCGAAGACGACGAGCATCGACATCATCGGCACCAAGGCGCTGCCGGATGATATTCAGGGCTGTGCGTTGATCGGCGGCTATTTCGGCAGCGTGGTGGAGCTGCATCGGCTCGCAGACGACGGATCGGGCTTCAAGAGCACGCAGTTGCCGAAGCTGGTGAAATCGAGCGACACATCATTCCGGCCCGTGGACGTGAGCATCGGTCCGGATGGTGCGATGTATCTGTGCGACTGGTTCAATCCGGTCATCGGGCATTATCAGGCCAGCTACGCGGACCCGCGTCGTGATCGCTCACATGGCCGCATCTGGCGCATCACGGCCAAAGGTCGTGCGCCAGTGAAACAACCGACGCTGGCGGCGATGAAGCCGGCGGAACTGCTCGAACAACTGAAGTCGCCGGAGCGCTGGACGCGTTATCAGGCGAAGCGGCTGCTGTTCGATGCGCCCACGGATGCGGTGTTGAAGGCAGCGGATGCGTTCATCGCCAAAAATGATGATGAACGCGTGCTGATGGAAGTCTGCGGCGTGTTTGAATCGCATGAATCGCCACGTGTGGAGTTGGTGAAGCGTTTGCTGAAGGCGAAGGATGCGCGTGTGCGTGCTTATGGAGCGCGGGCGGCTGGTTCGCTGGAGCTTTTGGCCCAGGCCGTGCGTGATGAACATCCGCGCGTTCGATTGGAGGCTGTGGTGGCCTGCGCGCGCGTTTTGAAGCCGGAGGCCGTGGAAGTGGCCGTGCAGGTGCTCGACCTGCCGACGGACAGGTTCATCGACTACGCGCTGAAGCAGGTGGTGAAGAGTTTGAAGCCGTTGTGGCAGCCGCAGTTGGCGAAATTGAGCTTGGGCAGTCATGCCGCCTATGTGAAACAGATCGCGACTGCCGTGGCCGTCGCGGAGCATCCCGGCAAGGTCGTCTATGACGCGCTCTGCCTGAACTGCCACCAGCCCGAAGGCAAAGGCCTGCCTGGCATCTATCCGTCCATCGCGGGCAGTGACTGGGCGGGCGGCAATCCCGAACGCATGATCAAAATGCTGCTGCACGGCCTCAGCGGACCGATTCGCGTGAATGGGGAGGAGTTCAAGCAACTTGCCCCGCTGCCGATGCCGCCGATGGGACTGAATGATCAGCAGATGGCCGATGTGCTGACCTATGTGCGGTCAAACTTCAGCAACAAAGCTGCGGCGGTGACGCCCGAGCAGGTCAAGGCCGTTCGAGATGCCACAACCGATCGCGCCGTGTTCTGGACGGCTGGAGAGCTGGCGAAATAGCCAGCCTTACACTTCCTCTTCGAGTGGTGAGGCGGGATCGAGAATGGTTTTCTCGTAAAGTGCGGCGAGGGGGATTTCGATTTCGTGGTGCCTGAGCTTCAAGATGGCATCAAAACCGTCGAAGGTGGTGAGCGCCCAGGTGCCGTCCTCGCAGAGATCAAAGACTTCGGCACGAATTTGTTCCGAGGAAAGGAGCACATAGGTGCGCAGCGAGGGCAAGTGACGGTAATGCCAGAATTTTTCGCCACGGTCATAAGCTTCGGTGCTGTCGGAGAGGACTTCGATGAGGACACCGGGATTGAGCAGGGTGTTGCGCTTGTCGTTTTTGAACTGCGGTTTGCCACAGACGATGGCGGCATCGGGGAACGTGTTGAGGCTGCTGGCTTCGATTTTGACCTTCATGTCGCTGTCATAGACGCGGCAGGGGCGTTTTGAGAGAGCCGCCTTGAGTTGATGAATGGCATTGCCTTTCACCAAGCTGTGCGTGTCGCCGCCACCGGCCATCATGATAATCTGACCGTTGCGGAACTCGAGTTTTTCGACGGATTTTTCCAGCACGGCTTCGTATTCCTCCTCGGTGATGCGCGGCGGCAGCTTCGGGGTGGAATAGGCGTAGGCGATGTCGGGATTGCGGACGGCAGCGGACATGGGCGGAAGCTAGCACATCAGGTTGAGATGGTGGAAGCAAATTTATCTCCTGCGTCCGCCGACCACGGTCTGAAAACTGCCCCAGAGCACGAGCATGCCACCGATGGCCTGCGCCAGCGTGTAAGACTCGGCAAACAAGGCGATGCTGGAGAGCGAGATGATGACGGGGACGGTGATTTGGAAGGCACCACCGGCAGCGACGGAGAGGAAGCGGAAGCCTTCGGTCATCGCGAGCTGACCGACACCGGCGCATAGGGCGGCGGCAGTGAGCAGGACGATGTCCAGCGTGTTCAGCGCGGTGAAATGTGATGCGGCGAACGGCACGGCGAGCAGCAGACCGTAGAGGCATTGCGAGGCGAAGATGGTGGCGCTGGTTTCCGTGCGTGTGAGCTGCCGGATCACCACCACCACGGCGGCAGCGAGGACGGCACCGCTAAGCGCGATCATTTCGTAATGACCGAACTCCGCGAGCGAGCCAGGCGTCATGCCGGTGAGCAGGCAGAGGCCGCTCATGGCAAACAGGATGCCGAGGAGCTTCACCAGCCCGATTTTTTCATGCAGCACGAGCGCCGCCATGATCGAGGCGAAGACGCACCAAGTATTGCCGATGAGCGTGGCCTTGCCCGCGCCGAGCGGACCGATGGTGACGTAGTAACAGGCGGTGCCGAGTGCGCCGAGCACACCGCGTGAGGCCAGCAGCCAGTTTTGAAACGAGCGCCGCAGCCGCAGCGTTCCCGCCGGGGCGAACAGCACGATCGTCATGAGCAGGCCGATGCCCGCACGAAAGCTCAGCGCCATCCACGGATCGACCTGCCGGTGCGAGGCGAGGTCTTTCAGCAGCAGGGCATTGCCGGTGAAGCAGGTGAGCGAGAGCAGCATCCACAGCGTGCCGCGCCGGGGATGATGCTGGAGGTGTGTGTCAGGGATGCTCATGGAGGTGCCGGTCTGAGGGCTACCTTCTGGCATCATGGGTCTGATCGTTTTCGAATGATGTTCGCTTTCAGCGCAGGTTCCTCAAACCGTGGAGTTAGGCATGCCAAAGGGCGCGTACCGTTGTTACAACGGCACGAATCGCGATTCGGCTGGCAGGTTTGAGGTTCATCAGACGGGCGGAGAGTGGCTGCGATCATCCGAACTGCCAACGGGAATCTTCACACCAGCAGATTCGCCGCGCTTGATGGCTGTTCCGGTGGTTCATCTTTCCCCGGCAGCTCTGGGGGACGCAGCTTGCCCAACCATTGCTGCAGGGTGACGTCAGCCTCCCAGTCGAGCAGATCAGCGTCGCAGAACTTTTCCATCGCGCATTCTCCCAGCGCTCGATAGGATTCAAACTGGGCCTCGTCAAAAAACTGGTCGTCGGTGCTCTGATGCGGGAATTCGGGATGTTCGCGCCGGTAGTCAAGCACATGGGCCGGCTCGGTGCCGGTGACGGCCAGTTTGACGTAGAGCATCCAGCCTGCTGCCACACCGGCACCGTAGTCGATCTGCACAAGCAGACCATAGGCGGGACAGTTGCCGTCAGGCGTGAGCGCGAGACCGCGTGGATCAAAGTGCATGCGAATGCCGAGGTCGATCTCGGCGTAGCGCTGAAGGCGCACGAGATCGGCGCATTCCATCCCGGACTCCTGTCCACCATCCACACACACGATGAACTTCACGCGGCGGCGCAGCAGCTCGTACACCGCGAGGTTTTCGATGTGACCGCCGTCGGAGAGGTTCAGGTAACGGTTGTGCTCGTTCATCAGCCCGAACATCTCTTTGAAAAGGTATTTGGGACCAGGGCCGCGCAACCAGGGCAAGGCGGGTTTCAGCGCCGGGTTCGGCAGCCAGTAGCCGAGGCGTACATTCGTCAGCGTCATGAGCAGGCGCAGGCTGCTGAGCGTCCTCCAGCCCATGTTGGATGACGCGGCCGCGCCGGACACCGCCAATGCGGTGCCGAGATCGACATGGGGATCACGCTTTTCGATTTCCTGTGTCCTCACATAGCCGCACACGGGGCTGCCGCAGACTTGAGGACTGATCAGGAAGAAATCGCCGTTCCTGCCACGCAGCTCACGCGACTCGCTGGTGGTCAGGTTCACGGTGGTGTTGATCAAATGATACGGCGGCACGCGATTGGCACCGACCGCGGTCAAAGGCAGTTGCTGCAGCGTGCCAAACACGCCGGACTGGATCGGCGCGGGCTGTTTCTCCGCCGCCGCCGCCCCAAACAACAACTGCGTCCACCAACGCGCGACGGTGCGCACGAACCAGCCGGCCTCGTTGCGGTCACGGCTGGCCAGATAGCATTCACACAGGCGGTTGCGGTAGTAACCATGCGGCGAGTAGGTGTTCACGTTCACGCCCAGCCAGCCCCAGACGGCCAGCACCGCAGTGACGGAGGCCACTGACTGCCAGGACCAGGACGAGTCCGGCGTGTGCGTCATCAGGCGCCAGCCCACGGATAGAAACACCCAGACCATAAGCGCCGGGCCGGATACGAGGAAGGCAAAGTGGGTCACCTTTTTCTTCCACCCGGGTTCTTCGAGCTTCATCGAGATATAACCCGTCACGGAGGAGAAAAACAATCCAGCCGCCGCGAGGATCGCATCCAGCCGGCCCTGCAACTGCTCGAACTGCGCCAGCACGTCCAGACCTTCACGCGTCATGCCGTAAATGCGAAACAGCGCCGGAGACAGCCACAGGCCCAGCGCGACGAGTGAAAACAGCAGCGTGAGCAGCGTCAGCACATCCCAGCTCACCCGCCAGGTGGCGTCCGTGCTCGCGGGGCGGTCCCCGTGTGAGATGGTCTGAAATACCGGCATCAGCAGCGTGAACACGGTCAACACCGAGAACGCCGCTACGACCACGCATGAGGCCGGCGTGTGCCAGCCTGGAAACCACGCGGCCTCGATGGATTCCCCCAGCGCCATGAGGCTTTCAGCCGAAGGCATGCCAGGCAGGCTAAACATGCCGCCAAACACCTCCTCCATGTTGCGCAGTCCTGTGAGCAATTCTTTCGGCTCATCCACCAGCCACACCGCCTTGCCAAAATAACCGTGCGCCTCCAGCACCTTCATCCCCAGCGCGGCCAGCAGGGTCAGCGGCAACACCAGCATCACATTGAAAATCACCCCAGCCAGCACTTGCCCTGCCACGGCCAACCTGCCCCACAAGCCGCCATTGAGCAGGTAGCGGCTGTTGTTGCGCAGATGCCGGATCGCGGTCGATTCACGACCGTTCTCGGCGGCGAAAGCCGCCTTAAAACGCTGCTGCGGCAGATCACCCGGCTGCTCGTCCTTCACCGGGCCGCCCGTGCCGAGATAGCAGCTCAAAAAACTGCCGAAGTAGCCGCCACCGGACACGGTGGAGAGATAATCAAACTGGTGCAGCAGCTTGCGACGTTGCAGCACCTGCGCGATGCCCAGGCAGAACGTCGCTGAACGTATGCCACCGCCAGAAAACGCCAGCCCGCTCACCTCCTTCAGCTCCGTGCCCGGATCTTGCCCCGTGAGCAGTGCGCGCCGCTCAAGGATCGCCTGCTGTTCCAGCGCATTGATGTCGTCTGCGGACAATGCTTCTGGAAATCCGGCCTTGAATTTGACCTGGGAACCAATGCCCGGAAGCAGCGGAGTGCCCGGCTGCTTTTGGCTCCTCAGCGTCTTGTCGGAGGTTGTTTTGGCCGTGGCGGCGGGTGCAGTATCTTTAATCATGAGTGTGCGTGGAGTTTGCGATTTATACTCCGCGTCATCAAGTTTTGTGAACTCTCGATGTGAAGCGGACGGAATTTAACTGCTGCCAAGACGCTGATGGAAGAGGGAGGCTGAAGTCCATACTTGGCCGACGTTTTCGAATCCCATGGTGTTTGGAGGTGGTTAGGGGTGGATGCGAGGCTGGCGGGAAGTGTTCCCGCCAGAATAAGATCAATACTTGGTCTCGATGGTTTTGCCGCAGGTCTTGTCCCGGACCACGTTGAAGGTAAGCGTCAGGGGGGCGGCTTTGTCTGGCTCGCTGGGGAAAAACCGACCTGCCATGAAGCCGAGATTCGGCTTCAAAGAGGACAGGCCCCAATTTTTCAGGAAGTCGCCACGCTTCATGGCTGAGATTGTGATGAAGTCCTGAAGGCTTGGCAAGCACCGCCTGCCTATGAAACGAAAATTATCCTAACTCGCTCAGCCAGAACCTGATTCCGCCGAAAAATGTCTTTGTCCGATGGACTCCACCGCGCCTATGCCTATACCTGCGCGGCCTCCAAGCTCCAACCTACCCCTTCCCACTATGAGAATTTGCTGCATCGGCGCCGGCTATGTCGGCGGACCCACCATGGCGATGATCGCCGCCCAATGCCCTCACATCCGCGTGGATGTGGTGGACCTCAACGCTGACCGCATCGCGGCCTGGAACTCCGACGAACTGCCCATTTATGAGCCGGGCCTTGAAGATCTCGTCCGTCAGGCGCGTGGCAGGAATCTGTTCTTCTCCACCGCCGTCAAAGAGTGCATCCACGATTCCGACATCATCTTCGTCAGCGTGAACACGCCGACGAAAACCTTCGGTGTCGGCGCGCACAAGGCGGCGGACCTGCGGTTTGTCGAGTCTGTGGCGCGCACCATCGCCGAAGTGGCCGAGGAGCCAAAGATCATCGTCGAAAAGAGCACCATCCCGGTGCGCACCGCGCAGGCCATCCAGACCATCCTCGGCGCGAATACCAAAGGGTTGCAGCATCAGGTGCTCTCCAATCCTGAATTCCTCGCCGAAGGCACTGCCGTCGTCGATCTCGGCAATCCCGATCGCATTCTCATCGGCGGTGAGCAGACCGAGGCCGGACTGGCCGCCATTGAGTCGCTTGTCAGCGTCTATGCCAACTGGGTGTCGCGTGAGCGCATTCTCACGACGAATTTGTGGTCTTCCGAGTTGTCCAAACTCGTCGCCAATGCCTTCCTGGCTCAGCGCATCTCCTCCATCAACAGCATCTCCGCTCTCTGCGAAAAAACCGGCGCGGACGTCGATGAAGTCGCCCGCGCCATCGGCTCCGACTCGCGCATCGGCTCGAAATTTCTCAAAGCCTCCGTCGGGTTCGGCGGCTCGTGCTTCCAGAAGGACGTGCTTAATCTCGTCTATCTCTGCGGCCACTTCGGTTTGCCGGAAGTCGCCGCCTACTGGGACCAGGTCATCATCATGAACGACTGGCAGAAGCACCGCTTCTCTGAGCGTGTGCTGCGCGCGCTGTTCAACACCGTCACCGGCAAGCGCATCGCCGTGCTCGGCTTCGCATTCAAGAAGGACACCAACGACACCCGCGAATCCGCCGCCATCTACATCTGCCGTGACCTGCTGGAAGAACGCGCCTCGATCTCGATCTACGACCCCAAGGTCACCACCACGCAGATCTGCAAAGATCTCGCCATCCAGGCCGACGAACCCAACGTGGAGTTCGCCACCAGCGCCGCGCAGGCCGCCAAAGGCGCGCACGCACTGCTGGTGCTCACCGAATGGGATGAATTCCGCGCCCTCGACTTCGAAGCCATTTATCAAGTCATGGTGAAACCCGCGTGGATCTTCGACGGCCGCAGCCTGCTCGACCACGACAAGCTTCGCCAGATCGGCTTCAAGGTCTACAGCATCGGCAAGCCGCTCCCGCAAGAAACCACAACGTGATCCAGCAGGCTCACGCCCACTCCTTCTGGTCCAGCATACCTGTGGATGACTCTCGCTGACTGCAACGGACTCAGTCCAGAGGGTGCTCATGCCTCATCCGACCTGAATCTCAGTATGACTTGGCATGAAATGAGAAAACGTGCAGGAAGATGCGGGCGATGAGTTTCGCCGGCGCGGCGGCGCACCCGCTGGCTGTATTTGAACGCCACCTGCGGTGCGGAGAAGCGGCATTATCAGCATCGTGTCGGCAAAAAAGCGCCGCTATTTCTGCCAGTGTCGCGTGGCGTCGCGGCAGAGTTGCAGAAGCAGAACAACATCGGTCAGGCGCAGGTGAAAATCGTGCCGAATGCGGCTGACACCGTACGCTTCAAGCCATTGAGCGCGCAAGCACGGAAAATCTGGAGTCGCGGAAAATCTGGCGTGCCGAACACTACGTGCCTGAAAATCATTTGATGGCGATTTCCGCCGGTGGCGAATGGGCGCGTGAAGTGCTCAGCAAGGCCCCCGGCCTCGACATCCTCGACGATCCCGCAAACAAGGTCTATCCGCTCGCCCTCGACATCGCCGGTCGCGACAATTGCGCCGTCGGCCGCCTCCGCCTAGACTGTGCCCTCGACAACGGCCAGGCCTTCTGGGTCGTCGGTGATCAGCTCCTCAAAGGGGCTGCGCTGAACGCGGTGCAGATCGCGGAGTGTTTGCTGAGCATCTCTTTCTTCTTGTCAGACTCTTGGAAGCCCCTGTAGTCTGCGGGCAAGGATTTCTGGAAACTTATTTAGCCGGATTTTCTGCAAATGCCTCCTGCCACATGAAGAACGCCGTCATCTGCTTGTTCGCCATTCTTGGAACATTCATTCCAGGCAGTCTATTCGCTCAGGCGCGGCAGATTGATGTAGTCATTGAGATTTACGAGATGCCAAACGCCTCCGCCTTCGCGGTGCAGAAGGTGTTTGCCACTGGCACTGCGGCGGAGCGCAAGGCGCTCGCGCAAAGGCTGCGAGCGAAAAATTTTCCTGGTGGGGTCAAGGTTTCCGCTGTGCTCACGGGCAAAGGAGCAGCGGACCAAAAGCTTAAAATGGGTACACCGCCTGAGAAAGGTGTGCCGACTGAGATGCGCTACGGCACGGAGTTCGACTTCGATGGTACGCCGAGGGCCTTTAAAAAACGCGAACTGGGTTGGATGGCTGAATTGGAGGCGACAATGGCTGCGGATGCCGTCCAATACGCAATCGTTGCTTCAATTCAGTTTACGCAGCAGGACGGCAGCGGGAATTTTAGCCTCGCGGGGGGGGGGAACATGCAGCAGCCGTACTTTGTCAGTCAGAGATGTATTCTCAGCGGCACCGTAGCGGCCGGGGAACCCAAACTTGCAGCCATCTTCACACCGTTTCGTGAAGGGCTGCCTGCAACTTCGCTTGGCGTGATCCTAGTGACCGTCTCGCCAACAAAATAACCGGAAGCAATGAAACTCACATCATCTCATGCAGCACTGCCTTGTGTGGCATCATGTTTTCTCGTCAGCATGCTTGGTTTTTTGGTGGAGACATCTGCTGTTAGCCAGGATCTATGTGTCGAGGTTTACGAGCTGCCACAGGCCAATGCTTATGCCTTGCAGAAGGTGTTTCTCGAAGGCGGCATCCCGGACCGGCTGCGAGTAATGGATGTGCTGCATTCAGCCACGCCTCCGTCTGGCGTGAAGCTCATCGCCGCAGCGCAATGCGTCAGCAAGTCCGGCACCCGTGTCACGTTCTCGTCAGCCAAGGAATACATCTATGGCATCGAGTTCGACGCCGGACAGGGCACCACAGTGGTGGTCCCGACAGCCTTTGAAATGAGGACGGTGGGAACGGAAGTAGAAGCGGAGTTGACTGGCAGCCAGCCGCAGGGTTTGGGCTTCTATCTTGCCACGGTGAGTGTGAAGAGCGTGGACCTTACGGGAAAAAATCCCAACCCCGCCGCCGCTGGTCTTGTGCCCATTTTTATCAGCAGCGACGTCGTTACCAATGCGAGTATGACTGCTGGTGTTCCATGTCTTCTAGGCATGTATGCGCCGCATCCTGACATTCGGTCTGGATCGGTGCTGCGCGCCGTCATTGCCACAGTCCCCGGCCCGCCTGCTGCCGGGCTGGCGACGCCGCAGTTTGATGCCTGTGTCGAGGTTTATGAAATGCCCTCTGCCATGGCGGCGGCATTCAAACAATCCTTCGATACTGCCCCCGAAGGTGCGCGTTCTGGCCTGCTGCAGCAGACACGGAACAAGGCCGCCGCCGGCGGGTTAAAGACAGTGGCATTCGGGCATCGCGCTTTTCGTTCAGGCGTGCGATCGACGTGTGGTTCGGTCAAAGAGTTCTTTTATCCAACGGAGTTCATTACTCCTGGAAACCTTGCACCGGCAAGTTCTGTTATGGCTAAGTTGGGCTGCCAGATGGAACTGGAAATCACAGCCGCTCCGACGGGGCAAACTTTCAATGTGACGACTGTTTTTACGGACACCGAAAGGCTGAGTCCAGTCAAGGATACGGCTTTGAAACCGGACGCAAAAGGCCTGCCGGTGAAGCCAGTCTTCAGCACCACCAACGTCAACACCACCGCCAGCATCACCTCAGGCATCCCTGCCATGTTGAGCATGTACGAGACGGTGCGCGGCGGCGGTACATCACGCCTGCTTTTTGTCACCGTCCATGCTCGGGAAAAGTGACTGCGGCAGCTTCCTGCGGCTCATCTTTACTTCTTGCGGGAAAGCAGGATGAAGTCACGCATTTCCACCAAAATATCACCCTTCCCTTTGGCCGCCCGACGAGGGGCTTTCTGATCTTCGGTGTCGAAAACAAGGCTGGCGCTCATTTGTTCGTTTCGACCCGAGACCCTATTAAGTAGCAGGGCACACTCGTTCCACTCTGTGGGGCCGCGTTTTGATGCGTTGTTTTTGGAATCAATCCATTTGTCGCCATTGGAGGAAACCATCAGCTCCTTTGCCACGCGGATCTGAAAGCGGATGGCGATGACATCTTCAGGCTGTAGAAGATTATAGATGGCCATTTTCAAAACTCCTGGTGCGACAACGGACATAGAGCCCGCCTTGAGACGCAGCACGCCATCGTTTGAAAGTTCAAGCTGTGCGGTGCCCATGCGGTCAGGTGTGCAGACCACAAGCGGACCGATCTTGGCCATGTCGCTTTGATCCTGCAGAGTGGTCAAATCACCGCGCAGGAAGTATCGCAAGATTGACCCTGGCGCATCCGACCCGGATAACGCCAGCGGTGATTCAACCAGCGATATCTTGTCATAAAGAGAAGCGTCTGCCAGCTCTTGCTGGGACATTGCGCGCGCGGCAGGCACCTGACCTTGAATGATGGTGACTGCCTGGCCTGCCTTGAGCAACAGAGGTGTGCCGCCATTGCCACTGAGGACGGCGACCGCCCCCTCATGGGCACCCACCGTGTCCCTGCCATTTTCCGAGACCACAAAAAACTTTGTGCCCTTCACTGCCAGCAAGGCAGCAGGAGTCTTGAGCCGAAATTCACTGTTCTGCCGCTTCTTGATCTCAGCCGCATCGATGTTGAGAAAAAGACGGCCCTTGAGCATCTCCAGGCTGTGCGTGCTTTTCGCATCAGGCATGCGGATGGCGGAGTTTGCCTCCAACCGCGCTGCACCCAATGTGCCCAGGAGCATGGCGTCCGAGCCATCTGGGCCGGTGACGATCTCGCGGATTTCCGGTGCTGCCGTCTTACCCGGACCAGATGCGGCTCCCGGCTGGCTGACTCTCTGAACCGTGCCGCTGCTGGCCAGGGAGAGTGCTTGAGTCACCTTCGCAACAACGGGTGCTTGGCCGCAGGCTGAGGAACTGCCATAGGCGCACCAGAGTGAGACGGTTGCCAAGATACGAAGCGGCGCGAGTTTCATATACTGAACCCTGTCGCAGCACATAAATGCGATCAAGTGGAATGGGTGGCGGTGGTGGAGGAAAGGGGGCATGGGAAACGCCAAGCATCGAAGCGCTGGCTGGACTACGGAATCTTTGGCTCGAACCTCCGCATGGACTGCGCTCTCGACAATGGCCCCGCCTTCTGGTTCGTCGGTAGTCAGCTCCTCAAAGGCGCTGCGCTCAATGCGGTGCAGATCGCGGAGTGTTTGTTGTGACCGGCCTTAATCGTAATCGGAACTTGTTGTCCTGATCACTGATCCTCGGTGATCAGGGTGAGTCCGGTGATCTCAATGATGGGCTGAAGTTCCGGTTTGATGGCATATTGACGAAGGCTGCTCACCATGCCGCACTCCAACGCCAGCGGGGAAGGCAGTTTCTTCGCCTGCATGCGATCTAATGGCACCACCACCGTCCACTCACGATGCTCATCGGTTCTGAGAGCTTCATTGCTGGTTCCTTTGAACGGCATGAAATGCCCGAACCGGCTTTGTCTCGCATCCTGGGAACGCAAGGACAATGACAGGCCGGTGCCCCCCATGGTAAGACCGGGGAGATTCCATGACCTGACCACCATTTCCAACGCCACAGCCTTGCGTTTGATCCGCCGCACATCGAGTTCGAGTTCAGGTGCCACTTCCGACACCGGACGGGCGTTGTAGGCCGCCATGTCCAAGGCAAACTGATACTCGGTGCCCAGCTTGTTGCCGGGGCTGAAGCTTTTGGTGCCTTTGCCATAGGGGTGCTGCGGCTGCTTCCACTCTGCCTTCAGTGGCTCACGTTTCAGCCGCGTTTCAGCGTAGTTCACATCCAGCTTTTTCTCAGCCACTGTCAGGGCGCGTGGTTTAGAGATTTCCATGCCACTGATGGTCACGACCTGTCCTGCAACGATCGCCACTGAAGTTCCCGTGACGGGATGATAAACGATAACCGCGCCTTCATGCACACCCACCAGATCACCCTGCGCGGTCGTCTCCGAGAAAAACTCCGTGCCTTTGACCGCGAGGAGCGCGGAGGGTGTTTTGAGCCGGAAGGTGGCCGGGCCGCGTTGTTTGACCTGCTCGGGGTCGATGTTCAGGAAGAGCCGTCCTTTCAGCAATTCAAGATTGTGGCCGAGGCCTTCTGCCTCCGACTGCTTCTGAGGCGGCAGTTTGGGGTCGGGCTTCGCGGGCAGCCGCACCTCCGTGTTCTCATCCATCTTCACGACGCCTGCGGTCGGGATCACGATGATCGCCGAGGACGCGGGGCTGGTGCCCGCGCCAGAAAGGCCGCCAGCCACCACCACGCCCGTGTGCTCCTTGGCCTCACCCAGATCAGCATTGATGACGCTGCCCTTGCCCGCCGCCGTGTCGGCCTTGACGGTGCCTTTGGGCGACAAAAGAAGCATCTGGTCTGTGGGAACCACGCCGCGGGAATACCACGGAGGGCTTTTTACCTGGGCACTGGCGTTTTCCGCACCCAAAAACAGCCACATGATCAGCAAGCCTGCGCTCTGAAAGAATCGCTTCATGCATTAGAGAGTTGCCGTGGCATATGCGGACGTCAAGCACCTGCCATCTGACATTCAAATGCAGGAAGTGTCTGGAGAGGCCTCACGGCGGCAGGATCAGAAACCGAAAGTCGGACAGCTCAGCATTGAACTCCTGAGTGTTGCCGCGCGAAGGTACGTCAGGCAAATCGAAGTCCACGTTTAGCCGCAAATCTCCCGTGGTGCGCCATGATTTGACGGCGGGAACGGGAACGAGTACCCAAGCGGGAGCGGCATCTGCAAGCGCGGACGAGGCGGCATTGCGGGCATCATTGCGCATGAATTTCATGCGTTCACCGCTGCCGCCCCAGGCCATGGTGATGGCGGTCATGCCCTGGCTGCTCACCTTGAGCAGCAGGGCGAGTGGTGGCGACTGGTCGAGAGGCTTGGCCTTGCCCTGAAGGGAGAGATTGCCGACACCATGGAACAACTGGGTCTGTAACAACGGCTTGCTGAAACGATAGCGGATGATGCCGACAGACGCCTGATCCGGCAACGTGCTGGTGCCGAAGGAATTCGAATGGGTGGCATCGTAGGCCTTGAACACACTCCAACTGAGAAACCCACCCTTCACCGCAGGCGGTTTCTGACCGGGGGCGACCGCGTCCACCGGCATCTGTGTCAGCAGCGGCGGGTATTCGGTTTGATAAGCTTTTTCATCGTCTGTGAATGGCTTGGCCGGGGTTATCTGGCTGTCATTGACGATGGCGGCCTCGCCGGGATGCAAGGTGAGCGATGATTTGCCATCGGATGTGGTGATCATCACCTCGCCTTCGTGCACGCCGATGACGTCCGCACCGTCCTGGCTGATGGCGAAGAATTTCGTACCCTTCACGGCGAGCAATGCGGCAGGTGTTTTCAGATGGAACTCGCCAGTAGCACGTTGTTTGAGGTCGGCGGCGTTGATGTTCGGACTGCGTTGAGGATGAACTGACTCGTTACCATGATCTGATGCGTGAGCATCATTACCTCAAAGGCGGACGTAGCGCCGGTGACACGCTGCGCTACATCGCCGAGATCGATGGCCGCACGGTGGCGCTGCTGACCTGGGGCGCTGCGGCTTATAAGCTCAAAGACCGTGACAATTGGATCGGCTGGAACCTCGGCCTGCGCAAACAACGACTCAAACTCGTGGTGCAAAACCGCCGCTTTTGCCTGCTCACTGCGCCCGGTGAGCAGCCCAACCTGGCCTCCCAAGTGCTGGGGGCTTGCCTGCGTCGCTTGCCTGCGGATTGGGTGCAGGCTTTTGGTTATCGGCCGCTGGTCGCGGAGACGTTTGTCGATCCTCAATACGCTCAGGGCACCTGCTACAAGGCGACCAACTGGCAGCAGCTTGGCGTCACGGCGGGCAGTGGTCGCCACGCACGGGATTTTTATCAACAGCATGACCGCCCGAAGACGCTCTGGTGCTTGGAACTGGTGCAAGGTGCGCGCCAAAAACTCGCTGATCCTGCGCCGCTGCCTGCGGAGTGTCAGCAGGGCGTCATCACGGGTGCGGTCATGGGCACGGCGGCTAGCGCGGCGACTTGCAAGAGCCTCATGGCGCTCTTTGCGCAACTGCCTGATCCGCGTGGCTTTGGCGGCAGGCGTTACCCGCAGAGGCAGCTCTTGAGCATCCTCGCGCTGGGCATGATCTGCGGCTGCCAGACGCTGCAGGCCATCGTCATCCTGGGGCAAAGTTTGAGCCAGATGCAACTGCGTGCGCTGGGTGGCATCAAGCGCAAGAAGACCGGCGTTTATGAAGTCCCCAGCTACAACGCCTACTACAACCTCATCGGTCAGATGGATGCCGTGGGCTTCGATGCGGCGCTGTGCGCGTGGCTCAGTGCGCATGAGGGGAGCCTGCCGCGTGACCTCGCGCTGGATGGCAAAGTGCTCTGTGGCACCGCCGATGCAGACGGGCATCGGCTCGCCCTCATCGCCTTGATTGAAAACCAAACCCAGCGGCTCGTCGCCCAGCAGCCCACGCAAGTCATCCACGGCGACGCCGGCTCCAAGCAGGAAGGCGAGCTGACGGCGGCGCGGCGACTGCTGCAAGGCGTGCCCTCACTGGATCATGCCACCATCACAGGCGACGCCATGTTTGCGCGCAAGGACATCGCGCAAACCATCGTGCAGGACAAAGGCGGCGACTACCTGCTCGCGCTCAAAGACAACAACCCCACGCTGGCAGCCGAGGTGCGCCAGCGCTTCGAGCAAGCCATTGAGCCGCCAGCGACAGGCCCAGAGAATCCAGCGAGAGAGCACCCTTTTTTTGGCAAGGCGAAGTAGAAAACGAGCACGGGCGGCTGGATCAACGAAAAGTCTGGGTGCTGCCGACGACGGCGGAGTCGACGGGCTTCCCGCATGCCAAAAGCATCGTGCGCACGCTCACCGAATCGCTGGAGGAGGACGGGCGAGAGCCGCAACTGCGCGACTGGATCAGCAGCCTGGAAGCCGAGGCGACCGGAGCGCAGCGCTTCGGCGGGCTGGCGCGTGGGCACTGGAACATCGAAAACGGCAGCCATCGCCAGCGCGACACGCTGTGGCGGGAGGATCACCAGCGCATGAAGCATCACGGACGCGCGCACATCCTCGCCA
>NZ_JBJXFV010000217.1:0-46493 GCF_046154365.1 Prosthecobacter sp.
CGAATGGTATGCGGGCTTCCTGGAGATGGCCGACGAGAAAAACTGGCCGCGTTTCCGCAAAGAGGTCGAGGACACCGGCAAGGTGATTCCGATGATGTGCTGTTCGCCCGATTTCACGCATCCCGAAACGGCGTTTCGCGAAAAGGAGATCGCCAAGCAGAAGCGCTGGATCGACATGACGCACACGCTCGGCGGCAGCTACTGCCGTGTGCTCAGCGGGCAGCGTCGGCCTGAGTTGACGCTGGATGAAGGTGTGAAACTCGCTGCGGACTCGATTTATGCCTGCCTGCCGTATGCGCAGGAGCGCGGCATCACGCTGATCATCGAGAACCACTACAAGGACGACTTCTGGGACTATCCCGAGTTCGCACAGAAGATGGATGTTTTCTGCAAGCTCGTCGATGCCGTGAATCACCCGAACTTCGGCGTGAACTACGACCCCTCGAACACCTACCTCGCCGGTGAAGACCCCATCGAGTTGCTGAAGCGCGTCTCGCATCGCGTCGTCACCATGCACGCCAGCGACCGCTATCTCGCCGAGGGCACTATTGAAGACCTCCGCAAAGAAGAAGGCGGCGCTCAAGGCTACGCCAAGCGCCTCCGCCACGGCGAAATCGGCAAAGGCCTCAATGATTACGACGCCATCTTCTCCGAGCTGAAGAGCAAAGGCTTCAACGGATGGATCAGCATCGAAGACGGCGTCGATGGCATGGAGCAGCTCGCGCGCAGCGTCGAGTTCTTGAAAAAGAAGATCGCGCAGCACTGGCCGCATTAGCCATCACAACCCATGTGTATTACGGCGCGATCAGCGTGTGGCCGGGCATCACGGTGAAGGCCGTGGCTTACAAGAGCGGCATGGAAGACAGTGCGGTGGTGCTGTAACTTCGAGCACCGCTCGAAGCTACTCTTTGCCCTGCGTCAGCCACGCGAGGTTATCAAGCCGCTCAGGCGGCTTGGGGTGACTGCCATGATGGCAGGCAGTAGAATGGAGGCGGCAGAATTGGGATTCATCCAAACATTCACCTCGCAGACATCACCACGCGCTGTGATCGAGGACGAGTTCGAGTAGGAGGACGAGGACGAGATGCAGAAGCTTCGCGCCACACTCCACACGCCGTTTCGAGGACGAAACCAACCGAGAACACCAACTCAGCCCGACGAATCGTCGGCTTTGAAAAGGCGACGACTCCTCGCCACTCCAGCTCACGCCAGTAGCTCGCTGATCACGCGGCCGCCGAGGTCAGTGAGGCGATAGTCGCGGCCACTGTGGCGGTAGGTGAGCTGCTCGTGATCGAGGCCGAGCAGGTGCAGGATGGTGGCGTGCAGGTCGTTGACGTGGACTTTGTTTTCGACGGCTTTGTAACCAAATTCGTCGGTGCTGCCGTGGTGGTAGCCACCCTTCACGCCGCCGCCGGCCATCCAGAGGGTGAAGCCGTTGGGGTTATGATCGCGTCCGACAGTGCCCTGCGAGTCGGAGGTGCGGCCAAACTCGCCACCCCAGATGACGAGGGTGTCTTCCAGCAGTCCGCGTGCGCTGAGATCCTTTAGCAGCGCGGCGGCGGGCTGGTCGGTGGCGGCGGCGCAACTGCGATGATTGGTCTCGATGTTGTTGTGGCCATCCCAGGGCACGTCGTTGACCGCACCGTCGCCTGAGGAGTTCTTGCCGGCGAAGATTTGTACGAAGCGCACGCCGCGCTCGACCAGGCGGCGCGCGGTGAGGCACTGGCGGCCAAAGACCTGGCAATGCGCTTTATCGAGGCCGTAGAGCTGCTTGGTGGCCTCGCTTTCCTGATTGATGTCGAGCGCCTCGGGGGCGGACATTTGCATGCGGTAGGCGAGCTCGAAGGAGTTGATGCGCGCGGTGAGGTCGGCCTGCGTGGGGCGCTTGATGGCGTGCTGCTGGTTCAAATCGCGTAGCAGATCCAGTGAGGCGCGCTGCTGCGAGTCGCTTTGGCTGGGCTGGCGCGTGAGGTTGTCGATGGCACCGTTGCGGCGGGCATCGAGCGTGAGCGCCTGGAAGGTTTTGGGCAGGAAGCCGGCGGACCAGATTTGATCGTCACCGCGAGGCCGCGTTTCGTGCATCACGACGAATGATGGCAGGTTTTGATTCTCGGTGCCGAGGCCGTAAGTGGCCCAGGCTCCGGCACTTGGCCTGCCGGGCAGGTTGACGCCGCACATGAGTTCCATGGCGGCCGGGGCGTGATTGTTGGCCTTCAAATACATGCTGTGGATGAAGGCGATCTCGTCCACGTGCTGCGAGAGATGCGGGAAGATGTCCGACACCCAGGAGCCGGATTTGCCATGCTGCTTCCAGCCAAAGGGCGAGGCCAGACATTTGCCGCTGGTGGTGAAAAAGCCGGTCTTGGGATCGCTGCCGGGCAGGGTCTGGCCGCCGCGCTTTTGCAGCTCGGGTTTGTAGTCCCAAGTATCGACTTGCGAGGGTGCGCCGGTCATGAACAACCAGATGACGGACTTCGCGCGCGGAGCGAACAACGGCGGGCGCAGCGCGAGTGGATCGGCGGCTTTGGCCTGTTGCTCATGGAGCATGGAGGCGAAGGCTAATGAGCCAAAGCCGAGGCCGGTGCGTTGCAGGAACTGACGGCGGCTGGGCAGGACGAGATCGCTGCTGGGGTGGTTGAACATGGCGATGGGATTCAGTCGATGTAAATAAACTCGTTGAGGCAAAGCAGCGCCAAACAGAACTCCCGCATGGCCTGGGCGGCGGAGTCGGGTTTGTTGCCGAGGAGTTGGGTTTGCTGGTCGATGAAGGCTTTCATGCGCAACGTTTCAGCCGGCGTGGGCAGCCGGCACAAGGCGAGTTCGTAGGCCTTGCTGATGGCGAGATCGACGCTGGCCGGGGCGGTGGCTTGGATGCGCTGTTGCAGGCGTCCGGCGAGTTCGCGCACAAAGGTAGAGTTCATGCTGGCGAGTGCTTGGGTGGGCACGGTGGTGCCGCTGCGGTCGCCGATGCTGAGCGTGGGCTCGGGGGCATCGAACATGGTCATGAAGGGGATCAGCTCGCTGCGCTTCACGCGCAGATACACGCTGCGGCGGCGGCTTTCGTGACTGGCCTCGGAGGGGCCGTAGAGTTTCTCGTCGAGCTTGCCGCCGACTTGCAGCAGCTCATCGCGGATGGCTTCTGCTTCAAGCCGACGCGCGGGACGCTGGGACCAGAGATTGTTGTCGGGATCGCGCTGGACGTTGCTGGCGTTGACATCGCCGGACTGCATGTAAACGGCGCTGAGCATGATGAGGCGCTGGATGGGCTTGAGGTGCCAGCCGTTGCGGATGAGTTCGGCGGCGAGATAGTCGAGCAGCTCGGGATGCGTGGGCTTCATGCCTTGCGTGCCGAAGTCATTGGTGGTCGGCACGATGCCGCGACCGAAGTGCTGACGCCAGAGGCGGTTGACGATGACGCGCGCGAGCAGCGTGCCGCCGCCGTCATGTGGATCGGTCATCCAGTTGGCCAAGGCGATACGCGGATGCGCCTCGGGTTTCTTGGCCACGGGATCAGCGCGCCACTTCATTT
This sequence comes from Prosthecobacter sp., assembly GCF_046154365.1. Lineage (GTDB taxonomy): Bacteria > Verrucomicrobiota > Verrucomicrobiia > Verrucomicrobiales > Verrucomicrobiaceae > Prosthecobacter. The sequence goes on from NZ_JBJXFV010000217.1 coordinate 3,530, forward strand.
GCGCAGGCGCGCTCACCTCGCCGCTACGCATGAGCACCTGGATGAAATTGGGGCTGGCCTTGCCTTCCTTGCGATCGACTTCACCACGCCGCAGGTGATACACGTCCTGCCCGCCGTCTTTGGTCGAATAAACTTCGGTCAAACTCGGCTCGATGCGCTTGCGCTCGTGCAGGGCGAGCGCATCGACGACTTGCTTCGCGCGTGGGTCGAAGCGGCCGAACCAAGGGAGCAGCAATGAGCGCGTGGTGTCAGTGAGCGGCGTTTCATGGCCGGCGCTGAGGGTTTGAATTTCGCGCAGGTGTTGCATGTCCTGCTGGTCGTCGAGCTTCGCTTCCTGGACCGAGTTGCTAAAGGCGAGACTCATTTTACCGAGGCCGAAGAAGCCGCTGAAGCGCAGTTGGAACTCAAACTCGGTGCCACCCTCGAAGCCTGCGACTGCGCCCTCGATGGCGAACATCGCGGCGTGATCCCTGCCCATCTGCGGGGCGATGGCCCAGCCGGAGCTGGGGTTGTTATCCACCACCGAGGCGAGCGGGTAGCCCTTCTGCTCAAAGCTGACCTGCACTGGCTTCAACTTGAGCGTGATGGGCTTGGTCTTGTTGTTCGCGTCGAGTGGGCGGGCGATGATCTTCAAATCACCGAGCACGAAGTTGCCGTTTTCTGACAAACCGGGGCCTTTGGCCGGTGATTTGGCATCACTCAAGGCAGCGAGGCGGAAGGCGCGCACCCCTTTCTGGAAGGTGATGGTTTTGACGGTGTAGAGGTCGTCTTTGACCTTGTTGCTGTGGTAGAGCACATGGCCGTCGGTGTCAGCATCGAGCACGGCGCTCTGCGCGGAGACCTTGCGGGCGTCAAAAGTTTGCCAGGTCGTGTTAGAGGAGAGTTTTGGCAAATCACGCTGCTGCCAGGTCGTGAAGCGCTGGGTAAACTCAGCGCTCTCAAACTGCTTCAACGCGGCACGCAGCGGCGCGGCGGCTTGCTCATGCTGGGCTTGTTTGCGTTGCGTTTCGGCACGCGCGAGATCCAGCTTCACCGAAGCATGCGTGGTGGTCGCCAGTGCGGCGGCGATGCCGTAGTAGTCGCGCTGCGGCAGCGGATCGAGCTTATGATCGTGGCAGCGCACACAGGACATGGTGAGGCCGAGCAAGCCACTGCCGATAGTGGAGACCATGTCATCGAGTTGGTCATAGCGGATCTTCTCGACGGTCTTGACCGTGATTTGACCAGGGTAAGGCCCGGCGACGAGGAAGCCGGCGGCAGCGGCCCCTTCATAAGAGTCAGGCGTGAGCTTGTCACCCGCGAGCTGCATGCGCACGAAGGCGTCATAGGGCATGTCGTTGTTGATCGCCTTGATGACCCAGTCGCGGTAGTGAAACGCACCGGGGCGGAAGCCATCGAACTCATAGCCACCGCTCTCGGCGAAGCGCACCACATCCAGCCAGTGCCGCCCCCAGCGCTCGCCGTAGCGCTGACTGTCGAGCAGGCGATCAATGAGCCGCGCATAGGCTTGCGGGCTGTGGTCGTTCAAAAAAGCGGCGCGCTCCTCCGGCGTGGGCGCCAGCCCGGTGAGATCAAAGCAAGCACGGCGCAGGAGCTTCTCCTGGCTCGCTAGGTGATTGGCGGCAAGCCCCGCCGCCTCCTGTTTCGCGAGGATGAAGGCATCCACCGGCGTCCTCAGCCATGCCGTGTTTTTAACGCCAGGCACCGGCGGCTGCAGCATCGGCTTGAATGCCCACCACTGCTTGCCCTGGGCCACATCAATGACGCGCTTGAGCTTCGTCAGCGGGGCGGTGGCGATGCGCGGATCAGCAGCACCCAGCGCAATCCATTGCGCAAAGTCGGCGATGACGCTGGCCTCCAGCTTGCCCTTCGGTGGCATCTCGGCGTCTTTGATCTCATGCCTGAGCACCTTCATCAAGACGCTGTCCTGCGGCTTGCCAACGACGATGGCAGGCCCGGACTCGCCCCCGCTGAGGAGGCCCTCACGACTGTCCACGAACAATTCCGCCTTGAGCTTTCCCTGCGCCTGCGCCGCTGCCGAATGGCAGCTGTAGCACTTCTCCGCGAGCACTGGCCGCACCTTGTTTTCAAAAAAAGCGAGCGCCTCTGCCGCCGCTAAAGGCTCTGTCGCACGCGCCAGTGCGGCGGCGGCAAGACTGCTGAGGAGGACCAGGAAAAAAGCGTGCGTCATGAGATTCGGGCGGGGGAGGAGCCTCACACATCATGCGTCCTGGCTCCGTGAGCGATACGCCGCTGGCAGCGCAAGACTTCCAGTCATCAAGAATGAACCCAGCCGCAATCTGCCAGGGTTTACTGCCCAGTGATGGCGCGGCTGGCCTGCATTTCTCACACTCCCTGATGAAAGTGAAGCAGCGCGTCGGCTGCCTTACTTGTAGCTCGGTATTCTGATACCGAGTCGGTGCCGTCGCGGAATCGGGTGTCTGCCAGGCTCTACATTTAAGGCGCGGCGCTCACTTCGGCAGATGCTTCTCGATGAAGTCGATCATCTGGTCGGTGGTGGCGGGTTTGGCGAGGAAGGGGAAGCCGCTGATGATGCCGCCATGGGCGTGCAGCTCGGCCTCACGCACGGTGGCGGTGTGGAAGACGACGGCGATGTGCTTGAGCCGCGCATCATTTTTCAGGCGGTAGATGATGTCGGCACCGTCCAGATCGGGCATCATGACATCGAGCACGACGAGGTCGGGAACGAAATCCATGATCGTTTCGAGCGCCTTGAGGGAATCGTTTTGCTCACGGACCTCGTAGCGGCCGGAATCCTCGAGATTCATGGCCATGAGGCTGGTGATGAAGGGCTCGTCATCGATCAGCAGGATTTTTTTCTTCGCGGAATCGGGAGAGTCGCTCATGCAAGTGGTTGTGAATCAAGGTTGGAAGGTCCGGCGGCAGATTTCAAGGTCAGGACGGCCTGAACGCCACCTTCAGGCCGGTTGCTTATCTCCAGTCGTCCATGGTGCAAATCAACGACCTTTTTGGCGACGGTGAGGCCGAGCCCCGCGCCTTTGCCGGCGGTCTTGGTGGTGTAAAACGCCTCGAAGATGAGGGGCATCTGGCTTTTGTGGATGCCGTGACCGGTGTCGGCGATCTCGATGACGACCGCATGGTCGCCGGCACGAAACCAGGACTGGCGCTGCCAGCCTTCACGCTCGCTGCTGGTGAAGACTTTGGCGGAGGTGGTGATCGTGAGCGTGCCACCGCCGGGCTGCATGGCGTCGAGGGCGTTGGCACAGATGCCCGCCATGGCCTCGGTCATGTGCTTTTGATCGATCAGGATGGTGGACAGGTTCGACGCGAAATGTTTTTCCACCCGCACGCTGGCGTCCACGGTGAGGGAGTCGAGCGCTGCTTCGACGAGAGCATTGGCATCTGCGGCAACCATGCTGGTTTCAATCGGCGCGCAGGTCTGCAGCATGCTTTTCATCGCCTTGTCGATGCGCTCGGCCCCCTGGCGCAGGAAGGTGATGATTTTTTTGCGGAAGTCGTCCGTCATCGGCCGCGGACCGGCGAGCAAGTCGGTCGCCAGCACGATCTGGCTGAGCGGATTGCACACTTCATGCGCAATGCTGGAGGCAAATTGTGAGAGCGCCCCACCTTCTTCAAGCTGCTGCAGGGTGGATTGGGCCGGGGGAGGGCTGTCGGGTGGTGCGCTGTTCATGATGCGGGGCTATGACAAGAAGACGGGTTCACCCGTTGCATGATCCAAAAATCTTCTGGCCGTGGCGACGACGCCATCCAGCCGTGTGTTCGGACGGATGAAGCGGCGGCTCAGTACATAGGACTCGGTGATATGCGAACCGGCGGCGATGATGCATTCCTCGCCGATGACGGCATTGGGGCCGATGGTGGCACCGCTGATGGTGCAGCCGCTGCCGATCCAGCAGGGGGCGTTGAAGACGGTGTCCTTCGAGATGCTGCAATGATGACCGATGATGACACCGGGAGCGATCTGCGTCTCGATCTCGGGCAACTGCGTGCCGAACTTTTGCTGTTCGGCCAGCCATTTTTTAACCATGGCAAACCAAGTCTTGGTGGTGGGCTGATCGGGCAGCAGGGAGACGATGGTGCTGCCGCGTTGAAGCTGGATGGTGCCATTGGCATCGACATAGGTGCAGAAGCCGGTGGCGGCATCGGGGACACCACTTTTGACATCGACACGTTTGCAAAGCGGGAAGGTGTCGCGGATGACGGCGGCCAGTGCTTCATCGTCTTTCTCCAGCCAGAGGGTCATGGTGGCGTTGCTGCGGAAGAGATGGTCCATCCAGTGCTCAATGACACGGCGCTGGCCGATTTCCCAGAGCAGGAAGGGTTCGTCGTTGAGCGTCTGGCGTGGCTGGTCGTGAAGTATGGCGTCGCAGTTCATCGTGGGAAAAGAGGTTCAGTTGCCGCCGCGATTCTTGAGCGCGATTGGCACGGTCATGAGCAGGATTTTCAGATCGAGCCACAAACTCTGCTTGGCGGCATATTTTAAGTCGAGGCCGATGGCTTCATCGTGCGTGATGCTGTTGCGGTTGCTGATCTGCCACAGGCCGGTGAGGCCGGGCTTGATCTTGTGACGCAGCAAATCGCGCGGGGTGAACTCCGCCACCTCCCACATGGCGAACGGGCGCGGGCCGACGAGGCTCATGTCGCCGGAGACGATGTGGAAGAGCTGCGGCAGCTCATCGACGGAGAATTTGCGCATGAATTTGCCGCAGGGCAGGATGCGCGGGTCGTTGGGGTATTTTTCCGCGCTGGAGAACTTCAGCAGGGCATGCCGCAGCTTCATGACGGACTCGTGCTCGGGATCGACGAAGTGCTGCGCGGTCTGGCTGATCTTGTGCTCCTGGATTTTCTTTTCGATGGCCTCCGCATCGCGGCGCATGGTGCGGAATTTCATCATGGGGAAGAGGCGGCTGAACTTGCCGACGCGTTTGCCGGCGAAGGTGACGGGTTTGCCATCCACGATGATGATCATGAGCGCGGCGGTGATGAGCAGCGGGGAGAGCAGCAGCACCATGGTGAGGCCGACGGCGAGATCGAGACCGCGCTTGGCACCTTTGCGCAGGCCGTGACGCAGATGATGTCTGGCAAGCAGGGCGTAGGCGGCGAGATGCTGCCACAGGCTGGTTTGGGTGGTCTGGCTCATGGTGTCGTGGTTGGAAGGATGATGGTCAGGAAGCAGCGGGAGCTTTCGATTTGCGCAGCATTGGCAGCAACTGGCGCACGTCTTTGAGCGAGCGACGTGTGCCGGGAATCAGCAGGAGCACGAGCAAAAAGACGCTGCCGGTGATAGCGGTGGCGATGATGACGCCGAGCCATGGATTTGTGACGAGCGCGGCGTGCCGGAAACCGAACAGTGCCGCCAAGGCCAGCAGAGAGGCGAGAATGAATGGCAAGGCGATCCGATAAATCTCCAACGTGCGCACCGGGCCGGAGCGGCCCACATACCACAGCACAATCGGCGTGCGGATGAGCAGGCTGGAGATGGCGAAGCAGATGGCGACCATCTTGGTGCTGTACATGACCCCGATGACGATGGCGGCGATGAGGAAGATGCTGGAAACCAGCTCCGCGATGAACATCTCCTTCGTCCGGCCCTGCGAGATGAACAGATAACTGGTGGTGTAGCGCACCGGTTCGGCAAAGGCCATGATGCCCAGCCACATGAAAATGTCCGCCGCGGCGATCCATTGCCGGCCCAGCACGACTTCGATCACCCAGTCGGCGGCACCGACGGTCACGACGACGACCGGCAGCGTGAGCAGCAGCACCATCTGCAGCACCTTGCCATAGGCATCACGGTAACGCTGCACTTCGACCGTCATGCGGCTGAGTGCAGGGATCGTGACTTCGCCGATGGGCAGGTTGATCTGCGACAGCGGCATCACGAGGAGCTGATACGCACGCATGTAGTAGCCGAGGGACTGCGTGCCCCAGAAGCGACCGATGAGCACGTTGTCCACGTTTTGAATCCAGTAGCTTACCATGCGGAACGCCGCCAGCCAGCCACCGAGGCCGAGCATGTCGCGCACGCCGCACTCGCGATGCCAGCCGCCGGGCCGCCAGCCGCAGGCGATCCATGATGAGACCGTTGTCACAGTCATGAGCACCAACTGCAGCCACACCAACGCCCAATAGCCGTAACCGAGCCAGCCGGTGACCACCGCTGTCATGGTGCCGCAGCCGAGCGCGAGCAGATCGATCTTCATGATCGCACCAAAGTGCATCTGCCGCCGCAGTAGCGCCTGATGCTGCACCGAGAGGCCGGAGATGACAAAACCCGCCGCCAGCGTGCAGGTGACGATGAACAGCCGTGGCTCATGATAAAACGAAGTCACCAGCGGTGCTGCGGCCAGCGTTAGCACCGCCAGCAGCAGACCGAAGCCGGCATTCACCCAGAACAGCGTGCTGACCTGCGCATGCGTGATTTCAGGACGCTGAATCGTCGCCGCAGAAAGGCCGAGGTCTTTGAAGATGGTCAAAAAACCCACCAGACTCGTGACCATGCCGACGAGGCCGAAGTCATCCGGCGAGAGCAGCCGGGCGAGCACGGCCATGTTGATGATCTGGAACCCAAACTTGCCTACTTGGGCCAGCATCGTGATCACTCCACCACGCATGGCACGTCCGCCGAGATCCTGCTGCAAGTGCTCCGTGCGCAGAAAGCGCTCGGGGCCGTGGTCGGGTGATGCGATGCTCATGCGTGGTGTGGTGGATCAAAAATAGCGCGTGAGTTGCACGCCGACCTGCGTGCGCATGACGTCCGCATTCGGAATGTCGTTGCGGAGGCGTTCGTGCCACTGGAGGAACAGCTCGATGTTGGTGCGGTTGTGGAGCTTGTCATTGTCGTCCCGATAACCGAGGACAATGCGCACCGTCGGCTCCCAGTCACGTCGGCCGCTGTCGTACTGCCGCCGGGTGACGGTGGTTTCCATCGTGGTGTAATAATGCACGCCAAAATCATGCGTGAGGTCGGACCCGAAGCGCACCGCGCGGAACAGCGATCCCTGCGCAATCACGGAAGGCTCGTTATGCACCCGCAGCCGCAGATTGATGCGCGTTTTCTCCGTAGCCTGCCAGTTGAGGGCGGAATTGGTCACAAAGCTCGTCATCAGGCCGCGCGGCACCACCTGGGTGAACTCGCGCCATTCCATGCCGATGTACGTGGTCAGCCCCAGTTTGGCCGTGGGCTTCCAATCGACGGAAATCAGCGCCTGCTGATACCGCTGCGATCCGAGCGCCCGTTGCTCAGACATGATGTGGCCGACCTCGGCGTTGATGCCGACTTTGGTTTTCGGTGAAATCTCACGCACCAGCCCCGCCTCGCCGATCCACGTTTCGCGGCCTGACGTGCCCCGGGTCAGGGAAATGCTGCGGCGGCTGGCCTTGCCACGCAACGTGGTGAGCGGCGTGATGCGGTACTCCGTCAGCGCGGAGGCGTCCAGCAGCGTGTAGTTCTCCTCCGGCGAGGTGTTTTCCGACGATGCAAGGAGGCGCTCGTCATAATCCACGCGCAGCACGGAGCGGGACACCTCGTTCACCCGGCCGATTTCGCCGAGAAAATGCTGTGCGTAGTCGTCGATGTCCTCACTGAGATGGTAGAAGAACGTCGGCACATAAAGCAGGCTGGCGTAATACTCCGACTGCCTGGATCCCGCTCCACTGATCCCGCCCTGCGGGTCGCCGAGATCAAGTTTGATGATCGGGGAGAGTTCGAACATGGCCTGGCCCGTCGTGCGGCCAGGGGTCTGAAAGTACAGGTTGTCGGTGTAAAAGAACGTGGACTGCACCCCCAGCGCAAGTCGTGCGGTGACATCACCCGATGAAACCCAGGTGTAAGGCTGCATCCCGGCGGCGGACGCCACGGTCTGCCAGCGGCGCAGTTGCACGGTCGGGTCCACATCAGGATTCGCGGCACGACGCGAGGATGCGGAGCGCGTGACGGCCACGGCTGCTCCCTCACCATTCAGCGGCGGCAGCAGAAGCAACGGCTCCTGCTGAATTTGCCGCAATGCGTTGGGCAGCGGGGTGATGGCGTCGTCACTTTTCGGCGGCAGCATCGCCGGAATCGGCGGCAACACCGGCTTCTGCACGGGGGGCTCGACCGCGCCGACGCCTGTGCTGGTCAGCACAGAAACGGTCAGGCTGATTGTCAGCAGAAATGCAGCGCGGAATTCCACAAATCATTAAGTGTAGATCAGCGGAGACCGTCAAGACTTTTCACGATCCTTTATATTGACACTCTCAACTCAATCCAGTAACCACGAACCCATGAAGCTTTCGCTCACGTTCTGCCTGCCGGGTCTGGCACTCTGTTTGCTGCTCACTTCGTGTGCGACGAAATACGGTTCTGAGCTGCCGCCACCGCCACCACCGCCGCTTTCCGCCGCTCATTACAGCATCCAGCCGGGAGATCTGCTGACCATCACCTTTGCAGGCGAACCCGACCTTACCCAGCAGGTGCGTGTGGATTGGAATGGCATGATCAACGTGCCGACGCTGTCCTCCGAAGGCAATGCGGAGATCAAGGCGGCCGGATCGAGTCCCGCTACGCTCGCGGCGAAACTGAACTCGTATGCCGTGGAGAACCGCATTCTGGTCAAGGCTCGCGCCCAGGTGCAGGTGATCGAATACGTCAGCCTGGCGTATTCCATCCTCGGCCAGGTCACTCAGCCTGGTCGCTACAATTTTCCTCGCGGCGTGCAGCCACGCCTCACGCTTGAGGAGGCCGTTGCCCTTGCGGGTGGTTACACGCGTCTCGCACGGCAGTCACGCGTGCTGCTGAAACGTGGCAGCCAGGTCTATGCCGTCGATTTGAAACAACATGCCACGCTGCCAGGGCAGCCGCCGATCATCATCATTCCGGGCGATGTCATCACGGTGACGGAACGCACGTTTTAATTTCCGTCCACCACTCCATGAGCGCCGCCGAACCCAGAGCCACCTTTGTCAGTATCCTGGAGTCCGAACTGAAGCAGCAGCAGGTCGAGCCGGTCGTTCGCGAATACAAGGCTGGTGAGGTCATCTTCGAGGAAGGCGATCCCGGCGACGGCCTCTATGCCATCCTCGACGGCCTCGTTCGCATCTCTGCGTTCGTCAGCCAGTCGAACAAGCATGCGCTGCGTGAATTCGTGGCGGGTGATTTCTTTGGTGAAATGGCCATCATCAACAATGCGCCGCGTTCTGCCTCGGCGACAGCGCAGCAGGACTCGCGCCTGCTGTTTGTGTCGCGCGACCAGGTCACGCATCTGATGGAAGAGTCTCCCAAGCTTGTCTTCGCCTTGCTCCACGCCTTCAGCCATCGCATGCGCGAGACGAACAGCCATTTTGTGCAGGAAATGCTCGAAGCCGAGCGCCTTTCGCTCATGGGCCGCTTTGCACGTTCCATCGTGCATGATTTGAAAAACCCACTCAGCGTCATCGCTCTTGGCGCCGATGCTGCTGCCTCCGATCGCGCCAGTTCAGAGCTGCGTCAGAAGGCGAAAAAACGCATTCATCAGCAGGTGGAGCGGCTCACGCACATGCTCAACGAACTGCTGCGTGTCAGCGAAGGCTCCACCCAGCATGCGCTGGAGCCGACGAACTTCGCCGCTTACTTCGCCGAGGTGATTGATCAGACTCGCGACGAGTTGGAGAACAAAAAAGTCGTCGTCGAGGTGCAGACCGAGGTGCCTTCGGTGGTGATGCCGCTCAACATTCGTCGTCTCGACCACGTCTTCTTCAATCTCTTCAACAACGCCGCCGATTTCATGCCGGATGGCGGGCGCATCATGGTTCGCTTCGAGGAACGGCCGCGTGAGATCTATGCCGAGGTCGAGGACACCGGCCGCGGCTTCAAGCCCGGCATCGTTGACAAGCTGTTCACGCCTTTCTTCACCGACGGTAAGCCTACTGGCACTGGTCTCGGTCTTTCCATCTGCAAAAACATCGTCGAAGACCACGGCGGCCGCATCTGGCCGAAGGAAGTGGCCGGATGCGGCGGTGTGTTCTGCTTCACGCTGCCGTTGAAGGCGTGACGCGGCTTATTTGTTCAGTGCTAGGCGCAGCGTGCCATTGTGGATTTCCAGTGACTTGATGCCTGCGAGGAATTTTTGCAGCGCAGGATCGCTCTCCACATTTTCGGCCACCAGATCGACACCCTTGATGTCGCCGATCCAACTGTTCGGCAGCGAGATGCCGCCAAGGCTCAGATCGTCGAGCTTCAGCGACAGCTTGTGCTCCGGTGTCAAACTGGTGCCGAAGGTGAAGCGCAGGCGAATTTTCTGGTTCGGGAACACCGGAAAGTCTTCGGGAGCCGTGAAGATGACGGCGGCGGAGACAGTGCCTTCGCCAAACTTCACCTCCACGTTTTCGCCAAGCTGCTGCTGGGCCAAGTAGGCGTTCACCTCGCGTTCAGAGATAAGCAAGGTGCGGTTCACCTCGTCCGCAGGAATAGCGGCTGGATTGCCCAAGGTCTGTAGCTTGCTGTCGAACTCCGCCTTTTCGGCAGCGGTGAGACTCACGGGCGTGATCGGCGAAGGATAGAACGTGTGTTTGACCCAGAGACCGCCGGTGGCGGCGGCGATGCCCGCGCAGCCAAGAATGACGGCGAGGGTGATGAGAACGACTTTCTTCGTGGAACGCGCACGCGGTGCGGCGGGCGCAGCAGATTCAGTGATGGTTTGCATAATGGTGGGATGGGTTGGTTTCGCGGCAAGAGTATTCATTCACGGCGAAAAACGCCACCTACATGTTGCCCGGCTGTTTGTAAGCCATTGACTCCGCCCGCAGGTCTTGGGAACATAGTGATTAACCATGAAATTCATTCTCGCACTCGATCAGGGCACCACCAGTTCACGCGCCATTCTGTTCAACCACGACGGCGGCATCGTGGCGACGGCGCAGAAAGAGTTCCGGCAGATTTTCCCAAAGCCGGGCTGGGTGGAGCACGATGCGCAGGAAATCTGGGCCACGCAGGCTGGCGTGGCGGCGGAAGTGCTGCAAACCGCACGCGCCACAGCATCGGATGTGGCCGCCATCGGCATCACGAACCAGCGTGAGACGACCGTCGTGTGGGATCGCCAGACGGGAAAGCCGGTTTGCAACGCCATCGTCTGGCAGGACCGCCGCACAGCGTCTCTCTGCGACAAACTGCGTGCGCAGAAGCTCGACAAGCTCATCCAGCGCAAGACCGGCCTCGTGGTCGATGCCTACTTCTCCGCCACGAAGGTGCAGTGGATGCTGCAAAACGTGAAAGGCCTCAAAGCCCGCGCCGCAAAGGGCGAACTCGCCTTCGGCACCATCGACACCTGGCTGCTGTGGAATCTCACCGGCGGCAAGGTGCATGCCACCGATGTCAGCAACGCTTCGCGCACGATGCTCTACGACATCCGCAAAGGTGACTGGGACGACGAGTTGCTGAAGATCTTCGGCGTGCCGCGTTCCATGCTGCCGGAAGTGAAGGATTCGAGCGGCGTATTTGGCGAGACATCGCTGCTCGGTGGCAGTATTCCCGTCGCCGGCATCGCGGGAGATCAGCAAGCCGCGTTGTTCGGCCAAGTATGCACCAAACCCGGCATGGTGAAGAACACGTATGGCACCGGTTGCTTTATGCTGATGAACACCGGCACCAAACCCATCGCTTCCAAAAACAAACTACTCACTACCGTGGCTTGGCGCATCGACGGACGCACCGAGTATGCGCTGGAAGGCAGCGTGTTCATCGCCGGCGCGGCGATTCAATGGCTGCGCGATGGTTTGTGCATCATCAAGACCTCCGCCGATGTCGAATCGCTCGCCTCGAGCGTGCCGGACACGGGTGGCGTCTATCTTGTGCCTGCGTTCGCTGGTCTCGGTGCCCCGCATTGGGACGCGTATGCGCGTGGCACGCTCGTGGGCATGACACGCGGCACCACGGCGGCACACATCGCTCGTGCAGCGCTGGAAGGCATCGCTTTGCAGGTCATGGACATCTTGAAGGCCATGGAAGCTGATGCAGGCATCAAGCTGAAGGAACTCCGCGTCGATGGCGGCGCCTGCGTGAACAACCTGCTCATGCAGATGCAGTGCGATCTGCTCGGCGTGCCCGTGGTGCGACCCAAGGTGAATGAAACCACCGCGCTCGGTGCCGCCTGTCTTGCGGGACTTGCCGTCGGCTTTTGGAAGAACGTGGCCGACATCGCGAAGCACTGGCAGATGGATCGTAAGTTCAAACCATCCATGAAAGCCGCCGCTCGCGCCAAAATTACCCATGGCTGGAATCGTGCGCTCACCCGCGCCAAAGCGTGGGAGGAGAAATCCGCGTGAAGCACACTGCGTGGATCAATCCGCCCTGTCCGCTGCTGCCGGAGGAGAACCGCCATTACGATCACACGGATGTCGAGGCGCTGAATCACGAGCGTGGGCCGCTGTTCTATGAAACGGCGCTGCATTATGCGCAGAGCCTGTGGCGCGAAGGTTTTCCGGCCAAAAGCATTCTCCTGATCAACCGGGCTCTCTCGCTGCCGTTGAACGCTGACGAGCCGATCATCGCGAAATGGCCGCTGCCATATCAGGCGCTCCTGTGGATCTTGCAGAATCGTGTGGAAGGCCAGTTCATCGGCAATCCACGCCGCCACTGGCAGCATCTGGCCACACGCATGGTGGAACCGAACAAGGAACTGCGCACTTGGCGTGCCTGGGCCTGCTGGTATCTCGCGAAAACGATCCTGCCGGCGATGGAATTTCCCGCCGACGACAAGCAAATCCGCGAGGAACAGCTCGTGAAGCCCACGCGCGATCAGATCGCCACAAATCTTCAGCGTCTCTCACCGGCCAATGACCTCGAAGTCTGGCAGCAGACGTTGCAGACGATTCAAGCTGCCATCGAGCCGCTTGCCGCACGCATCCGCCGCATCGGTGCCGATGAACTGCCCATGGTGCAGCAGCTCGGGCACGCCATCTGGTTCGCGTATTACCCCGGCATCATCAGCGACGCGCAGATCCGCTACATGCTCTCCATCTGGTATCAGCCCGGCAACATGGCACACGAGATGCAGGCGCGGGATGTGTGGTATGCGCTCATCGAGGTCGAGGAGCGTGGCGCCGTCGGCTACATCTCGTTTGAAAAGCTCGCCATGGAGCCCGTGCTCTTCATCAACAAGCTCTACCTTCTGCCCCAGGTCCACGGCCACGGCCTCGGCGGCCTCACCCTGCGCTGGGCCGAGGACCGCGCCCGCGACCTGCGCTGCAAGATCGTGCGCCTGCGCGTGAACAAACGCAACGCCCCCGCCATCCGCGCCTACCTCCGCCACGGCTTCCACTTCACCGAAGACGTGTGCAGCGACATCGGCAGCGGCTTCGTCATGGATGATTATGTGATGGAGAAGGCGGTGACTGTGGTGCGCTGAACAAGACGCACGATCAGCCATCGACTCGTCCCGCTTTCATGCTACTGAACCCCGCCACCATCTGAGCGTCATGCGCATCATCGCCATCTCCAATCAAAAAGGCGGCGTGGGAAAAACCACGACCAGCGTCAATCTCGCCGCCTGCCTGGCCGAGCGTGGGAAGCGCGTGCTGCTGGTGGATCTGGATTCGCAGGGGAACACCACGAGCTGGCTTGGGCTGGCCAAGGAGGAGGGTGGCAGCCTCTATTCGGCGCTGGTGGATGGCACCCCGGCTTGGGACGCCGTGCGCAGCACGCGGTTGGAGAATCTGTTCATCATCCGCTCCCACCGTGAGCTTGCCGGCGCGGAGATCGAACTCGCCCAACGCGGCCAGCATCTGACCCGCATGCGCGATGTGCTGGCCGAGCTGCGCCCCTGCCCCGTGTTCGACCTCATTCTGCTCGACTGCCCGCCTTCCCTCGGCGTGATCATGACGTCGGCCCTGGCGGCGGCGGATGAGCTGCTGGTGCCGATCCAGTGCGAGTACCTGGCCCTGGAAGGCTTCTCCGACTTCCTGCAGATCATTCAGCAGGTCATCGCCAGCGGTGCCAATCCCGGCCTGCTCCTCGGCGGCGTCTTGATGACGATGTTCGATGGCCGCAACAGTCTCTCTCAGCAGGTCGTCAATGATGTGCGTGCCTACGTTGGGCAGCACTTCCCCGGCGATGTCATGTACCAGACCGTGATCCCCCGCACCGTGCGACTGGCGGAGACGCCAAGCTTCGGCAAAACCATCCTCGAATACGACCCCAATGGCAAAGGCGCCGAGGCGTATCGCGCTTTGGCAGAGGAGTTTCTTCAGCGCCAGCCGCCACAAGTCGCCGCGTCTTGAGTGCGGCTTTGAGGGTGGTAAGTGTTTTGTAAACGAATCATCAATTATTGCTTCTATAATACGAGACTCTAAAATGCCAGCGTTCGCAAATTTGAAAGCCCACGCACGCTGTCATGCCTCCCGCATCACCCACTCCACGGTTTCCGAAGTCATCGTCCCGCCTGCTCTCCCAGCTTTTGGCCGGCCTGCTGACCAGTCTGACCGCGATCACCGGAATGGCGGCGGAACTGCCCGCGTTTCGCAGTCTGTGGGTGGATCAATCTCTGCGTCCTGATGCCCGCTCCCTCGCCGCCTTTGACCTGAGTATTTTGAACCCCCATGCCGAACTCGACATGGAACCGGGGCATGCGCAGGGGAATCGCTACCTCGCGCTGCTCGACCTTGCTCATGTACGCACTGGCTCACGTGAGGCCATGCTCGTCGCTGACCGTCAGGTGGCTTCCAAGCCCTCCGCTACAGAGAAACACACCCGCATCGTGCATCCCGCCGATCCGCAATGGATCGCTTGGGTGGTCGAGGCACTGGCCGATCCGGTGGCAAAGAAAGGCTTCGACGGTTTCGTACTCAGCCTCGGAAATGAGCAGGCGGACCCGGCATCACGCACCAGCGTGGTCACGCTCGCCGCCACGCTGCGTCAGCGTTACCCCGACAAGCACATCCTGCTCGACCTGCATATCGGCCTTGGCACCGAAGCCATCCATGTCGCCGATGGCTTCCTCGCTCTTGGCGTTTACACCTGCGAAGGAAAAAACAGCACGGTGGACTGGAGGCCCATTGCCGAGGCGCAGCGCCTCACACGCCTCATCCGCACCGTGCAGATGCAGGGCATGCGTGTCTTTGCGGTCGATTACGCTCCTGCCGAAGACCGCGCCGCCTGCCGCGAAGCCGCCAAGCGCCTCACCGCCATCGGCACCCTGCCCTTCATCACCACGCCCGCATTGGTTGGCGTCAATCTCGGCCCGCTGGAGGAAATCTCCCGCCGTGTTCTCGTCCTGCATGGCTGGGATGAAAAACACGTCGGTGAAAAAGCCGCCGCGCCTGCAACCACCCTCACCTCCCGCGTCCTGCGTCAGTCACTCGAATGGCTCGGCTGCGAACTCACTTTCCAAGCAGCAAACGGCGCAGACTTCCTGCCAAAAGACCACGACTTCGCCGCAGTCATCCTCGATTCCAGTTTGGTGCTCAGCGCCGATCAGCAGCGCACGCTCGCCGCATGGCTGCCTTCGTTGCGTGCCAGAAACATCCCGCTGCTGCTCACCAGCATGCCTTGGACCGACAGTGCTGCCCGGCAACTCGCCATGCAGCATCTCGGCCTCGGCGGCCGGGCTCAGCCTGCCTCGCGTCTGGTCAAAACCAGTGTCGCCAGCATGGATTCCACCCTGCTGCGCCCGAATGCAAAGATCACCGCTCGCTCGCTCGGCTTTCTCGACCTCGAAGCACCTGCGGATGCACACATCGTGCTCGCCTTGCACGGTCAGGATGCGCTGGGGTCCGATCATCGCTTTGATCAAGCCTTCCTCGCTTCCTGGGGCGGTGCGTGGATCGATCCCGCCGCTGAAGCGGCAGACCCCCAGCTCAATCTGCCCGCCTTCCTCGAACAATGCCTCGGGGCAGATCACGGCGCTCCCGTGCCTGATACCACCACCCGCGAAGGCCGCCGTATTTTCTACAGCCACATCGACAGCACCGGTTTTTCTGAACCCTCCACGCTTCCTGGCTTTCCGCTTTGCTCCGAAGTCATGCGTGATCGCATCCTCAACCGCTACCTGCTGCCCGTCACCGTTGCCGTGTGTGAAGCCGACCTGCGTTGCTGGCTGCCAGGCCAGCAGGCCGTGGATGCACCGCCTCTGGAGCATGTCGCCCGCAGCATTTTCGAAATACCGCAAATCCAGGCCGCCTCGAACTCCTTTTCCCGCCCATCGCAATGGACCGCCGGCATCGACATCACCAGCAAGCTTAACGAACGCGCCAAATCCGCCCGTCACGACATGGAGCGCGAGATCGCCGGCTCCATGAACTACATCCATCGCCGCCTGCTGCCGCTTGGCAAAGATGTGAACCTCATGCTGTGGCCTGACAATGCGGCACCCACACCCGAGGCATTGCGCTTCTGCCGCACCATGAATGTCGAACAGCTTCCCTCCGCATCTGACTCCGCCCCGGCTGCCTCAGATTCGATCCGCATGGCACCATTGGCCGTGCGTTGCCGCTTTGCTGACGTGCGCACTGAGCAGGGCGTCGCCGCACTCGAAAAAACCTTCGATGCCTGCGCCGGGGAGCCGCTGCACGCGATGACCGCCGCCACCTACGCCGCCAGCGTTCGTGATGCTCGCCGCACGCGCATCCTGAGCGCCGGTGACAATCGCTGGATCATTCTGAATGCAGGCGCCTCACGCACACTGCGCCTCGCCGCAAGCGCTGGCGTTCCCGACATGGCACAGTGCCAGGGTGTGTCCGGTTACACAGTCCATCAGGGCCAGATTTACATCCACACCATGGGCCGTGCGCGCACTGAACTGGTCCTCACCAAGACCAAACCCTCACAGCACCTCCATCTCGCCGAAAGCAGCACCACGGTCGAGTTCATGGAGCTGTCCTCGCGTCGCGCCACCTTCCAGGTGCGCGATCTGCGTCCCGTTGAAATCGTCCTCGGTGGCTTCGAGCCGCGTGGCCAGTGCGCCTACCTCGAAAACGGCCGCCCTTACTCTGCGAATGCGGATGCCAACGGCGTCGTTCACCTCGAACTCGCCTGCCGCGCCACCGTCTCCCTCCAATCGCTGCCGCCCGCCATCCAGGCTGTGATGCGCTGATCCTTCCACCCTTCCCGAGCCTTCATGACACGCAGTTCACGTCAGATTTTCCTGCTCATCGTTTCCTACACTGCGCTCGCCATCGTCTGGGGCTGGCGTTTGCATGCGGACGATGCTGTGCCGGTCAAAGAGGACGCCGTGCTCGAACTCACGCGCACCGACATCGCCACGCGCCTCGCCAATGCGCCCAAACACTTGCAGCAGGCCGCCATATTTCAGCTCGCCATGCTGCCCGAACGTGAAGTGCGTGCTTTGAACGACTGGCGTCAGGCACCGCCGGAACAACGGCTGCGTCAGCTCACCGTGCAGCAAGGGCCGGTTCACGCCCCATGCCCGCTCAACACCGCGCTCCTGTTCGCTGAACTCATGCGTGCTGACGCCCCGCTCGTCGATGACAGCCGCCTGCTCGTCTCCGCCTCCGGTGAGCGCCTCGAAGAACCGCACAAGATCGAAGCCTTGGAACTGCTCGCCTCCCAGGCCATCGACAACAACGAACTCAGCCTCGCACTCGCAATCCACGAACGCGCCTGCGAATCTCCCATCGCAAGCTGGCAGAACGTGCTCAACCTCGCCGAGGCCGCACGCCTTGCCCGCCGTCCCGCCGCCGCCTTGCGTGTCGTCAACTTCTGGCTCGACGACGACAAGCCGCGCCTCGAAGCCGCGCAACGCGAGGACGCTCTTGATCTGCAAACCACGCTGCTGCTCGAAGGCACCCGTTATGCCGAAGCCGGCCGCATCGTGCTCGATGCTCTGCGTGCATTGAAGCCCGCTGAGGCCATTCCAGCGCGCCTCATGCAGCGTGCCGTGCTTGCCACCCATGCCGCCGCGGAATCCGACGAACTGCTCCCCTGGATCGAGCGCCAGCTCCGCACCTATCCCGATCATCAGTTCACGCTGGAACAAATCGCCGCAGGAACCGCCATCGCCGCCGCCTACCGCCACTGGCTCAGCGAAGCCGCCGCCATCGCCGATCTCAATCAGCAGACCAGCATCGCCTGCGACATGTTCTTCCGTCTCGCCGCAGCAGGTGAAACCCGCGTGCTTGCCCGTCTGCATGCCCTCGCGACACAAATCGGTCGGGGCAAAGAACTCTCAAAGTTGCTCACCACGCTGCAAACTCGCCCGCAGCACCCAATATCGGCCCCACAGCTCGCCCAAGCCCTCGCCACCGGCAATGTTCCTTCCCCTGCACGCGATCTTCTCGCCGCTCATCTCAAAGCATCCGCGAATGATCGTGAAGGCTGGCGTCTGCTCACTCAAATCGATGTCACCCTGCGCGGCAGCGGCTCCGCACCCTTCTTGTGGGAAAGCTTCCTCAAACGCTTCCCCGGCGATGCTCCCGCCTTGCGTCAGCTCGCCCAGCTTCAGTTCGATGCCGCGCACTATTCCCAGACCCTGCGCACCTTGCAGCAGATTCCCGGTGATCAACTCGATGAAGCCACCCTGCGTCGCATCATCGCCCTTGCCATCCAGCTCGACGCCATCACCATCGCGCATCGTGCCCAGCAGCTTCTCGTCGAATCCGCAAGCCATCCCGCCGTCAACGATGTTCTCGCCCTTGCCAGCCTCACCCACCAGCATCCCGATGCCGAAGCCGCTCAGAACACCCTGACCGAAGCCGTCGCAAAACTTCCCGCTCAAACCGCCTTCCACAAAGAACTCCTCGCCACCCCACAAACCGGCGAAGCATCCGCGTTCAACACAGCGGTGAAGACGAAGTGATTTCCAGCATGCTGGTCTGCTGCGCAGTCTGAAGACGCCCCCTCACCCGGCCTCTCCCCGAAGCCATCGTGCAAAACATCCGCACTCTCGACGGGGAGAGGAGGATGCATTTCGTTCCATCACGCTTTCAAAATCGCACAAAGCGAATCTCCCTCTCCCCGCCCCATGCTGTATTGCTCCAAGATTAACTTCGGGGAACCGTAGCGGAGCGGAGATAGACTGCCGTAGGCAGCCCGCAGGGTGAGCGCAGCGAATCAAAGGGCTGGGGTGAGGGGCCAGCCTCAAGAATACGAACCCAGAATGTTCATGTCTTTGCCCTGCATGTTGAACGCAGGCTTGCTGATTCCAGTCCATCCAGCACAATCAGCGCATGTCGAAACATCTCCACGCCCTCCTGCTCCTCCTCTGTCTCACCGCAGGCTGCACCATGCTGCCGCAGGACGAATTCGGCCGCCGTCAGGTTTACGAGCGGCGTTTGCACCGCCTCGAATTCCCCGTCACCCGCGCACACCTCTATAAAACCCTGCGTCCCGCCTCACCGGCGCGTCCCACGGGCAACAGCGGCTCCGGCTTGCTGACGGGCAGCGAGTTCTACCGACTCGATGACATTTTCGTCGTCGAACTGTCCGTCGTTTATAAAGCCGTCGCCGGAGCTGCGGATTACTTCAATCCCGCCCCCACCATCGGCGGCCAGGTGCGAGCCATCCTCGACGCCTCTCAAAGCATCGACAATTTCATGGATCGCGGCACGCCAGAACATCCAGCAGACATCATTCAGCGAGCACACATCGTGAAACGCCCAGCGTATCGGAGCGCGAGTTTTTAACTCGCCTGACTTTCCTCCCACCCCGCTCCACCCAAAGCTTTCGCTTGGTCACCCGTGCTGCTTGATGATCCGTATAAAGTCCGGCAAATACTCCTTCGCCTTCTTCTCGCCCACGCCCCGAATCTTGAGTCCGGCCTCAATCGTTTTCGGCTTCAACCGCGTCATGAACTCCAGCGTCTGGTTGCTGAAAATCACATAGGACGGCACGCCTTCCGACTCCGCCAAGGCCGTGCGATGACGTTTGAGCTTCTCGAACAACGCATCGTCAAAGCCAAGCTCACGGGCAGCTAGTTCTTCATTCTGCGCCGTCTTGCCCTTCGGCTTTGCCATCGGCGCATGCATCGACGGCCAGCGCATCTTGACGTTCTGCCCGGCCTTCATCGCCGCGATTCCCTGTGTGGTAAGTGAGACAATGGGATATTCACCGCTGCTGGTCTCGATCAGCCCCAGCTTTTCCAGTTCGGCGAACAACGGATGCAACGCCTGCGTGCCGACGTGCTGGAGCAGACCGTAGGTGCTGAGTTGATCATGCCCGGCATCGACGATCTCCTTCGACTTGCTGCCCACCAGCATCTGGATGATGCGGCCTTTGCCAAAACGACCTTCCCAAGTGCCGTCCGCATGCTTGGTGGACATGCGGGCGATCCCACTGAGCGCCTGACGCAGCATGGTGACTTCTTCCGCCGTGCCTTCACGCGGTGGCTGCACGCCTTCAGCCCGGCACACATCGCAACTGCCGCAGGGAGTGCTCTCCGTTTCACCGAAGTAGCGCAAAATCTGCTCCTGGCGGCAGGCTTTGTCGTCGTAGCACAGTTCGATCATCGACTTCAGCTTCGAGCGGTCGCGCCGGTCCTTTTCGCGCAGCGCCTCCATGTCGATCTTCAAATCGCGCGTCAGCACCTGCGGTTGCAGTAGCCGCGTGCCGCGAATGCGCTTCCCAGGAATGTCAAAACGCTCGATGTAGCCATTACGTGCGAGATGACCGAGCGCCGAACCGATCGCCATGCTGTTCTTGGCTCCGGTACGATCCGTGATGTCATCGATCGAGGCCTGCACCTCGTGATTCGAATCTGCCGCGTTCAGCAACGTCTGATAAACGTTCCGAATGATGTCCACGCTCGGGTTGTTGCCGTCGATGAAGAACTCCTGCGTCTTCGTGTCGGCAAAATTGAAGAACAGCTCGCACTGCGATGGCTCGCCGTCGCGCCCCGCACGCCCCGCTTCCTGATAATAGGCCTCCACGCTGCCCGGAACATCGAAGTGGACGACAAAGCGCACATCCGAGCGGTCAATGCCCATGCCAAACGCATTCGTCGCCACCGCCACATCCGCTTTCTTCGTGATGAACTTCGTCTGGCGCGATTCGCGTTCCTTGTCGTCGAGTCCGCCGTGATACTCGATGGCCTTGAGCTTCCAGTCGCGCAATTCGCTACCGACTTCCTCGACCCGCTTGCGTGTGGAGCAGTAGATGATGCCCGTCTTGTGCTGCGCGATGATTTTTTTCAGCCGCTCGTATTTGTCGCCGCTGCTTTTCGTGTGCGAGATGTTCAGGCTCAGGTTCGGCCGCTCGAAGCCGCGAATGACCACGTAGGGATCACGCAATTGCAGCGTCTTCAAAATGTCGCCCCGCACCTCCGGCGTGGCCGTGGCCGTCAGTGCGATGACTTGTGGGCGATCCAGATGCGCCAACGCCTCGCCCAGCCGCATATAATCCGGCCGGAAATCGTGGCCCCATTGCGACAAACAGTGCGCTTCATCCACCGCAAACAGCGCGATCTGCACCTGCCGCAGCGCGTTCGTAAACATCCGGCTGCGAAAACGCTCTGGCGCGACATACACGAGCTTGTACTCGCCTCGCCGCAGCGCTTCGATGCGTTCCTGCTGCTCGCCGAGCGAGATCGAGCTGTTGATCAGCGTCGCCGGAATGCCGCGTCGCTCCAGTGCATCCACCTGATCCTTCATCAGCGCGATGAGCGGACTCACCACGACGGTCACGCCATCCATCACCATCGCCGGAAGTTGATAGCACAGCGATTTGCCGCCACCGGTCGGCATGATCACCATCGTGTCGCGCCCGCTCAAGATGCCTGCCATCACCGTTTCCTGACCATCGAGGAACTCGCGAAAGCCAAAATACTTCTGCAACGCCAGTTTGGCGTCGTGGATGGGCGTGGAGTCAGCGGTTGGAAGGAGGTCGGACACGGGCGGTGCATCATGGCTGCGCTGCGCGGTTCATCAACTCGGCAGACTTACTTCTCTTCCTGTCCTTGCTCGTTGCGCACCACGACCTTGTCCAATCCCAGCCTGTTCCCGGCATAGTGCAGGCATTTCACGATGTTGGCCTCCTCGTAGTCCAGCGCCTCCTCCATGCCGAGGCCGGTGACCTTGGGCAACTTGGCCGCCTTGCGTTCACGCACCAGCGTGAGCATGCGCGCGAGATCGGTGCCTGATTTGTCGGGAAAAGTGGCCCAGTAGCCGGGTTTGAGGCAGGGAATGTCCAGCGGATCGCGCGTGATCATCTCCAGGTGGTAGTCGATCTGCGGATTGTGCTTCTCAAACAGCGCAAACATGCGCGGCAGATCGAGCACTCCCTCGCCTAGCGGCACTTCGGAGAGCAGGAAGCCGGTGGGCGTCTCCTGCACAGCCACGTCCTTGATGTGTGTGGTCACGGCAAAGGGCGCGAGCGTTTCGACGACGTGCATTGGATCTTCGAGCAAGGCCATGCTGTTGCCGGTATCGACACAGGCACCGATGTGCGGGCTGCTGAGGCGTCCCAGCAGCTCCGCCAGCTCCGCCGCTTGGAAATCCTTGTGATTCTCGATGCCGATCCGCACGCGCTGCCGCCGAGCGACCGGTTCCGCGAGCTGCATGGACTTGAACGCGCTCGCTTTGAAGTGCTTGAAGTCCTCCAGGCTGGAAAACAGCTCGTAGCGCCGGCCACCAGTCGCGGAGCGGAAGATCGTCGCGCCCGCTTCCTTGCCGAGACGCAGTTCCTTCTCGAAGCGGTCCACGTCGTTCTCGTTCTTCGGCAGCGTGATGCTGCCTTCGAGTTTCAGGCCGTAGGATTCACAGGTGTCATGCACCTTGCGGGCCAGTTCGCCCGTCCAGCCGTTGACCATAATCTGCAACGCGCCCACGCCGAAGCTGCGCACATGATCCAGCACATCCAGCGCGTTCTCAAACGGCGGACTCTTGAGGCTCGAGTACTTCCCCTGCCAGCGCTTCCAGTACGAATGAATCACAATCCCCATCCGCTTCCCACGCAACGCCGCCGGCAGCGGCAGGGCTACCAAAGCAGCGGCGGAAGTCAGAAAAGTGCGGCGCGTCATGAGGGTTCAAGGAACGTGAACGAAGTTACCCTCATTTCCAGCAAGCTTCCTGCCAAATGAAGATTGCTGAACGTAGGATGGGTGTGGCGACAGCCCGCCCGTCTGTTTGGAAGCTTACGAACGCCAGCAAGCCCCCAAACCGTCGGGCGGTGCTGCGATGCGAGCCATGCTGTTTCACGAACACCTTCGACGCAGCACACACCCAACCTACGTTCCAGCGATTTGCGATTTCAGATTTGAAAAGATGCCAAGCAGCCGGGTTTTGCATTGGGTGGGCGTGCTTCTACCACCAAGGAAACCACTTGGACAAGCCATGCCAGAATTCATCGCCTTGGCACATGGCGCAAAAGCCGAAGATGAGTGCGACGCCGATGACGACGGCCCAAAAGGTTCCAGTATAGGCTTCAAGTTCCCGTAATCCTACGAAGAAGGCGATCACAGCACCAAATGAAAAACCGCATCCAAACCGGAGGCGTTTTTCAAATGCATCTGGATGATGGCAGTCGCTCATATAACGTGCTCACCTCACCGTTCCACCCACCCACTCTGGCTGTCGCTTCGCGAGGCAGTCGGAGAGCCAGCGGACGAGGTCGGCGACGGAGTCGTGCTTTTTGCGCAGGGCGTTGAGCGCGGGCCAGTCGATGCTGTGGCGGGGCGTGGGCAGGGTGATTTTTTGGATGCGCAGCAGATTGTGTACAGCCTCGAACTCGGCGGCGCTCATGGCGCGGAGTTCTTTGGCGGAGGGCAGTTCATCGAGCTGGGTGAGCTGGATGCCGAGGCTACTGATGCCGACGCCGAACTGATGGCCGAGGCTGCGCAGGGCATCGACCAGCGCCTCGTCGTTGAGGCCTTCGGCGATGACGATCTCGCTTTGCAGCGTCCAGCGGGTGGCACTGAGGGCCTGGAAGAAGTCGGCGCTGAAGTTTTCGATGGAGACGTTGAGCTTGAGCTGCACGCCGGTGATGCCGACCTCGGGGCCGCCGAGATGACGGCGGAGATCGAGCATGGCGGCGTCGAAGCGCGGTGCTTCATCGCTGCCGGCGTCGAGATCCCAGTCGGCGACGACGAGATCGGGGATGTCCCATTCGCCCTCCATGCTGGGTGCGCCGCTGCTGTTGCGGTTCAGCAGGAAAGGATAGCGCGAGCGCTGAAGGCAGAGCCGCTCATAGATGGCGACGAGGCGTAGGTAGCGCGACCAGCATTGATCGCTTTCGTTTTCGCTCTCGAAGAGGTTCTGGCGGGCGACGCCGTTGGGGCCGCCGGCGGTTTTTTTCTGCCGCTGGTAGTAACCCTGGCCTTGATCGACCTTCGCGATGGGCGAGGTGGGATCGTAGCTGAGAATGGAAAAATGGTAGCGCAGCGTGGCGTCGCTGTAGCCGTCGCCGAGGCGCAAGCGCACAAGGCGGATGAGTTCGGTGCCCTTGATGGAATCCGCCGGATCATCGGGCAGGATTTCAGGGAGCAGTTGTCGCAGTTGTTCGCGCAGGTTCATCCTCGTGTGTGGTCACAGGATGCACGCGGGCGTGTGTGATGGTCAAGGTGGAAAACGGCGGAGAGCGGAGAGCAAAGGGCGAAGGGTTTTCGCGAAGCGGCTGAATCGTCCTCGTCCTCCTACTCGAACTCGTCCTCGATCAAGTCGCTTCGAGAGCACCCAGCGTTACCAAGCCAATGCAGCGGATATTTCATGGACGCTTGGACGATCACATCGCAATCTTGCGCCTTGATCGAGTTCGAGGACGAGTTCGAGGACGAGTTCGAGTGGGAGGACGAGTGCTGCGCTCGAAAGCGCGGTGGCGCTTGGTCCTTTGCTCTACGCTCTGCGCTCCTCTTTAATCGTGTACCTCGTGCGACGGCTGTTGAGCCAGCGCACGCCGAACATGTCCGTCGTGGCACGCAGCGCACGATTGCCGAAGCCGTACTTGCTCACGCCGTGGATGCGCGGGCGGTGATTCACCGGCACCTCGGTGACACGCCAGCCCATGTTGCGGATGAGCGCGGGGATGAAGCGGTGCATGCCGTTGAAGAGCAGCAGCGCCTCGCGGCAGTCGCGGCGCATGGCCTTGAGTGTGCAGCCGGTGTCGCGCACATGGTCGCCGACAAAACGGGAGCGCACGAAGTTGGCGATGCGGCTTTGCAGACGCTTGAACGGCGTGTCCTTGCGCTTGGCACGATAGCCGCAGACGAGGTCGAAGCCTTCATCGAGCTTGGCGATCAAAGCAGGAATGTCGGCGGGATCGTTTTGCAGGTCGCCGTCGAGCGTGACGATGACATCGCCCTTCGCGCCGTTGATGCCGGCATGCATGGCGGCGCTCTGGCCGCTGTTCTTTTCAAAGATGATCACGCGCACACGGTCGCCGCGTTGCACGCGGGCGAGCGTCTGGTCTTTGGAGCCGTCATCGACGAGCACGAGTTCGTAATCACGCCCGGCCAGCGCGGCGTCGATCTGCTTTTGCATCTCCACGACATTATCCTCCTCATTATAAAGAGGCACGACGACAGAGATGGCGGGTGAAGATGGCATGGGCGGGCAAAAGGGCGTCAAAAGTCGGGCGCTCGATAATCGTGGCAAGCGAAGATTTTCAGCCAGCGCACCTCATTGCCCGCATGCATGACACGGGCGACGGAAAGCACCTCGAAGCGTGCGAACCGGGCCTGCAAGGTCGCAGGCGGCGCAATGGCGGCAGGATCATCGGTGACAAAGATCGCGCTGCGGCCGCCGTGCCCGCGCAGATCGTCGTGGAGCGACTTCACCGGCTCGTTTTGGCCGAGATAGTGGTCGAGTTCGACCGCAAGACGCCAGTCGCTCGCGATGACAAACCACGGCCCATCGCCCCTCGTGTCCTTCAGCACGGCAGCAACGAGTTTCGCGCTCTCCCGCCAGCCGCGCATCGCCTTGGAGGGATCAGCGGTGAAGAAGTGTGTGTATTCGGAACCGGGCGTGATCTGACGCGAAAAACGCCACGGCAGTCCCAGCGTGCGCGGGAGGTCGGTTTGCAGCAGAAAGGCGCTTTGCAGTGCCGCGAGCACGACGGCGATGGTGCGCAGGCTGATTTTCTCCTCGCTGGCGACACCACCGAGCACCGTGCCGCGATGCGCGAGCAACATCGCCGCGAACAGCATCCAAACTGCGCCGCCCATGTCCGGCCAGCGATCGTGCGGGCCGTAAAGCAGATCAATCGTCGCCAGCGGCAGCAGCATCGCCAGCGGCAGGCTGCGCTGTGACATCAGCGTGGCACGCTCAAACGCCAGTCGTGCCGCCATGACGAACAGCATGAGCAGCAGCGGCGATGCGAGCACGATCCAGCGAAACAGATTGGGAACAAGCCGCCACTCCGGCCAGCCGAAACCGTTTTGGCATGTGAGCCAGTAAATCATCGCCAGCACCCAGCCCGCGACCACCACGATGAATCCTGATGCATGCAGGTGATGCCGCAGCCGTTCCGGCAGCACAAACACCAGTGTGATTGCGGCCAGAGTTCCCAGCGCAGGCGGTTGTACGAGCACCGTGCCCATCACGCATGCCGCTGCCGCCCACCAGGCCCAGTGCAACGGCTGCGCATGCAGCAGCGCGATGCGCAGACACAGCGCCAGCGTCGGCAGCAGCGCGAACATCAACGTGCTCGGCGTCAATGTGACGGCGGCGAGATTGAAAGCGGGCAGCACATTCACGATCACCACGGCCCAGCCGGCGATCTGCGCATCAAACAGGCCGCGCATCAGCCGCCACACCGCCAGCGATGCCGCCAGCGCGAGCAGTGGCGCAAAGAAACGCACGCCAAATTCGCACGCACCGCCGATGAGCATGCCCAGCTTCGCGCACAGCGGCACCAGCGGCCCCATTTCGAGAAATCCGCCGATTTGCCCGTGTTTTACACGAAAAACTGCCAACGCCTCATCTGGTGAGAGCTCCAGCGTCGGCAGCAAGGCCCAGCGCCAGAGCGTGAGCAGGCCGAGGGCGGCAAAGAGAAAGCGCTGGCGCTGCATGGTGGTTGAGCGCATTGAATAGTGGACGCCGCCGCCATGTCAAAGCGTCGCTCACCCCTGCCACCCTTATGAAACGTTTCATTCTCCCCCTCCTGCTGCTCACCTCGCTGGTTCATGCCGAGGACGCCCAGCCCAAAACCGCCGAGCAAATCCTGCGCATCGTGCGCCTCAGCTACGCCCTGCAAAATCACAAGATGAACGGCGAACTGCGCGATGACGCCACCGGCCGCCGCGAACCCATGGAACTCACCATGGACAACAAGGTCATGCGCTTCCGTTTCAAAAACGCACCGCCGGAGATCGTCCACCTCGACCTGAACACGGAGCCTGCCACGCTGTATCAAGTGCGCCCCGGCGGCTCATCCGAGGTTCCCGCCAGCCAGCATGGCGACAAGGTGCGCGGCATGGAATTCAATTATGAAGACCTGTCCCTGGGCTTCCTCTACTGGCCACGTCCGCAGTTAATGGGTGAAGGCCGCGTCAGCGCGCAAAAATGCTGGATCGTGCGTGTCACCAACCCAAGCCGCGAAGGCCCCTACTACGTTGTCGATCTTTATGTACATCAGGCCAGCGGCGGCGCTGCCAAGATGGAAGCCTACGACCGCAACAGCAAGGTGGTGAAGCGTTATCAGGTCATCAAGGTGCAGAAGGTTGAGGGCGCGACGACTTTGAAGGAACTGCGAATCGAAAGCCTGAATCCCTTCAACGGTGACGTCAAAGGCCGTACCTATATGACGATGGATGATCCGGTGAAGAAATAAGGCGACGCATGGAACCGCCACGCAAATTCAATCCGCATCCCTTCGCCTACCATCAGGAACTCGATGTCAGAATCGAGAACCTCACCAACGAGGGCGCTGGCGTGGCCCGTGTCGATGGCTGGGTCATTTTCGTCCCTTTCACGCTCGCCGGTGAGTTCGTGAAGTGCCGCGTCTTCCGCAATCACAAAAACTACAGCGAAGCCGATCTCATCGAGGTGCTGGAACCGGCACCGAATCGCGTCACGCCTCAATGCAAACTCTTTGGCCAGTGCGGCGGCTGCCAGTATCAGCACCTCGCATATGCTGAGCAGCTCGAATCGAAGCAGCGCCAAGTCGCCGAACTGCTCAAGCACATGGCGAAGATCGAGCATCCGGTGCGCGAGGTCATCGCCTCGCCCGTCGAATACGGCTACCGCTCCAAGATCACGCCGCACTTCCATCGCCCCAAGAGCGGCGGCATCGGTGCCATCGGTTTCCTCCGCGCCCGCACGCGCAATGCCATGGTCGATGTCGAGCACTGCCCCATCGCCATACCCGCGCTGAACGCGCAGCTCGCTGCCGTACGCGAACGTGCCCGAGCCAACTCCGACACCTTCAAAAACGGTGCCACGTTGCTCATGCGTGCCGCGAAAAACGGCGTCCTCACCCGCAGCGATGAAATCGCCGTCGAAGACGTGGATGGCATCCGCTTCGAGTTCCAGGCCGGTGATTTCTTCCAGAACAATCCCTTCATCCTGCCCAAGTTCGTCCGCCATGCCATCGACGAAGCCAAGGCCACCGGCGCGAAGCATCTCGTCGATGCCTACTGCGGCAGCGGCCTCTTTGCGATCAGCGCCGCCCGTGACTTCGAGCAGGTCATCGGCGTCGAGATCTCCGAGAGCGCCGTTAAAAAAGCTGCGCACAACGCCGAACTCAATGCGCTCACGAACTGCCGCTTCATTGCCGCCGATGCGCAGCATGTCTTCAAAGACGTTCCGCATGCCGGGGCCGACACCGTCGTGCTCATCGACCCTCCCCGCGCCGGTTGCAGCCCCGAGTTCCTGCAACAGCTCTTCGCCTTCAGCCCGAAAGGCGTCGTCTATGTCTCCTGCAATCCCGCCACACAGATGCGCGACCTCGTGCTCTTCACCGAGGCCGGCTACCAGCTCGGCACCGTGCAGCCTTTCGACCTCTTCCCGCAGACCAAGCACCTCGAATGCGTCATGACGCTGAGCCGCTGAGGCTGGCTCGGCCAAAGTCATCAAAACACGTTTTGACAAAACATGCTTTGATGACTTACACTTCGGCATGATCGACTTCCGTGGCCGCCATCGTGAGATCGCCGCGCTCGACGCCATGTGGCGCGGGCCGGACTCCGTGTTCCTGCCCGTCTATGGCCGCCGTCGTGTCGGCAAGAGCGAGATGATCGTCCACTTCATGGAGAAGAAGCCCGGCATCTACTTCGTCGGCAAACGCGCCCCCGGTGAGACGCAGATCACCGAGTTCCTCGAAACCGCCGCGCGTGCGCTCAATGAGCCGCTGCTCGCCCAGGCCCGCGTGAACGGCTGGCGTGAGGCGCTCGACCTCGTGGTAAAGCGCCACACCGGCAAACAGAAGCTCATCCTCGCCCTCGATGAATTCCAGTGGATGGCCGAAGGCGCGACCGAGCTGCCCTCCGTCATCCAGGAGCTGTGGGACCGTCATTGGGCCAAGTCCGGCCGCGTCATGCTCATCCTCTGCGGCTCCTACCTCGGCTTCATGGAGCGCGAGGTGCTCGGCAAAAAAAGCCCGCTCTTTGGCCGCCGCACCGGGCAGATTTTGCTCAAGCCCTTCCAGCACCTCGAAGCCGCCGAGTTTCATCCGCGCTGGTCCGTCATCGACCACGCCAAAGCCTACGCCATCTGCGGCGGCATCCCGATGTACCTCCTCGCCTTCGATGAAAAGCTCTCCATCGAGCAAAACATCATTGCTCGCATCCTCGACGAAATCTCCGTGCTCTTTCGCGAGCCAGAGTTTCTGCTGCGCGAAGAATTGCGCGACCTCATGCCCTACCACGCCGTGCTCATGGCGCTGGCGCAGGGCAAGACCGCGCCCGCGCAGCTCTCCAGCACCACCGGCATCGACGTGCGTGGCCTGAACTACCATCTCAGCACCCTCGTCGAACTCGGCTACGTCCAGCGCCGCTACCCGCTCACCGAGGACAAGCCCGGCGTGCGCACCGTGCGCTACGCGCTCGACGATCCCTTCCTGCGCTTCTGGTTCCGCTTCCTCTTTCCACATCAGAGCACGCTGCGACTGCTCGGCCCCAAACAAGGCTTCACCGAAATCATCAAGCCCGAACTCGACGCCTACTTCGGCCGCTGCTTCGAGCGCCTCTGCCGCGAATGCCTGCCCATGATCTATCAGGCCGAAGGCGTTCGCGCCGCCTTCACCTGCGGCGAGTATTGGGATAAAAACACGCAGATCGACGTCGTCGGAGTGCGCCAGGACGGCTGGACCGACCTCGGCGAGTGCAAATGGAAAGACATCACCGCCATCAAGCCACTCGCTGATGAACTGGAGGCCAAAATCCCGCTCTACCCCAACAAACGCAACGCCACCATCAGTCGCCGCTTGTTCGTCCGCTCCATCAAATCCAGCACCAAACTTCCCGGCGTCCGCGTTCACACGCTCAAAGACCTCTATGCTCTCAAAGCCCCGCCGTAGCTCGGTATTCCGATACCGAGTGAACGCCGTCACGGAATCGGAATTCCGCGCTACAACCGAGCCTTGCTGAAATCATGAACCGTTTTGAATTCGCCACCGCCCAGCGCATCATCTTCGGACGCGGCGTGATGCGCGAACTGCCTGCTCTCGCTGCCGAATTCGGCCAGCGACCACTCCTCATCACCGGCAGCCGCCCAGCACAATGGCAAACCCGGCTGCCTTACGTTGGCTTCAAATCGATTTGTGGTGAACCGACGGTCCAAGAAATCCAAAACGGTGTCGAACTCGCGAAACAACATCAAGCTGATGTCATCATCGCCATCGGCGGCGGCAGCGTGGTCGATGCCGGCAAGGCGATCGCCGCCATGAGCACGCAACCGGGCAATTTGATGCGCTACATCGAAGTCATCGGCGCAGGCAAGCCACTCGAAGCCACGCCGCTGCCCTTCATCGCCGTGCCCACCACCGCCGGCACCGGAGCCGAGGCCACGCGCAACGCCGTCATCGCCAGCGAGGAACATCGCGTCAAAGCCAGCCTGCGCCATCTCTCGATGCTGCCACGCATCGCCTTGATCGATCCCGACCTCGCCATCGATCTCCCGCCGAACGTCACCGCCGCCAGCGGCATGGACGCGCTAACGCAATGCCTCGAAGCCTTCGTCTGCTCGCGTGCGCAGCCGATGACCGACGCTTTGTGTCTCGACGGCATCCAGCGAGCCGCACGTTCCCTCGAACGCGCTTTTGAAAACAGCCACGATCTTGGCGCTCGCGAAGACATGGCCCTCTGCGCTCTCAACAGCGGTATTGCCCTCGCCAACGCCGGTCTCGGTGCCGTCCACGGCTTCGCCGCACCGATTGGCGGCATGTTTCACGCGCCGCACGGTGCTGTGTGCGCCGCGTTGCTTGCTCCCGTGTGGGAAGCGAACTCCAAACGTGTGCAAAACCGCGCCAAGTTCGATCAAGTCGATGAGATGCTCGATGGCGATGCCATCGCATGGCTGCACGGCATCACCCAGCGCCTCCACATTCCCAAACTCAGCGCCTGGGGCATTCAAGACGCCGATCTCGATGAAATCTCCCGCAAAGCCGCCGCCGCGAGCAGCATGAAGGCCAATCCTGTTTCGCTGACACATGACGAACTCATTGCAGTGCTTCGCGCCGCTTTGTGAAAGTTGACCGCGCCGCACATCGCTTTAAACAACCCTTCCCACCATGAAATCCTTCCGCCTCAAACGCCTCTTCAACGCCAAGTCCAACCGCTGCTTCGACGTGGCCGTCGATCACGGCTTCTTCAACCAAGCCGGGTTCCTGCAAGGCATCGAAGACATGCGCACGGTCGTGAAGACGCTGGTCGAGGCCGCACCAGACGCGATCCAGCTCACGCTCGGCATGGCGCGTCATTTGCAGGAGATTCCGGGCCGCGAGAAGCCCAGCCTCGTGCTGCGCACCGATGTGGCGAACATTTACGGCAAGACGCTGCCGGAAAACCGCCGCTTCAGCCTCATGCTGGAAGACTGCATGCTCCAGGCAGTGCGCTACGACGCCGCCTGCGTGTGCGTGAACCTGTTCCAGATCCCCGGCGCGCCCGAAGTACATGCCGAATGCGTCGAAAACATCCTCAAACTCAAGCCCCAGGCCGACTATTATGGCATGCCGATGATGGTCGAACCGCTCGTGTTCCAGCCGAATGAAAAAGCCGGCGGCTACATGGTCAATGGCGACGAAACCGCCATCACCTACCTCGTACGTCAGGCGGTCGAACTCGGCGCCGACATCATCAAGGCCGATCCGACCGACGACGTGAGCATCTACCACAAAGTCATCGAAGCCGCCTCCGGCATCCCGGTGCTCGTGCGCGGTGGTGGCCGCGTGAGCGACCGTGAAATTCTCGAACGCACGCAGGGCCTGCTTCAGCAAGGTGCCTCCGGCATCGTCTATGGCCGCAACGTCATCCAGCATCCGAATCCCAAGGGCATCACGCGTGCGCTGATGGCGATGGTGCATGACGGCGCGAGCGTCGATGCCGCGCTGGCGATGGTGTGAGTTCCGAGCCCCGTTCGGAGTCCCGGCTTTAGCCGGTGCAATCACCGCCTGCTGATGAAGTGGACGAGTTGCATCTTGTTCCCGCCGGGGTTTGCCACCCCTTTCCGCCTAAAGGCGGGACTCCGTACAAAAAGAAAGCCGGGGTCGCTTTCGCAAGCCCCGGCCCCGCTCGTTGTTGGTTGCGGTGATTATTTGATGTCGCCAGCGAAGCCAGCGGCATTGAGTGCGGCGGTGAGATCAGCCTTGGCGAATTCACCTTCGACGGTGAAGGACGTGGCCTTGGCGACGATGTCATACTTCGTCACTCCGGCGACAGCTTTCACGGCGTCAGTGGCGGCGACTTCGCACTTTTTGCAGCAGAGATGCACTCCTGAAACGGTGGCTTTGGTAAGCTTGACTTCAGGCTTCGCAGCAGCGGCTGGCTTGCTGGCGGACTTTGAAGCAGCTTCATCACCTTCGATAGTGCCGAAGTAACCGGCAGCGATGATGGCCTCGGCCGCTTTCTTCGCGTCGCCCTTTTTCTTCGAGACGATGGTCACCGTTTTGCCTTCGGGCGTGACGGTAACATCTTTGAGATCAGCAGCAGCCTTGATGATGCCGTTCGTGCAGCTCTTGCAGCAGTTGTGCACGCCGGTCATGGTGAGTGTGGTCTCAGCACGCACAGATGCGGTGAGAGCGAGAAGAGAAAGCAGAGTGATTAATTTCATAAGCGAACTCTGAGACGATACGACAACTCTGTTTCTTTGCACAATTTAAATTTTAACAACGAATCGCTGTCATGAATCCACGTGCGACAGCGGTGTCATGATACTCACCCGGTGTGAATCCCGCTTCATCAAGCAGCGCCGCGTACTCGCTCGTGCTGTAGCATTTCCCCTGCGTGGAGTGCATGAGCAGACACGAATACTCTGCGACATGCAGCGGTCCGCTCTTCGTCGCATTGATAAACGCATCGTGAATGATGAGCATGCCGCCCGCAGGCAGTGCGGCATGCGAAACAGCCAGCAGCTTCTTCACTTCGGCCACACCCCAGTCGTGCAGCACGTTGGAATAGAGATGCACATCGCATCCCGACGGCAATCCATCAAACATGTTGCCAGTCGCCACGCTCACACGATCCGCGCAGCCGCGTTCAGCGATCAATTTGTCCGCGATGCGATCCACGGGTGCTTGATCAAACGCGATGGCCTTCAGATGCGTGTGCTGTGCGGCAATGGAGCACGCGTAGATGCCGGAACCGGCACCGATGTCGAGCAAGCAGGTGCGTCCGCTGAGGTCGAGCTTCTTGGCGAGTGCCTGTGAGAGATACAGGCCGCGACAATCCATCGCGGCGGTGAACTTGCGGGCAAAATCCTCCTGCTCCATCGCCTTGTGCCAGTCGAAGGCCGCCTTGTCGCCGCTCCAGCCTGCGGGCTTGTCGGACTTGAGCACTTCGATGAAGTCGCGTGCGATGGGGCGATCATGCAGCGAGGCATAATAAGGCCGCACATCCCACACCGAGCCTGCGCGCAGGTGCTCTTTGGCTGTTGCTGATGCGTGAAACGTCCCGCTATGATCTTCCACCCAGCCATTCGCCGCGAAGAGGGTCAGCATCACATCCACTGGCCGTTCTTTGAAACCAAAGTGCGCGCAAATGCCGCTCAAGGTCGATGGAGTCGCCGACAGCCAGGTGAAGAAGTCCAAGCTCAGTGCCGCAGTGATCAAATCGACCGCGTAGAGGCTGTCGCGGTAGCGGTAGATGTTGAGCGGATCAGTCTGTGGCGCGGAAGTGAGGTCGTGGGGCAT
The DNA here is from genome assembly GCF_046154365.1 of Prosthecobacter sp. Lineage (GTDB taxonomy): Bacteria > Verrucomicrobiota > Verrucomicrobiia > Verrucomicrobiales > Verrucomicrobiaceae > Prosthecobacter. The sequence continues at coordinate 37,710 of NZ_JBJXFV010000217.1, forward strand.
GGCGGGTCGAAGATTCCCAGATGGTGGCCGAAAGAAACGAAAGAAATGAAAAAAGAGTTCCTGCATGCCACGCGTTGACTTGCCTCCGAACTCCTGACAGCATCGCCTCGCCATGTCCACTCCCGCACCCAAATTCACCACCACACACTGGCTGATCATCCTCATCGCCAGCATCGGTTTCCTCTTCGATACGTATGAACTGCTGATGACGCCGCTGGTCGCTGCGCCAGCGATTGCGGAATTGCTCAAGGTGCTGCCGAGTGATCCTTCGGTCACGGAGTGGGTCGGCAAGCTGCTGTGGATCGCGGCGCTGTGCGGCGGCGTGTTTGGTCTGCTGGGCGGCTGGCTGGTCGATAAATTTGGCCGCAAGACCATCATGGCGGCGAGCATCTTTGTGTATTCGTTCTCGCCATTCTGCGCGGCCTTCGCCACCACGCTGCCGATGTTCATCTTCTTCCGCTGCACGACGTTCATCGGCGTGTGTGTCGAGTTCGTGGCCGCCATCACCTGGCTGGCGGAAGTCTTTACTGACAAGCATCAGAAGGAAAAATGGCTGGGCATCACCCAGGCCTGCGCCTCGCTGGGCGGACTGCTGGTGACGGCGGTGAGCGTGTGGATCAGCAAGAACCTAGACACCTTGCCGCACTGGGGCCTGCCGGCTGGCAGCACGGGCATCGCTGCATGGCGCTACACGTTGATGTCGGGCATCCTGCCTGCGATTCCGATCGCGCTGCTGCTGCCGTTTGTGCCGGAGTCTAAGGTATGGAAGGACAAGAAGCTGGCGGGAACGCTCAAGCGCCCGAGCTTTGGTGCGTTGTTCGCGCCTGAGCTTCGTCGCGTGACATTGGTGACGACGATTCTCTCCGCGTGCGCCTACGGCATCGCGTTCGGCGCGTTGCAGGTCACGGTGGCGCGGGTGACGCCGGGATTGCCAGAGATGAAGGTCGAGGCGGGTGAACTCGCCGCCTTGAAGAAGACTGACATGGAGATCAGCGCGAAACTGAAGGCCCCAGGACTCGACGACACGGCCAAAGCAGCTCTCAAGGCCGAGATGAAGGCGAATTTCGACAAGCAGAAGCCGGTGAACGCGAAAGTGAAGGCGATGGCCGACAAGGTGCAGTTCCATCAGGAGATGGGTGGTCTTGCTGGACGCGTGCTGCTGGCCGTGCTGCTCATCGTGGGCATCAGCCGTGTGAAGCTGCTGAAGGTGTTTCAGATTCCCGCGCTCATCATTCTGCCCGTGACCTATTTCGTGCTGTTCAAAGATGGCGGGCAGGCCTTCCTGTGGGCTTATGCGCTCTGCGGACTCGTCACCGTGGCACAGTTCAGCTACTTCGGTGAATATCTGCCCAAAGTGTTTCCGATGCATTTGCGCGGCACGGGCGGCAGCTTTGCCACGAACGTCGGCGGACGCATGGTCGGCACCTGCATGGCCACGCTGAACACGAGCTGGCTCGCGCCAATGCTCGCCGGTGGTGCGCTGGCCGTGCGGCCGATGCATGTCGCCATGGCCGCCGGTTACATCGCCACGGCGATGGCGGTGATCGCATTGCTCGTCGGTTTCTTCCTGCCGGAGCCGAAGGCGGAGGAGTGATTTGTTGGTGAACGTCTCAGCAGTTCGTTTTGCCACAGAGATGCTGAGTGGCAGAGTTTATGTGCCTACGGAACACACGGAATGACACGGAAATAATGAGTTGGTTCTGCTCTGAATTCGGTTCCTTGCCTTCCGTGTGTTCCGTAGGCCGTCCCTCTCTGCCTCTCTGCCTCTTTGCCCCTCTGCGGTATAATTCATGACGCCGTTGACGGTGCCCGACATTTTTCCTGTCGATGCGGCGTAATCCTGCCGCCATGATTCGCTCCCTGCTCACACTCGTCGTCTGCCTCGTCTCATTCACACTCCACGCCGAAGACAAAGGCGATGGCAAACTTCGCATCATCGTCTTCGGCGCACACCCGGATGATGCGGAATACAAAACGGCCGGCGTGGCCGTGAAGTGGGCGCGGCTGGGGCATCATGTGAAGCTGGTGTCGGTGACGAATGGCGACATCGGCCACTGGAAGGAAGCGGGCGGGCCGCTGGCGATTCGGCGTGCGACGGAGGCTGCTGCATGCGCGAAGAAGCTCGGCGTGACCTCCCAAGTGCTCGACATTCACGATGGCGAGCTGCTGCCGACGCTGGAGAACCGCAAGCTCATCACGCGTGTCATTCGCGAGTGGAAGGCGGACATCGTGATCGCACACCGGCCATGGGATTATCATCCCGACCATCGTTATGTCGGCGTGCTGATTCAGGACGCAGCGTTCATGGTCACCGTGCCGTTTATTTGCCCGGATGTGCCCCATTTGAAGAAGAATCCGGTGTTCCTGTATTCGAGCGACGGCTTCCAGAAGCCGTATCCCTTCACGCCTGACATCGCGGTGAGCGTGGACGACTCCTTTGAGCAAAAACTCGACGGCATTCATGAACTGACTTCGCAGGCCTATGAAGGTGGCGCCAGCGGCTCTGAGGAGTCCGTGAAGACAGTGCCACCCGCCAGCGATGAGGTGGGACGTCGTGCGTGGCTGAAGCGCCGCTGGGGTGCGCGTCAGAGCAACGAGGCGAATCAGTATCGTGAGCTGCTGATCAAACTCTACGGTGAGGAAAAAGGCAAAGCGGTGAAATACGCCGAGACCTTCGAGGTCTGCGAATATGGACGCCGTCCGAGCGCGGAGGAGATCAAGCAGCTCTTTCCGTTCTACGACGCGAAGTGAGCCGGAGCGCGAGTATTTGACGAGCCTGACTTTCCTGCGGCGTGGTGGGCCAAGCGATGGGCTTTTGAGCTTGTCGTGAGCGCTGAGGAAAAGTGGCGAGTAGGCTTCCACCTTCGCCAATCCGTCCTCCGTTCCATTCTCCGTAGCAAACTTCGAAGGATGAAAGCAAGACTGCGAAGGATGATGGCTACGGCGGACAGGTTCGCCATACTCGCGCTCCATGGCTGCGGCATTTGCGGTGGCAAATCGTGTGGGAGCGGCTAAAGACACGCCCCACTCATCCGAACGACCATGCAACCGACGCCAGCCCCTGCTCCCGAACAGTCCGAATCCGAACTCCTGCAAATTCGCCGCGAAAAGCTCGATGGACAGGTGAAAGCGGGCTTGGACCCGTTTGGCAGCCGGTTTGACACGACGCACCAGCCGGGTGCGCTGAAGGCAGACTTTACCGAAGCACTCGATGTGCGCGTGGCGGGCCGCATTCTGTCCCGTCGTGAGATGGGCAAGGCGACGTTCTTTGACCTCGGTGACATCAGCGGGCGCATGCAGTGCTATTTGAGCAAGGGTGATGTGGGTGACGAGGCGTATGCGCAGTTCATCCAGCTCGTGGACATCGGGGATTTCGTCGGCGTGGAGGGTTTCACCTTCATCACGAAGCGCGGGGAGAAATCGATCCACATCAAGAAGCTCACGCCGCTCTCGAAGGCGCTGCGTCCGCTGCCGGACAAGTGGCATGGCATCGCTGACAAGGAGATCAAGTATCGCCAGCGCTACTTGGACCTCATTTCCAATGACCGCAGCCGTGAGATCTTCGTGACGCGCAGCAAGATGGTCGCGGCGATCCGCAACTACATGCAAGAGCGCGGCTTCCTCGAAGTGGAAACGCCGATGATGCAGGACGTGCCCGGCGGTGCCGCCGCGAAGCCGTTTGAGACGTTTTTCCATGCGCTGAACCAGCCGATGTTTCTGCGTATCGCGCCGGAGCTGTTCTTGAAGCGGCTGCTGGTGGCTGGGTTCACGCAGATCTTCGAATTGAACCGCAATTTCCGCAATGAAGGCATGAGCCGCCGCCACAACCCGGAATTCACGATGCTGGAGGCCTACTGGGCCTACGCGGACTTCGAGAAGATGGCCGATCTCGTCGAAGGCATGATCTGTCATCTCGCGGAAACCTTCTGCGGTGGCCTCAAGATCGAGCACAAGGACGAGGACGGCAATGTGACGCGCACGATCAATCTCGAGCGGCCATGGAAGCGTGTGCGCTACACGGATCTGCTGAAGGGTGTTGATCCGAAGTGGTATGAATACACGCCGGAGCAGCGCAAGGTGCGGGCGAAGGAGTTGGGTGTCGAGATCGGGCCTAACTTCGAGGACTACGAGGTCACGCAGCATGTGTTTGAGCGCTTGGTCGAGGCTCCGCAGTTCGATCCGCTCTTCGTCACGCATTGTCCGAAGCAGCTCGTGCCGCTGGCGAAGCAGAACGTGGAGGACGATTCCATCGTCGATGTGTATGAACTCATCATCAACGGCCAGGAGATCAGCCCCGGTTACTCCGAGTTGAACGACCCCATCGTCCAACGCGAGCGCTTGGAGCACCAGGCTGGTGAGGAGACGCAGAAGATCGACGAGGAGTTCATCCTTGCCCTCGAACACGGCATGCCACCCGCCGGTGGCATCGGCATCGGCATCGACCGCCTGATCATGATGCTCACCGGTGCCGAAGGCATCCGTGATGTGGTGCTGTTCCCGCAGTTGAAGAAGAAGGGCTAAAATTATCTGGCCTTCACTCCGGCGAATTGGCAAGATGGCCGCGATGAAAACGCTCATTGCTGCACTTTCACTGGTCGCTGTCTCCGAGTGCTTGGCTGTGTCGCCTGAGACAGCGGCGATGGCGGTGAACCAGCTCGGACTCGATTTGCATCGGCAGATGCCAAAGCGGGGGAATCTCTGCCTTTCGCCCTACTCGATCCAGTCAGCGCTGGCGATGACCTATCTCGGGGCCAGCGGAGTCACACAGGAGGAGATGATGCGAGTGCTACATTTCCCGGCAGACAAGGAGAAACTCGGCAAGTCCTTCGCGGCGTTGAATCAAAGTCTGAACAAAGCGCAACAAACCTCCGCAAGGTATGATGCCCCTGCCAAGGCACTGCAACTGCATGTGGCCAACCGGCTATTTGGACAATTGGGATATGAGTTTCGAAAGCCGTTCCTCTCGGGTGTGCAGGATCACTTTTCCGCCCCATTGCGGCCAATGAACTTCCGCAAAGACCCCGGCAATGCGAGGGCGGAGATCAACGGCTGGGTGGCAGAGCAAACGCGTGATCGGATTCGTGATTTGATCCCCCGTGCTGGTGTAACCAACGCCACGCGGCTTGTGCTGGTAAACGCGCTCTATTTTAAAGCCGCCTGGTCGGCAGAGTTTGCCCTGGAAGCCACCCACCCGAAGCCATTTTATATCAACGGGGGTAATGAGGTGGTGAATGTACCGACGATGAACAATTACAAATACATGAGCTACCACCGTGGTCGCGGCTTTCAAGCGGTCACACTGCCGTATATCGGAGATGAACTGCACTTCTTGCTCATCGTCCCGGACAGCCTAAATGGCTTTGCCAGCGTGGAGCAGACTCTCACCCCAAAGATTCTTCTCGCCTGTGCGAATGCCCGGGAGCGCCCAGTAATTCTCCATCTGCCGAAGTTCAAGATCACCCCGCCCACGGTTCCTCTTGGCAAAGTGCTGCAAACGATGGGATTGACCACCGCGTTCGACAAACCACGCGGCAGCGCTGATTTCGACGCGATGGCTCCGAAGAAGCCAGGTGACTATCTCTGCATCTCCGAGGTGTTTCACAAGACCTTCCTTGAACTCGACGAGAAAGGCACTGAAGCAGCGGCGGCAACTGCCGTGGCAGAGGACACGGGTGGCGGAGGAGGTTACCAAGAACCGGAGAAGCCCATTGAGATCAAAGCCGACCGCCCTTTCATCTTCGCCATTCAGCATGCGGCGAGTGGTGCATGCCTGTTTCTCGGGCGGGTGAATGACCCCCGGTGAGAAGTGGCGCGATAGCGTTTTGGAGTGCACCAGCCCTCTGGAGCTTTTCATGCGCCTGCGGACGTTCGAAAGCGGCGGAGGGCCGCCGCACTCCAGATTGAGAAGTCGGGCATGTTCTGGATTTGCACTATGGAAGCGTTTAAACCGCCTCCATGAAACTCGCGTTCTCCCTATTCCTGCTCATCAGCATTGCCTTCGTCATCAAGCTGAAAGCTGAAAGAGCCAATCACAACGGACCGCAAGTTTGAGGACGTGATCAAGGACGTGGAGCAGGCCGCTGTTTTGGTACTGGTGTATTGAGATTCCCGCGCACCATTTGCGGCTTGATGACGCAGGGGTGGTTGTGATAGCCTTTGCCTATGAACATGGTCCTCAACATCGATGTCCTCAGCATGGCGGAGTTCGCCTTGAACACGCGCGAGCATTCAGCGCGTCTCAAACAGAGGGGCCGGGCGACGGTATTGACCCAGGATGGCGAGGCGGCGGCGGTGCTTGTGCCGGTGGAGGCGTATGAAAAAATGGCCTGGGAGGCCCATGAGCATCAGATGGACCAGCGGCTGAAGTCGGCAGTCGATGCCTATGCCCAAGGCGAGCGCGGCACGCCTGCGCGTGAATTTTTCGACAGCCTCTACCGCGAGGACGAAACGACGACGGAAAGTGTATGAGCTACTCGTTGGCTCTTGCGACTGAAGCCAAGCAGAGCATCCGGCAGCAACGGCAGTGGTATCGCACTGAGTTGGAAGACGGCGATGAATTGGCAAAGCGGTGGACACGCGAACTGGACCAGGCCCTCGAAAAGCTCTGCGAGCATCCTGAGCGTCACGGCTTGGCCGCTGAAAACGGCAGATGGCATCCCGAGGCCGTGCTGCGCCGGATGCTGTTCCGCCCGTGGAAGTCAGGTGTGGGCTGGCGGGTGTTGTTCACGGTGGATGAGCTGGAGCAGGTGGTGACGGTGCTGCAAGTGCGGCATGAGCACCGGCCGCCACTCGAAGAAAGCGAAGAGTGATGTTTGGCATCAGCCTGTGAGATGGCCGGTCGCACCGACGTTTGATCGGTCCACCATGAAACTCGCATTCTCCCTCTTACTGCTCACCAGCATTGCCTTTGCCGCCGACACACCGGCGAAGAAGGCTGAAGCGCCCAAGGCTCCGGCCAAGAAAGTTTATCCGAATAACCCGCCGAAGACGGTGGCTGACTTCAAATATGGGCCACATGAGCGGAATGTGCTCGATTTCTGGCAGGCGAAGTCGGACAAGCCGACGCCGCTGCTGTTTTTCATTCATGGCGGTGGCTGGATGGGTGGGGACAAGGCGGGGATCGCGGTGGAGCCGTTTTTGAAGGAGCGGATTTCGGTGGTGTCGATCAACTACCGCTACATCTCGCAGGCGCAGGACGTGGTGCCGCCAGTGAAGGCACCTCTGACGGATGCGGCGCTTGCCCTCCAGACCGTGCGCAGCAAGGCGGCGGAGTGGAACATCGACAAGCAGCGCATCGGTGCGAGCGGCGGCTCGGCGGGTGCGTGCAGCAGCCTGTGGCTGGCGTTTCATCCTGACATGGCCGATCCGAAGAGCGACGATCCCATTGCGCGTGAATCGACACGTCTTTACACGGCAGCCGTGAATGGTCCGCAGACCACGCTGGATCCGAAGCAGATGCGCGAGTGGACGCCGAACAGCAAGTACGGCGGCCATGCGTTCAGCAAGAGCGGTGAGTTCAAGAACTTCGATGACTTCGTCGCGGCGCGGGAGAAAATCCTGCCGTGGATCGCCGAATACTCACCTTATGCACTCGTGTCCTCCGACGATCCGCCTGTGTATTGCTCCTTCGGCGGCCCTCCCGCCATCGGCCAGGAGCAGAAAGACCCGACGCACACGGCGAACTTCGGCGTGAAGCTGCAGGAGTACTGCAAAGCGAACGGTGTGGCCTGTGACGTGGTTTATCCCGGTGCGCCGGACGTGAAGTTCAAGACGATCAACGATTACCTGATCGCGAAGCTCAAGGAAGTGAAGTGAGGCCGTCATCCAAGCACCCATCATGATCATGAAACTCAGCACACTCACCGTCGGCGGCCTTGCGCTCGCTGTTTGCCTCGTCTCCTGCGACAAAGCAGGCAAACCCGCAGCGTCGTCCACGCCTGCTGCAGCGGCTCCGGCTCCATCCGCGCCTGCAGCCGCTTTCCGACCCATCTTCAACGGCAAGGACCTCAGCGGCTGGCATGGCCTGAACCCGCATTCCGTCGTCAAACTTGAAGGCGTGAAGAAAGAGGAAGCCCTCAAAAAGATGCGCGAAGAGTTCGCGGAGCACTGGAAGGTCGAGAACGGCGAACTGGTCAATGTGGGCACCGGCCCGTATGCGACGACGGACGAGGAGTTCGGCGACATCGAACTGCTCATCGAGTACAAGACTGTCGCTCATGCCGACAGCGGCATCTATCTGCGCGGCACGCCGCAGGTGCAGATTTGGGACAAGAGTCAGATCTTTGACCCTGCCAAGCCGACGCGCATGCCGCATCTCGGTTCCGGCGGTCTGTTTAACAACACCCCGGACACGCCCGGCCGCGATCCGCTCGTGGTGGCGGACAAACCCTTCGGCGAGTGGAACAGCTTCCGTATCCGCCAGATCGGCGCCCGCACCTGGGTGTGGCTGAACGACAAGGTGGTCGTGGATGGCAACGTGATGGAGAACTACTGGGACAAAACGCAACCGCTGCCCCCGAAAGGCCCAATCATGCTGCAAACTCACGGTGGTGAAATCCGCTGGCGTAATCTGCAGGTGCGCGAGATCGGCGCGGAAGAAGCGAAGAAGATTCTCGCCGAGACCGACGCGAAGAAGTGACCCACGAGGTCATCAAGCTGTCAATGTCATTAAGTTAAGAAGGAGTTCCCGCAGATTCAGAAAACCCGCAGATTGGGATCCGGAAAAAAATCTGCGGGTTATCTGAATCTGCGGGAACACATCTTGAGAAGTGCCTTAACTTAATG
>NZ_JBJXFV010000225.1:0-54164 GCF_046154365.1 Prosthecobacter sp.
GTCACGATGGGTGAAAATGCATGAATCCCGCAGATTCAGAGAACCCACAGATTGCATGAGTCTGAAAACAAATCTGCGGGTTTTCTGAATCTGTGGGAAATCACAAAACCTGATGACGCGAGGTATATATCCGACGGTCATGCACGCGGAACGCTCCACACTTACTGCGTACGCAATGCCATTTTCTCCACTCCAATTACCGTTTAGCGACGACGACGACGCAGAAGCAACCCGCTGCAACCCAAGCCCAGCAGCACCATGCGCGAAGGCTCGGGCACGGACCCCGTCTCGATCAGAAGGTTGTCCAGAGCAAAGCCGTTGGAGTCGGAGGGCGATTCAAAGTACAGCGTGTCAAAGTTCATGAGCGCACTGGCTGAGTCGCTGCCAGTGGCCCGCAGAACGCCATCCTGATAAAGTGCCAAGTCCACATTGAAGCCATTGCGGGTAATGAGCAGGCTGGTACTGCGAGGGGTGGCACCGTCATCAAAGCTCTTGGCCGGCGCGGGTCCTCCTGTGATGAGGCTGAGGATGTCGCCACTGGGACCGGGATCCGCGCTGGACAGGTTGTCCAACAGGATGCCGTTGCTGAAGGCGTTATACACGTTGATCTCCTTGCGTATGTTCCAGTCGCCATCCTTGCTGACGGAGGCGTTATCCCAGTAGTTCACGTCTGCGAGATAGCCGATGTCGTCGTCGTAGGTGGTGTTGGTGCCGTGTTTGTTGTAGAGGCCGTAGCGGAAGAAATTGTACGGCTGAGAGCCGGGACTGGTGGGCGTGGCTGAATAGCGGTAGTCGAAACTCACTTTGATCCAGTCACCAGTGCCGCCGAGTGTGACTGGCGTGCCTGACGCAAAGTTAACACCCACATTCTGCTGGCCGTTGCCCGCATTGCTAAAGACATGGGTGTTGGCCGTGGGGTCAAGCGTGGCGTCCGAAGTCACCTGCCAGATGTTACCGCCTTGATAAGCCCAGCCTGCAATAGTGCTGCCAATACCGGCGGCATCAAAGTTTTCGGAATAAATAACTGTCGCCGAAGCCTGTTGAATACTGAGTCCTGTGACGAGGGAGAGGATGAACTTGCGCATAATATGATTGGACGAAGATTTTCGGAGCCTTGTTAGTGGATATCCAAGAACGAATGTTCAACTCGTTACCATAAGGGCGATAGAAAGGTCGAGAAAAAACTCGGTAGGCGTTCAATATTTTGCCTCTTCAGCCTGTGTCACGGGCTTTTCTGCGTTTACGAACAGGGCGAAGACTCCGGCGAGCACAAACGCCCCGGCGCAGAGCCAGACGCCTTCATGGAAGTCGTTGTTGGTGTCGTAGGACTTGAGCACGGCGGTGAACAACACGGGCATGATCGCCGCGCCGAAGTTTCCCCACATGTTGCACCAACCGAAAAGCTGGGCCTGATGCTGGCCGCTGATGTCCTGCATGAAGGTCCACATCGCCGGCAGGCCGATGTCGGCAAAAAAGGCCACGAGACCGAAGGCAATCGCCATGCCCCAAGGGGAATCGGTCCACATGGCGAGCAGGTAACACGCGGCGGCGGCAAATTTGGTCACGGACATCGGCAGCATGCGTCCCAGCCGCTTGCCATGGTGGCGGGTGATGTAATCGGTCATCATGCCGCCCAGCGGCAGCGCCACAATGCCGATGAACAACGCCCCGGTCGTGATGATGCCGGTCATGCCTTCATTGAGGTGCATGACTTTTTTGAGATAGTCCGGCAGGGAGAGAATGAGGAAGGCCCAGCCGATGTTGGTGAAGAACTGTACCCCGTTCGCCATCCACAGATTCCCGCTGCGGCAGGCCGCCTGCAGCGGAAACCGCTTCGGCGGATCTTTGACCGGCTGAAAGTCGCCGCGTCCTTCCGCGAGCAGGGCAATTTCCGCCTCATTGCAGTTCGTATGCTGACGTGGATGCTCGCGGAACACCCGCCAGTAGCACAGCGCCACCAGGATACCGACGAGACCATACAGCCATCCCGCCCAGCGCCAGTCCCCGGCTTGGAGAATCACATAGGCCGTCAAAGCCGGCGCCAAGGCACCGCCGACACGTCCGCCCCAGGAGATGAGGCTGCTGGCAAATCCACGTGCCTCAATGTGCGCCCAGCGTGTGAGCAGGCCGCTGCTGGCCGGATAATAGCCCGCTTCTGCCAGACCACAGCCCAGTCGTGCGAGCAGCAATGTGGTGAAGCCGAGTGAAAAACTCGTCAGCGCCGTGAACAGCGACCAGGTGGCGATGTAAATCGTGATCAGCGCCCGCGTGCCGAAACGATCGCTCAACCAGCCTGCCGGCACCTGTGCGAGCGCGTAGGCCCAGAAGAAGGCCCCTTTGACCCAGTCGATCTGCCAGCCTTCGAGCTGGATGTGCTTGTGAAACGAGTCCGACGAAACGATCTGCGCTAGGCAGATGCGGTCCAGATACATCAGGAAGGCCACCATCGTTGCCGTGGCAAGGATTTGATGGCGGACGATCGTGGGGCGGGCGGTGGTGGACATCGGAGAGACAAGACGCTGAATTTTCACCAGCCCTAGCAGGATTCCGGCTTGATGAACAGACCGAAGACGTGCATCACCCTCTGGCGCAGGCAAAACTCATGCATGGAATGCCCTTGCACCCTGCCCACCTCTCACGAATTCTTGCCACACCATGACTGCCATCAAAAACCTCACCGCGCTGCTCGTGCTCAGCTTTCTCGCCTCCGGCGTGCTGGGCTGGTTTCTCTTTCAATCCCGCTCCGATCTCACCACCCTGCGCTCCGACTTGGAGCAGCTCAAGACCGAGCACGTCGATGAACTGAAGGCCAAGGAGGCCGAGTTCCAGCGCACGCTCAGTGCGCAGGCCGCGCAACATCAGAAGATGATCACCGCGCTCAATGACGAGCACGAAACGAAGATCGACGCCTTGCGCAAAGGCGAGCGCCAACGCCTCGCCACTGCCGCGAAGGAGTTTGAAAACATCTTTGAGGGCAACAAGACCACGCTGCAATACATCGACCTGCTGGAGGACAAGGTTAAGGCCGGCCAGACACTCTCGAAGGCCGAGGTGGAGAAGCTCAGCATCATCACCACCGGCCTCGGTTACTTGAAAAAGCAGTATCAGAAGCCCATGCAGGAGTTCCAGGAGCTGGCGAACTACTTTGAAGCCCAAGCCTCGAAACAGATCGCGAAACCCAAAGGCGGTTTCTTCAAACGCCTGTTCAGCAAGGACTTCCGCGAAGCCGAAAAAGAATACCTTCGCCAGGAAGGTGCCAAGGAGGCCTTCGAGCAGGCGCAGGGCAAGTTCTCCACCACCTACACGCAGGCACAGAAGGTCATGGGCACCGTGAATCTCGATGCCGATGCGCAACTCCAGAAGCTGCATGCCTACATCGACGACAAGCAGCAGATGAACGCCGAAGACCTCAGCTCCTTCTTCGACAAAGCCCGCAAAGCACTGCGCACGCACCAAGATGTGCTCGACTTCGAGCCAGATGCCCCGCTGCTGCCAGTGCCGAAACCGCAGCCGTGAAGTTGGGTGTAGCTGCGTTCGCCAGAACGCGATGGACCTAGTTTTCACGCGCACCATGATTTTCGGAGACACCAACGACTTCGCGATTGAGGTGTATCACGAACCCTTCGGTCCTCAGTGGGGTGGCTTTGGCAGACTGTGCATTCACACTCAAGGAATGTGCCTTGGCGACATCCGTGACAATCACTGTTCCTTGTTCGACGTCACAGACCGATTTCGAGAGTTGGCTGGCATCATCCACTCACTATGGGACATTTCTTTCGCAGGCTTATCCGATGCGGAGGTGTTTGGCCTTATTGATCGCGAGCTTTACACGGGTGAGGCCTCAGCGAGCGTGCCGAGCTACGCGAGCTTCGACTTTCTCACGAATACTGGCGAGATATTTGATGGCACGAAGACCTTTATCGTCTGCCAACCGCCCGGCTATGTTCACATTATGTTCCGGCTTCGAGATGACACGCTCGGCTCGGCTTCATGCAGCGTTCAGTCTTTCCGCAGCGTAGCCGACGCCTACGTCCGCTGGTTCGACGAACAAGTGCTTGCGACAGCGCCTCCGTTTTCCCCCATCAACCCCTTTGATCCGAATGAAACAGTTCCCGATAACTGAAGCTGGTAACAAAACTGTACGAGCCAGCGCTCTAATTCTCCTCACCGCCCCACTTCCAGCAGCGTCGGCAGCTTGTGCAACGGCGTGAACTCCACGCTGCCACTCGTCGTCGGCTTGGCCTGCGGATTGCTTGACTTCAAATAGCGGAACAGCTCGCTGTCGGTGGTGAAGACCATCGTCGTGTCCGGGGTGATCAGGGTCTTGTAGGCGGTCATCGTTTGCAGGAATTCAAAGAGCTGTGCGGCCTCGGGCGTCTGGTTGTAGGCCTGCGCATAAATCTCCGTGGCCTTGGCATCGGCGGCGCCTTCGATCTCCTGCACTTTGCGGTAGGCCTCGGATTCGATGAGGCTCAGATCGCGTTCCCGCTCACCATTGATCTTCGCGGCCTCGCCTTCGCCTTCAGCACGGTAGCGGTCGGCAATCTGCTGGCGTTCGCTGATCATGCGTTTGTAAATGGACTCGCTCACGGACGGATCGTAGTCGATGCGCTTGAGGCGCACGTCGAGCAGACGGATGCCGAGGTCTTTGACTTTTTCGGCGGCGTTGGCAAAAATCTCCGCCTCCAACTCGCTGCGGCCTTTGGTGATGGCGGGCAGCACGCCGATGCGCGCTTCGGCGGTGGAGAGCGGCGTGCCGGCGGTGGCGCCAGGCGCGGGCGTGATCATATCCCGCACGACCTTGCGGTCCTTCGTGGTGCGCACGGCCTCGATGAAGTCATGCTTGGCGATGACGATGCGCGTCTCGCTGCCGATGATGCCGTTCAGTCGCGACAGTGCGCGGCGCTCATCCGTGAGCTGGCGGAAGAACACCAGCGGCTCAATGATCTCCCAGCGGGCAAAACTGCCCACCATCACGAAGACCTTGTTCTTCGTGGTCATGGGCGTGGATTCGCCGTCCCACTCCAGCACGCGTTTTTCGATGCGGTTGGCGGTCTGGATGAACGGGGTTTTCCAGTGCAGGCCGGCTTTGGACACTGGTTCGCCCACCGGCATGCCGAACTGGGTGATGACCACCTGCTCCGTTTCGCTCATGGTGTAGAAACCGGAGCCGAGCACGATGGCCAGCGCGAGAAGGATGACGAGAATGAGAGGGGTTTTCATCGGGCGGGGAGCTTGGGGTCGGCGGCTGGGGGCTGGGGCGCAGGCTGGCGGAGATTCATGAGCGGGAGGAAGGAGGATGCCTTTTCATCCAGAATGATTTTTCCGGGCACGGACGGCAGCACCTCGCTCATCGTTTCGAGGTAGATGCGTTTCTTGGTGACCTCGGGCGCTTTGAGGTATTCCGCGAGCAGCGCCTTGAAGCGCGTGGCATCGCCTTCGGCCTCATTGACGCGTTTGGCGGCGTAACCTTCGGCGGTGCTGGTTTTTTGCACCGCCTCGCCGCGCGCGCGCGGCACCACGCGGTTGTACTCGCCACTGGCCTGGTTGATGAGGGATTCGCGCTCCTGCTGGGAGCTGTTCACCTCGTTGAAGCTAGCTTTCACTCCGGCCGGCGGATTCACATCGCCAAGCTGGATCTGGTCGATGCGCACGCCCATTTTCAGTCCGTTGGTCAGCGTCTGCAGCCGCTCCAGCGCCTTCGATTCCATCTCTTGGCGGCCGATGGTGAGCACTTCATCCACGGTGCGGTCCCCCACCACCTCGCGCATCACCGCTTCGGCTAGATCGCGCAGGGTGGGCAGTGGCTCGCGCACATTGAAGACATACGCGATGGGTTCCTCCACATGGTATTGAATCTCCCACTCCACGAGCACGGCGTTCAAATCCCCCGTGACCATGTTCTTCTCGCGCTGCTGTTCGTTGAAGTCTTCTTCGTATTGGTACGGGTTGGAGGCACCCTGTGTGGCGGTGCCGAACTCCAGCTTCTGCCGGCGCTCCACTTCGACGATGGTGATCTGGTCGATGCCCCACGGCAGCTTGAAGTGCAGCCCCGGCTCCGCCGTCTTCAAATAACCGCCGAAGCGCTGCACCACCGCCACGGAATTGGCCGGCACCTGGTAGATGCCGGAGAACAGCCCGATGGCAACGAACACCACGCCGATGCCGACAAGTATGCGACGTGGATCGAGCTTGATCTGCGGTGCATTCGGGAAGGGTCGTATCTCACTCATGCCACGAGGCTACTGCAATCTGAGGTAGCAGCAAGCGACATACGTGAAAGCTCACCTCGCCAAGAAATCCTCCACATATTGCTTCACAATCACCTTCAGCTCAGGTGGACGCGGAATGCCGATTTCCACGGCACGTGAACCATCCACTTGCTGCGGCCAGTTATCCACGATGCCTTGAATTCGTGCATCAAACGCGTCCACGATCGGCCCCAGCTTGATGCCGTGCTCGGCAGCGACTTCTTGAATCACCTTTTCGGCAATCAGCGGCGTCACGCGATGCGCAGGCAGCACATAGGCGCGGTCTTTGCCCAATTTGGCTTCCTCGACTTCACTCAAAGCAATAAACGACTCAATTACCGTCCGATAACCCGTCATCGGATGTGGCTGCTCACGACGAATCGGCAGCATGCAGGTTTCTCCATTGAGCGGTTCACGAAACATGCCGCTGGCCCAGCTCGATGCGGCCGCGTTGGGCTTGCCGGGACGCACGATCACCGTCGGCAGGCGCACGCTGCGGCCATCAAAGTGACCTTTGCGCGTGTGATCGTTCACCATCATCTCGCACATCGCTTTCGTCATGCCATAGGTCGTCTGTGGGAGCTGTTTCGTGGTGTCAGACATCATCTGCGACATGTCCAGGCCGCCGTAGCATGCCACGCTGCTCGCAAACACGACGTGTGGCCGACCTTCCGCCGCTCTGGCCGCTTCAAACACGTTTCTGCCGCCATCCAAGTTCACGCGCATCGCATCATCGAAGCGCTCCTCGCACTCACCGCTCACCATGGAGGCCAGATGGAAGATCACATCGAACTTGCTGCCAGTAGCCGCGAAAACCGTGGCACGGTCGCCGATGTCACCCTTCACATGCTTCACACATGCATCCGTCGGTTCGCGACGAAAAAACGCGTCGAGCAGCACCATTTCGGTGATCGGCTTGCCGCACCAAGTGCCGCGTTCCAGAAGCTTTTGTGCGAGCTGGGAGCCGAGAAAGCCGCCGCCGCCGGTGATGATGATTTTCATGGGTGAATAATGGCGGATGAGCATGGGCATGGAAGCCGCTGGCGCAAGCGCGGAAGGCTCATCAGGGTCTGAGCGATCCCTGACAAACGCATTGCTTTTTCCGTCGCGCTTATTAAAAGGTGCGGCACTTTTTTTCGTTTAGCACGGATGCCCGTAGGGGTCTGGCGAAATTCCAAACTTTTGCCTTATGAAGCTCCTTTCGCGCTGGTGCGTCCTGATTGCATGCCTGATCTCCGTCGCCGACGGCTGGTCATTCCCACCCGCTCCTTATTATACGATTTACGGTATGGTGCGTGATCAAGTGGGTCAGACGATCACGGCGGAGGGAGCGGTGCTCATTTTGCTCAAAGGTGGCGTGGAGGTGGGACGCACGCCGGTCAATTCGGCGCTGCAACTGGACCAGAATTATGAGCTGAACATCCGCATCGACCAGAGCCGCAGCGGCACCACTCTTTACACGGAAAAAGCCATCGCGGCGCAGGGCTTGTTCAGCTTGGTGGTGGAGATGAATGGCTCGCAGTACTATCCCATTGAGGTCAGTGGCAATCTCACGGCGGGCAAAGGTGGCGAGCGCGTGCGGCTGGATTTGAACCTGGGCGAGGATCTGGATCACGACGGCCTGCCGGACGTGTGGGAGCAGTGGATGCTCTATCAAGCCGGCCATTTCCCGGATGGCAATGGCAACTGGCCGCTCAACCTGCTCGACAAGAACGGTGACTTTGATCACGACGGTCAGAGCAACTGGCTGGAGTATGTGGCGGGCACTTTCGCGGGGGATGCGACGGAGCGCTTTGCCCTGGAGATCAAGGAGAAGACACCCACCCAGGTGCGCTTCGAGTTCTACGGCATCACCGGGAAGACCTACACCATCGAGCGCAGCACAGACATGAAGGTGTGGGCGCGGATGCCCTTCGCCGTGGGCGGCCCGGCCGGGGCGAGCACGATCTATTCCGCCACAGACGTGGGCGTTCGCGCCGCGTTTGCCACTCCGGTGCCAGGCGGCAGCAAGGAGTTCTACCGGCTGACGGTGCGCTAATTTTTTCCGACTGATTCGCCTATGAACTTCAAAGTCCTGCTCCCCGTCCTTGGTTCCCTGCTCATGATCGCCAGCGCCCAGGCGCAGTGGCAGAGCGTCGATTACTCGCTCAAAGGCGGCTGGAACTCGATCTACCTGAGCGGCGATGCCAAATACGACACCATCGAGAATCTTTTTCCGAACTCCGGCCAGACCGCGAACGTGCTCGAAATCTGGCGCTGGAATCCCAATCCCAATCAGGTGCAGTTCACCGAATCGCCGCTGATTCCGTCGGCTGGAACGCCGGAGTGGAGCGTGTGGGTGCGTGGCGGCGGCTCCAGCAACACGCTCAACCAGCTCTCCGGCCCGGCGGCCTATCTGGTGAAGTGCGCGGGAACCGCTTCCAACACTTATGTCGTGCAGCTCAAGCAGTTGCCGCTGCCACCCGGCGCTTCCTGGGTGCGTAATGGCGCGAATTTAATGGGCTTTCCGACCTTCAAGAATGGCGCGAATTACCCGACGTTTTCCAACTACTTCGCCACTTTCCCGGCGGCCATTGCGGCCAATGTGAAAATTTACAAGTACGTGGGAGGCGAGTTGGGAGCGGGGAATCCCCTGCAGGTGTTCTCCACCTCCACCGAGCGGCTGGACCGCACGCAGGCCTATTGGTTCTCGGCAAAAGTGGTGGGGGATTTCACTGCGCCTATCGAAATCACCTCCAACACCAACAATGGATTGTACTTCGGGCGCTCCGGTGCCGTGGTTACGGTGTACGTGCGGAACCGCACGGCTGCGGCGGTCACCCTGACGCTGGCCCCGTCTGCCAGTGCCGCCGATCCCAGCAGTCCTCCAGCAACCCTAGCCCAGGTGCCGCTCACCCGCCGTACGTTCAATGCCACGACCCTGTTGTGGACGGAAACCGACATCTCCTCCGCCTACACCGTGGTGGTCGGCCCACAGAGCACGGTGGAGTTGAGTTTTGGCATCAACCGCCCCGCCATGACCAGCGCGAGCGCGGTTTACGCCTCTCTTCTGCGGGTAACGGACAGCAGCAATCTCATGGACGTCTATCTGCCCGTCACGGCAACGAAAGACAGCCTGGCCGGCTTGTGGGTCGGGGATGTCTCGTTGACGAATGTCAGCAGCCAGGTCACCAACACCGCTAAGGCCACGGCCACCGTCACCAATGGTGCGGTCACCAGTCTCAGTGTCTCCGGCACGGGCGGCTATGGCTATGCCACGGCCCCGACCGTCACCATCGCCCCGCCCGCCTCTGGCACGACGGCCACGGCGACGGCCATCGTTGCCGCCGGAGCGGTTCGCGGCTTCACGATCACGAACGCAGGCAGCGGCTATGCCGTTGCCTCGCCGCAGGTCACCATTGCCGCGCCATCGCCGCTCGCTGGCAGCAGCACGCCGCGCCCCTTCACCCTGCGCACCCTGCTGCACGTGGATAACAGCGGCGCGGCACGACTGCTCAGCAAAGTGTTCCTGGGGCAACTCGCCGCCGTGCCGAACGACGTGGGTCTTAGTACCAATGAAACCCTGCTCAAGCAGGATGCCAGAGCCACGGCGCAGCGGCTTTCCACCACGCACATGCCACTGAACCAGGTCATCACGGGTTCAGGTAGCGTGGCCGTGCCGGGCGTCCTCACCTGCACGATCAGCCTGCCTTACGACGACCCCACGAACCCCTTTGTGCATCAGTACCATCCGGATCACGACAACAAGGACGCGCGCTTCCAGCTTGTGGGCAATGGGGTGGAAAGTTACACGGTCACCCGCACCTGCGCCTTCACCTTCACCAGTACTCCGCCTTCTGGCAGCACGGTGAGCAGCGGCTGGGGCAGCAGCGTCATCGGCGGCACCTACCGCGAGACCATCACCGGCCTGCACAAAAACACGCTCCAGCTCGACGGCACCTTCGAGCTGCGTCGCGCCTCTGAAATTGGCACCCTCAGCCAATGAAGACCCGCCGCCTCCTACCTTTCACCGAACTGCCAACGCCACGTCCTGCCCCCACCCCGCCGCCTCTCATGAAACACTCCGCCATCCTCCTCACCACGTTGGGCATCCTGCTCGGCTCCTTGCAGGCACAGACCACCGTTGTCCCCCCCTTCCTCAACTATCAGGGGAAGGTCAGCGACAGCGCCGGCACCGGCCTGGGCACGGGCACGCCGATCAACCGCAAGGTCGTCTTTCGTCTTTATGATGCATCCGCTGGCGGCACCCGGCTGTGGACGGAGGAGCAGACGGCCATCTTCTCGAACGGCCAGTTTAGCGTCCTGCTTGGCAACGGCACGGCCGCCACCGGCACGGCGGCGGGGGAAATCCGGCCGGCGCTCGACACCCTTTTCACCTCTGGGTCAACGGATCGCTACCTGGAGCTTACCGTGGACAATGGCGACAATACCATCAATGCCTCCGACCTGCCCATCGCCCCGCGCCAGCGCATGACGACCACCGCGTACAGCTTCCGCGCCCGCACGGCAGACAGCCTGACTTCGGGTGCGACGACGGGTGCCCTGACGGTCAATGGCGCGGTGACCATTTCGAGCGGGGCTGCTGTCACGGGGAACATCTCCGGAGCCGCCATTTCAGGGAGTTCATTGAGCGCTGGGACCGGAACGATCACCGGTGGGACCATCAACGGCACCTCGCTGGCTTTGAATGGCGGTCCGATCACCAATGCCGGAGCCATCAACGGCACCTCGCTGGCTTTGAATGGCGGGAACATCTCCACTACAGGAAGCTTAAGCGCGGACGGTGCGATCATCGGCGGCAGTACTTTGAAGACGTGGGGATCCATCCAAATGGGGTTCTTCCCGACCAACTATAACCAGCTTTCCCTCGGTGGCGGCAATGCGTGGGGCTACCTCTACGGCTCTTTCGCCGGATACGGCGATGGCGTTCACTTCGGCTACAATCACTACAAGGATGCCGCTGGAAGCAATGCGGGTTCGAATGGTGCCGCCACGTCACGAATCAGCGCCGGCTATGGAACGGTGAGCCTGGCCACCGCTACATCCGGCCAACCGACGGACCGGCTCTTGGTCAATTCGTCTGGAGCGGTGACCATTCCGGGGACTCTCGGAGTCACCGGTGCTATCTCCTCCGCCAGCATTTCCTCCGGTACTATCTCCGCCACCGGTGCGATCTCCACGACTGCTGGCTTCGCCATCGGCCTTTCAGCGCCCACGGCACCCTTCAAGTTGCAGACCAAGGGCGGCGGCGGGGCGAATCTCTGGGAAGGTGCTGGAGCGTTTGGTGGCACTGGCGGCACGGCCCTCATCGGTCAGTTTGACAACAAGGCCGTCGTCGGCGCGCACTCCGGTGCCTTGGATGCTTGGAATGACCTTTACATCAATCCCGGCGGCGGAAACGTCCTCATTGGAGGCGGAACGGGCAGCGCACCCACGGCGAAGCTCGAGGTCAAAGGCTTCGCCAGCACCTCCATCTTCCGCCTTGGCTACTTGCAAGACGGCAGTTTCAATGACTCCAATGGCACCTCAGCATGGAATCTGAGCATCCGCGCTGACAATGTCGTCAGTTCGGCCACGTTCGTGGTCGAGTCCGACGAGCGCATCAAAAACATCGAGAGCATCTCGGACGGCCAGAAAGACCTCGACACCCTCCGGCAGATCCAGATCACCAACTACTCCCTCAAGGATAAGGTGGCCAAAGGCACGCAGAGCTACAAGAAGGTCATCGCTCAGCAAGTGGAGAAAGTGTACCCTCTGGCCGTGAGGCAAACCACCGATGTCGTCCCAGACATCTACCAGAAAGCCACCATCAAGGATGGCTGGATCGCCCTCAAGACCGACCTCAAAAAAGGCGACCGCGTGCGCCTGATCGCCGAAAAATCCGAAGGCGTGCATGAAGTGCTCGATGTCGCGCAGGGCCGCTTCCGCACCGCCTTCAAACCCGAAGGCAAAGACATCTTCGTCTATGGCCGTGAGGTGAAGGACTTCCGTGTCGTCGATTACGAGGCCATCTCCATGCTCAACGTCTCCGCCACGCAGCAGCTCAAAAAGGAAAAGGATGCCGAGGTGAAGGCCCTTACGTCCGAAAATGCCGATCTCCGTGCCCGCGTCGCCGCCCTGGAGGCCAAGGACAAGGCCCGCGATGCCAAGTTGGCCGCCATCGAGGCACTGTTGAGCGAGGAAAAACCCACCGTGCGCACCGTGTCTCTGAAAAAGACCAACGACGCCGAGTGATGAGGGCGTCCGCACCCCACCTTCAAACGCACCCGCCATGAATCGAACGCGCTACCTCCTTTTGGCCCTCGGCTTCCTGCTCTTTGCCCAAGCGGCCAAAGCGCAGTTTGAACTCAGCGCTGGCAACTTTAACGCGACGTTTGTCGCGCAGACGGCCGCAGGTGCGCCCGCCACGGCCGCCGGTCCACCGAGCCCGGCCAGCCCCCCCCCAACGACTGGTCAATACGCGGCATTCGGGGAGATTTCCGGTAACGCAACCATTCGCAGCACCACCACGGTGTTCGCCGATCGCTATCCCGCCACCTCGACCAAAGTCTTCGTATTGGAGTATGCCAGCATCGGCGGCATGTTCGCTTCCGGCCTGCCGAGATTCTCGCTGGGGGACGAGATCACCCCGCCTTTGGTGAATGCCAGCGGTGTCGGCTTCAGCAGCGCCCTCGCCGATCCCGTGGTGCGGGATGCGGATATCCTGGCCCAGGCCCGTGCCTACTGGCGCGTGAAGCCTGTGCTACCCGGGGAAAGCATCAGCCCGCTGGCGGCGCTGCCTGTCACTGTGCTGACGAGCAGCACCAGCAACGCCACCGTCACCGTGGCCAGTGTGCCGACGATGCTTCTGAAAGCCACGCTGCTGGGCCGGACGGTGAACAGCATCGTCGGCACCACGCTCACTTTGAGTGGCCCTGCCAGTGAGACCATCACCAGCAGCACGACGCGCAACTATGTGCCATTGGTCCCGCATCCGCTCGGCTCGGTGAATGTGATCAGCGCGGCGACGAACAGCACCACCGTGCAGTTTAGCGGCACTGCGCCGCCGGAACTGGTGTTGGGGGCGGTGCTGCTGGGACAGCCAGTATCACGCATTTTGGGCAATACGATCACTTTGGCGGGCAGCGCGAATACCACCATCACCAGCAGCACTCTCACGGACATCACACCTGCCACCAGCTATTATTACAGTCCCCACTCGGAGAAGGTGTACGCCTCCCAGCCCGGACGCGTCTCCATTATCTGGCAGACGAACCTGCCAAATGGCAGTGGCAACTACGAGCTGCTCACCGAGGAGTTTGCCGTCTCCAGCACGACCACCCGGCAGACCCACACGATCTACTGGACAGAGGGCAGCTTTGACGCACCCCAGGTGCAGATCACCGACAGCCGCATCACCACGGTGAGCGCCGCCTACAACTATCTGGTGCCCAAGGCGGTGTCAGAGGAAGTCATCATTCCTGGCTACAATCCCACCACCCCGAACCTCACCACGCTCTCCTTTGACCGCATCAATGGCATCGGCCTGCTCCGTGCCTACAACGTGGAAGGCCGCGTGCTCATCGAGTACCTGGGCAACGTGCGGGCGGTGGGCAATGTCTATCAGTCCCTGGGCCTGGATGTGGTCAATATGGTGCGCGTGGCGCCGGTGAACAATTATACCGTGTATCTGGGCCAGGAAATCATCCCGCATGATGGTGACACATCGCTCACGCCCTCGCCCGTGTTCAGCACGGCGCAAAATGCCGCCACCTACTACGGCTCCAGCTTGCGCCCGGACGGCACGACGGCCTATTTCGCCGAGCGCGAGACCGGTCCAGTCAATGACCCGGATAATGGCCAGCCGGCCTCGACCGACGCCTACAACAAGGCGGTGTTCTACTGGTTGGAAGAGTCCGATTTCAGCATCAAGTGGCCGAAGTTTCAGGATCGCTACTGGCTGCGCTGGTCGCCGAACTTGGCAGACTACGCGCACTACTCCGTGGACACTCTGGGCAGCACGGCGGCCACCGGGGCGTCCTTTACCGGCGGTACGCTGCCGCAGATCGTGTATCAGGATGATCCCGCGCAGGCGGAGGCACGGATCGACCTCACCACGCAGCGCTTGTTCATCACCTTCGATCCGCTGGCGAACAACACCTTCAATCCGCCGGCACCGGACCAGCGAAACCGTGCACTCCTCAAGTTCACCCGTGGCAGCAAGGTCTGGTATGTGAACCTCTATTCGCAGGCAGAGGGCCGGCAGACGTCCCGCGCCTCGACCGCCACCACCCTCTCCGCCAGCGGTACCATCCTGACTCTGGGCAGCACTGCGGGATTGGAAGTGGGCATGGTGGTCACGGGGGCTGGCATCGCGGGTTCCGCCCAGGTGCTCAGAATCATTAGCAGCACGCAGTTGGAGATCTCACAGAACCTTCCCGTCACCAATCAGAGCGTGATTCTGCAAACCGGCACTGCGACGCAGAGTTCCACGCTCACGGGTGGCTCCTTCGGCGCCAGTGTTGCCCTTGATGGCAATTTGACAAACTTCACGCACACCGATGGCAGCACGACGCCGACCTGGTGGCAGATGGCGTGGACCGCCAATCGTGCGGTTCAGACGGTGACGTTGTACAATCGTCCCGGCTATGGTGACCGCCTGCGGGACATCACCATCGAAATTCTGGCCGCCGACCTCACGACGGTGCTGTGGACTTCCCCGCTCCTGAATCCTGCCAATAGTGCCAACAGTCCGGCGACCATTCCACTGGACGTGGCGGCCCTGACCGGGGCACCCGTGAATGGTTGGGGCATCCGAGTGCGGCGCACGCCGCCAACCAATGGCGACCCCAACGTGCTGAGCTTGGCGGAGGTGGTGGTGATGACCACAGATCCCCTGCCTGCGGCCACGACGCTGGCCTATACCGTCCAGGCGGATGCCGCCGCACCGATCGACACGCTCGCCACCGTGGGTTCGCGTCTCGATCCGCCAGCAGGACATGAAAATGCCGGCTACATCTCCAGCGGCACCGGCTACTACCCCGCAGGCTACTTGAATCCCTTCGTCGTGGGTGTGGCAGCGGCCAATTTGGGGAGCATCATCCCGGTGAACGCCCGTCCGACGGACAACGTGCTCAACGTGCGCTGGTTCAAGAAGGTCGTCGCGCCCAGCGCCGACTTCCAGGATCTCTATGTGCCTGGCAAATGGGGACGCTACACGGTGAGCTATCCAAAACAGTCCGTCACCGCCGCTGGCAGCCAATTGGCCAGTCGCTATGAGGCAACGGCCACACGCCTTCAGAATGGAAAGATCCTCGTCGTGGGAGGGCAGAATGGAACGTCCTACCTCGCCTCGGCGGAGATCTTCGATGCTGGAGCCATGACCTGGTCGGCAGCGGGTTCCTTGTTGACGCTGCCTCGATCCAATCACACCGCCACGCTGTTAAACGATGGTCGTGTTCTGGTCGTGGGCGGAAACGTGACGGCAACCACGACCACCAACAACGTTCAGATATACACCCCGTCCACTGGTGTCTGGTCACAACCAGCGGGCATTTCAAATGGGCGCGCGAGACATACGGCCACCCTTTTGAACGACGGTTCCGTGTTCGTTTACGGCGGTTTCTCAGGAACAACAGCCTTCGGTATCACAACCCTTTTCAACCCCGCTGGCAACTCATGGTCTTTAAAGGCGTCCGGCAGCGCCAGGGCCAGACACACGGCCACGTTGTTGAATGATGGAACCGTTCTTTTTATCGGCGGGTTTGCGGGTTCATCCTATCTAAATTCCGTGGAACTCTACAACCCAGGCACCAATTCTTGGACGACCCGGGCAAGCCTCGCCTCAGCACGCGCTGATCATGCGGCCACGCTGCTGGCAAACGGAAACGTCCTCGTCACGGGTGGCTTCAACGGGACGGATATGGCCACGGCGGAGATATATGATCCGCTCACCAACACTTGGTCGGCTGTCGGCAGCCTCGCCTCTGGCCGGAGTCTTCACACGGCATCGTTGCTGGCGGACGGCAGAGTGCTCGTCATTGGCAGCAGCAGCACCGCCACTGCCTCGCCGCGGCAGGATCTGGAGATCTACAATCCCTCCAAAAAGACATGGAGTACCGTGGATCGTCTGCTGACTGCTCGTGTCAGCCATGCGACTGCGACTCTTTCCGACGGGCGCTTGCTCATTTCGGGCGGCATTGACTCAGGCGGCGCTTCGGAAGTCATCAATCCCTCGGGTTGGATCAGCGACTCCTCCACCATCGTCATCGCCAAAGGCGTCGGCACCGATGATCTGCCACCCGACGAGGCGAAAGGGACTGTCTATTTTCAAAACGACAGCTCCCAAACCGGCTACAATCCGAATGAAGAGCATGCCATCATCCTGGGCGGTCGTGCGTATGCCTTGCGTGATGATTTGAATGTCACAAGCGGTGCCAACTACACCTCGCAGCCCTTTGTGCTGGTGGCCTACACCAACAGCGCGGATAAGCGGCCCGCTATCCACGCCTACAAAGTCCTGCGCACGGATGCGGCGTATGAATTCGATTACACCTCCACCGCCGGCACGCTGCTGGTGAAGCCCTATCCGCTGCCACTCATGCCGCAGCCGCTGGTCGGCACGGGCGTGAACCGCGCTTCGAAAGATCTGGAAATCATGTTCCCTGATCTGCCAACGAACGACACCGTCAAGCCCGATAGCGCCTACAAGAAGTTCACCTTCCAGGATCGCAAAGGCTTCACCTGGGTGCATCGCGGTCCGCACAACGGCGGCACGCCCACGCTTTCCATGAAGCTTTACTATGTCAGTCGTGCAGGATTTTGGATTCCCGGCACAGGTGAGCCTGCGGTGGGCACCGTGCTGCCGTTCCTGCGCAATCCGGCACGCAGCGGCCAAAATCTCAACATCAATGCCATCAACGCTAACGCGGACGGCACTCCCGGCCAGATCGACGAGCCGCTGACCATTGTGTACCGCCCCGCATGGCCCACGGACGCGCCGGAGCTGCGTGTGGGTGAGACGCTCACTCTGCCGAAGTTCGGCCTGCCGCAGGTGCGCGGACAAAAGAGCGCCCAGGTTTTCTACGAACAGTCCATCGCCCAAGCGGCGACGAACACGCTTTTAACCAAAAACAGCGTCACGCTGCACGATGCCACGCGGGAAAAGACGGTGGCGCTGGATGCGGCCGCGGTGGGGCTGAACCAGTTGCCCAGCGCGATCAAAACCAGCAGCTACCAGGGCAAAATCTTCTTCCAAAAGCTGCCGCCTCACCTGCAGCAGCGCATCTATGTGGACCCGCTGCGCAGTGCCAAAGGCACGCTGGTTCTCCTCGGCACCTTTCATGATGAAATCACTGGTGACGACTATTTGGACCTGAATCTCCTCACGGCAGCCGATGAAGCGCAGATCAAGGGCTTGGTGCCCTTGGGCACCACGGATAAAGGCAAGTGGGACGCCGCCATCGACGCACTCAACACCCGCGTGGAGACCTTCAAGCCAGATCCTGCCCAGTTTGGCTCCTACATCGTTGATGCCACCAAAAATCAGGACGTGGGCAAGAGCAGCCTCGCCCGCATCACCGACGCCAACACGGCGGTGGATAGCTACGCCGTCACCGCCACCGGCCAGGGCACTGGTTTTGTCACCATGGTCTTCGGCAATGGCAATGCCTTTACGCCCGAGGGTGATCCGGTGCAGGTGAAGGTCTTCAAGATCGCCAACCAGCTCTATGTCGGCGACTTGAAAGTCATCACCTCCAGCAACCCGCTCGACGAGCAGGTCACGCTGCGCCACAGCGGTGATTTCGCCGCCAAGCCGGAGGATTACGACTTTGAATGGCGCTGGGCCACCGGTGCCGCCAGCGCGCCGCAGACCTATGCCACGGCGATGACCAAGCGCATCGGTGATGCGCTGACCTCCACGCAGAACTGGTTTGTGGTGCAGGATCCCGGCGCACTGAAGCCAACGAGCGCCCAATACGCCGCCGCAGGAGCCGCCGTGCCGTTCACTCCGGCACGTTCCGAGAACGTCCATCCGGTGGTCTATGCCCTCGATGCGCAGAACCAGCCGACCAGCACCATCATCGACACGGTCGTGATCACACCCAGCGCGGTGAATAGCACCACCATCACTGTCGCTGACTCCAGTGGGTTGCGGACGGGGATGACCGTCACGGGCGACAGTCTTAGCAGCATCGCCACCGTCACCAGCATTCCCAGCAGCACGAGCGTGGTGCTTTCCCTTGCTCCGAGCAGTGCCTCAGCACCGCTGACCTTCCGCGCCCTGACTTACAGTGATGCCGACATCGCCGCCGGTTATCCCGCCCTCGTGGCCAAATCCAACGTCGGTGTGGACTTCACCGCCTCTGGGGTGCCGGGCAGGATTGTTTTCAGCGCCGACCTGGGCAGCCGCGATGGCTTTGTGTTGTATGTGAATGGTCGGGCGGCACTGGCCTACAACGCACCTTCCGCGCTCTTCACCCTCACCAATGCCAGCTCCGGTCTCACCGACAATGGCTTGAGCAGGCAGTTCAGTGTCGAGCCCAGTTACTTCACCCCTGGTCCTAACACCATCGAGGTCGCCATCTACACCACCGCCGATCCGAACGCGCAATCCTCCTTGAGCTTCCTGCTGGAAGCCGCCCAG
Organism: Prosthecobacter sp.; assembly: GCF_046154365.1. GTDB lineage: Bacteria > Verrucomicrobiota > Verrucomicrobiia > Verrucomicrobiales > Verrucomicrobiaceae > Prosthecobacter. The sequence continues at coordinate 18,877 of NZ_JBJXFV010000225.1, forward strand.
GAGACGGATTTGGTGACCTCGGGCACGGTCTGGCAGACGCCCAGCGACCCCGGTGGCAAAAACACCAACACTGCCCTCATCGGCGGCGATGTGCAGAATCCCTTCGGTGGCCCGCAGTTTGTGCTCAATGACCGCTGGTTTACCATGCGCTACAAGCCCAAGGCCAGCGCCAACAACGTGCTCGGCACGCCTTACTCACGCTGGATGCCTCCGCAGTTCGTCGAAGGCTGGGTGAAGCGCGTGCTCGCTGCCATCAATCCCTTTGAACAGCGCGTGAAGGACCTGGGCAACAACGCCGTCAGCACCGACGTCAGCGTCATCACCCAAGCGGGCACACGGTGGGAAGGGGATGTAGCTCTCACATTGGACAACATCAATGACGTCGGACTCATCGCCATCTACGAGACCGTGCTTAATCGTGCCAAGAGCATGAGCATCGACGCGAACACCAACGATCCTGATACCAACAACGCGCTGATCCTCGCCGCGGGCTATTTGAACGACTTGTACACCCTCCTGGGCAATGAGGCCTACGCGGACGCTGCCAATCCGACCATCTCCATTGATGATCAATCCAGCATCACCGAGGTAAACACCAGCCGCTTCTCCTTTGAAGGCCAGGTCGCCAGCTCGCTCGATGAGGAATTGGCCCTGCTGCGCGGCCGGGATGATTCGGTGAGTCCGGGTGTCATCAATGCGCCCGCCTACAATCGTCTCTACTGGAACTACACCCGCGGTATCAATAGCGGGGAGGCCGTCTATGCCATCAACTACAACATCAAGGAAAAGGTCGGCAGTAGCACCGCCAATGGCGTGATCGACGAGTCAGATGCCCAGCGCATGTTCCCGCAAGGGCACGGTGATGCTTACGGCCACTACCTGACGGCTATGACCGGCTACTACCGCTTGCTAACAAACGCTAACTTCACCTGGACCCCACGTGCTGAGGCGGTGACCGTCCTGGGCCTGCCAGTGACCGTGGATTTCCAGGACGAACGCAAATTTGCCGCCGCAGCGGGGAACACCGCGCGCACCGCGCAGCAGGTCCTCGCGCTGACTTACCGCCAGAGCTACAAAGACGATCCCGCCTCGGGCTGGGAGCACTATCAGGATCAGAAGCCCGAAAACTCAGCCACGGGCGTGAAAAGCGCCCAAGGACTGGATGAATGGGCCAGCCGCAGCGGCCAGGGGGCGCTGTTCCACTGGGCCGTCGCCAATGCGCTGGTCCCGGACGTGGACACCTACCACACCGGCGTGCAAAAAATTGACCGCACCACCGTGCCTGAGATTCAGGAACTCGCTGCTGCCGCTACCACCTTTCAAACGACGATGGATAATGCCAACGCGCACCTCAATCCGCTCGGCCTCAGCCCCGGAGCCATCGCGTTTGATCTCTCGCCTGCCGAGATGCAGGCGGGCACCTCGCACTTCGAGCAGGTCTATGCCCGCTCCTTGCGCTCCCTTCTCAATGCCAGTGGTGCCTTCAACCAGGCGGCCGGCATGACACGTTCCCTGCGTGACCAACAAAACCAGCTTGATGATTACAACGCCGCCATCGTTCAACAGGAGGCGGCCTATGTGAATCAGTTGATCGACCTCTATGGCCGGCCGTATTCGGGCGATGTTGGCGCTGGCAAGCTCTATGCGCAGGGCTATGCCGGCCCCGATCTCACGCATTGGTTTATCGTGGATCGACCCAATGATCTCGTGGACACCGGGGGCAGTTTCACGATCACGCTGAATGAAGCCACGGAGCTGAGGACTTTCACCGGCAGTGCAACAACAGACCTTGTCTCCAGCTTCGCCGCTCCAAACATGGTGGCGAAGACCGTCAACGTGCAGGCGTCCCAATGGGTGCAATACAACGATGTCTGGAAGACCGGCGGCTTGGGATCCCGTCCTGAAACCGGTGAATTGCAAAGCTCTTTGCAGGACGCGCAGCAAAGTTGGCTGGCCCTGCGTGAGGCAAAAAACCGCCTCCAAAAGAAGCTGGCCGAAATGAAAGGAGCCATTGTCGTATTCAATGATTCAGTTGCGACTCATCAGAAAACGTTGGCTGAGTTGGGCGCCAAACAAAGTGAGATTCTTGGACTGGAACGCGTTGTGCGGGATTTAGACATCGCCGCGCAGGTCACGGGGGACATCGCTCAAGGTGTGACAGACCTGGCATCGGGTGTCGCCGAAGGCTTGCCCAAGGTGCTCGGCATCGCCAGCGATACCACATCAGCAGCGCGTGGAGCGATCTTGACAGGAGCCTTTGCCACATGGGTTGGCTTGAAAGCCACGGCTCTCAGCACGACGGCAGCTTCGCGCTTTGAACAGACAAAAATCGTCGCCAAGGAACAGACTCTCGAGTACAACACCCAGCTGCTCGGTTTCTCACATGAAGAGGTGCAGCTCGCCTACGAGTTGGATAACATTTATCGCGAACTCGTCACCAACGCGAATGAGCTGATGCAATTGACGCTGACCCATCAGCGCGCGCTTCAATCCGTGAACAACGTCCTTGCCAAAGGCAGCCGCATCCTCGCCGAGCGTGAAGTCTTCCGACAGCGCGCCGCCGCCATCATTCAGGGCTACCGCACGAAGGATCTTGGTTTCCGCATGTTCCGCAATGAGGCCCTGGAGCAATACCGTTCCCTGTTTGACCTCGCCAGCCGCTATACCTACCTCGCCGCGAAGAGCTACGACTACGAAACCGGCCTGCTCGGCACCACGCAGGGCCAGACGGTGTTTGCCAAGATCGTCGCCTCCCGTGCGCTTGGGGATCTGACCAATGGCACGCCGCAGTCCACCACCAGCACCCTCGGGGATGCCGGCCTCGCTGGCACGATGGCGCAACTCAATGCAGAATTCTCCGTGGCCAAAGGCCGCCTCGGCATCAACAACCCGGATCAATACGGCACCGTCTTCTCCCTGCGCGGCGAACTGTACCGCATCCGCACGGATGCCGCCATCGTCAGCGACGACGATGCTTGGCGGCAGACCCTGGAGCATCACATCATGGCGAATGTGATGACCGATGCCGATGTGGCGACGTACTGCCGCAACATCAAAAAGCCGAATGGTTCCCCCGTCCCCGGCATCGTCATTCCCTTCAGCACCACGATCCAGCACGCCAAGAACTTCTTCGGCCTAGACTACCTGCCAGGTGATCACAATTACACCCCCAGCAACTTCGCCACAAAGATCTACAATGTCGGCATCGCGCTGCCCGGCTATGTCGGCATGGATGCCTATGCGACGGGTAACATGAACGCCGGTGCTCCCGCCAGCAGCGATCCCAACGCCCTCGGTGCCACCCCCTACGCTTACCTCATCCCCTGCGGCAATGACTACATGCTCGCGCCACCGCTCGGCGACACGAACACGCTGCGCAGTTGGACGGTGCATGATCAGGCGCTGCCGCTGCCCTACAATCTCGGGGCCAACGATTTCAACAGCACGCAGTTTTTCAATGCCAACGGCACCCTTAGCGAGCAGCCGTGGATCATCCGCAAGCACCAGGCCTTCCGCATGGTGAGCGATCCCGCCTTCTTCTACAGCAGCGTGCCCGCCGAGTTCACCAACAGCCGCCTCATCGGTCGCAGTGTCTGGAACGGCCAGTGGAAGATCGTCATCCCCGCCTACACCCTGCACAGCAACGAGCAGACCGGTCTCGACCGCTTCGCCGCCAGCGTGCGGGACATCCAGCTCTTCCTCCGCACCTACTCGCACTCCGGCAACTGATGAAAGCACTCACGTTCATCGCAGCACTCGCCGCAGTGGCCTTCACCGGCTGGTGGCTGGCTTCACCAAAGAATAGGCCAGATAGCCCCAATGAGGCCTATCCGACCCAGACGTCCCAGCCTCCTCCGACTTCCACGCTCACCGATGCCACCGAAGTCTTCCAAAAGGCATTCTGGAAGCGGCCTACGGACCAAGACCGCATCCTGCATGCCGAGCGTCGCGAATGGGCGGACGCACAGGGTTTGAAGAAGTGGCAGTGGTTCATCGAAGTCGAGCCTTCGCCCGATCTCGTACGTCATCTCATCACCGACAACGCCTTCTCTCTCTCCCAGGCTCGTGGCGGCTGGCGTAAGCCTGCCGCAGGCCTGCCCGCATGGTTTGCGCAGCCTTCCACGAGCCAGCAGGTGCTCGCGAATTCATCCGGCAGCTTCACGCTCATTTACGACAAGGAGGCCAATCGCATCCGCGCCACCGATTCCGGCGGCGGCTTCCGTCCCGGAGCACCGGAGCAGCCGGCGCAGGCCTCCACGGCTAGTGTGGCCCCGGGCCGCCTTCCTCTCACTTCACCGCCGAATCCGCCCAAGCCATGAGCGTGCTCCGTTTCACCTTCTGCTGCCTCCTGCTCGTGATCGCGGCGCGGGCGGCGGTTCCGTCGCTGCTCAATCACCAGGGCCGCATGGCCGTGAATGGCGTCAATTTCGACGGCACCGGCCAGTTCAAGTTCGCGCTGGTCAACACCAACGGCTCCACCACGTTTTGGAGCAATGACGGCACCAGCAGCGCTGGTTCGCAGCCTGCGGCCGCTGTTTCACTGACGGTCACCAAAGGCCTCTACGCCGTCCTGCTCGGCGACACGGCGCTCACGAACATGACGGCGCTTCCCACGACGGTTTTCGATCAGGCCGACGTGCGGCTGCGTGTGTGGTTCAGCGATGGAACGCTCGGCTTTCAGCAGATCACACCCGATCAGCGCCTCGTCGCGGCTCCGTATGCGCTCAATGCTTTGAAAGTCGATCGCGTGCTGCTTTCGGATGTTCAGGCTCCACCTTTGAAGCCTGTCTTGGCTTGGGGAGACAACCGCGAGAGCCAGACGACTGTGCCCGCGTTGAGCGGAGTCGCCTCCATTGCCGCAGGCAGCACGCAGAGCTTCGCGGTGCTCACGAGTGGCACGGTCACGGCATGGGGCGTGGGTCCGGCGGTGCCTGGAGGTCTTGCAAACGTCACGCAGCTCTCGGCGGGTGCATCGCATGTGCTCGCACGCAAGAGCGACGGCACCTACGCGGCATGGGGGGACAACACCTTCAATCAAACCGCAGGCCCGGCGGGCATCACCACCGCGCTGAGCGTGGCCGCAGGTGAGAAACACAGCCTGCTGCTGCTCGCCAATGGCACCGTGATGGCGTGGGGCGATAACACCTTCACTCAAACAGACATCCCAGCAGGCCTCAGCGGCGTCACTGCCATCGCGGTGGGCTATGATCACTGCCTGGCGTTGAAAGGCGATGGAACCGTCGTCGCCTGGGGCCGTGACGATTCAGGGCAGGTCACCGGCACCCGTCCCATTTTGGGCACGATCCTCGGCATCATTGATGCCACGCACTACAAGCTTTCGAAGAACCTCGCCGCTGGCACGGCCAACTTGTTTTATAACGGAGTGTCGGGACCGAGTTCCACCAGCGACGGGTCCGACATTGTCGTTGCTAACACCACCACGTTATCGGCTGGCATGACGGTTTCGGCTCCAGGCATCGTCGGTCCGGCCGGATTGACCAATGTCGTCGCCATCGCTGCAGGTGCCTACCACAGCCTCGCGGTGAAGAATGATGGCACCGTGGTGGCATGGGGCTGGGACAGCGGCGGCCAGAGCACCGTTTCGGGAACACTCAGCGGCGTGACGAAGGTGGCCGGTGGCTATGCCTTCAGCCTCGCTTTGAAGGCTGATGGCACGCTCGTGGCCTGGGGTGATGCTTCGAGTTTGCAAACGACGATTCCCTCCGGCACGACGCAGATCACCGCCATCGCCGCCGGGGCTTCTCACGCGCTTGCCTTGCGAGCGGACCTCGTGCCCGCGCAGGTGGCCCGTTTGGATCAAGACAATGTCTTCACCGGCAAATTCGGCATCAAACGCACCGCCGTCACCAACACGCTCGAAGTCGAGGGCAATGCCAGCAAGACCACCGCCGGCAACTGGCTCGCCAATTCCGACCGCCGCATCAAGAGCGAGATCGAACCCGTCACTGGTGCTCTCGAAAAGCTCGCCGGCGTGCGCCTCGTCGATTTCCGCTACACGCCCGAATATCTCGTCGCGCATCCCGGCATCGAGGACCGCCGTTACCTGAATGTCATCGCCCAGGATTTCGCCCGCGTGTTCCCCGAGCATGTGAAATCGAGCGGCGAGACGCTGCCGGACGGCTCACCGATTCTCCAGGTGGACACCTATCCGCTCACGATTTACTCAGCGGCGGCCGTCCAGGAGCTGCACCGCGAAAACGAGGCGCTCAAAAAGAAACTCGCCGGGCAGGAGGAGCGCCTCCGCAGGCTGGAGGAGGCCCTCGCGAAGTGATCCGCAGCCTCATGCTCCTCTTTCTCGCCGCCTGCATGCATTTGCATGCTGGGAGCAGCGCCAACTACTCGCTGACGCCCTCCACCATCGACACCGGCGGCCTGCGCGGCACGTCGGCCAATCTCACCGCCGATTTTTCCAATGCGCCCGGCAGTGCTGGCTCGTCTGCGAACCTTCTTTCGAGAAGCGGTCATGCCGGGCAGCTCTTTGACGCCACCGCGCTCGACCTCGCGGCCTCGCCTTCGACGGTGAATGAAGGCAGCACACGCCAGCTCATCGCCACATTGCTTTTCGACGATGCCACGACTTCGCCTCTCGCGGCGGAAAGCATCGCGTGGAGCGTGCAGAGCGGCCCGCTCAGCGGCATCAGCAGCAGCGGTCTTGCCACGGCGTCCATCGTGTATCAAGACGGCGCGGCGGTGGTGTATGCGGCTTATCAATCACTCACAGACACGCTGGCACTCACCGTTCTCAACACTCATCTCGACAACTTCGCACCCTATGCCGGAGACCGAGTCGATGATGCCTGGCAGGTGCAATACTACGGCCTCATCAGCCCTGGAAACGCCGGCCCGAACGATGACTCCGATAGCGACGGCCTCACGAATCTCCTGGAGTTTGCCTTTGGCACCCTGCCCACCAGCAACAGCAGCGGCACGCCCGCGCTGCAATACAACGGCACCTTCTCCGGTGGCGGCAGCATCGGCTCCACCGGCCAGCCCGTGGTCGCCTTTGAACCCGTGACCACCGGTCTCGACTTCCGTGCTGTGTTCATCCGCCGCAAAAACCATCTGGCCGATGGACTTCTCTACACGCCACAGTTCAGCGCGAACCTGACCTTCTGGCAGTCCAGTGCCGTCGTGCCCGTCGTGCTGGCGGATGACGGCGTCTATCAAGTCGTCAGCGTGCCGTATCCGCCGCTCGTTGGTGGACGGAAGGCACGCTTCTTCCGCGTCAGCATCAGCCTCTCCCCGTGATACGCCGCTTCCATATTCACATGCTGGTCTGTGCTTTGATGCTCGGTGGCATCACCGCACGCGGCGCGGTGATTTACAGCGGCTACCAGGAGATCGCCGTGCCGCTGAATTTCGACGGTGTGTATCTGAACCTCGTCACCGGGTCCACCACGACCACTGAACCTGCCGGCTGGGCCACCGGGCCGTGGATCAACCCTTTCTACGGCGGAGTTTACATCACGAATGAAGCCCTCGTCCGGCCTGTGGTGACAGGAATCGATCAAGCGGTCAATTTGAGCAGTGGAATCATCATCAGCAGTGCCAGCACCTTTGCCACCGGCATGGGCGGCAGTATCACGCATGTCGGTCCGGCCTTGAATCAGTTTCAAATCGGCACGGCGGGCAATTTGGGCTTCCAATTTGAAGCTGCGCCGGGTGGAGCCACGCGCTACGGCTGGATGAACCTCACCGTGAGCAACACAGGCTCCGGCACCATCAACGGCTGGGCTTACGATGACGCCGCAGGAGCCATCGTCGTCGGCAACATCACGCAGAGTGCTCCACTGGCCGGTGCGCAGACCATCACGCTCTCAGCACCGCTCGGCGAATCCTTTACACTCGGCTCCGCACTCACCAACTCTGGCGGAAACATCAACTCGCTCATCAAAACCGGCGCGGGGGCCACCACGCTCAGCGGCGCGCACACCTTCACCGGCGGCACGATGGTCAGCGGCGGCGTTTTGAACGTCACCAACCTCACTGGCTCCGCCACGGGCACCGGTGCGCTCACCATTGATGCAGGAGCCATTCTTTCCGGAACCGGCCGCGTGAATAGCGGCGGCAACAACATCGCCATCAACGGCACGTTGTCAGTCGGTGATGTCACGATGGGTTCCGCCGTCAGCAGCACGCTCGAAATTGGCAGTTCCACTGGCGGGATCACCTTGGGAAGCACGGGCAGCCTGCGCTTCGATCTTTTCAGCGGTGTCGGCGCTGGCAACAACACCAGCACCCTAAACGCCAGCGATCTGCTCATCCTCTACGGCGACATTTCCCTGCTCAGCGGTTCCACGCTCATCATCGGCAACCCGAGCAACATGTCCGCCTGGGCCATCGGTGATCAGTGGCGGCTCTGGGATGTCACCAACGCCGGCACCCGCACCGGCAACTTCGCTCTCGCCAGCATCATCGCCCCGTTGCTCAGCGGGAATGACAAGGCCTGGAACTTTGATTCCAGCTCTGGCATCCTCAGCATTATCGCGCCAGAGCCCGGCCGCATCGCGCTCACGTTCCTGGGCCTCTACGGCCTGCTGCTGCGCCGCCGCCGCCAGCACACACGCTGAATTCCCCGCCCCATGCTCGCTGTCCAGGCCACACACTCTCCGTGTAACGCGCCTCCGGGAGTTCGCGTCCACGCCCTAGTGCGTAAGTGGGCACCTTGGACGGTCGTCACGTTGACACTCATCGTGGCGGTGTTTGCCTGCGTCCATGGCCGGCAGATCAAGCAGAACGTGAAGCGGATCTGGTCGCGCTGGGACGTGCAACGCGCCGCTCCCTTGTTGCAGGATGAGTCCAAGGTGCGGACCGGCACCCAGATACTTCTCCGCGCCCTCCAGCGCACCCCCGACGAGCCAGACGTCATCCGTGCGCTCGCCGTGCTTACCGACAAGGCCGGCATGCCCGCCCATTCCCGTTTCTTTTATGAGCACCTCGCGCGTGGGAATGCCATGACTCCTGAGGACGGGCTGCGCCGCGCAGCCGTGCTCGCCCGTCTCAATGACCGCTCCGGCGCACAGATCGCCCTGCAGCAGTTCGCTAGTGGCGGGAACGAGTCTCCCGGCCTTTGGCGCGCCCAGGCCGAGGTCGCCAGCACGCAAGGGGATCACGCCAGCGCCCAGGATGCGCTCGGCAAAGTCCTCGTCAGCCTCCCGCAGGACCACGCCGCGGCTTTTGACAGCGGCAAGGCGCAGGCATTCTCCCCTGCGGCGGACCGTCAGCAGGCGGGCATCACGCAGCTCCTTGATCTCTTTGAAAAAACCATGCGTGACTACGATCCCACGCTGCGCCTCCAATGCTTCTGGACGCTGTCATCCATGACCATTGCCGATGCCGCGCAGCGCGCCCGTTTCGCCCGGCTCATTGACGCCATGCCGTGGAAAATCCTCGAACGCCGCGTCATGCAGCGCCTGCTCGAGTGTTCTCTCGATGCCACCGGCCACGGCCAGGCGCGGCTGCATGCCTGGCTGCGCGGCACGTTCGCGCAGGAGAAATCCACCGGCGCTGATGAGCGGCTTTCCATCGCCAAAATGCTTCAGCGGCATGGCGAGCACGCCCTGGTGCTGGAATGGATCACCCACGACATCGCCCTGAGGGAAACCGGCCTCTGCACGGCGCGGCTCGACAGCCTCATGATGCTCAAACAATGGCCCCAGGCCGCCCAATTGATCAATCACCCGGCCATGCCGCTGCCACGCGCGCTCCAGGCGATCATGCAGGCGCACCTGGAACTGCTCGCCACGGGCGGCAGATCCTCGCGGTGTGATGTGCTGCTGGCCGGCGCTCTCGCGCAGGCGCGCAAGCAGGGTGCGCAGGGCAGTTTCATCGCTGTCGCCCGCATGGCCGCTGAATTTGGCCGTCATGACACTGCCTGCATCGCCTATGCCGAGGCTTTGAATCCACGCTACCCGGTTGCCCATTTTGCCGTGGACGCATTCATCCAGGAGGCGCGACTCACCGGTGCCTCCGCTGCTGTGGTGCTGCGGCAACTCCTGCGCCGTGCGGAGAGTGAGGCCTGGAATCAGGATCTGCTCCGGCAGATCCGCTATTACCGTGTCCTCTGCGGGCAGAGCGTCGAGGTCGTCGAGGCCGAGGCGCTGGCGCAACGCCGCGACCGGCCGCAGGACACCTACAGCGCCTTTCTCGTCGCCTTCGCGCGCCTACGCCTCGGCCAGACGACAGAGCTGCGGTCCTACCTGCCCTTGCTCACCCAGCCCTGCGCTTGGACGCCTGGTGAGCATGCCGCCCTTCACGCCATCTTCCTGGCCGCCAACGATCAGGCCGCCGCTGCCGCCTTCAAACAGGGCATTCCTGCCAGCACGACTCTCTTTCCGGAGGAATATCGTCTCTGTTCATCCCCAAACGGCAGATAGAATCCCCCCATGACCATGCTATGCATGCGCATGAACCAACCTCTCGCAGGACACAAGATCGGATTCGTCGGACTCGGCAACATGGGTCGGGCCAACGCGCGCCATTTGCACGAGGCAGGAGCCTATGTGGTCGTCTGGAACCGCAGCGCAGCGCCCGCCGAAGCCGCTGTGGCACTCGGAATGCGTCGCGCCGCCAACTTGCCCGATCTCGCTCGCGAAATCGGCCCCGGAGTCATCTGTATCAATCTCACCATGACCGACGTCGTCGAAAAGATCGTCTTCGGCCCCGGCGGCTTGATCGAAGGCCTGCACAAAGATGCCCTCATCATCGACTTCGGCACCACGGGCGTCCCCGAGACCAAAAAATGGGCCGAACGCGTGAACTGGGTCGATGCGCCCGTCTCCGGCGGTCAGGTCGGCGCCGAGGCCGCCACGCTCACCATCATGGCCGGTGGCAGTGACGCGAATTTTCAGCGCGCTTTACCCATCTTCCAGGCCTGCGGCAAAAACATCACCCATCTCGGCCCCAGCGGCAGCGGGCAGGTCACCAAGCTCGCCAATCAGCTCATCGTCGCCCAGACCATCGACGCCGTCGCGCAGGCCCTGCGCCTCGCCGAACTCTCCGGCGTTGATCCAGCCCTCGTCCGCAAAGCCCTTCTCGGCGGCTTCGCCGAAAGCCGCATCCTCGATCTCCATGGAGATCGCATGGTGCGGCGTGACTTTGCGCCCGGTGGCCGCGCCACGCTCCAACTCAAAGACGTGCGCCTCATGTCCCAGCTCGCCGATTCCGTCGGCCTCGATTCACCGACTCTTCGAAACTCGCTCGCCCAGTGGGAGAAGTTTGTGCATGAAAAAGGCTTCGGCGATCTCGATCACAGCGGCTTGTTCCGGCTGTATGAACAGTAGCCGTCATCGCTCCGCGTGACGAGCTGAGCGCTCTCGCCCCAACGGAAGATTCTCGAACAACAAAACGCATCGTTTCGATGAAAGCCCCCAGCTCATCACGCGGAGCGATGATGGCTACTATGAATGCATCACCTGCCCGCCGTCGATGTTGATCGTCTGGCCGGTGATGTTCTTGGCATGATCCGAGGCCAAAAACGTCGCCATCGCGGCATATTCGTCCGGCATCTGCCAGCGGCCGAGGTGAGAGACCTTCTTGATCTTCTCCGCCGCCCAGTCATCAAAGCTCCGGCGCTGATCTTCCGGCAGCTTCTTCTGCCCGGCGGCCCAGATGGACTGATTCAGCTCTGTTTTCACCATGCCGGGTGCGAGTGCGTTCACACGGATGTTGTGCGGGCCGAGATCCTTGGCGGCGCATTGGGTGAAGTTGATCAACGCCGCCTTCGACGCGCTGTAGGGCGGGTCGGTCTGCGATCCCATCTGCCCCGCCACGGAGACTAGAAACAAGATCGAGCCGTTGCCCCGCTCGATGAGCTTTGGCGCAAAGGCGTGCGCCACATTCACGGCTCCGATCAAGTTAATCTCCAGCACGCGAGCCCAATCCGACGGCTCGAGATTCCAAAACGGAAACCCAAACTTCCCTGAACCTGCGCCGACAGAGAAGACAACGTGATCCACGCTATCAAACCCAGCCGCGAAGGCTTTCACGGCCTCAAAGTCCGTCACATCGCCGGTCGTGATGAAATCCGCGCTCTTCTCGCGATCAAAACCGCGCACTGTGCAGCCTTCCGCCACGAACCCGTCCGCAATCGCCCTGCCGATGCCCTTGGCGGCTCCAAACACGGCGACGGACTGGCCTGCGAGATGCAATTTCATCCGGCAGTATGAGGCATGCTTTCGGCGCGTGCAAAGGCCGCATCGTCCGCGAAAAAAAATCGTGATAGAGGCATCCCTCCCGGCTGTAACTCTTTCCCCCATGAAAACACCCGCCCGCACCGGCTGCCCCGGCTTCCAGCAGATGAACCTTCACCGCCGTGAGGCCATGCGCATCGGCTTTTGCGGTGCCTTGGGCCTCAGCCTGTCGGATCTGCTCAAGCATCAGGCCCGCGCAGTGGTGGAGCCGGGATTTTTCAAGGAGGGCAGGGCGAAGAGCATCATCCATCTCAATCTGCCCGGCGGCATGTCGCAGCAGGAGTCGTGGGATCCGAAGCCGGAGGCGCCGACGGAGTATCGCGGGGCCTTTGGCGTGGTGAAGACGAACACGGGGGAAATCTTCAGCGAGAACTTCGTGCGGCTGGCGAAAGTGGCGGACAAAATGACCGTGGTGCGCTCCGTCGTCGGCAAGATCCCGGATCACGGCCAAGCGACGTATCACCTGTTCACCGGCTACACGCCGACCACGGTTATTGATTACCCGCAGATGGGCGCGGTGGTGTCGCATCTGCTTGGCACGCGCAAAGGTCTGCCGCCGTATGTGGCGGTGCCGAGCTTAAACGGCTTCGGCGGCGGCACGGGCTTTCTCAGCAGCAAATACGCGGCGTTCCAGCTCAACGCTGATCCGGGGGCGACGGGCGAGTTCAAGGTCAAGGACTTCAGCATCCCAGCGGGCGTGTCGATGGAGCAGTTCGCGCGTCGCAAGGCCGGACGCGACATCGTGGAGAAGCATCTGCGCGCGCTCGATGCGGACACCGACAAGCTGAACACGATGGATGAGTTCAACCGCAGCGCCTATTCGCTGCTGACCAGCGACGAGGCCCGCCGCGCCTTCTCGCTCGAAGGCGAAACCGACGCCACCCGCGAACTCTACGGCCGCGGCTACAAGCATAAAAACAACCAGCCCACCGCCGTCGGCGAGCGTTTGCTGCTCGCACGGCGCATGGTCGAGGCCGGAGTGCGCTTCGTGACGGTGAACTACGGCTCCTGGGACTCGCACGTCGGCATCAAGGACACCAGCCTCGATCACCTGCCCGCGCTCGATCACGCCGTCAGTGGCCTGATCAACGATCTCGAACAGCGCGGTCTGCTGGACAGCACGCTGGTGATGATCACCAGCGAGTTTGGCCGCACGCCGAAGATCAACAAGGACAACGGCCGCGCTCACTGGGCGCGTGTGTATTCGATGATGCTCGCCGGCGGCGGCGTCACGCGCGGACAGATCTACGGTGCCTCTGATGCCACGGCGGCCGAGCCTGCGCGGGATGAAGTGCTGCTCGAAGACTTCCTGGCCACCGTGTATCACCAGCTCGGCATCGACTCGAATGAAGAGCTGATGGCCTTCGGCGGCACGCGCCCGATCGAGATCATCAAGGACGGCAAGGTCGTCAAAGGCATCATCGCGTAACGTCATGCGAGTTCTTGCCAACATTCTTGGCGCTTTGTGCCTCGCCGGTCCGGTGCTCGCTGGACCGATGGTCCATCACATCGAAGCCGTCACGCCGCGTGCCGGCCAGCGTGGCACCACCCTCGAGGTCACCCTTGAAGGCGCGCATCTCAAAGACCCGCGCGAGATTCTTTTCTACCGCCCAGGCGTCCGCTGCACGGAGATCAAAGCGCTGCCGTCTCTGCCGGAGCCGCGCAGTGGCATTCACGGCGGCTTCACGCAGGACATGGTGCGCTGCCGGTTCGAAATCGCTGCCGACTGTCCGCTCGGCATTCATCCCTTTCGTCTGCGCACCGCCACGGAGTTGACCATGCTCAGCACCTTCGCCGTCACGCCGTACACCATCGTGGATGAGGCTGAGCCAGGCCAGGGGCGCAACGACACGCTCAAAACCGCACTCGACGTGAAGCCCGGCACCAGTGTGCGCGGCAACATCACGAACTCCCAGCTCGCTGACGTCGATCTCTACCGCGTCAGCGCCACAGCAGGCCGGCATCTCTCGGTCGAAGTGAACGCCGTCTGGCTGTCCGAGCGCTACTACGGCGGCGCGGAGTATGACCTCATGGCCCGCATCCTCGATGCCGAGGGCCGCGAACTCGCCCGCAACGACGACAGCGCCCTGCATCTGCAAGACCCCATCGTTTCGACGATCCTGCCGCGCGATGGCGATTACTTCGTCGAGATCAAGCAGCCGGTCTTCAACGGCTCCGCGACCTACCTCGCCCACATCGGCAGTCATTCACGCCCCCTCGCCGTGTATCCCGCTGGCGGTCCGGCTGGCAAAAAACTCTCCGCCACCCTGCTCGGTGATCCTGCTGGCGATCAGACAACGCAAATCGCGTTGCCCGACACCGACGGCGATTTCGATCTCTTCAACGACATGCCCTCGCCGCTGCCCATGCGCGTGAGCCGCTACGAAAATGTGCTCGAAGAGCGCGGCGCGGCCGAAACGCCGGTGAAAACATTGCCCGTCGCTCTCAATGGCATCATCGAGCAGTCCGGTGACGACGACAGCTTCCGCTTCTCGGCGAAAAAAGGCCAGCGCTGGCGCATCCGTGTCTTCGCCCGCACGCTCGGCAGCAATCTCGACCCGCGCATCGCCATCCATCGCGCCGGCAGCGACGACATCGAGATCGAAGGCGACGACGCCACGCTCGAAGAACGCGGTTTCTACGCGATGTCGGCGCAAATTCAGCGCAAGGAGAAGATGGACCCGTCCATCGTGTGGGAACCGAAGGAAGACGGCGATTTCGTGCTCACCATGTCTGATCTGCGCGGCCTTGGCGATGCGCTCTCGGTGTATCGCATCGAGATCGAGCCGGTGCGCGATGAAGTCAGCACCTTCATCGCCGCGCGCGTCATCGATGCCGTCGAATGTCCCCGCCTGACCAGCATCACCGTGCCGCAGGGCAATCGCTGGAACGTCAACATCAACCTCGCCGAAGGGCAGGGGAACCGCTGCAAGGGCGATCTCGAACTCGTCGCCACCGGATTGCCGGAAGGCGTGCGCATGATCGCGCCACGCATCGTCGCCGGCTCGAAACAAGCGCAGGCGCAGTTCATCGCCACTGCGGATGTGAAGCCGCAAGTCGCGCTCATCACGCTGCAATGCCGTGCGGTGGACGGCACGCCGCTCGTCAGCCGCTGCCAGCAGAGTTTTCCCTTTATCAATCGCTCCGGCGGCCATGCGTGGCACACCGTCGTCACGGATCAATATGCGCTCGCCGTCACCGAGGCCGCGCCCTTCAGCTTTGACCTCGTGCAGCCGCAGATTCCGCTCTCACAGCAGAGCGAACTCGCGGTGCAGGTCAAAGTGACGCGCCAGCCCGGTTTCAACGATGCGCTGGAATTTCAATGCGACTGGCTGCCGCCCGGCGTGCAAAGCGAACCCACCGTGACCATTCCCGCAGGCCAGAGCGATGCCATCATGCACCTCACGGCGGACGGCAATGCGAAGCCCGGCGTGTGGCAGCTCGCGGTGACTGCATCGACCACCGGTGGCTCGTATTACCTCGGTGTCGGCCGCATTCGCAGCGCGACCCACTTCATCGATCTCACCATCGCCGAGCCGTATGTCGCGCTGAAGAACCACCCCGCCGCCGTGCGTCGCGGAGCCACCGCGCAGATCGAATGGGAGGTGCAGCACAAGAAGCCCTTCACCGGCGAGGCTGAAGCCATCCTGCTCGGCCTGCCCAAGGGCGTGAGTGTCGTCGGCACGCCCAAACTCAAGGCCGGTGATGCCAAACTGATCTTCGGCATCACCGCCACCAACGAGGCGCTCATGGGCCAATACAAAGAGCTGACCTGCGAACTCGTCGTGAAGGAACGCGGCCAGGAAATCCGCCAGCGCACCGGCAAGGGCATTCTGCGCGTCGATCCTGCACTCAACAGCGTCGCGGCCAAACCGTGAACGGATTCATGCGCACGGCTCTGACCATCGCTGCCATCTTCGGTTTCGCTGTCACGGCGCTGGCGGTGAGCGAGCGGGTGTTTCACATCGAGTTCGTCACGCCGCGCGCAGCACAGCGTGGCACTGCGGTCGATGTCACGCTCGAAGGCGCGATCATCAAGGAGGCACGCGAGGTGTTGTTTTACCGGCCGGGCATCAAGTGTACGAGCACCAAGCCACTGCCGTCGTTGCCAGCACCGCGCAAGATGGGCATGGGCGGTTTCAGCGAAGAAAAAGTGCTGTGTCGCTTCGAGATCGCGGCGGACTGCCCCGTGGGCCTGCATCCGTTCAAGGTGCGCACGCCGACGGAACTGACTTCGCTCAGCACCTTCGCCGTCACCGCAGCGCCGATCATGGAAGAAGGCGAGGGCCAGCGCGATGTGAACGGCAGCCGCGCGACGGCGACACTGGTGAAACCCGGCACCGCCGTGCTCGGCAGTCTCTATGACAAAGGCTCCCAAGTCGCCGACATCGACTGCTACAAGATCAGCGGCAAGGCGGGCATGCGGCTCTCCATCGAGATCGACGCCGTGCGCCTCACCGAGGTCACTTACGGCGGCGCGGAGTTTGATCACATCCTGCGTGTACTCGATGCCGACGGCCGCGAACTCGCGCGTAATGATGACAATGCCCTGCACCTGCAAGACCCGCTGCTCTCCATGCTGCTGCCGCGCGATGGTGAGTACTTCATCGAGATCAAACAACGCATCTACGACAGCCGCACCGGCGATCACTGCTTCTACCTCGCCCACATCGGCACCCACAGCCGTCCGTTGGTCGTTTATCCCGCTGGCGGCCCCGCTGGCAAGCCATTGCAAGCCACGCTGATCGGCGATCCGACGGGCGACATTCGCAAAACCATCGCGCTGCCCGCCAAAGAAGGTGCTTTCGACTTCTACGACGACATGCCATCGCCGCTGCCGATGCGCGTGAGCCGTTATGGCAACGTTCTCGAAGCCGCCACCGATGACACGCCCGTCCCATCACTCCCGGCAGCTCTGAACGGCATCATCGAGCAGCCCGGCGACGCCGACGCCTTCCGCATCACCGCAAAGAAAGGTGAGCGCTGGCGGGTGCGCGTGTTTGCGCGCTCGCTCGGCACGCCGCTCGACCCGCACATCGCCATTCGCCGTGCTGACGCCGATACGCCCGAGATCGAAGGCGATGACGCCACGCTCGATGCGCGCTCGCTTCACGGCATGATGGGCATCTCCGGCGGGTTTCAGTGCAAGGAGCGTCTTGATCCCTCCATCGTGTGGGAACCGAAGCAAGACGGCGATTATGTGCTCACCATCGACGACATGCGCGGACTTGGCGATGCTACCTCCGTCTATCGCATCGAGATCGAGCCAGCAGGTGATGAAGTCGTCACTTACTTCACCGCGCGCGCCTTTGACGACAGCGAATCCACGCGTCTGACCGGACTCACCATCCCGCAGGGCAATCGCTGGTCTGTGAGCGTGCATCTCGCCGAAGGCCAGGGGAACCGCTACGTGGGCGAGATCGAACTCGTGGCCAACAACCTGCCCGATGGCGTGAAGATGATCGCCCCACGCATTCCAGCAAACACGAAGCAGGCGCAGGTTCAGTTCATCGCCGCTGCCGGCGCACCGCCGCAGGTCGCGCTCATCAGCTTGCTTGCCAAGGCCACGGACGGCACGCCATTGCTCAGCAGTTCGCAGCAAGGCTTCTGTTTTCTCAATCACTCGGGCGGGCGGGCCTGGAACAGCGTCGTCGTCGATCAATACGCGCTCGCCGTCACCGATCCCGCGCCGTTCACCATCGACGTGATTCAGCCAGAGATCGCGCTTTCTCAAAACGGCGAACTCGCTCTCGCGGTCAAAATCACCCGTCACGCCGGCTTCAAGCAACCCATCGAATTCCAGTGCGACTGGTTGCCGCCAGGCGTCAACGGCGAATCAACGATCACGGTGCCCGCAGATCAAAGCGAGTCGGTCATGCATCTTCACGCCAACGAGTTCGCCAAACCGGGCGCCTATCAGTTCGCTCTCACCGCATCCACCACGGGTGGCTGGGACTACACCGGCGTGGGTCGCGTCCGCGTGGCTTCCAACATCATCCATCTCAACGTCACTGAACCCTACGTCATGCTCACCCACAAACCCACCGCCGTGCGGCGCGGCGGCACCACGCAGATCGAGTGGACCGTCGAGCACAAAAAACGCTTCGATGGCGAAGCCACCGCGACGCTGCTCGGCCTGCCGAAAGGCGTCACGGTCACCACGCCGCCCAAACTCAAATCCGGCGACAAAACGCTCATCTTTCCCGTCACCGCCACCAACGAAGCCCTGCTCGGCCAATACAAAGAGCTGACCTGCGAACTCATCATCACCGAACGCCAGCAGCAAATCCACCAACGCACCGGCAAAGGCATCCTCCGGGTCGATCCCGCCGCGCAATAAGCTCAGTTGAAATGAAACCCTTCCTCCTCGCCCTCCTGCTCCCTTCCATTCTCCACGCTGATGCTCCGAGCTTTCGTCGTGACGTGATGCCCATTCTCTTCCGCGCCGGCTGCAACGCCGGCACCTGCCACGGCTCCGCACGCGGGAAGGACGGCTTCATGCTCTCGCTGTTCGGCTACGACGCGAAGGGCGACTACTACCGCATCACGCAGGACATGGTCGGCCGCCGCACCAACCTCGCCGCACCGGAGCAAAGCCTGATGCTGCTCAAAGCCACCGGCAAAGTGCCGCACACCGGCGGCGAGCGCTTCACGCCGGACACGCCTTATTATAAGACACTGCTCGCCTGGATCGCCGCCGGAGCGCCTGATGATGCCGAATCCGTTCCTTCGCCCGTGGAGATCACCTTGTCGCCCGATCGCATGGTCTTCGATGGTGGCAAAGGCACGCAGCAGATCCAGGTCACCGCGCGTTACTCCGACGGCTCGAAGCGCGATGTCACCGACCTCGCCCTCTTCGTCACCAACAACCCCAGCACCGCCAAGATCAGCAAGACCGGCCTCGTCACGGCTGGTGGTCGCGGCGACACGTTTGTCTTCGCCCGCTTCAACCGTTTCACCATCGGCTCCGAAGTCATCGTGCTGCCTGCGGACAAAAGTTATCAATGGACGAGTCCCCCCGCGCATAACGACCTCGACACTGTCGTCTATGACCGCCTGCAAAAGCTGCGTCTGCTGCCTTCGGAGCTGTGCGATGACGAAACCTTCCTGCGCCGCGCCACCATCGACCTCGCCGGCACATTGCCGAGCGTCGATGAATATCGCGCGTTCATGGCGGACACCGCGAAGGACAAGCGCACGGCCTTGATCGACCGCCTCATCGCCAGCGAAGGCTTCACCGACTTGTGGACGAATCTGTGGGCCGAAATGTTGCGCGTCAAAGGCGGCGGCTACACGCCCACCGCGACGGACACGAAGGCCGCCGAGGCTTACTTCGACTGGATCCATGACCAGATGGCAAAGAACCGCCCGCTCAATGAATTCATCGCCGAGCAGGTCACTGGCACTGGCAGCAACCTCACCAACGGCCCCGCCAATCTTTACACCATGCTCGTGCATGACGTGCGCTTCACGCCGAAGAACTTCGCCGCCGACTTCTCGCAGCTCTTCACCGGCGTGCGCATCCAGTGCGCTGAGTGTCACAACCATCCCTTCGACCGCTGGACGCAGGACGACTACTACGGCTGGGTCAGCTTCTTCACCGGCATCCAGCGCAAGCTCGGCGTGGAACCGCGCGAGTTCTACATCTACAACAACCTCTCCGCCGCTCCGGCCAAGCATGTCGTCGATGACCGCCCCATGTCCGCCACCGTGCTCGGCGGCGAAGCGCCCGTGCCCAAAGGCACCGATCCGCGCAAAGCTCTCGCCGCCTGGCTCACCTCGCCGAAGAACGATCTTTTCACCCACAACCTCGCCAACCGCATCTGGGCGCACTTCATGGGTCGCGGTCTTGTCGAACCGCTCGATGACATGCGCATCAGCAACCCGCCATCGAACAAGGCGCTGCTCGATGCCCTCGCCGCCCGACTCGCCAGCAACGGCTTCAACCTCCGCGCCCTCGTCCGCGACATCTGCACCTCGCGCATCTACCAGCTCACCGCCCGGCCGAACACCACCAACGCCAGCGACGACCGCCAGTTCTCACGCTCGCAATTGCGCCGCATGCGTGCCGATGTGCTGCTCGATGCCATCGTCAAAGCCACCAGCGGCGAGCGCAGTTTCGGCTACTTCGCCAAAGGCATCAAAGCCGTCCAATTTTATCCACGCACGCCCGGCGACACCGTCCGTCCCTTCGTCGGTGATCCCTTCCTGGAGACCTTTGGCCGCTCACCCCGCGCCACCGTCTGCGCCTGCGACACCAAGATGGAGCCGACGCTGTCACAAACGCTCCACTTCATCGCCGGCGACACCATCTCCGGCCAGATCGGCGCTGGTGGAGTCGTGCCCAAACTCCTCGCCGCGATCACACCGCCTGAAAGGATCATCGAAAACCTCTACATCCGCGCCCTGTCACGCCAGCCGGACGCGGCTGAGTTGAAGGCGCTGCTGGAGCTGGTCGGCAGCAACACCCGCGACCGCAAGGCCTACGAAGACATTTTCTGGAGCCTGCTCAACTCGACGGAGTTCCTTTTCAATCATTGATCATGCGCCCCCTACTCCTCCTGCCACTGCTGATCACCACCGCATCAGCCGCCGATGCCGTCATCACCTACGACGAGCACATCAAGCCCATCTTCCGTGAGCATTGCCTCAAATGTCATGGCGAAGACGAACAGAAGGCCGATCTGAACCTCGCCAACTTCACCGCCGTGCTCAAAGGCGGCAGCGGTGACAAAGCCGTCGTCGCGGGCCGTGCGAGCACGAGTTTGTTGTTCAAAGCCATCACCGCCGAAGACGACGCCGAGCGCATGCCGCCCAAAAAAGCCGCGATCCCCGCACCGCAGATCGAACTCATCCGCCAGTGGATTCAAGGCGGCCTGCGCGAATCTTCCGCGAGCAAATCCCTCGTCGCCGCTCGCGATACCAGCTTCAAAGCCGCCACCGCACTCAACTTCGACGGTCCGCCGCCGATGCCGGAATCGTTGCCCGCCTTCACACCGCCGCAGTTGAAGCGCCCGTTGCCCGTGATCGCCATGGCCGCGAGTCCGCGCGCGCCGTTGATCGCCGTCGCCGGTCATGAGCATGTGCGCTTGCTCGATGCCACGACGCAGCAGGAAATCGGCGCACTGCCATTCCCCGAAGGCCAGCCGAACGTCATCCGCTTCAGTCGCGATGGCCGTGTGCTCATGGTGGCCGGCGGCAAGCCCGTGCAGTCCGGCAGCGTCGTGCTCTTCGAGGTGAAAAGCGGCAAACGCCTCACCAGCGTCGGCGATGAAACCGACGCCGTGATCTCCGCAGACCTCAGCCCCGATCAAAAACTCATCGCGCTCGGCGGCTCCGGCAAGATCGTCAAAGTCTATGGCACCGACGATGGCAAGCTGCGCCACAAGCTCACCAAGCACACCGACTGGATCACCGCGCTCGCGTTCAGCCCCGATGGCAAATCGCTCGCCAGCGCCGACCGCGCCGGTGGCATTCATCTCTGGGACGGCACCAGCGGCGGCATCCTGCTCACGCTGGCTGAACACAAAGCCGCCGTGCGCGCCCTCGCCTGGCGCAGCGACAGCCACATGCTCGCCAGCGGCGGCGAAGACGGCCTGCTCATCTGGTGGGACACCACCGACGGCTGGCCCGCCATCACCAACACCAACGCGCATCCACCCGTCCGACCCGCCGGTTACTACGGCAAGCTGCCAAACGGTGTGCTCGCCCTCGCCTTCGGGCCGCAGGGCGAACTCCTCAGCGCTGGTCGTGACAAACAGGTCCGCCTGTGGGCCGCCGATGGCCGCGCCCTGAAATCTTTTGCCTCAGAGACCGCCTTACCGCTGCAAACCAGCATCACCTTTGATGGCAAAGGGCTGTTTGCCGGCGATGCAGCCGGTGCGGTGCGTTTCTGGACGACCGCGAATTGACCTTGGCAAATCGGTGGGTGTGATCAAGCAAGGGGCCTTCACGGCCCCTCCTCGTCATTTCCAGGAGGTCTGCTGCCTAGCAGTCGCGGCTGGCTGATAACTTTGCGTCGTTACCGCTTTAGTGGCGCGATAGTAGCCACTGTCGCCCCACTCGTACGGATCATCAAACGTGCCGTACATGGCGTAATTGTCCGTGGGCATGGGCCAAATGGCGTAACCAGCGCCGTAACCGCCGCCGTGGCCGCCATAGCTGTCGGAACCGTAGGTGGTAAGGTTGTAGCCGTTGCGAACCACATGACCAGTAGTGTGGGTGCAGGAGGACATGGACAGGGCGGCAAGGACCGGGAGAAAGAACAGGGAACGGGCGAGTTTCATTGAGGTGGCGTTGATGAGGTGCAGGAACGTTTTTTTTGGTTTTTTTAAATGATGGGCCGCGCCGGAGAAAAAAGCAATTCGATAAAATCTGTCAGAGCACAGAAGTCGGTGAGTTCCCTCCTCCTTTGGGAATACGGATGGGACAGGCGAGACGTCCGGTTCGATCGCCGCCAAACTTTAAGGAGACGCTAATTAAAGCGTGGTTTACCAAATGCGCCTCAAGCCGCGCTCAGCAGACACTTCTTGGCGATGGCCGGATTCGCCCGAGCAAAGAGCACCGCAGGGTGCGCCATGATCTTCTTGATCCCGCGATAGCGCACCTAGCGATGCTTGCAGACGTTCTTCACGACGTGGAACGGCTGTTCCTCTTTCTCACTTCACGCGTTCCTTGAGGATCTCGCGGAACGGTTTGCCGTCGAGGCTGAGATCAGCCAGCACGGCGCGGCCGTTGAGCACGCGCACTTCGGCAATGATGCCTTTGGCGCTGCGGATGTTCTCGGCGAACCATTTGTCGGCCTCGGGGGCGAGTTTTTCGTTGATGTAGAAGCGCTCGAAGGGCCAGTCGATGCTGGTCGTCTTGTTGTCGTAGCTGTAGCCAGCCTTCACGCGGATGTAGTCGCCTGTGGCCGGAGGTGTGAGAGACAGGCTGGTGATCGTTGCCAGGCCATCGGCACCGGTGGTGAGCGTCGCAAACACATGCAGGCCTCGCTCCACCTTCATCCCTTCAGGCAAGCTGGCGTCGCGTTGTTCCGGCCGCACGGCGAGAAAACGACCGCGCAGCGGGTCGTAGGGGTCCGGGGCGGTGCATTTGAGCTTGATGAGCGTGCCTTTGGCGAGCGTCTGCTCGTGCGTCCAGATTTGAGACAAAGGCGCGGCCCACTGCGCGAGCGCGGCGAGGGCGAAGATGATGAAGGGAAGCGTTTTCATGGTTGGGCGAGGGTTGGGCGGCGATGAATGCGGCTCATGACGATGTTGAAGGCCAGGAAGGCCACGCCGACGGCGATGAAGGCGAGTCCTTTGGCGAGCAGCGAGAAATGGCTGTCCGCCATGCGGGCGATGATGAGCACGGAGAGCAATGACGCGCCGAGACGCGGTGCGCCGAGCCTGCCAGTGAAGTCGAGCACGATGAGCGTGATGCCGATGATGGAAAGATGCAGCGTGAAGACCCAGGACAGCAGCGTGCTGTAATGAAGGTCCTTGCCTTGCACGAACGGGAACGCGATGAGCGGCAGCAGCGCCACGGAGGCAATTGAGAGCACGGCCCAGCGGCGACGCCGCACGGCCAGCAGCACGAACACCGCCAGCGCGGCCAGCAAGCCCCAGCACCACGGCAGCTTCATGGCATGGGTCATGCCTTCCAGGATGTCATCGCTCATGTCGCGGAACGTGGCGGCCACACCATACCCCAGCAGCCAGAGCGAGCCGAGCACCACCTGCGGCTTGCGCCCTGTGGATTCGGTGATGCCGGCTTGATTGAGTGGAAACAGGGCCAGAACGGCGGCGGTAAGCGTCCACAACCAAAGGACGGCCTCGAAATCAAAGCGGAGATAAGTTCCCGTTCGTTCGGTCACGAACACCGCCGCGCTTGCCAGTCCCATGATGGCGCTGATCGTCATGAACCAGCGCACGGTGGCTGACAAGGGCGCCTTGCGCGGCCATCCCGGCCACCAGGGCAGCAGACCGAGCAGCAGCAGCGGATAAATCAGCGGGCTGTCATGCCACGGCTTGCCATGCTCCACTTGGTTGATGCTCCACACCGCGATGGCGATGAGATAAAAGATCGCCACGGCATGCGAGCGCAGTACCCAGACGAGCGGTAGGCTCAGCAGCATCCACCAGAACAGGAAATCCGGCCATTCGCCGCCGAGATTGTAGATCTGTGAGACAAGGGCGATGCATGCACCGGTGGCGAGTGCTTGCAACAACGCGGCGGTTTCACGCACCCAGGCTGCGGAGGCATCGCCACGTTGCAGCACGCGGAAGCTGATGAGCTGCGTCGCCAGCAGTGGCAGGAACGCGAACAGCAGCCGTACGGGGCGCGAGAAGTCATCCCAGTTGTAGCCGATCACCGCGATCAAGCCGGTGCCGATGAGCAGTGCGCCGAGCGATCCCATCACGATCTGCGCCAGTCCTGGCTGCGAGGCATCGATGGCATTGCGCTCGCGCAAGGTGCGTGCCGCGTCGGCGGTGAGGAGTCCATCACGTTCCCACTGCGGGAGTTGTTCGAGGAGCCAGCGCTGGTGGGAGGTGTTCATGGGAGAGGAAGGAGTGGGGCGAGTTTGCGCGAGGCGAAGGTGAGTGACGAATTGATTTACTCGATGGGTGGATTGAGGGAGGCGATGTGGGTCAGGAAACCGGGGCAGGCGAACGCACGATGATCAAACTCAGCAGCAGGCCGAGAACAGCACCAAGGAAACCGCCGCCGAGAGCACCGATGGCAATGGGCAGCTTCCAGTCTTCGACGGTCTCGCTCGCGACCGTCGCACGTTCCTGGATGGCGACGTAGTCCGAGTTCGAGTTAAAGACAGACTGAAACTGCTCTAACTTTTCGAACATTTTCTCGTAGGCGGCTTTTGCCGAGGCATATCTCTCACTGGCCGCTCGATATTCCGCCGCCGCCGTCTCGTAGCGCGGCAACTCGGCTTCGATGGTTTGGATTTCTTGTTCGATGGTAGCGAGCTTCGCTTCCAGAGGCGTTCGAGCAGTATCAGTTGCCGCCATGGGCCTGAGTTCGAGACGCAGGTCGTCCCGCTGATCTCGCAGTCTGGCTAGGCGGGCGACAAGCCGCTCATGCTCTGCCTTGGCACCCAAAGACTCTGCTTTGGACCGGGCTTTTTCCAAGGTCGCAAACGCCTCCTCCATGACCTTTTGCTTTTTGACGACTTCCTGAAGAAACTGTTGGAGCCCCCTGCCCTGGGACTGTTCACGAACGCTTTGCCGGAAGGCAGTGAACTCATCAAGCAAGGCGTCAAGGAAGACCTTGGTGTATTTGGGTTCGGTGCCGGTGGCGAGGATGTTGAAAATGGCGCTGCCCTTGGTTTGGGCGACCCGGATTCCCACATCGGCGTCTTTGAGTTCAGGATGCAATGCTCTCACGCGTTCCAACGCACGACGTTTCATTTCGGCGGATTCGAGCGTCTCGATGATCGTGCCATAAAAATCCATCTGGGACTCGCGCCAGCGCATATGGATGTCCTCTGTTATGTTCCCGCCACCAGCCACCACTTTTGCCATGGAACGAAACTCTTGCGGTCGGCCGGTGATGCGCCGGGCTTGAACACAAACGCCGACACTGGCCGCCAAAACGGCACAGACGAAAATGATGATGACGCGAGGAAGGATGCGTGAGGTGCCCATGGGCGGTATTTCGCCAGAATCGCACAGCCGTGGCAAGGCATTTCGCGGCGCGGCGGCCTGGTAGATTCGACTGGCAGTCGAATCAGCGCGTCCCGGAGGCTTCGATTGCCAATCGAAGCTACGGGAGTTGCCACCCTCACTTCTTGCCACTCTTCACGAACTCCTCGCGACTCAGCGTGCCGTTGCCGTCGGCATCGAATTTGGGAAAGCGTTTCGGCGCTTCATCGGGGTCAGGTTGGTTGAGGAGGAATTCCTCCTTGGTGAGCTGACCGTCTTGGTTCTTGTCGCGCTGGTCGAACATCGCCCCGCGATCTTGAACGGGCTTCATGGCCTCGGCTTGTTTCGGGTCGGGCTTGTTGGCGATCTGCGGTTTCGCTTCGGGATGTTGTGAGAGGAGCTTGCGCAAGCTGGCAACAACTTCGGGTTGTGAGGCGGCGAGGTTCTTGGTTTCGGCAGGATCGGCTTCGTAATCGTAGAGTTCGAGAATCGCGGTTTCAGGTGCCTCGCCGGGCTTTTTCCATTCCACGAGGCGATGACGCTGCGTGCGCACGGCGCGGCCGATCAATCCGGTGCGCGGATAGACGTGGATGGCGTGATCACGGACTGTGGTGGCTGGATTTTTCAGCACGCTGGCGAAGCTGCGGCCATCGCCCTGCGGCGGAGCGGGCAGGTTCGTGAGTTCGGCGAGCGTGGGGTAGATGTCGCAGGATTCGACGAGCGCCTGCGTGCGCTGGCCTCCCGCGATGCCGGGTGCAGCGACGATGAGCGGGATGCGCGCGGCCTGCTCGTAGTTCGTGTGCTTGCACCACATGCCGTGGTCGCCGAGATGCCAGCCGTGGTCGCCCCAGAGGACGATGATCGTGTTTTCAGCGAGGCCGTTCGCGTCGAGCGCATCGAGCACCTTGCCGAGCTGTGCGTCCATGTAGCTGGTGGCGGCGTGGTAGCCGTGGATGAGGTGGCGGGTCTGCTCATCGGTGAGCGGGCCGGATTCCGGCATGTCCTTGTATTGGCGCAGCTCGCCCCAGGTCGTCGGGGCGAATTCAGGCGCACCTTCGGGCGCTTGTTTTAGCTCTGGCAGCTTGAAGGACGCGGGATCGTAGAGGTCCCAGTATTTCTTCGGTGCGACGAAGGGCAGATGCGGCTTCAAAAAGCCCACGGCCAGGAAGAATGGCGCGTCGGGCTGTTGTTTCGCGGCGGCGAGACGTTTGATCGCTTCGTCGGCAATCGCGCCATCACCATACGCGTTGTCAGGAACGTCGGCGGACTCCGCAGGCGCGCCGCGTGGCAGCTTCCAGGCTTCGGTTTTGTTTTCAAACAAGGCCTGCTCGCGCGTCGAGGTCGGCGGGTTGTTCTCTTTGAGCGCGTAGCTGATCGTCTTCGGGCTGAAATGCGGCACGCTCCACGAGGCCTCGTCGTTCACGTTGCCATGGCCGACGTGGAAGATTTTGCCGAGGCCCTCGGCACGATAACCATTTGCTTTGAAGTGCTGCGGCAACGTCACGGCATCCGGGGCGCTTTTGCGGAAATTCGTCGGTAGATCGTAAATCCCCAGTGTCTGCGGTCGCAAGCCGGTGAGCAGCGCATTTCGCGACGGCGAACAAACAGCCTGATTGCAAAACGCCTTCTCAAACAGCACGCCCCGTGCGGCGAGGCGGTCGATGTTCGGCGATTTCACGACCTTGTCGCCGTAGCAGCCGAGCAGCGGTTTCAAGTCATCAACACAGATGAGCAGGACGTTGGGTTTGGCGGCGGCGAAGAGTGAAGGGCAAAGAGCGAAGAGGAGAAATGCAAAGCGCTTCATGGAGTGGGAGCGGGAACGGGAGCCGGGTGCGTCTTTTCGTAGTCCGCCAGCACCTGCACGCGTTTTTCGGTGAGCGGGTGGGAGGAGAGGGCCTCGCCGGCATCGCCGAGATGGGAGTGCTCGGGGTCGATGCGCTGGAGGATGTCGGCCAGCGGCTTGGTGCCCCAACCAACCTTGATCATGTACTCGGCGGCGCCGAGGTCGGCCTCCTGCTCGAAGCCGCGTGAGTAGCCGCTTTCGGCGAGCATGGCGGGCAGGGCGGAGCCCATGCCGGCGACGGTGGAGATGTCGCCGGTCATGAGGGTCCAGATGAGGAAGACGGCGGAGTTTTGCAGCACACTGCGCAGGCCGTGCTGCTCACGCACATGCACGATCTCGTGGGCGAGGACGCCATAGACCTCTTTGTCGTCTTTGGCTTCTTCAATCAGTTCGTCGGTGATGCAGACCAGTCCATCAGGCAAGGCAAAGGCGTTGGGGAAGGGGGCGGCGAAGAATTCCAGGCGATAGTTCCGCTGATTCCCTGGGTCCATCACGGCTGCCATGGTTTGAAACTGCTGCTCGATTTTCTGGCGGCGCTCGGTGGAGAGCTTGCTGGATTCAAAGTCGAACAAGCGGGTGAAAATGGTGCGGGCCTGATCGGTGGCGACGGCACCGATCTTGGGTGGCAGACGCATGGCGATGCGCTTAGCGGCGAAGGGCAGCCCCCAGATGTAACCGACGGCCATGAAGGCCAGCAGGAACAGCACGGCGGCACCGACCCAGCGCCAGCGTGACTCCAGGCCATGCACGAAATGCATGCCGGTGCGGTGACCGCGACTGTGCTCCCACTTGGCCAGGGCGGTGACATCGGTGATCTCCAGCCGTGCGCCATCGGGCAGGGTGAAATGGCGGGCCATGCGCCCCAAGGGGTCGGAGAGCGTACAGGCGCGCACTTGTTCCACCCGGTTGAACTCCGGCGACTCGATGTGGAGCGTGCCATCAGCCTCCAGCCGCACGCTGACCTCGATCGCGTGCGAGGACGAGGCTGCGTAATAGGTGCCGGAGAGTGTCACGCGGGCGGGTGGGGATCAGAAGCCGATGTCGAAGTCAAAGATGTCCGCACCGGCATCGCCCATGGCGGAGACATTGCCGCCCGACGACTGGGCGACGGCATCCAGACTGCCGCAGGCGATGAAGGTGGTGCGAGCGGCATGGTAGCGTGCCATGCGGACCTTCACCCACGGGATCAACAGCCCCAGTGACAGCAGCACGGCGATGCCATTGGTGATGAAGAGCCAGATGAGATCACGCACGCGCACCTTGGACTCCAGACGACCGAGTTGGCCCCATTGCGTGGTGTTGATGGCGTAGTTGTTCGTGCGGACTTGGTAGTAGAGGAACAGGAGGAAGAACAGGAGGTAAAAGGCACTCACAGCAGCGATGATGATGATCTCGAAACCTGCGGGGAGCTGGCTGGGCCTGGAATCACGGCGCTTCGGGGCATCGGTCGGGATGGTCAGGTCTTGCTCTGTGGCTGCGGGAGCCGGGGCCACTACGGGAGGGACAGGCTCCGTCTGGACCGCCGAGGTTTCCTTGGCCTGCTTGGCCTGTTTTTGCATCATACTGAAGGCTGGAACCGCGAGACTGGCCAGGATGGCGAGGATGAAGATCAGGCCAAAGGACTTGAAGAAGGTCTTGTAGAAGAAACCGGCGCGGCCTTGCATGTCGGCGTTGGCGTTGCCCCAGCCCAGATTACCGAGGAAGTATTTCTTTTGGCGAAACTGCAGGTAAGGCATGATGAGGCCCAGCGTGAAGGGAAGGAGCAGCGCGAGGCCGAGAAACACGCCATAGGCCTCGCCCGTGGTGCCACGGAAGTTGAGGCGCACGTTGCGATGCACGGTGTTGTGCGCTCGGAAGCGCAGCGCCTTCTGAATCAGCCAGGGGGAGAGCACCAAGATCACCAGCATGACGAGGATGGCCAGCGGTGGGAACACCGAGCCGGCCACCGTGTAGATCACGAACAGGCCACCAAAGAGCAGATTGCCCTTGAGGATGGAGATGGGGTTGCCGGTGAAGTCGAAGGGCTTCCCATCCAGCAATGTGTTGCCATAAAAGTAGCGGCGGGTGCGCACTTTGGCCCACGCGGCGTAGATGCCGAGCGTCAGCACGGTGAGCACGACATTGACGATCCAGATGCGGAAAAACTCGCCGGCCTTGCCGTGAAACTCGAAGGGGTGCGCACGCTCTTGCGCGGGTGCGGTGTAGGCGGCCACTGCGGCGGGCGCTGCGGCAGGTGTCGCCGCAGCGGCGGTCAGGTCATCCGGCGAGATCGCGCCCAAGGGCGTCCATTCGGTGAGTCCGGCATTCCAGACGAGGCTGAGCGTGGTGAGAGTGCCTGCGGCTTGCAGTTGGCGGATTTCCTCAAAGGAAACCGGTCCCTGCTGCTGCCCGTCATGTGAGTAATACCATGGTTGCATAAGAAAGGCCGGTTATAGGGAGCGGCCCATCGCTTGGCAATAGCCAATTTGCTCCAGCCGCCTTCATTCCCGGAAACTTCTCACGGTTCAGCACGCAGGCGTGCAAAGCGGCGGCCGTTGGCTCCGGCTGGCATGGTTGCCTTGATGTGCTGGGTCGTTGCGCCTTCGGTCAAAACACTGCTGGTGACGCCAGCGGTGCTCCAGGTGCTGAGGTCGTCACTCCATTCGACGATGCAGGTGATGTCGGTGGCGGTTTTGTTTCGCGTGTAGATGAATTCGAGGCCGCTGAGGGTTTTCGTGGCGGTGGTGACGGCCATGTCGGTCACGGCGGGATTCAAGGCGGTGGCGTATTCGAGCAGATTCGGGGTGCCGTCACGATCGGGGTCAGCGATGGGGCTGGTGAGCGCGGGGTTGGCAAGTTCGCTGGTGTAAAAGTGAGACGACAGCCAATGGTGCCACGCGGTGGCAGGCAGGATGGCGGCGAGGCCGGTGCTGTCGGCGATTGTGGCGTTGGCGGGAGTGCTGAGCTGCACGGTGAAGGCTCTGATGTCGCTGGCACTGGCATTCGGCAGCAGCGTGAGAGTGATGGTCTTGCTGGTCTCACCTGCGGCGAAGGTCAGTGTGCCGCTGGCGGCGGTGAAGTGGGTGCCGGCGAGTGCGGAGGAATTCGTCGTCGTCCACGCGACACTCACAGCTTGTGCGGCGACCGCTGAAAGGGTCACGGTGAAGCTGGCGGTCTGCGTGGTGGCGGTGCCACTGAGCAGCGGGGCCATGCTGGACTGGATGTAGGCGAGTTTGGTTTGATTCACGGTCGTCCAATCGTCGCCGACGATGCCGCCGGTGTCGCCGCTGTTGGGATTGAAGCACCACATGGTCCAACTGATGCCGTGTTTGCCTGCGGCGAGATCGTTGCTGCCATTGAGGTCGAAATCGCCGTCCATGTAGTCGGTGAGTTTGTCCATCCACTGCTGGTCGGAGGTGGTGAGCAGCTTGCTGCCGAATTCGCCGACGATGATCGGTGCGGTGTTGTTTTTGAAGACATAGCCCCAGTAGCTGTCCCACACGCCGCCGAGATTTTGTGGGTAATTGCCTGCGCTGAACCAACTCTGCGCCGAAACGCTCGCGGGATAGTCGTGGATGGAATAGACGAGCTTGTTGGGCACGTTCAGCGTCACGGGCAGCGTCGCCACGCCCATCAAGTTGCCGCCCCACCAGTAGGATTGGCCGCCAGCCTGCTCCACGCCTTCGACAATGATGAGCCAGCTCGGATTGACGGCTTGAATGGCATTGCCACAGCGTTCGGCGGCTTTGTTCCAGTCGGTGAGCGTTGCGCTATTACCCCAGGTGGCGCTGCGTTTGGGTTCGTTGAAAAGATCGGCTCCGATGACGGTTGGGTTGCCTGCGTAGCGTGTGGCGAGCATCACCCAGTCGTCGATCCAGCGCTGCTCGGTGTAGTAGGCATCACCGCTGATGAACCAGACGTTTTCATTGAGGTAGCCGTCCGCGTTAGCAGAGTGCCGGTCGAGGAAGATGCGCAGGCCGATCTGCCCGCAGTAGTCGATGACCTTGTCGAGGCATTGCAGCGGTGTGAGTCCCTGCAAATCGGGATTGAGCGCGAAGTTGATGCTACTCGTCGCGGCACCGGCACGCAGCATGGCGTTGGAATACGGGATGCGCAGTGTGTTGAAGCCGAGCGTCTTGATTTGATCGAGCGCTGATTTGTAGCCGCGTGCCCACAGACCGTGGATGATGCGGTTGCTCGTCTCAAAGCCGAACCAATTGATACCGGTGATGCGCACAGGATTGCCCGCCGAGTCCACGATTTGGTTGCCGTTGGTCGATAAGACACCCGTGAGGCTGGCGGAGCCGGTGAGCGTGACGGACACGTCGTTGATCGAAATTGTCGGCGGAGTCGTCACGGCGATGGACAGAGCCTTCGTCGCTGTTTTGGCAGATGCGGAGCTGTCAGTCACCCTCACGGTGAAGTTCGCCGTGCCCGCGCTGACTGGTGTGCCGCTGAGCACACCTGCGGTGCTCAGCGTGGTGCTTCCTGGCAATGCGCCGCCACTCACCGACCACGCATACGGCCCAGTGCCACCGGTTGCCGCGAGCGTTTGCGAATAAGCCGCGCCCACGCTGCCGCCCGGCAGTGCGCTTGTGGTGATCGCCAGCGTTCCGCCGATGCCCACGCCATTGAAAATGTAGTTCGTCGGCGGCTGTGACTGATCCGCCGGATTGGCGCTGAAGCCCACGAACACTTGCGCCCCCACAGCGATGGTCGCGTTGTAGCCCACATTCTGCACCACGTAATGCGTACCGACATGGCTTGTGACGGTGGCATTCCAGATGTTGGTGATCGTCCCCGTGAAATCAAACTCCAGCGACCATCCGCCCGTCACTGAAGCAGCGCCGTCATTCGTGATCGTGATTCCGCCGTTGTAGCCGGTGGGCCAGCTATCGGTCACGGCAAACGATGCGGTCATCGCGGATGCGCTGCTGGCGCAAAATCCGCCGCAGGCACAAACAACGGTGAAGACAGCAAGGCGGGCGCGATTCATGAGTTTTCTAGTCAAAGCATTCACTTTCTGATGCGCTCAATTTGAAGTCTCCGTAGCTCTGGCGCCTGACGGTGTGACAAACTCCTTGCGGCTCACTTTGCTGTCACGGTCCTTGTCGAATGACTTGAAACGCGATTCGAGGTCATCGCCCTGGGATAAGCCGGCCTTGTATTCTTCCAGAGAGAGGAACTCGTCCTTGTTCGTGTCCCAGCGGTTGAAGGGAATGTTCCGATCTTTCGTGGACATCTTTACCTCAGGTCCTTTCGACTTTTTTTCGCGCTGCTTCGGCACGGAGTCTCGCGGTTTGCTCAGGCAAGTGGGGTCTGCTTCGGTGGGCAAGGTGGCATACCAGTCGAGCAGGAGCTTGCTGAGCTTGGCGACGACTTCAGGATGATCTTTGGACACATCCATCGCTTCCGCACGATCTGAACTGAGGTCATGCAACTCAACACGCTCGGCTCCGTAGGTCATGAGCAGCTTCAAGTTGCCGTCACGCACCGCCAGACGCGGCCACCAGTCAGGCTCGGCGGCTTTGCCTTTGTGCAGCCAAAAAATGGGACGTGTGCGTGGAGTGGTTTCGCCATTGAAGGCACCGATGAGGTTCTCGCCATCGCCTTTCGCGTCATCAGGCAGTGTAACTCCGGCGGCGGCACAGAAGGTCGGCAGAAGATCCACGGCGGTGAAGACGGTGGTGTCGTTCTTGAAGCCAGTCTTGGTGTGTCCTGGCCAGCGCACGATGAAGGGCACTCGCACGCCTCCTTCATAGAGGCTGCGTTTGCGACCACGCAGACCACCGGTTTCGCCGACGCTGTAGTAGCTGCCGTATTTGCCCTCGCCACCCTTGTCCTTCTTGTTGGCTTCTCCGGTGCTCTCTGGGCCGTTGTCGGAGGAAAAGGCGACGAGGGTGTTTTGCGCGATGCCTGCTTTTTCCAACGCATCCAGGATCATGCCGACTTTGTTGTCGCCATCGGTGATCACGGCGGCATAGACCTGCTTTTGTTCATCCAGATGCTTCCATTTCTCCATGGACTCCGCCGATGGCGAATGAGCCAGATGGCTCTCATGAAGCCAGACGTTCATGTAGAAGGGACTGCCTTTATGGGCTTCGATGAACTTCACGGCATGGTCCACGATCTCGGGGCCGCTGGGGCTGACCTTGGGACCTGGTCCGTTATACACTGCTGACTCATCGATGCCGTAGTCGGCCATCTGGGGGCCATCGCTGCCCAAGTGCCACTTGCCGAAATGGGCCGTGCGATAGCCTGCTGCCTTCAGATAACGTGGCGTGGTGGGAGCCTTTCCATCGAGCCAATCCGGCATCTCGGGCGTGCCATCCAGACCGCCACCAAAGACGTTGTTGATGCCGAAGCGTGCTGGATAACGACCCGTCAGTGCTGCGGTGCGGCTCGGTGAGCACACAGGATTGAGCACGTTGAACTGCTGAAAGTCCGTGCCCTCGGCGGCGAGTCGATCGAGGTTGGGTGTCTTCAAAAACGAATGCCCATGGCACGAGAGATCGCCCCAGCCCCAGTCGTCGGCATAGATGAAGACGATGTTGGGTTTAGATTGGGCCTGCAAAGCTGGTCCAGCGAGTGGCGAGAGCAGTAATGAGGCGAGGAGGACGACGCTGTATTTCATGATGAGTTTCCAATGGGGATCAGTTCTTGCCGAATTCCACGGACAGCTCTTGAAAGGCCGTGTTCTCCTGCCGCTCCGTCACGGGCGAGACTTGCCAGATGATCCAGCGGAAGGTGCCTAGCGGCTTGCCATCAGCGTTGCGGCGCGAGAGGGCGGTGTAGGGCTGCAACGTTTGGCCTTCGGTGCTCAGTGTGCCGAGGTTAGTGAAGCCTTTGCCGGTGACATCCCATCCTGGGTCTTCGGTGGCGTTGCTGGCGTAGAGGGTGAGGCGCTGGGCTCCGCGTTGGCCGTGCTGTTTGTAGGACCAACTGGTGATGGCGGTGATGGGCTGCGGTTTGCCGAGGTCCATTTTGTAGGCTCCGTCTTGGATGCCGTTGGCGAAGATAGGGCCGAAGCTTTCGGCTAGCTTGCCGTCGGTGAGGGTGGCGGTGGGATCGTTGTTGGTTTTTTGGTTGGTGGTGACTTTGCCGCTGGGTTTGGTTGGGGGGACGAGCTTGGTGAAGGCGGTGGCCGTGGTGGCGGTTTCGAAGAGGGCACCTTCGCCAATGGGGATGGTGACGGCTTTGATGGCGGGCGATGTGGTGCGGGCGGGTTTGGGTTTGGTAGGTTGGCGGTGGCCGACGGTGAGGATGCCTTTCATGATGCGCCAATGGCCGGGGAAGGTGCAGATGTAGGGGTAGTCGCCGGGTTGCGTTGGAGCTTCGAAGATGAGTTCTTCTTTGGCGTTGGGGCCGAGGAGTTTGGTGGCCTGGAGGATCTTGTCGGAGGTGGGGAGGTAGCCTTTGGCCATGCCGTCGGCTTGGCTGGCGAGTTGGTCGGCTAGGGCTCCGATCTCATCGACGCTGCCGGGGGCGAGGAGCACCCAGTTGTGCATCATGATGTCGGGGTTGGAGAAGACGAGGCGGACCTTGCTGCCTGGTGTCACGCGGAGCTGCGTGGGGGCAAATTGCAGGCCGGCGGCGGCTTGGATTTGGATGACG
>NZ_JBJXFV010000227.1:0-3855 GCF_046154365.1 Prosthecobacter sp.
CGCACTGGTCGAACTGCTCCAGAGCTTCCAGCCCGAGGTCGTCATCAATGTGGCCCTGCCCTACCAGGACCTCACCAGCATGGACGCCTGCCTCGAAGCCGGAGTACATTACATCGACACCGCGAACTACGAGCCCCGCGATGTGGCCAAGTTTGAGTATCACTGGCAGTGGGCGTATCAGGAAAAGTTCAAGGCCGCCGGTCTCACGGCGTTGCTAGGCTGCGGCTTTGATCCAGGCGTGACGAATGTCTATACCGCCTACGCTTTGACGCATCATTTCTCGAAGATCGACACGCTCGACATCCTCGACTGCAACGCGGGCGATCACGGCAAGGCCTTCGCCACCCACTGCAATCCCGAGATCAATCTGCGCGAGGTCACCGCGAATGGTCGCTACTGGGAAAACGGCGCGTGGGTGGAGACGAAGCCGCTCGAAATCAAGCGCAGCTTCCCCTTCCCGGATGGCATCGGCCCGAAGAATATCTACTGCCTCTACCACGAAGAGCTGGAGAGCCTCACGAAGCATATCCCCATGCGCCGCGCCCGCTTTTGGATGACCTTTGGCGATGCCTACATCAAGCACATGGAAGTGCTGGTGAACGTCGGCATGACCGGCATCCATCCCGTGAAGCACAAAGGCGTGGACATCATCCCCATCGAGTTCTTGAAGACCCTCCTGCCCGAGCCTGGCAGCCTGGGCCCCGATACCAAAGGCAAGACCTGCATCGGCAACTGGATCGAAGGCACCGGCAAAGACGGCCAGCCCTTGCGCTACTACGTGTACAACATCTGCGACCACCAGGAGTGCTACGTTGAGACCAACAGCCAAGGCGTCAGCTACACCACCGGCGTCCCCGCCATGATCGCCGCCCGCCAGCTCCTCACCAATCCCACCGAGTATCGCCAGCCCGGCGTCTGGAACGTCGAGCAGCTCAATCCCGACCCCTTCATGGCCGACCTCAACGCCTACGGCCTCCCCTGGCTCGAAACCTGGCCCACCGAGCCGCTTCCCGGCGAGTGAGAAGGTGACTGCCTGTGCCATGGCAGAACTGCCAAGGGGTGTATCGCCGGAATCATCTCGTAGGTTGGGTGTGGCGATAGCCCGCCCGACTTCTTGGCCCTCGCGCGGCCAGCGTGCGCCCAAATGACGAGCGGGCTGACGCCACACTCATCCTACATCATTCCGGCGCTGCACCCACTGCAATGGGTGGAACTGAATATGGCAAACGCTGCATGATCTGCCGGGGCTGTTCCTCCATGCCTTTTTGCTCTGCGACCGTCCAGCCTCTGCGGTTCAATCCAACTTAACCGTAACGATGCAGTCAAAGTCAGTGGACGAAGACAGACTCAAACACCCGCAGGTGAAGGCTCGCGGCAGCGTCCTGGAGTGCGCCGGTCCTCCGGCGCTTTCGAGCGTCCCCGGGCCTGCGGAAAGCTCCAGAGGGCTGGAGCACTCCAGGACGCTGCCGCGCTCAACGCAAACCCAACTGTATGGTTACGGCTTAACCGCAGCGGTTGGACGGTCGCAGAGGCTCATTGACATTCCTTGTCATGGTTCAAGCAGCGCCCGAGGTCAGGATGTCTGCCCCTCGCCGATCTTGCTGGTGACTTCCAACTGGTGTTCCAAGACCAAACTGCCTCCAAACACTCACCACAGAGGTCACAGAGAACCACAGAGAAAGAACTCTGTCTCCCTCCTCGGTGCCTCTCCGTGCCCTCGGTGGTTAAAAAAATCTCTCCGCGCTACACGATTGGCGGTTCGATCGTGATCGTACGCTCTGCGCTCGTGCGTGACCCGGCACTGTTCGTCGCTTCGGTGATCACTTTGACCACCTGCGCCACGGTGAAGGGGCCGATGGCGTCGCCGGCCTCGGTCAGCGGGACGCTGTGGGTGAAGTCGGCGTCCACGCCGACGACCATCCACTTCAGCAGCTTCGTCGTGGCATGCGCACCGCCGCCGGGGACGTACTCGACGAGCACCTCCAGGCCGCTGGTGCCGCCCTGCGCCACGGTGTTGATCTCGATGGTCTCCGGCGCGGCCGTGCCACCCTCCGTCGGGATGCTGCTGAGGGCTTCGTATTCGGGTGAACCGGGATCGTAGCTGGCCTTCATCACCTTGTACCAGCTCTTGTTGAGCTGGTCCGTCTGGTCATCGAGGTCGGTCAAATCCTTGCGCGTCTTGTCCAGCAGGCCCTCCGTGTCGCTGATGGCCTGCACCTGCGTGGTGTAGCCGTCCAGCAGCGCCTTGAACATCGCCGCCGTCTGCGCCACGCCTTGCAGCATGCGGGTGATCGGCGGCTGTGCGGGCGTCAGCGCCGCCAGCGCGGTGTTCGCGCGCACCCACACCGGATACAGCGCCCGTGCGCGCTCCAGGATCGTGCCCTCCGAGCGTGGGGAGATTTGAAACACGTCCTTGAGATCCTTCATCAGCAGCACGTTGTCGCCGAGCTGGCCTTCGAGGATTTGCGGCACCTTGGTGCCCAGCACCTTGAGCTTTTGCAGCGTCGCCTGCCCGGCGCGGTAGGCCGCGTCGGCATCGTCCTGCTTCACGGCGCGCAGTTGCACCAGCGGCTCGAACTGGGCGATGAGCGCGCTGAGTTCCGTCGTTCCTTGCGTGCCGATCTTGAGGGTCGGCGCATGTTGCGTCCACACGGTCAGTGACAGTTGGGCGCGGTCTTTGGTGATTTCCCAGGATTGCATGGTGGTAGGTGTGTTTAGGGTTATCGGTGTGCTTGGCAAAAGAGGCGCCACAGGCGCAGGCGTGGAGGAACCCGACCACAAATGGCCGTCATTCCAGCGGCTACCGTCGTTCCAACGGGCCAGCAGGGGCGTGGAAGAGCGCAGCATCGCAGCAGGGCGTCAGGGATGAGTCCAAGGCAGGCCGCAGCCACCGGCGGCGATCATGCCCTGGGCGTGGTAGGAGAATGGAAGAGCGGCTCATGGTCGGTGTGCCTCATTCAACCGCCCCGACAGGCCAGGGAAAACTCCCTGGGACGCAAGGCGTGGGAAAAACATAATCATTTCCGCTTTTTTTCAAGCCCCTTTTGTGGCTGAAACACACGCCGCTCCTGCCAACCGCCCGCAACTGCCATTGCTGCCCCCAGAACATGCTCTGCTGCACCCGCAAGCGCTTCTGCGGCACCCGCAGGTACTCATGCAATGCCCGTCAGCCATGCTGCAACCATTGCAGCAGCTCGAAAAGCCGTTGCAGCCACCCTTGCGGGCGTTGCAGCGGGTTCAAAAGGCGTTTCATCGGCCCGAAAAGCCGTTGCAGTGACCCTGGCAGGCGTTGCAGTGCTCCCAAAAGCCGATGCAGCGGCCTTGGCGGGCGTTGCAGCGACCCGAAAAGCCGATGCAGCGACCTTGGCAGGCGTTGCAGCGGGTCAAAAAGGCGTTGCAGCATGGCTTCCGAACGTTGCAGAGGCATAAAAAGCCGTTGCAGCGTCGTTTCCGGGCCTTGCAGAGGCAGGAAAAGCCGTTGCAGCGTGGTGGATCGCCGAATTGATGCCGTAGGTTGGGTGTGGCGATAGCCCGCCCGACTTCTCGGCCCTCACGCGGCCAGCGTCCGCCCGAATGACGAGCGGGCTGACGCCACACTCATCCTCCATCATTCCAGCAATGCCACTTGCAGCATGGCTTGCGGGCGTTGCCATGAGGTAAATAGGCCAATGACATCCTGACCTCGGGCGCTGCTTGAACCGTGACAAGGAGTATCAATGA
Source organism: Prosthecobacter sp. (assembly GCF_046154365.1). GTDB lineage: Bacteria > Verrucomicrobiota > Verrucomicrobiia > Verrucomicrobiales > Verrucomicrobiaceae > Prosthecobacter. The sequence continues at coordinate 3,721 of NZ_JBJXFV010000227.1, forward strand.
GCCTCTGCGACCGTCCAGCCTGAGCCGTAACCATGCAGTTGGGTTTGCGCTGAGCGCGGCAGCGTCCTGGAGTGCTCCAGCCCTCTGGAGCTTTCCGCAGGCCCGGGGACGCTCGAAAGCGCCAGAGGACTGGCG
>NZ_JBJXFV010000229.1:0-36205 GCF_046154365.1 Prosthecobacter sp.
GCCCGGCAACGGGCTGCTCTACCCGGAAGGCTGCTTACCCTTGTCGCTGCCAGTCAATTCTCCGGATCTTGAACGAAGAAGTCTCGATACGGCTTGTCTTCAAACGAGTGACGCAGCGCAGCATCACGCAGGCTGGCTGCTTGGGCGTCCAATCCTGGCCGCAAGGGGCGCATTCGTGGCGTGAGATGCACCCGGAAGGCCGCACGTCGGTCCTTCACCAATTTTGCATCATTCAGGTCCAGCACTTCGACGGTAATCTCAGCGCGTTCACGATCGGTCTCGTCTGAGGCGATCACGCTCAGTTCTCCATTACTCCGGTAGCGAAAGTAGCGGCTGAAGCTGTAGCCGCCTTCATCAGGGCGCAGTGCCCGCTTGTCATAGCGTGTGCCCTTGCGTTGGCAGCCGTCACAGCAAAGGTAGAGATTGCTCCACACATAAGCCAGACAAGGGAAGTGCTTCTTCGGCAGGAAGTGGTCGATCGTGTCCCGGCTGGAGTAGCCCATCAGGCTGTCGCAGTAGTTGCAATGCTGTCCCGTATGATCTGACAGCAACGTTTGCAGCGTGATATGCTCTCCTGCCGCATTCCGCACCTTCGGCCAGTCGCAGCTCGGCGTCTTGCCAGTGTCACGGTGCTCCTTCACAAACGCCCTTGTCAGTGCGGCACGTTGAGTGCGCAGTTCTTCGGGTTCCTGAGGGCGTTGCCACGGATGCATCGTCACGCTTACAGCTTGATGTTCCGTTTCGGCTCCATCTTTGGCTTCGCCTTCCCGCTCTCAGCCGTGCGGTCAAATTGCGCCACCAGCCCCATCACCAGATTCGTCACCTCCTGGCTGCGTTTGGACAGCTTGTCGGCCTTCAGCCGCATCTCATCCACACTGCTGCCGTTGTTGGCATAGGCCTTGTCCAGCGATGTCTCAAAGTCGGCGATCTCCTGCTCCGTCTCGGGATCAAACCACTCCGTCAGGTCCAGAATCTCCTGCACCGCCGTCATGTAGCTGTCACCACGGCTCGCTTTCTTGGGTGCTTCGATCTTCACCACGCCTTTGGCATCACGAGTGAACTTGTGAATCCATCCCGCATTTAGCGAACTAACTACAAAAGGCGAGTGCGTGACCACAAACATCTGCGCTTTCGGGAACAGCTTCTGCAAGGCCGGTAGCACCCGCCGCTGCCACGCCGGATGCAGATGATTCTCCGGCTCGTCGAGGATCAGCGTGACTGCACAGCTCAGCGGATCGGCGCTATGTTCAAAGTGCTCCGACTGCAACACGACCCACCCTGCCAGCCAATTTAGCAGCGAGCGCAAGCCATCCGGCAGCTCGGAGAAAAACAAACGTTGCCCATCCCATTGCGCGATGAGTTTCAGTTCACGGCCTTGCTGCACCTGAAGCGCAAACCCATGTCCCGTGATTTCACAGATCGCCTGCTCCAGTTTTTGCAGGCAAGCCGTTAGTCTCCCCGCCTCCTGCGCATTAGGTGCCGCATCACGTTCCAACGCCACTCCCATGCGCAGCTTCATCAGGCGCTGAATAATGCCAGAGCCTCCCACCGCACCACTCAGCGTCAGGCATTCGTGCGCACGCGCAATTTTCAGATCCTGTGCAGTCCCGCTCTGCGCTTCTTCAAGCAAAGCAATGCCTGATCCGCCCATGGCAAACACATTGTCGAAGATGTCCATTTGAATGGGCATGCTTGGCGTCTTGGGGTCTTCAGCTCCATCTCGGAACCGCCATAAGCCGCCCCATTCGGAAGCAAACACCTCGATCTCCGCTCCCGAGTCCTGCCTCACGCGGTCTTGCAGCGGAATCAGGTTCCCCAGTGCGCCCATCAATGCGGCCAGCACGCGGGTTTTGCCGGTGCCGTTCTCACCGGTGAAAAGATGCACCTCGGCCAGTCCTTCGGCTCCCTCCACCGCAGGAAATTCCATCTCCCCGTCGGCGAACGGGGCAAAGTTCTTCATCGTGATCTTCGTCAGGCGCATGGCGGATTGTCACTTTTTAGCGGACTTATTGCAAGCCGCGATTCCTTTCATCACGGCGTGCGGCCACATCCGCAATCATCTCCCGCAACGCCTTCTGCACCTGGTTCCAGCCGTTCACGCTTGGGTTGAAGCTCGATAGCGGGCGCAACTGGCCGTTCTGATTTGGCACGGTTTGCAGTTTGCTCAGCCAGTTCTGCTGCGCAAAGGCCTCGCTCGGTTCCAGCAGTACGGGCAGGATCTCCGTTTTGCCCCCTACCTGCCTACGGCGGGCTTCGCGTAGTTCCACGCCCTTGATGTACTTGGAGGCAAAGAAAGCATTGCTTAGCAGCAGCACCACGATGTCGGCCTCCTTCATTTCTTTGCGGATGGCGTCATCCCATTCGCTGCCGGGGCGGATCTTGCCGTCGAACCACCAGGATACGAGGCGCTCATTCTTTAACACATCCAGATGCGGCTTGAGCTTGTCCCAGACTTTGTAGTTTGCATGCGCATAGCTCACGAAGATCTTCAGTTTCGGTGCGCTACTTCGGCGGGCTTTGGCGGGCTGTACTTGCTCTAGCTCTGGGGTTACAGGCAGATTCATGGCACCCATGCGTGTCATGACTTGCACGGCTTCGCCTTGGTATTCCAGTTTCTCCAGTTTCTCCACGCTCTCGTATTGATCCCCCGGCACGGTCAGATACAGTTCCTCCCGGCCCTTCAGGCCATCCGGCAGACCGCGATGGATCTCATCCATGTTCGCCCGCACCACGCCCGCGAGTTCCTGCCGCTCCGCCGCCGTGCCGCCGAGGATGAAGACATCCACACGCGGATTCCGCCGCCGCTCCGCTATCACCAGCGCACGTGCATTTCCCCAGCCCAACACCACCCCGCGCTGCCAGCGGAAGTAATCATCACTCAGCGGATGCGTACGCACGATGAAGCGGCTCATCACTCCCGCAGGCAGCAGCTCATACAGGTAGCGGAAGCGGACCTGCGCCCCCTCGATGTGCGCGGCCACGTGGTAGTCCTTCGGCTCCGGCTCATCCAGCGTCAGCAGGCCGGGCAGCAGGTACAGCGGCTTCCCGTTGATTTCGTCCGCCAGGAAGCCCAGCTCACGGTCCTGCATCAACTCCAGCAGGAACTCATGCACCCGCACGCCATCACGCTCCTCCGGGTAGTCCTCAATGGTCGCCCCGCGCTCCTTGCTCATGCCTTCCATGCCTTCCGCCAGCACCTCTGGGAACTCTCCCTGCCAGAGCTGCCCCGGTTTGTTTTGGAAAGGCTTCCGGTGAACGCCCCGTACCAGCCCGTAGAGGCCATTGGCCGCCCAGTTCGGGTTTAGCACGCGGGTATCCCGCAGCCGTTCGTCATCGCCATAGTAAAGCGCCACGCCTAGCGCATTCAGGTTCTCTGCCAGACTCGTCTGCGCGCCTTGATCCGTCACCCCGCAGTCCACACAGACCTGTCGGTAGGCCTCCCAGTTCAGGAAATGCCTCCGCTTCGTCGCGTCCTTATGAGACACCAGTTCATCCAGCTTCTGCCGCACTTGAAAGTAAGTCAGCGGCCACTCCTGCCGCACCGCAGGCATCTGTGCCAGCACCGCGCAGATCGTCTCCCTCAGGCTATCGATGCCATCGCCCGACTTACAGTCTGTCTCCACAAAGGCGCGGATGTTCGGGTGCTCGCGTTGCAGGCGGCGTTTCTCCACATCGTAGGGGCCGGGGCTGCGCCACTTGTTCAGCACCACGATCACCGGGGAGTGCTCCACCTTCTCCCCGTCCTTCCGGCTGCCGTAGCGCTCCACATGGCTCAGCCAATACTCCGCCTCCTCCATCTGCTGCCCACCGCGACCGTCCAGCACCACCACATAGAGGCTGCGCTCCGTCAGGAAGAAGCGGTGCGTCTCATGGGTGATCTCCTGGCCTGCAAAGTCCCACACATGCACCTTCACCGGCTCCCCACCCGGATAAGCCAGCTCCCAGGGCCGGATATCGATCCCCGGCGTCTCTGCCTGCTCCTTCTTAAACTTCTCACCACGCAGCGCCCGTGAGACGGAGGTCTTACCTGCCTCCCCACGTCCGACGAGCAGGAGTTTCACCTCATTTAGAGGGCGGGTGCCTTTTTGCTGTGCAAAATAATAATCTAGAATCGCCTGCGGCTTCGCGGGCGGGTTCTTTACACTGCTAGCACGCCGCGTCGGCCCCAGCACCTCCGCAGGCAGCCCCAAGCGTGGATTCCGGTGCAAATAAAGCTCCTTCAGCGCAGGGATCTGGCCGATCTCAGGTGGCAGCCTTTTGAGTGGGTTATTGTCGAGGAAGAGCAATGTCAGCGATGTGAGTTTGCCAATCTCCGGCAGCAGTGTGCTAAACAGGTTGTTTGCAAGATCAAGCTGCGTCAGCTCAGCAAGCTGGCCAACCTCAGGCGGCAGTGTGCTTAGCTGGTTGTTGGCGAGGGAAAGCTTCGTTAACGCGGAGAGCTGGCCGATCTCCGGCGGCAGGCTCGTGAGCTGGTTGTCGGCGAGGCGAAGCTCCGTCAGCGCGGCGAGCTGGCCGAACTCCGGCGGCAGGCTCGTAAGCTGGTTGTCTTGGAGGTAAAGCACCCTCAGCGCGGCGAGCTGACCGAACTCCGGTGGCAGGCTCGTGACCTGGTTTTCGGCGAGGATAAGTTCCCTCAGCGCGGAGAGCTGGCCGAACTGCGGCGGCAGGCTCGTGAGCTGATTGCTGTAGAGGCCAAGATCCGTCAACGCGGTGAGCTGGCTGATCTCCGGCGGCACCTGGGTCAGGCCGAGGCGGCTCAGATCGAGATGCGTCCCCTGCTTCCCCTCACGGCGGCAGGCTTCGATTTTCTCCAGCGCTACCTCATAGGCAGCCTGGGCTTCTGGGGTCATGGGCGGGAGCGGCATGGTGGGGAGGATGACGGATGAATGCGGAATGTCGAATGGCTGGGGGCGATTGTTTCTTGGTGCGGAGAGTCTTTATAGGCGGCATTTTTTCGGGGTTGGCGGGGAAAGTCGAGACAAAGTCCGGAAAAAGCTTGTGCCGAGGTGGGGGCTTCTGCTGCAATCGCAATTCAATGCATGCGGCGCACTCCTCCCATGGCTCACGAACGGCTCTGTTTGAGACGGTCGTGACGCGGAAGCCATGGATCGAGAGCTGGATGGCCGGGAGCAAAGGCAAAAAAGCAGTGCTGACGGCGCTGCAAGGTGCCCCTGCACACCGAACCTCTCCCCGTGTGGCGCTGGGGGCGATGCGGAGTCTGCGGTGGGGCGAAAGGGGTGGTTTGAGGCAGTCGCGAACCCACTTTTCTAAATTAAGATTCAGATTGGATAAGAAGTTTGACGAGTTTTGTGGGTCTGGCAGTGGCTGGAAGCCATCGGTAGCTGCTATTATTTCCGTGTATATCGCTGCGCAAGGCCTTGCAGCCGCTGGAGTTGCCACAAAAGTCGCTGTTTTTGCATCCGCTTTCGCTGCCTTCTCCCCAGTGTCCGCTGGTTTTGGCTCTACGGTCGCTTTTTGCCGGACTGCGGTCGCTGGGAGGCGGTCTGCTGCCGCTTTTCTGGCTTCTGTTGCCATTGCAGAGTGGGGTAAAGCCGCAGCAGAGGCAGGAAAAGCGACTGCATGATGAAAAAAAGCGGTTGCAGAGGGTGAAAAAGCGGCCAGCATGGGCTCATGAAGATGCTGCGATGTATTTCACCGGCGCTCGAAGGCGCTGTGGAGCCGTTGCTTTTGCCTGAGGAGGCACGCCTATGCCAAACCCTGCCGGAGCCTACTACGATGATGGCCTCACATTTTGGGATGACGGCTCCACCTATGATTCCGCCATCGATCCGGCGGCAGTGCTGCTGACTTCCTCTGAACACATCCCTCTTAACTCAACCGCCATGGAATACTGGGAAATCACCAAACAACGCGCGCAGGAGACCCTGCCGGTGTGGACACAATACCTGCCGACCTTCAAGGTGGCGGGACAGGGCACGGCCGAACTGACGGCGCTGATCGACGGCTTTGAGCCGCTGGTGCAGGGCCGCACAGACGCGCAGGACACCTATGATGCCGCCTTCCGTGCGGCGCAGGATGCGCTGCTGCGCATGAAGGGGCTGGGAACCAAGGTGCCGGCCATCATTGAGGCGCATCTGGATGAGAATGCGGGCATCATGAAGGACGTGGACGACCTGTATGCCACGGCGACGCGCTCCGAGGGCACGATTTTGAAGCGCCTGCGGGAACTGCTGCCAGTGTGGACGCGGGCGAATACGGTGCTGGCGGCCCAAACCCCCGCACAGGACGCCATCGTGCGCACCGTGGGCGGCGTGAGCTACACGGTGGTGAGCGCAAAGGCGCTGCTGGATGGTTACACCAATCTGGTGAAGACCATGAAGGACAAGGAGGAACTGCTGGACCGCAAACGCGCCGAGCTGCGCGCACATGATCGTGCCGCAGACCAGCTCAACAAGCGCTGGTACAAGGCCGTGAAGGCCAGCAATGATCCCGGCAGTGATGTGTATGAAGCGCTCAACGGCATCACCACCGAGCCGACCACGCCCGCGCCAGAGACCATCGAGATCCACACCATCACCCAAGGCGGCGACGGCGGCCTGCAAGTGCTGGTGGCCTACGCCCCAGGCGGTGGCGCGCACGCCACGACAAAGCTCGTCAAATGGCAAGTCGTCGGCGTGGACGCCGACTTCACCCACAGCACCCCCCTAGACCCCAGCGGCAACGCCCTCGGCCCCTTCCAAGTCGGCCAAACCCTCAAAATCCTCACCGAAACCACCAACTCCTCCGGCACCCGCACCACCGCGCCAAGAACGATCGTGATCGTGGAGCCGGTGGTGTGAGGTGTACAAACAATTGTCCTTGATCCTGCCCGCTATGACTCGCTTTTATCCACTGGGTCCGCTTGTGCTTGTATGCGCGCTACTTTCAAGCTGCGTGGTGAACCGGGATCGGTTCTCGTTTGTTGAGTACAGCCGCAACCCGGCGAAGTACAATGGCGGACAGGCTTTTCAAGCCTGGCAACCTTCTGACCAACTTGCGCTGGCGTATTCTAGCAATGTGGTGGCGATTTTTCGGGCGAAGGCGACTGGAGCACGAGTGACGCGAGAGCTTTCCGGATCGACTCAAGTTGCCATGTCAGCGCTGGCGGGTACGACTGCGGCATTCAACTTCACTAAGTCCGGTATCGCAGTGCTTGGTCTCGGGAGTTCATTGATTCCCACCTTTCAAGGCATCTTCAATGCCAAAGGCCGCGCGGAGGCTTATGCAGATGCGGTGCGTCTGATCGAGACGGCACAGGCAGACTATTGGTCCCACAATCAGAAGGCATCCGACAATGAGCTGACACAGAACGGCGTGACGCTTATCCAACGCACGCAGGCGACGATTCATGTGGTCGAAAAAACTCTTTCAGGACGCATCCCAACGATCATCGACCTACAACAGGCGACCGAGCCTATGAGCGAGGTGGGGGCGAAGACGACCCAGGCCGGAACGGCACACAACCATATTCCTGCTACTGGGAAGCTGCCGGAACTGCGGGAGCCAACGCCACCCAACCCTGACGGATCCCAGCCCGCTGTCGCCTCGCGCAGCGCGACGACAATACAGAAGTCGATTCTTGGCACCTCCAAGAAGCTGACAAGCGACACTCTGCCGCCAACTGTGGTAGCCGAAATGGATAAGATTGATCCAAAGACTAAAAAGCCAGATCCTGCGGACCCGACCAAGGTTATTGAGGCGGCCCCGGTTTACCCGAGGACCCGCGCAGGACTCAACCAGCTGACAGCTTTCACTTTTGATACCACCAAACTCAAGGATCTGGAGAAGGCGGTCGAGGATGCCACGAAATGACCAGAAAGCCAGCCGAGAACATCCACCCGTGAAATCTCATGAATGAATTAAACCCTGAAATCATCACGCTGAGCATCCCGGACGAGGAATGCAAGACGACCGGCGAGCTGACCACATCGCTACGAGGATTTGAGGAGACGCTCAAAGAAGTCGTGGGAGCCGGGCTGTTCGATCCCCATGGAACTAACATGAACATCGTCGATGTCGTTTTTCGCCCGGATGGTGTCCCTCTGCCCGCCCTGGAGGTGTTTGAGGCCGAGACAGAGGATAAGGTGCGCGAGATCATGCGAACGCACAGCGTGGTGCAGTATGCGGTGATGAAGATCAACGGGCAGCCAAAAAAAGTGGTGGTGGCACGGGAGGGAGTGAGTCTCACGCTGCGAGGGAAGATGTCCACTTTCGGAGGCCCGAAGGACACGGGGATGAAGCCAAGGGAGGGGCTGGCGATCATCCGCGACAAGGACATTCAAGACCGGCCCGACATCGCGGCGTTGTTCGAGGACAAGCGTGGTCCCGCGCTGGGACGAAGGCTGCTCAACAAACAAGCGAGCTACATCGCTTGCCGTTGGGATTACAAGACGACTTCACGGCTTCATTTGCTGGATAGCGAGGTCATCGTGCGCAATCCACTCACAGGAAAGACGGTGAAGGCAAAGCCTGCGGATTGGGGGCCCGCCGAGTGGACGAACCGGGTGGCCGACCTGTCGGATTTTGCGGTGGGAGAGCTTGGATTGAAGACTGATGACGTGTGCGAGGTGATCATTCCGCTGCCCAAAGGAGCCAACGGCCCCGTGCTGCCGGCCGCCGCGGGATCGGATCTACGGGGGGCGGTGGTGGCGGTGGCACGCGGCCAGTTTGAGAGATTTCACGGCATCCATGAGGGGAATGAGCCTCTCTCTTCTCGCATCAAGGGGTATTGGGATGAGCTTCAGGGCGTGACGGGAGCAGGTTTTGTGTTTGAGGACACTGGGGTTGCCTGGTCTGCTGTGTTTGTCTGCTGGTGCTTGATGCAGGGAGGAGTGCAGCATGCGGATTTTGGTTTTGCCGTGGCGCATTCGCGTTTTGTCTTCGCGGCGAACAAGAGGAGACAGACGGACCCCGTGGGGCGTTATACGGCCCAGCGGATTGAGGAGTATGCGCCCAAGCCAGGCGACATCATTCAGAACAACCGAGCGGGAAACAGCTTTAGCTTCGATCAAGCGGTCAAGATGCCACAATACAAATCCCACAGTGCCATTGTGGTTGCAGTCGGCGAGGATGACCAGGGGCTTTGTGCGATCACCGTCGGTGGCAATGAGGAAGATGGTGTGGGAATGAAGCGCCTGCCGCTGGATGGAGCGACGGGTAAGCTTGTGCCGCGCAAACGCTCCCCGTACATCTCGATAATCAAACTCGATTAGCACTTCCCTGTTTAGACTTCATCACAGACACCGAAAGCGATCAATCCTAAACCCAAGAACACACAACCATGCCATTCTACAACAAACTGAGATCAGAAAAGCCGGAAGACCGGCGCACGGCGGAACGACTGCTGCACCTCAAGGCCCAGATGGACGCGGAGGTGCCGAAGAAGGACCTCGACAGGCATCTGCTGGTGGCGACGTGGAACCTGCGGGAGTTCGGGGCGGCTAAGTATGGGGAGCGCACGCGGGAAAGCCTTTATTACATTGCGGAGGTCATGTCGCACTTCGACCTGATCGCGGTACAGGAGGTGCGCAGTGATTTGAAGGCACTTGACCAGTTGATGGACATCTTGGGCCAGTCGATGTGGAAGTACATCGTGTCCGACGTGACGCAGGGCAAGCAGGGCAATGATGAGCGGCTGGCTTTCATTTATGACACACGGAAGCTGTCTTTTGGCGGGCTGGCCGGGGAGATCGTGCCGGAGCAGACGAAGAAGAAGGACGGGCTGCTGGCGGCGGACTCGGCGTATGCGCGCAGCCCTTACATGGTGGGATTCCGTGCGGGCTGGTTTCGTTTCAGCATCTGCACGAGCCATGCCTACTATGGTAAGGGGGCGAAGGATCCGCAGCGGATCAAGGAGATGGGTGATTTGGTGCGGCAACTGCAGAAGCGGGTGAACGATCCGGACCCCTGGGCACGGAACATCATCGTGCTGGGGGACTTCAACATTTTCTCGGAAGATGACAAGGCAATGGAGTCGCTGACGAAGGCGTTCACAAGGCCGGCGGTGTTCGTGGGAAGCAAGAAGGGGTCGAACCAGATGATGAACAAGCCGTATGACCAGATCGGCTTCATCTCGCCGGATCTGGGCTACCAGCTCGACAAGGCGAACGCGGGGATCTTCAATATGTACCAGTCTGTGTACCGCGAGGAGGGTGACGAGGGGCTGTATCCCTGGGACAAGACGAATGTGCCGAGCTTCCGGGAATGGCGCTCTTACCAAATGTCGGACCACCTGCCGATGTGGGTGGAGTTGAAGGTGGACTTTGCGGACGAATATCTGACGGGGAAATCACGCGTGCCTGCGCCGAAAGACCCCGCGCCGGCGGCGAAGAAAGCGGCGGCAAAACGTCCGAAGAAGAAGGCGGCGAAGCCTGCCTGAAAAATGGCCGACGCCATGTCGAGAGACTGATTTCAACCTTTGACCCAGACATTACCATGATCCTCCAACGCCTCACAAAACTGCTCAGCGAAACCCCGCGTCCAAACAATGTGCAGCCGACGCTGCTGATCCTGCACGCAACGGCGGGGGCGAGCGCGCGGTCGAGCATCGAATACCTGAGATCGAAGGGGAACGCGTATCATTTCATCATCGCGCGTGACACAAAAGACTCAGACTGGACGCACAAGTCAGACGGGACGGAGTGCACGGTCTTCCAGTGTGTGCGCTACCACCACCGGGGGCGGCATGTCTCCACGACGATCCCGGTGCCGGGGACGAATGGCGGGCACATCAATGATCACAGCATCGCGATCAGTCTGGCGAATCTGCAAGCGCATGTGCCGAATGATCCCAAGGCTGGGCCGGAGGAGTACACAGCACAGCAGATGCTGGCGCTCAATGAGCTCATTGTCCTGGTTAAAAACGAGGTGCCGTCGCTGACGCGCCTGACGACGCATGCCGTGGTGCAGCCTTGGAACCGGGGAGACCCGGCGCGCATCGACGGCCCCGCGTTGGCGGCAAGGCATGGGCTTACTTGGTGGCAACCAACGGCGGCAGAGATCAAGAAGCACAAGCCCAAGAAATAGAACTGCGCGATGAAACGCTCTTTTCTACACCCGCTATGTGCGCTGGCGATATCATGCTTGGCACATGCCCAGACGCCGGGGGAGGCATTGCTCAAAGACGCGGCCTCCCCGCATGCCTGGGTGGTGGTGGACCGCGTGGAGTCCGTGCCCGTACCCGCCGCCAAGGCGCTGCCTTTTTTTAAGTTGGAGACGAAGGCGGAGGTGGTGAGGCCGCGGGCACTGCGGACGCTGCCTGAGCTGCACAAGCTGAATCCGAAGCTGGGGAAGACGCTGCCAGGACTGGAAGGGCTGCTCAAGAAGGCGGAGGTGGCGAAGCAGTTTCACCAGCTCTACGACGCGAAGGTGAAGGCGGTTAGCGGTATGAGCACGAGCCTGTTCTTTGACTGCGCCACGGTGCTGAATCTGAGGGATGAGAAGAGCGGGCGGAAGGCGGTTCTATTCCAATCAGACATGGATGTGGACACGGACGGGACGGACCCGGTTCGGAAGGCGAAACTGGAGGATTATGATGAGGAGCGCATCTCAAGGTCGTTCCTGCCTAGGCTTGCCTACGGCTGGCCGAACGCGGAGAAGGCGGTGAGTCCTTTCCTGGCCTATCCGGGTAGTCTTCTGCCAGGACTGAAACGCGTGCAGGCGCTTGTGAACGAGGAACAGGCAAAGGACCGCCGGGGCACGGTGTGGCCGAAGATCGCCCAGGTTTGCGCGGAGCAGATCGACCGGGTGACGAAGATTAGCCAGAACAAGGACTTGATCGAGGATCTGACGCTGCGGCGCTTCCCGCTTTCGGTGGAGGAGCCATTTGTGGTGATCCCCGGCTCATGGAAATACACGGCGGCAGACCCGCACGGCCTGACGATGGGCTGCCAAGGGGTCGTGATCGTGAATTCGAAGGCGTTTCCCTGCATGCTGGCGGACTCCGGGCCGGAAGAGAAGTGCGGGGAGGCATCCCTGCGGTTGTGCAAGGCGGTGAACCCAGACGCATCAGGTGTGAGGGGGGCGCTGGACGGTCTCGGAGCGACGTATGTTCTTTTTCCCGGCACGGCCATGAAAGGGAAGCCTGACCTGGTGAAAATGCGTGCGGAGGCGGAACGGCTGCTGGGGGAGCTCGGAGGACTCGGACCCGGGGCGACATGGCATGAATGGCAGGCCCGCTGATGCACTGCAAGAATCTCCAACCCCGAACATGAGATCCATTTCAGCATGAGCGACAAAAGCCCCAAAACAAAGACCGGGAAGACCGGGGTTAACCTCAAATGGCCATTGCTGTGCCTTCTCATTCCACTGCTCGTCGGAGGGATTCATTTTGGCAGCCAGTCCTTCGCCATCCGCGATGAGAAGCCACCGGGTATCGAGCTGAAAAGAGGTGCCCCCGAGCATGGTGTGTTCGCAGCACGCGCGGGTCTCTGGAATGAAGATGGAAGCCTATTGGATAAAGGGCGGGCCGAAGGAACACTCTCGACAGCCGTGACACTGTGGGTGCGGAATCTGGACGGCTGGCTCATCGACTTGGCGGAGGCCAATGAAGGTCTCATGAAGGAGACGGGCCTCTCCCCGGCCCGTTGGAGGGTCTTTCACGAGCAAAGAAAACTGCGCTCTTCGAAGGACGGGAGCAAAAAGGATCCCGTGGTGCATCCCGAGGAGATGCGGACGAAATTCAGAGAATGGCTGGTGAGGCTGACCTCTGATGCCGCCCGGTTTACTGCCCTGATGCCGCCAGCCTGCCCCACACCCGCCAGACTGATGAGCGATGATTTTCCGGCGGATGCCGGGGAGAAAGAGCAGTTGAAAACCTTTCAAAAAAACCTCGGGGAACTGGTCAAAAAGCAGCCTCAGGTGGCATGCGGACTGGTGAACATGGACGGCCAAGCCTTTACGGCGGATGATCTCACGCGTTTCGTGGCTGACATCGGCATCACATGGAAGTTGAAACTGGCGGGAGAGGAACAAAAATTCCAGGACTGGATCGAGCAATGCCGCCAGAGATTGCGTCTGGTGATCGCGGGAAAGATATTTGCTAGCATTCCTGCGGACTTCCAGGGCAGGTTGCCCTTGAGTAAGAGTGATTTTGGAAGGCTTTTTGGTCCGGAAGCCAACCCCGACAATGACACCATCCATCGCCTGTGTTTCCGGGAGATCACTCCGAGCAAGGAGGAGCTGGAGGCGTTCCGCTCGCTGGTAAGCATCTATGGGGTGGACTGCGCGGCCCCGCTGACGATCTGCCTGCCGCTGGGGGGCGGGCGGACGCTGGAATCGTCTCCGATCATGAGGTCGCTGGTGAATGACGGCAAGATTGCGGTGGAACTGCCCTTGCGTCCGGTGCTTTTGCGCTCGATCGCCTGGGGGCTGGTGGCCGGAGTCATCAGCCTGATCCTGATCGTGGCCCTAACCACTGGGACGTTGCGGGAGGCGGTGCCGGAGAAAAAGGATTTGATCCCGACATGGGAGCGCAGCCCGTGGAGCGTGTCGCGGGTGACCTTTGCGATGTGGCTGGGGGTATGCACGAGCTGTTACGTTTATTTGTGGGCGATGCGGATGGACGTCCAGGTACTCTCCGGCTCGGCTCCGCTTCTTCTAGGGATTCATGGCAGCACGCTGCTCGCGGCTTCGTTCATCAAAGCCAGCCGTCAGGTGCAAAACCTGACGCCAACCCAGGGATTCCTGATGGACCTGGTGACGGAAGGCGGGGAGGCGGAGGTTTCCCGACTACAGATGGTGGTCTGGAACGTGGTGCTCGGCGTGGTCTTCGTCTGGCAGACCTTCGCCCGGTGGGAGATGCCGGAGTTTGACGCAAACTTGATGGCGCTGATGGGCATCAGCTCTACGGCCTATGTGGGATACAAGTGGAACGCTTCGCAGAAACAAGATCAGACCGCATCCAATCCATGAGCACCATGCAAATCGCCTACATTCTCCTGTCTCTCGCCAGTCTGCTCCTTCTGACGCAATGCACAACGGTGGGAAAGCCGATGCGCCATGACCCGGAGAAGCCGCTGCCGGGTGCGAAAGACGGGGCAAAGCCGGCGGCGATGGACGCGTGGTATGTCGAATCGAAGGCGACGGCGGGTGGGAAGCCGTATTCGTGCTCGTTTGTGGAGTTTGACGGCCGCGGGGACTTCATCGACTTCAAGCAATACCGCGCCGCATGGGGAAAAGTGAGGGATCTGGGAGAAAAAGACCGCCTGCTGCTGGTGCAGTACTGCCACGGCTGGAAGAATAACAGCCAGTCGGGTGACGTGGTGGAGTTTAACTCGTTCCTGCGGCTGCTGGCGAACTCGCCGGACATTCAGCGGCAGGGCTTTCGAGTGCATGGGGTGTACCTGGCGTGGCGGGGGAACGTGTTCAAGCCAGCGGTGAACCTCCAGAGCGAATATGCCCGGAACCTGCGGGCGGACTTTGGCGACCAGGACATCGTGAATCCAAAGCATCACCGGAGGCTGCCGCTGTTTACCTGGGTGGGTGAGCAACTGAGCTACTGGGGGCGCAAGAAAGCGGCGGAGGCAGATGTGGCAGGTGCGCCGCTGGCGCGTGCCGTTTTTGCGTGCGCCAATGTGGCCAAGAAGCGGAGCGAGCAGAACCGAGTATTCGTCATGGGGCATTCGATGGGGGCGCTACTGCTGGAGAAAAGCGTGGGACAGGCCATCGTGGGTCAATTGGCGGCAGAGTATCCGTGGTTTGATAAAGCTGCGGTGTCGAAGGTGAATCCGACGCCGTTTGACCTTATGCTGTTTGTGAACTCGGCAGCGCCTTCGACGCACTCGAAGCAGCTGGGGGATGTGCTTTGGGGACACCGGCAGGCTCTCAAGAAGATGAATCCCGTGCCGTCGCACGCGGACGCGCCGCTGATCATGTCGGTGACCTCGGAGGCGGACTCGGCAACGGGGAAGATTCATCCGCTGGGCAATCTGCTCGCGGGCCTTTCGCCAAGTCTGCAACGTCGGCACACGGACGTGCTGACGGACGGCAGCCGGGACGAAAAGAACCGGGAAATCCCCTCCGGCTCGCTGCACCAGAGCTACTACTACCGGCGTACGCCGGGGCACAATCCGCTGCTCGTGGATCATTGGGTGGTGCCGGAACTGGCGCCAAGCCGCGCGACACCTTGCGACACCTGCGCGGGTGTCCTCCAGGACAATCTGCGGCTCGATGAGGGGCTGGGAGACGCGGAGCTGTTTTTCACCACCCCCAAGAATGCGCAGTCTGGAGTGAAGGCGTGGCGGGTGGCGGAGGAGGTGCCATCTCACGCGAAAAAAGATTGGGAACGAGTGAAAGGGCTGCTGCCGCTGGACCGCCAGTCGAACTACTGGACGATCCGCTGTCCGAAGGAGCTGATCGGCGGGCATAACGACATCTGGTCGGCGCAGGCGATGGAAATGTATGCGGCGTTGTACCGCCTAGCGGTATGGCAGTCACGGCATTGACTCACGCCACGAGCGTCTGCTCACGCGTGGGGCCGACTCCAAGGAGGCTGACGCGAGCGCCGCTGAGGGCTTCGAGGCGTTTGAGGTAGGCTTTGGCGAGATCGGGGAGGTCGGCGAAGCTCTTGACGGTGGTCAAATCCTGCATCCAACCTTTGTGGGTCTAATATCCAGCGCCAGGCTGGGTGGAGGAGCGGTGAGTATCTCTCAAACTTCAAACGAGTGTGTGATTGGCAGCGGTGCGCCGCAGATCACACACAACGAGCGCTTCGTGTTGGTCTTCGCACCGCAGCTCGGGCAATCGACGATTTGCGTGCGCATTTTTCCATCGGTGGTGCCGTCGCGCAGGTCGATTTCGAGGACGCGCGATTGCAATTCTTCCTCGGTGAGGCCGTGTTTGTCGCGCAGCAACTCCCACATGGCCTGACAGCAAAGAGAGAGGCGCTCAATGCGGCGTTGCAAACGAGACAACTCGGCGGCAGCGCTCTCGGCTTTGTTCTCTGCCCGGTCGGCGGTTTGATTGGTAGACGAAATCTGTCCCTGTTGATGAAGATCCCAAAGTAAGTCCATGGGCGCATGGCATAGCCGAACCAGCAGCGGCTGGCGATTACCAAAAGCGGCAGGATTTCGAATGCTCAGCGACCCAAGGCACCGAGCACCTTCGCGACGGTGTTTTCGACGCTGAGGCCGTGCTTTTGGCGGAGGATGGCGGGGGTGCCGTGTTCGATGAACTGGTCGGGCCAGCCGATGCGGACGACGGGGGTGTGGATGCCGGCGTCGTTAAGTTGCTCGATGACGCCTGCGCCGAAGCCGTTGCGGAGAACGTGGTCTTCGAGGGTGCAGACGACCTGCACTTTTTTGGCGAAGGATTCGAAGCAGGCCATGTCGAGGGGCTTGATCCAGCGCGGGTTGATGAGGGCGACGGAGAGGCCTTTGGCTTCGAGTTCTTTCTTGGCGGCCTCAGCGACGGGGAACATGTCGCCGAGGGCGATGAGGGCGACGTCGCTGCCTTCAGCGATGACTTCGGCCTTGCCGATTTCGAGGCGGACGGGCTTGTCCTTGGGCATGATGCCGGGGCCGTTGCCACGCGGGTAGCGGATGGCGATGGGGCCGGATTCGTAGCAGGCCATGGTCCAGAGCATGTCCACGAACTCGTCTTCGTTGCGCGGCTGCATGTGGACGAGGCCGGGGACGCCACGAAGATAAGCGATGTCGAAGAGGCCGTGGTGCGTGGGGCCGTCGTCGCCGCTAAGGCCGCCGCGGTCCATGCACAGGCGCACGGGGAGGTTTTGAACGGCCATGTCATGCACGATCATGTCGAACGCACGCTGCATGAAGGTGGAGTAGATGGTGAGGAAGGGCTTGAAGCCACGGGTGGCGAGGCCGCAGGCGAAGAGCGCGGCGTGTTCCTCGGCGATGCCGACGTCGAAGTAGCGCTCGGGAATTTCCTTTTTGAAGACGCTCAAGCCCGTGCCGCCGGGCATGGCACCGGTGATGGCGACGATTTTTTCATCAGCCTTGGCGAAGTCGGTGACGCTGCGGGCATAGACCTGGGAGTAGGTGGGCTTGTCGCTGGCGGCGGTTTCGCCAGTCTCGCTGTTGTATTTGCCGAGACCGTGGAATTTGCCGGGGTCGTTGAGGGCAGGGGTGTAGCCGCGACCTTTTTCGGTGATGATGTGGAGGATCACCGGCTCGTCCTGAGTCTTGAGGAACTCGAAGGTCTGGATGAGCAGCGGGATGTTGTGGCCGTCGATGGGGCCGTAGTAGCGGATGCCGAATTCATCGAAGAGGGAACTGCGATTCGACGGCGTCTGGCTCTGCGGCAGGAGAATGTTCTTGGCGTGATCTTCGACTTTCTTGGCGATGCGGCGTGCGTCTTCGCCGAGCATGAACTCAAGCAGCTTGGCGGCTTTTTGATGCAGGTTCGCGTAGGCGGGATGGGTGGCGATGGTATTGAAGTACTTCGCGATGGCACCGACGTTGCGGTCGATGGACCACTCGTTGTCGTTGAGGACGACGATGAGGCGCTTGGTGTGCGCAGCGACGTTGTTCATCGCTTCAAACACGGGGCCGCAGGTGAAGGCAGCGTCACCGGCAACGCAGACGACGTGCTCGTCACCACCGGCGAGATCGCGGCCAGTGGCCATGCCAAGAGCGGCACCGAGGGCGGTGCCGGCGTGGCCTGCGCCGTAGCAATCGTGTTCGCTTTCGGTGCGCAGGAGGAAGCCGTTCAGGCCGTCGTGCTGGCGAATGGTATGGATCCGGTCCCAGCGGCCGGTGAGCATCTTGTGGACGTAGCCTTGATGCGCGACATCGAAGACGAAGCGGTCTTTGGGCGTGTCGAAGACTCGATGCAGGGCGATGGAAAGCTCCACGACGCCGAGATTTGGGCCGAGATGGCCGCCAGTCTGGCTGAGGGTTTCGATGAGCGTCTGGCGGATTTTTTCCGCAAGTTCGGGCAGTTTCTCCAGCGGCAGGGCTTTGAGGTCGGCGGGGGAGTTGATGGCAGGCAGTTGGGTGTCCACAGGGTCTAAAAGAGTCGGATTTCGCCGCCTTCGGTCTCGGCGGTTTTGCGGCGGCGGGGCTGATTACGGGGCTTGTCGGCAGTTTCGGCGGTTTCTTCGTCGTTCGCCGTGTCTTCAAATGGCGTGAGAGCGGCTTTGCCACCCTCCAGATCGCCGCTGATGAGTTCGACGCGGCGGCGGGCACCGTCGATGCGCTGGCGGCAGAGCTTGAGCAGGCGCACGCCTTCCTCGTAGCTGGAAATCATTTCCTCCAACGAGAGCTGGCTGTCTTCCATGCCTGCCACGATTTCATCGAGACGCTGCATGGCGTCCTCAAAGGAGGGATCGGTCTGGAGGCTGGGTTTGCTCATGAAATGGGGCGCTCTGACGCTGGGTCGGAGGGGCCGCCATTATCAGGGGCTCTAAGGGTGTCGCAAGCAGGAAAAGCTGCCGAGGATCGTGCTTTCAACAGTCGGCTCAGAAAAGGGCTGGTTCTTCCACGAAAGGGAGGGAAACACAGAGTGGTGATCAGACGGGGAGGTGAGGGAAAACGGGCGACTATGGCGAATCTGAGATCTTGGGGCAGAACATTTATAAATTATTGAATTTATATTCGGTATTGTTAAGTATATATTTGGTCACTTGTGAAAAGCCTCATTTCCAGACTTTGCCTCTATGCCAGCATGCTGAGCGCCATTTTTTGGCCTCAGCCTGCGAGGGCTTATCTGGGCAGTTTTGAGGAGCAAGACGGCTACCGTATTCCGTTGGATGGCCAGATTCTTTCGACCTTTCTGGCAGGCGATGCGCAGTTTTACCTCAACAACATCGACGCTAATGGCTACACCGGCGTGGTACCGCTTGGAACTTACCCCAACACCCTCGGCGATGGAACGCATGGAGCTGACCTGAGCCGCTACAATGCCGGGGAGTATGGAACCAACCATAGCGGCCCCGGCGGGACGGCGGTGGACATTACGGACAACTCGGGTCTTTGGCGTGCGCTTGCCGGAGGGCGGCTCAACGAAGATGTCAATGCCCCCTACTACAACGGCAGCAACTTTACTCGTGACTATGTGCATGCTTATCGCTACTCAGGCGCACGGACGGGATCGGCGGTGCTCAACCTCCTGGCTTCGGAGACGAACCTGAGCTACGCCTACACGCTTGATGCACGTGATCTCAATGGCACGGCTCCTTCCGCCACAGCTGCCAACTTGATTCAAATGGCGTTTTGGCTCTGCCCCTCCGACTGGGATGACACTGACACGGACAATATTCTGGGGATTTCCCTGCGTGATGCGATGAATCAGACGGTCTTCCAGGTGGGGTACACCGGCGACAACATGCTGCAATACCGACTGACCGGTGGGGCTTGGCAGACAACTTCAAACCGGATGGGAACGGCAGGATGGTCTGAACTGGTGGTGATTCTGGACACAGTGAATAACACGGCGGGCATTGCGGTGAGCGCTTACGACGACAACACCTCCACGCTTGCCTCTCAGACTTACGTTTTGAGCAATCAAAGCCTTGGGCTTGACGCGGACGCTCTGACCGGTCTCCAGTGGGATCTGCGTGGGGGTTCGCTCAGCAACGGGGCCGCCAGTTTCAAAAACTACTTTGATGACTTCAATTTTACCGTGAGTCCGGTGTTGGTTCCCGAGCCAAGCGGCATGTTATTGGCAGGCTTGGCAGTTATTGCGCTGCTGCTGCAAAGGAAACGGCACTGAGATCGAGTACATAAAAAAACACCCGGCCTTGCGACCGGGTGCTTTTGAATGGAACGACTGACTTTGGGATCAGGCAAACATGTCGGTGACCGGAACGCCCTTGTCGCCGACCGTGAACGGACGGTTCGAGGGGGACATGACGACTTCGTCAACCGGGAGGCCCATGCCGTGGCCGATGGTGGCCAGGAAGTCCTGCGGGGTGACCTGCTTGTCGGCAACGCGACGGCCTTCCTTGTCGGTGGAGCCATACACGAAGCCGCCCTTGATGCCGCCGCCGGCGAAGACGGTGGAGTAGGCGAGCGGATAGTGATCGCGGCCATCATTTTCGTTGATGTCCGGTGTGCGGCCGAATTCGGAACCCATGACGATCATCGTGGACTCAAGGAGTCCGTTGGATTGAAGATCTTCAATCAGGGTGGCGAAGACATTGTCCATCGTGGCACCGGTGTTGCCCAGTGCGGTGTCGATGGTGTTGTGCATGTCCCAGCCGCCGAACTGAACTTCGACGAAGCGAACACCGGCCTGAACGAGACGGCGGGCAAGGAGGGCCCCCTGACCGAAGTTGTTACGACCGAATTTTTCGCGAACTGCCGCAGGCTCCTGGCTGAGATCGAAGGCCTTGAGGTCTTCGCTCTTCATGAGCTTCATGGTTTCGTCGTAAAACTCGGAGTAGGACTTCACTTCTTCCGACTGGAACTTTTTGCGGAAGGAAGTGTCGAACTCATCCATGAGGGAGATGCGCTTCTTGAACTGGTCGTCCGAAGCGGTCGGCTTGATGTTCTGAAGGCCGCTCTCAGGATTGGAGATCGGAATCGGGCTGGTGGTGGTCGGGAAGAAGCCAGCACCTGGATAGGCGCTGCCACTGTTGACTACCACGCTGTCCGGCAGAGTCACACCCTTGATACGACCCAGGAAATGCGAGGCCCAAGCACCCATGCTGGGGTGAACAATGGTTCCGCGAGGCTCGTAGCCCGTCTTCATGGTGTAGGTGCCGGCCTCATGCACGCCGGTCTTGGAGGTCATGGAGCGGATGATGGAGAACTTATTAGCCACCTTGGCCATCTTCGTCATCGTTCCACCCAGACGGTCCATGTTGCCGGAACCAGCTTCCGCCTTGATGGGATCGGTCGGGCCCTTGGTGGCACCGTCCTTGGGATCCCAGGTGTCGATGTGGGTCATACCGCCATTCATCCAGAGGAAGATGACATGCTTGGCCTTGCCGAAGCCGGGGGTGCCGGCACCGGTGGTGCTGCCAGCGGCACGGAGCAGGGAGGAACCTGCGGGCAGCAGGCTGACGCCAAGGGCGGTCTTCGCAGTGCGAAGCATGAACTCGCGACGCGAGACATCGTTGAGACGGTTCAATTCGGTTTTCATAGAATAATGTTTAAGTGCGTGTTGTTAGGTTGAGGGTGGTTTACTGGATGAAAATGAACTCACGGGTGTTGATGAGCGCCCAGATCATGTTGGAGTAGCCATCGTCACCGCTGCCGATGGCGCGTTTGGCGATGTCCTTCTCAGACAAGGTGGGGCGACGGCTGAGAACGGAAACGAAGAGCGCCTCAACTTTTTCAGGTGGTGACTTCACTTTTTCCATCGTGCGGAAGATGAGGGATTCTGGGCTGGTGAGCATCTGCTGCGCCTTGCCGTTCATCATCATGAGCACTTGCGGTACCGACCCAGTTTTGGTGCTGCCGTCAATCAGTGCACGGGGTGACTGGCCGAAGTCGATCAGGAAGTGACCGTTCGGGGCTGGCTGATCGAGTTCAGCAGCACGGCGGAGAACCATTCCGTTGTAGGAGATAGAGGCATTTTCCATCATTTCTCCGGCAGGTTTGGCTTCTCCCTTGCCTTTGGATTTCTTGTTGTCTTCCATCATCATGTCACCACCGGCTTCAGCCAAGCCTCCACCCATGAGGGCGTTTTCTTTTTTGGCCATGTTGCGGAAAGCCTCATATTTCATAAGCACCGTCTCGGCATCAAGTTTGGGATTGGTAAGATCCAGATCGATAGAACGGCTATAAAGATCTTCGAGCGGCTTGGTGTACTTGTCGGGGTCGCCGAGAACCAAGGTCATGTAGGAGTCCCATGCCTGCTCAGCGGTCATGCGGCGAAGCAGTGGCCCCTGGAAGTAGTAGGGTTCGCCCATGGCGATTTTTTCTGACGTGGACTCGGACTGATAGGCGCGGGTATTGTAGATGATACGCATGAAATCCTTGATGCTGAACTTCACACGCTTCATTTCCTCGGCCAGATGAACGAGCAGTTCAGGATTGGCGGACTGTTTTGGATCATCAATGTTGGTCACCGGCTCCGTGATGCCCTGGCCGAAAGCACGCTTCCACATGCGGTTGGCGATCGCCATGGCGAAGCGGGGGTTGCTGGGGTCGGTGGTCCACTTGGCAAAAGCGGTGCGGAGACCTTCCGCATCTTTGATCTTCTGTTTGTAGGCTGCCAGATTTTTGTCGTTCTTGCTCCACATGATGAATTTTGGCTCCACCGGATCAAGGGGCTTGGCATCTGGATATTTGTAGTCATGCGGCAGTTTCATGCTGTTGGTGTTCATATCACCGATGATGCTGCGGTTGGCTCCAATGTAGTTCTGGATGCCATTGCGGACGCGTTTGATGTCCTGACCGCTCTTGGTGATGATCTCCTCAATTTTCGGCATCAAGTCATTCATGACATTCATCATGCCGGGAGAATCCTTGCCCTTGCGGGCCTGCGCGGTGCGCATGTTGGTGGTCGTGGCACCAAAGAATGCGGCCATTTCAAAAAACTGGTGCTGGGTCCAGTCCGAGAACGGATGGTCATGGCACTGGGCGCAGGCTACATCGGTTCCAAGGAAGACAGCGAGGGTGTTTGCCAGATTGTCCAGCGGCATGCCTGCATCACGCAGGAGGTAGCCTGCTTGGCCATTATAAGAGCCGTCTGGTTTACGGTCCCACATTTTGCCAGTGGCGGTGAGCATGTCAGTAACAAGCTCGTTCCAAGGACGGTTCTTCGCGATCTGATCCTGCAGCCAGTTGATGTAGGGGACGCCGCGCAGGTTGTCCTGCTCCAGGCGGTCCTTCACGCGCAGCATTTCCGCGAAGTAGTTGAAGGTGTTGCTGCTGTAACCGGGGCTGTCGAGCAGCATGTCGATCAACTTGGCACGTTTGTTCGGATTGGAATCCTGGAGGAACTGCGTGGTTTCCGCATGATTTGGAATGCGGCCTACGACGTCGAGGTAAACACGACGCACAAACTGCTCGTCGTTGGCCATGGGGTTGAAACCGGTGATCGGCTTCTTGCCGCCTTTCGCACGTTCGGGATTGGCGCGGACAAGGCCCTTGGCAACGAGATTGTCCACGGCCGCAGATGCCTGGGCGACGGTGGAGTTTGCCAGCATTACGGGCTGTTCCGAAGGCTTCATGGTTTTTGCCAGCGATTGGTCTTCCGCAGACAGGTTGGTCAGCGGGAACTTGTGCGTGGCGCCGTCTGCGGTTTGCAGGATGATGTTCTCACCATCGAGTCCGATGAATGAGGCGGTGACTTGGCGGCCCTTGGTGTCCGTCCAAGTGCGCACATCCGCCACGGCGGAGGTCGCAAAAAGAGCGGTGACGAAGAGGCTGCTGAGCAGTTTCGTGGTTTGTTTCATGGTGGTGTGGAATGAAGTGATGGTACTTCCAGTGGGGCGAACGCACTGGAACGCCTCTCAATTAGACAAATTTGCACATTTTTTGTGATTTAAGCAAGCCTGTTGGAGCCAGCCGGTTCACCGCCCTGTCCCCGACTGGATCTTTTCGAGGGCGGCGGCCATGTTTTGGACCCGCTCCGGGTGCATTTCGGCCAGATTCTCGGCTTCCCCAAGGTCTTGGGACAGGTCGTAAAGCCGCGCTTTGGGGGCATTGCCGGTCTCATTATGAGTATTTTTGCTGACCGCCTGTCCGGGACTGGAGGGGATGAACTTCCAGACTCCCTGCCTCAAGGCCAGTGGTCCGCCCTGTTCCACCAGTTCGGCCCGGCCTGCGGAATCTTGCCCGAGCAGGGCAGGGAGCATATTTTGGCTGTCTCGGGCGGACTCGGGTGCTTTTTGGCCGGTCAATGCAGCAAAACTGGCTGGAAAATCGACCTGACTGACCAAAGCGGCACTCACCCCCGGGTTCACTTTCGCAGGCCATCTAATAATGAAAGGCACTCGCGTCCCGCCCTCAAATGCGCTGTATTTGCCACCCCGCAACGGCCCGGCGGGCTTGTGCGTCCCCAATTTCTCCACCGCATCGTCCTTGTAGCCGTCATCCACCACCGGCCCGTTGTCGCTGCTCAGCAGGACGAGCGTATTCTCCTTCAACCCCAGCCGGTCCAGCGTCGCGAGGATCGTTCCCACGCAGTCATCGAACTGCAAAATCGCATCACCACGCGGCCCCATGCCGCTTTTGCCCACGAATCGTGGATGCGGCACCCGTGGCACATTCGGATCATGGGCGGCGAAATAGAGAAAAAACGCCCCGCTCTTGCTCGCCTCGATGAATTTCACTGCCGCCGCCGTGAAGGTGTCCGCCATGTCCTCGTCCTTCCAGATGGCCGACTTCCCGCCCTTCATGTAGCCGATGCGGCTGATGCCGTTGATCAAAGCCATATCATGGCCGTGGCTGGGGTGCATCCGCAGCAGTTCGGGATTCTGTTTGCCCGTCGGTTCGCCTGGAAACGGCTGCTGGTAGCTCACCTGGATCGGATCGGCGGGATCGAGGCCCACCACGCGATGATCCTGCACATAAACACACGGCACGCGGTCTCCCGTCGCCGCCATGATGAAACAATGATCGAAACCGATCTCGTTCGGTCCTGGCTTGACCTCGCCATTCCAGTCCAGACCGCCATCACCGAGTCCCAAATGCCATTTCCCGACCACGCCGGTCCGGTAGCCTGCTCCTTGAAAAATGGAAGCCAGCGTCGCTCTGCCCGGCGGGATAATCAGCTTGGCATCGCCCGGCAAAACCCCCGTTCCCTTTTGGCGAAAGGCATACTCGCCCGTCAGCATCGCAAACCGCGACGGCGTGCAGGTTGCCGCTGCGCAGTGCCCGTCGGTAAAACGCAGCCCCTCTGCCGCCAGTCGGTCAATGTTCGGCGTCGTGATCGTTTTCGAGCCGTAGCACGACACATCGCCATAACCGAGGTCGTCCGCATAAAGCAGCACCACATTCGGCTTCTCCACCGCCACGGCTGTGGCAACCAACAACAAGGCAATCAGGCAGCGTTTCATGGCTTCATTTCACTTCAAAGCCTTCGCGATGAACGCTGCGATGTCCGCATGCATCTTCTCCATGTCCGGGCGGTTCGTGTACATCATGTGGCCGGACTCATACTCGGCGACTTCGATGTTCGGTCTCAACTCCTCCGGCAGATGCATCTGGCGCAGGCTGTGCAGCATGTTGTCCGGCGGCGTCACCAGATCACGCCAGCCGACCAGCGCCAGCACCTTGAGATGCGGGTTTTGTTTGATCGCATCCGCCAGTTGGCCGCTCACGCTCGTGTAGCCGTTGCCCTTGCCGTGATTCCAGTTCGGCTGCGGCGCCAGCACTTCATAAGGCAGGTCTTTTTCATACTTCAGCTCCTCGCGCAGATACGCGTTCATCGAAGCCGCCGCCACGCTGCCCACCACGCGCATGAACGGCTCGATCTGTGGGTGCTGCTCCGACTCATCGCCATCACGGCCCGTCACCCGTGCATCGTAAGCTCCGATCACCAGCCTCTCCTTCCGCAGCAGCATCTCGCGGAAGACCCCGCTGTCGATGCGCAGATGCTGCTCGTCGATCAGCTTCGGCTCCAGCCCCGTCAATCGCGCCAGCTTCTGAACCACCACATCACGCTCTGCCTTTGGCAGATCGCTGCCCTTCAGCAGCACCCGGGCATACTCGCCAAACGCGAACTCACGCGACTCCGCCACCGCCTTCTTGAAATCCGCCTGCAAATCCGCCGGCAGCTTCTTGTGATAATGCGCCGTTGCCGTCATCGCAGGCAGCAGCACCTCATAGGGCAGATCATTGAGCGGCCCGGGAATCAGCACATCATAATCCAGCAGGCCGGACACGATGATCAGCCCGTTCAAATACATGCGATGCCGCTGCTGCAAGTGCTGCGCCAGCCCACCGCCGCGAATGCCACCATAGCTCTCCCCCGCGATGAACTTCGGCGACCGCCAGCGCTGCTCCCGCGTCACCCACAGCCGCATGAACTCGCCCACGCTCTTGATGTCCTCCTCGACACCGAGAAACTCGCTCAAGTTCTTCGGATCCTCCGCACGACTGAAGCCCGTGTTCACCGGATCGATGAAAACCAGGTCCGTCACATCCAGCAGCGAGAACTCATTGTTCACCAGCCCGCCCGGCGGCTTCGGCGGCGTCAGTCCATCCGCTGGCAGATCAACACGCTTCGGCCCGAACGCCCCCAGATGCAGCCACACCGAGCTGCTGCCCGGTCCGCCATTGAAACAGAACGTCACCGGTCGCGAACCCGCGTCCTTCACGTCTTTCATCGTGTAGGCCGTGTAAAACACCTGCGCCGACGGCTTCCCATCCGGCTTCAAGATCGGCAGCGTCCCCGCCGTCGCCTTGTACGCGATCTCCTTCCCACCTACCATCACCTTGCCCTCCGTCACCACCGGCTTGTCCGCCTCAGGCTTCTTCTCGTCCTTTTTCTCCTCCTTCTTCACCTCCGGCGTCGCATCAGGCTTGTTCGGCTTCGCTTCTTCAGCAGACAGACAAACCGACATCATCAAAGCCGGCAAAAGGGTGGAGAGGAGGATGGAGTTGAGGCGCATGGTTGTGAGATTGAGTGTGGGGAGAGCCATTACAAGAATCAAGGCAGCGGCGCGATGCGAATCTTGCGGAACTCGGACTTGCCCTTCGACCAGTCGTCGCCACCACGGAACTGCAGCACATCGACGACACCTTCGATCTTGGGTCCGTCGCATACCTTGACGCCATCGACGAACAGCTCGGTCTTGTCCTTCGCGGCCTTGATGGTGATCTGATACGGCTTGTTGCGCTCGTAAGTGAACAACGCCGCGCCTTTCGGCTGCGGATAAAGACCAAAGGTCGTCTTGAAGGCCTCGTTGGCGAATTTCACGTTGCCCATGACCAGCCGCGCCCGCATGCCATCGAGCACGGTGACTTCAAATTCGATTTGGAAGGGCGGAGCACGGTTGAAGTCGTAGCGCAGGGTGCTGTCGCCGCTGCCGACGAGCAGATCGGTCGTGCGCGTCCATTCGCCCGCCTGCTTCTGCCATTTGAGTGTGTTGGCGGCGGCCAGCGGTTCCTCGATTTCGTTGCTCTGGCGCGTTTCGAGCTCGGTGCGGATGAAATTCGTGATCTCCGCCGTGGCGGCGGGATCGCGCAGCTTGAACGCCTTTTCTTTCCACTCGCTGCGGGCCATCACGAGCCGCGATTCGAGGCTGGCATGATAACCGCGCAGCAAAGTCGCGAGCGCGTCCTCGCCTGCGCCTGTGACGGGCATGTCGGCGGCCTTCACGGGCACATCGGATTTTAGCAGCGCCGCGAAGGCGGTGATTTTGGCGGCTTCGTCGGTTTTGTTGGCACGCTGGCGGTCCTCGGCCAGTTGTTCGGCTTCAACGAGCGCAGTCGCGTTCAGATCGGCGGTGACGCGGCGGCAGTGCGCGGCGAAGCCGTTCCGCACATCGTCCAAACTGGCCACGGCGGCCTCCGCTTCATCCTTTTCATCAGGCGGATCGAGCCGCCGGATCATGAGGCGGCGGATGTGCGTGTGGGATTTCTCGTGGAAGAAGTGGTGGAAGAAGCCGATGACCGAGTTCTCCGGCATGTCGAAGGTGTCGCCGTCCTTGTCGGTCACGCGGTGGTTCACCACGATGTCGCAGTGATTCAGGCGGTAGGTTACGAGTCCTTCACGGCAGAGGATGTGGAACTTCCAGGTCCGGCCGTTCACGGGCGGCGTGACATGCGGGGCGGCGGTCTGGTACATCTTCCGCAACATCGATGCCACCACGCCTTTGCCGGAACTGGTCCATTGTGAGCAGGCAATCCAGTCCTCAGTCTGCTCGCCGCCGTGGTAGCCGAGGATGATGCTCAGCCCTTGGTCGCCCTCTGGCAGGTCTTTCACCTCATATTCGCCCGTGAACTCGAAGTTCGTGCCGGTGCGGCCGTTGTGCAGCAGGAAGGCACGCGCGCCGTGGCCGTTGTTGACGAGCGTGCCCGTCTTCAGCCCGGTCCAGAAGCCGCTGAGGTGGTGCCACTCCGCGAGATCGGGAAAGGCCCACATCTTCACCCATTTGCCAGTGGCGAGGTCTTTTTCAAACTTGCACGCGGCGATGCGTTCCAGCAGCAGCCCCGGCGGCTCGCTTTGAAAGCGGGCGGCGATGTCCTGGTAGCCTTGCAGCGCGTCATTGGCCCGGCCCAGTGTGTAGGCTTCCTCCGCCGCGTCCCATTCCGTGTTGAAACCGAAGGTGTACAGCGCCGACTGCGCGCGCACCTCGGCCTCGTTCGCCAGCAGGTTCAGCCGTCGCCGTGTCTGCCGGGGAAACGGCACGGGCACCTTTTGAAATGTGTCGTAGGCCGTCTCGTAATCACCCGCCATCCACGCGAGCACGCCGTAGTCCGCCAGCCGCCAGTCGTGCTGCCAGGTGCGATAGACTTCCTTCGACTCCGCCAGTTCGCGGTTCGAGCCCAGCACCACCTGCTTCAGCGGTTCCTGGGAAAGTGTGAGCCGGATGTCGTCCACATCGTCTTCGAGGTATTCAAGAATGCGCCGCATGGCGACGACCACACCCTGCTCATGCTTGCCGGTCAGCGCGCAGGCGCAGTAAAACGCCTTCATCTGGTCAATGCTGCCGCCCCAGCGCGGACGCAGCGCCCACAGCAGCGCGTAGTAGGCGTTGTAGTGGTCAAACTGCGCCGCCACCGCGCGGTCGAACCACCGCCGCGTGGTCTCGCCCTGCTCACCGTTGCCGCATTTCACGACGTCGATCATGAGCGTCGCGGCCTGCGGCCGGTCCGGGCGCAGCTCCCAGGCTTTCTTGAAATGACCGCGTGCGATCACCTGATGCTCCGCGAATTTTTTCCAGCCATCGTCCTTCACGGTGTTCGCATAACCGGTGCCGCGATACGACCAGCCGGTGCTGTTTTGCAGCTTCCCGTTGAACATCTCCCGCAGCCACGGGGAGAGGTGCGGCGCGGCGCACAGTTTTCGCAGCTCCTCTGGCCGTTCCTTCACGTTAGTCGAGCTGAAGACGAACTCGACCTCGTCATAAAACAGCTCGTCCTCCTCCGGCGCGAAGACTTTCGGGTCCATGGCGCTTTTCAGCATGCGCTTCGCCCGTTCAGCGTTGGATTTCGCGATCGTTTCCGAGTTCGACGAGCGCCTGATCTCATTGTACTGCGCCTCGATGTGCGCGGCGATGACGGACGGGTAATCCTTCAACGTCTTGTGCCGGTTCGCCCGCGAGAGGAAGTCCCACGCGTCCGTGTAGCCCTCATGCGACTCCCACACCACCCATGCGGCCAGCCAGAGCAGCAGTGGCTCTTCCACTTTCGCCTTCGCCAATGCGGTGCCCTCCGCCGCCATCACTTCCCACAATCGCTGCGGGTCCACGTCAGGATGACCGGCCTTCGCCATGAGCGCCTGCTTCACAAAACTGCGCGCCGCCTCCGCCTGCTGCGGCCATTGCGCGAGATTCTTTTCAAACACCGGCAGCAGCATGCGCTGCATCCACGCCCAGCGCACCTTCGCCAGATCGCTGGCAGAGCGCGCTCCCGGCCTGATCTCGATGGGCGCGAAATCCTGCTCCTTCAGATAATCTCGCGCCGCCTGCCGCCAGTCCGTGTCAGCGGCATTGCATGAAAAAATCGCGGCGAAGACCGGCAGTAGAATAAAAATCAACTTCATGGCCGGAAATGACATCAGGAAGGCATGCGCGAGTCCAGCCTGATTTTCGGAGGATACAGGACGGCTGCCGTGTTATACCGCGAGCCATCAGAATCTGAATTCTGCCACAGATTCAGGAAAACCACAGATGGTGCCCCGAAACAGCAAAAGAATCTGAAATTTCCCTGAACCTGCGGCAAATCATAAACATTGCTGCCGTAAGGCATAACACCCCGCATGCGCATTTTCACGCTCCTCGCTGTTCTGTTGCTCCAGATCACTGCTTTCGCGGAACTGCCGCTTAGCATCTCGATTTCTGGTGAGGCCGGGCCTTACACCAAGGCGCGCTGGAAAGCCGACTGGCCGGGCTGCGAGTTTGAAGGCGGCATCAAGGAAGGACGGGTGGCCGTGATTGAACGCGATGCGCAGAAATGGCTGCGTGTGAACTTCGCCATCGGCAAGATCGGCCCAGAGGAAGGCGGTGCGGGCTGGCGCATGCCGTTTGGCAAGCACGAAGCCGCAGAACTGAGCTACACGCTGCGCTTCAGCAAAGACTTCGATTTCGTCAAAGGTGGCAAGCTTCCCGGACTGTGTGGCGGGCCGGACAACGTGAGCGGTGGCCGACGTGCAAACGGCACCAACGGTTTTTCTGCACGCTTGATGTGGCGCAAGGACGGTCGTGGCGAGGCCTATGTCTATCACAAGAACCAGAAGGGCGACTATGGCGACAGCTTTGCCTTCCCCGCCGACTTTCGTTTTCCGACCAACGAGTCGGTGAAAGTGCGCATCGCCGTGTCCATGAACACGCTTGGCAAACGCGACGGTACACTGCGCTTGTGGAGCGGCGAAAAACTCGTGGTTGAACGCACCGACATGGAATGGCGCAGCGTGGACACCTTTGGCGTGGACGGTCTCTATCTGGAAACCTTCCACGGCGGCGGTGATGCCTCCTGGGCACCGACGCGGCCCTGCTGGGTCGAGTTTGCGGAGATGAAGGTGGTGAGGTGAGCCGCTGCCGTTTGCCAAAATCCATCTCGGAGCAGACGCGGCCCGCGAATGCCGCAGCTACCGAGGTTTCAGCTCAAACACTCGCCCATCGGTGGCGAGACGCGAAGCGCTTCTTTCTTGATCCAGATGTCTTCTCCTTTCTTGGCAAATACGGCGCGGATTTTGTCTTGTGGCTTGGCGCATTTTCCGCTTTAACAGCGCACCTGCCTCCTGCTGTGCACGGGACGGCTTCTTGCGTGATGGAAACTTCGATTGCCCAGCCTCATCTGTTTCCAACCACCGACTGGGGTGCGTTGCGGAAGGCTGCGAACGAGTCCTGGACCGAGGTGCAAGTGGAGGCGATTTCCCATCTTTATGAGGCCTATGCGCGGCCATTGAAAGTGTTTGTGGGGCAGCGGTGGGCGGTGAATGCGGGGGAGCAGGAGGATTTGGTGCATGGGTTCTTCGAGCATGCGCTGAGCCGGGACATCGTGCGGGGCGTGATGCCTCGGGAGACGCGGTTTCGCTCCTTTCTGCTGGGTGCGTTTTCCAATTGGCTGACGGATGAGCACCGTCGCCGGGCGGCGGTGAAGCGCGGGGGCGGCGCCACGCACGAGTCGCTGCATGACGAGCTGGAGGCGGCTCACAGCGCGGAGGAGTCCAGCCGGGCGTATGACCGCGAGTGGGCCGGGGCGACGCTGCGACACACCATTGAGCGGATGCGCCATAGCTATGAGCAGCGTGGGCGGTCGGACTTGTTTGAGGCGCTGAAGGGCGTCCTGCCGGGTTCTGGGGCGGTGCGGCCCTATGCTGAGATCGCCGAGGATCTCGGGATGACAGAGCCCGCCGTGCGAAAGGCGGCGTTCCAGTTGAGGGCCACCTGCGCGAACCTGCTGCGGGTCGAGGTGAGCCGGACGGTTTCTGACTTGGACCTCGTGGATGAGGAGCTGCGTTATTTGGTCGGGCTGATCCGGTCTGAATAAAGGCACTCCAGGACCCCCTGATGTTTCTCCCACAGATTCAGGATTCCACAGATATGCCTCGCTTCATCACTTCTTGTTTTGAACGCCGCCATTTTCACAAAACATGATGACGCGAGGCATAGACATGCAGGGATTGAGAAAATCTGTGGAGCCCCGAATCTGTGGGAATTTTTTAGCTTCGGGTGGCACCAAGAGTTATTTTTTGGAACGTCGTGCCAGCCATTTCGTGGATACCGGGAGAAAACCCACCTTCACGGCCCCATCCCATGTCTCCCGAAACCCCATCTCACCTGCCTGCCGAGGAGCACTCGGTCTGTGATCATTGCGGCGCACCGGTAGAGGCGGGCGGTGCCTGCACGGCTTGTGTCATGGAGATGGCGCTCATTGGTGTGCAGGCATTCGAGCAGCGGCATGAGGATGTGACGGTGGTGCTGCCAGATCCGCCTCGGGGCCTGGAGCGGGTGGAGGAGTGGACGCTGCCTCGGCATTTGGGAGGCTACGATTTGCTCAGGATCAAGGGCAGTGGCGGCATGGGCGTGGTCTTCGAGGGGCATGATGCGGTGCTGGACCGCCGGGTGGCGGTGAAGCTGCTGCGCACGGTGGCGGCCGGCCGGGAGGTCTATGACCGGTTCTTGAAGGAAATGCGGGCCATCGCCAGCCTGAAACACCCGCACATCGTCTCGATCTACCGGGGCGAGGAGGAGGACGGGATGCCGTTCTTTGGCATGGAGTATGTGGATGGGGATGACCTGGGGCTGCATGTGCTGGAACATGGGGCCATGCCCGTGGTGGAGGCGCTGCGGGTCTTGATCGCCGCCGGTGAGGCGCTGGCGGCGGCGCATGAGATCGGGGTCATCCACCGGGATGTGAAGCCCACGAATGTCCTGCGCTCCGCCCAGGGAGAGGTCAAAGTGGTGGACTTCGGCGTCTCGCTCATCGCCGGAGCGGAGTCGGGTTCGGACGACGGGTTGTTTGGCACCCTGGGCTTCATGGCACCTGAGCAGGCGGCGGATCCGGCTTCGGTGGACACCCGGGCAGACATCTACGGACTCGGGGCGACGGCCTTTTTCCTGCTGTCCGGCACCATCCCCCTGCATGAGTTCGCTGGCCGGGAGGCGAAGCTGCAGGCCCTCCGGGAGGGAAAAGGCGAGCGGTCTCTGAAGAAAGTCAGCGCTGTCCCTGCCGCCGTGGCCGCCTTGGTGGAGCGGATGATGGCCCCGCGTCCCACTGACCGCCCGGCGAGCATGGCCGTGGCGGTGCAGGAGCTGAAGGCCTGCCTGGACCGTGCCAGCGGAGCGCATTTCCGGCGCTGGTTGCGTCGGGGGATGGCCATCGGCTGCATTGCGGTGGTGAGCTGTGTCGCGGCTGTCTTGTTGCCTGCTTTGGTCAGACTTTTGCCCATTCAGCAGCAGGCGCTGGACATCTCCGGTGCGCAGCCGATGACCAATCCGATGTTCGACAAGGCGACCATGGGTTACCTGTTCGAGTTGGATGAGCCAGTGGAGATCAGCGAGCTGGGCTGGTTTGACCATGGCTCCAACGGCCTCGACAAGCCCGTCAACATCGCCATCTGGCACGCGGCAGACCGGGAAACGGTGCTCAAGGGCGTGGTCGGCACGGAGCGTGCCCGGGCGGTGACATCGGCGGAAACGAGCGGGCGCTGGCTGTTTGAGCCTTTGGCAGCCCCCGTGCGCCTGGAGCCGGGGACCTATGTCATTGGCGGCTCGGTTTGGAGTGCCCAGAAAGACCCCGTGATGATGCAGGCCGAGGTGGAGGACCGCCTGCCGGGCTTCAAACGGCGGCAAAACATGACCACCGACCACCGCTTCCATTCCAGCTATGGGCCGGGTAATCTGCACATGCCAGACTCCACCGCACTGTCGTCACAAGCCGGCGGCGTAACCAAGCGCTGGTTTGGCCCCAATTTCGTCGCCAAGCGCCTTTTCTCAGCGGCAGACGGCCCGGCTCAGACCCTGGTCTTCGATGGTTTCGATGACTACGTCCAAGTCCCCTCCCTGCGTTACGCAGGCGAGCTGCCCTACACGCTGGAGGCGACCGTGCACCTGGCCAAGAACCTGACCAAACAACAGTCCACCATCCTGGCAGTCGGCGCGCCGATCACCATCAAGCTCTCGCTGCACCATGAGCAATGGGAGCTGCGGCGGGGCAAAGATGGCGTTTCGGGAGATTCGGCCTTCTTTGAGGCCAAAAAGGCGGACTTGGGGCGCTGGCTGCACGTCGCCGCCGTCTGGACCACGGCGGATGCGCCTCCCCTGCTGTTCGTGGACGGCCAGGCTCGCCCGCTGGCCCGCATGGAGCCTTTCCGCTATGGCGGCATTCGCTCATCCGAGGTTCCCAGCGGCATCGGAGCCCATTTCCACCCGAACAACCGCCAAATCGGCGAAGATCGCCTCCGGGGCCACCTGGCCGAAGTGCGCATCTCAAAGGTGGCTCGCTACCACGAGGTCTTCACGCCCCCCGCGAAAGGCGACCGCCTCCCGCTCGATGAGCACACCGAGGCGCTCTACCACTTCGAGCCCGTGGACGGCGATGATTCGCATCAGTTGCAGGACATGAGCCCGAACAATCATCACGGCACCATCATGGAAGCGCGCTGGGCACCGTTTCGGTGAGGGGGCAGTCCCCAGGCAAGTCAGGCTGGTAGTGGCGCTCATTTCTCCCGCAGATTCAGGGAGGCCAGCAGATTTCTGTTTTGAGCCCAATCTGCGGGCCTCCTCGAATCTGCGGGAGATCCTTCTGAATCCAAGCTCCCGAGGACCACTCCCAGCAGCCCCCGGAAAAAAATCTCACCTTCTCGGGAACGTGCGATTCCGGACGGCTGTCGTCGCAGCCCCCTACGACTGGAGCGTGATGTAAAGATGGTAACGGGTGCTTTTGAGCGTTCCGGTGCGGACCAGGGCTTGCTTCTCCACGAGGTCTAGCAAATCACGAGTGGCTGTGGCTCGCGAGGTGCCGGTGAGGCGGATGTAATTCTCGGCGCTGAGTCCGCCTTTGAATCCACTTGGGCCTTCGCGCATCATGCGGGCGATGACCTTGTCTTGTCGTTCGTTGAACTGCCCGCGCAGACGGTCGTAGAACTTGGTCTTGGCGATCAGGAACTCCACAAGCTCTTGTGAGTGAGCCTGAGCGTCGAGGATTGTTTGGGCGAAATAGACCAGCCATTCGGTGATTTCGTTTCCCTTGTTGCTGCGCTCCAGCAGTTCGTAGTAGGTCTTGCGTGCACGATTGATGGTGAGGGAAAGAGCGATCAGCGCAGCGTGTCCCAAGCCCTCGGAAATGGCTTTTTCGGCGATGGCACGGCCGATCCGGCCATTGCCATCTTCAAACGGGTGAATGGTGACAAAATAGAGGTGCGCGATGCTGGCACGGGTAAGAATCGGCAGCGGTGTCTCACCCTTGGGTGAGGTGCGGATGAACCACCGCATGAAGCCCTCCATCTCGGCGGGCACCGCAGACGCGGGCAGTGCTTCAAAGTGAATCTTAGGATCATGCAGCGGACCAGACACGACCTGCATCGGATTCGAGCCAGTGCGGTAGCTGCCGATGTTGGCGAGGTCGCGCCTGCCATTCATGAGCGATTCGTGCCAGCGAAAGAGCAGGGTGTCGCACATCGGCTCATCGAACCCGCGATAAAGTTCCACCATCATCTGGGCGATGCCTTGTTCCGCAGGTGGAATTTTGCGATTGTCCGTGTCGAGCCCGAAGTTTCGGCGGATGGACGACTGCAGGCTGTCGCGGTTCAGAATCTCACCCTCGATCTCGGAGGTGTTGAGAGCTTCCTCGCTGATGAGTTCGACGGTGATTTGCTCTTTGTCCTCTTCGGTGACGTGCCGGATACAGCCTGAGAACACACCCGACTGCCGCAGGAACTCAGCCTCCAAGGCGTCCAGCTTGCTGCGGTCGTAGCGGAACTCGGGCCAATCCGCTTGTTGCCAGTTCCAGTGGGTCCAGTCTTCCATGATGCAAAGCTCCTTCGTTTATGCCTCATCATTATGCTTGATCGTGAGTTATAAAGCCAGGGCTTATTGGTCGGCTTCTCTATTTTTACCGCCCAAACCGGCCCCGTCAGTCGCGGAGAGAGAAATGGCAACAGAATGGGGGCAGCAGAATGAGCCCGATCCCCATGTTTCTGCCTATCCATCTTTTTGCCTTCCAAATCAGCTCCATTCAACCCTCCCAGCCCCTCCCGAAAAAAATCTCACTTTTCTCGGAACGTCCGCTCCCGGAATCCGAGGCAAGGCAGGCTGGTAAAAGATGGGGGGTAAAAAATAGGGGAGCACTGATTCCGAATCTTTGACCCTCCATCTTTGACCAGCCAAACCGGCTCCGTCCGCAGCGGAGGGGCGGAGTGGCAACAGAATCAGACATCCTTACCTCAGAGGAAACTCAGTGAGCCAGTTCTTCTCTGCGACCGTCCATCCTCTGTGGTTACCTGGTTTTAACCGCAGAGGATGGACGGTCGCAGAGGGATCATTGGTTTTCCCATCGTTAGATAAGAATGCGGTCAAAGATGGGGCAGGGGTCAGGATGTCTAAATGAACGGGCTTCTTCGATTCTGCTGCCTTCATTCTGTTGCCATCCAAGCTCCGACCGTGCCTGAGCTGTATTCATGCAGAAGGAATAAGGAATCACCACAGAGGCACCGAGAACACAGAGATTTGATT
>NZ_JBJXFV010000234.1:0-7999 GCF_046154365.1 Prosthecobacter sp.
TCATTAAGTTAAGAAGGAGTTCCCGCAGATTCAGAAAACCCGCAGATTGGGATCCGGAAAAAAATCTGCGGGTTATCTGAATCTGCGGGAACACATCTTGAGAAGTGCCTTAACTTAATGACATTGATCAAGCTGTTGCAAATTTTCGCCGTGGGCCCGCCCACGGCGAAGTCAGCCAGAGCAGCACCAGCACGATGATCTCCATGGCGACAAAAACCGTCAACGGCGACGGAGTCGTGGGCAGATCCGTCGCCAGCGGCGGTTTGATCACGGTAAAAAGCGGCGGAACCGTTGCGGCGGCTGACAGCAGTGTTTGTTTGCGTCCCGTGGCTTCCGCGTAGGCGCTCTCCAAACCGGAGACGGTTTGCCGCAGTGTCAGGTAAGCTGGGTCGAACCGTGCCTGCAATAGTTTTTGGACCTCTGCCTGTGCGCTGGCAAATGCTTCTTCAAGCGATCTACTCCCGGCCGTGAGCGACTGCACCTCGATCTTGATGGCATTTTGCTGCTCTTGGAGCGCTTCAAGCATCAGCGTCTGATTTTTCGCCAACCTGGCGGCAAGTGCGCGCATCTCGGGATGATGCGGCCCATAGACCCCTTCTCCCATCGCAAGCGTGCTGGCATCGTGCAGCATAGCAGTCCACATTTCCGCCATGCTGCCATCACTTTTGGCGGCGTCAGCACTGGTTCCCATGACGTTAATGGTGCGTCCGTGATTTTTCGCCCCTTCGAGCGCTTCGAAGCCGGTGAAGATGGACGAAACCTTCCCGGCACGCGCGTCACGGAGCGCCGTCTCCACCATCGCAAGTTTGCTTTGAAGTTGTTTAACGCGCGCATTCAAATCAAAGCGAGCCTGCTCGATCAGGCCCGCCTTCTGCTGGCAGATGCGCAGCTGAGTTCCCAGTTCGGCGGGATCTCCTGACACTGTGACATGTGCTTTGAGTTTTTCATGGCCTTGCTTGAGCTGCCCTTCGAGTTCGTCCACTCTTTGTGTCACGCGTTGAAGTGCCAGGGTCTTGGTTTCCTGGTAGATGAGTTTGTCTATGGCCGCCCGCTCCTGGATCAAGGCGACAAGGATTGCGTTGGCCAGGCCAGGATTGTCAACCACCGCATTCAGCTCAATGGTGCGATTCAGGCGGTTTGAGTAGATGCTGACGTGGTTGACAATGAACTCAGTGCTCACATGCAATTCTGGATGCCTAGCGACCAGCGCGTGAAGCACCCGTTCGATTTGGAACCCTCGAGCCACAGTCCCTGTGAACTGCTCATCATTTGGCGTCTGGTAGTTGCCGGATTGAAACAGGGATGGCAGGCTGTCCGTGACCTGGATCAACGCAGTGGCCACATAGTCCTTTGGGGCATAGGCCAGATAGGCGGCACAGCCCGCCAGACCCACGACCTGCAAAACAAACAACCGTTTCATCGTGTCTCCTGTTTAGGGCCGGCACCCAGCAATCCAATGATGGCTCCCAGCAATGGACATGTCAAAAAAGCGAGCCGTGTATGCGGGAGTTCCTTCTCGCTGGGGAGTGTGGGTGGGACTTCGATGATAAACAAGGGGCTCGTGGAAGACCTTGCGAGGTCAACAAGCTGCCGGGACTGCACGATCTGGGCCAGCGCGGCCTCCAACCCCGATTTGACGGCCTGTTGTGCGCCGTCGGCAAGCTCCTTCGCGCGGTCACTGTGGATCGCCTTCTCATACTCAGCCCGGGACTCTCGCAACTCTTGTTCACCCCGTTTCAGGGCGTTCAGGGTGGAGCGTTCTTTTTCAGATTGAAGCGTCAAAAAGGACTTCAACTCGTTTTCAACCGCATTGACACGTGCCTTCGCAATCTTGGTCTTGGGGTTTTCTTCACCCAAATTACGAAGTAATCCTGCCAGCTCGGACCGGCTTGTAGCTAGCTCCTGCCGCAACTCAACCACCCCCCATTTTCGCAAAGTTTTGGCAGACTGGAGAAACGCAACATCCGAAGGTTCATCAATGATCTCACCCAAAACATTTGTTTTCGACATGGTAGAAAGGGATTCAAGGGTAGCTTCCACTTTGGCCCGTTCACAGATGACTTCCGCCAGTGCCAGATCAACCGCACGGATGCTGCCGGCATAATCCGTCCCGCGTTTGGATTCGCTGAGACGAGCGGACACGGCATCCAGCTCGGTTCTTACCGTTAACTCCACGGTGTTGATGGCCGCTGTCTTTTCTGCAAGCCGTTGCAGCACCAGGGCATCATACAAACTGGCCCGGGCATCCAGCGCCGTGCGCACTATCTTCTGGGCTTCCTCTGGTTTTTCGTTCGAAGCAGTCACAAGCACGTAAGCGGAACCCACCATCGGCGTGGCCCTCAGTTGGTTCTTGATCTGCACATCAGAAACAGCAGGCTGACCAAGTTTTGCGCGCACCGCAGAGATCATGCTGTCGGTCAAAAAGCTGTCTGAAAAATCCTCAATAAGTTGAAACTGGACGGCTCCGACGTCGGACATGGGACTAGGGTGGCGATCATAGCCGGTTAGCCGAATCTGCGCCCGCGACACATATTGCGCCGGGGAGACGACCAGCAGAGCCGTGTTCAGAGAGAGGAAAAGCAAGGTGGCCCCGGCTCCCCACGTCACACCACGTTTTAGTTCAGACTTCGTCATGGATTGCGAAAAGACGGAATAGAATACCCGAGCGCCAGACCGCGACACATGCGCCCAACAACATTCCTCCCATGATGGCCGCACCTGCCACGGCCAGTTTGCTGGTGGTGTAGGGCGCGGTTGGAAGGTCGGGAACACCCAGCACCTGCACTGCCAAAGGCTGCATCCTGCTCGTTACCGCGAGTTCGTGTTTCTTGATGAGCATCTGCTGGTAGGAAGCGACGAGCGACGCCTTGGCCGTAACTAGCGTGTTGTAGGTGGGGTCGCGATCCAACAGCGTCATCGTCTGCTGCTTGAGCGTCTCCGAATTTTCGCCGAGAGCCTTTTGCGCCGCGACAAGGCCGTTGAGCTTGGTTTCTACCTGGTGGGCCAGTTCGCGCAGAGCCTGAATCAAGAAGCGTTTGGTTTCGTCCAGTTCTGCCACGGCAGCATCCACTGCGGGGTTTTTGTCGCCATAACGGCTGCGCAGCGAGGCAAGTGTGGCAGCCTTGCTGGCGAGCTGACGTTTCAAGTCCGAAAAGCTATAGCTGGCCTCGCCAAAATCCTGGATGCCTTCCGAGGTGGCGTTGCCTTTCTCCGCTTCAACGATCGCGGCATTCAAGGTTCCCAGTTTGACCCGTGCGTCTTCGACCTGCCCCGCCAATTGTGCAATGCTGGCCTGAAAACCGGCCTGGCCAATGCCGGATATACGCTTCTCCTCCAAATCGGGTTTGTTACCCGAATAGTCGGCGATCTGTTTGTAATGTGCTTCAATGCTATGCCGTAGTTCCGCCAGCTGGCTATCAACGCCATCCAGCAGCGGTTTCATGGTCTGGACATAACGCTCTTTTTCGAGGGCAAGTCGCTCATCAACCACCGTCTGGAGAATCTGTTGCGCCTCTCTCCCAGTACCCGCCTGCGCCGAAACGGCCACCAAGGAAGCGCTCTGTGCTTTCGCTTTGATGCAGTTTCGAAGAAACGGCTCGGAATACTTTCCACCCAGTTTGGCGGACACTCGGCTGGTGAGCAGATAATTCTGAAAGCTTGCCGTCACGGCATCTGACTTGTAGGGCATGCTGAGAATGTTTTCCCTCGTTTCAGCGATTCCCTCGCTACGAAATTCCAGAGCACTGACCTCGAGAATGGCCGACGATCTGTAAACGCCCGGCGTGACAAACCAGTAAGCCGCGCCACCGATTGCGCCGAGAACAGCGCCACCGATCGCGGCAAGCATGATTTTTGAAACAGCACGCTGGATGTCAGATTTTACATTCATTTGTTCGGGCATCACTGAGGTCAGTTTGACAGGGAACGCACAGATTGCACCCCCAAATAATTATGACGAACCAGGCCTGTTCAGGCGTGGTTATGAAAATCTGTTCGGTGATGGCGCAGATCACGATGAAGAGGAAACAAATCAACGGCCATATCGCCACCCATTCGGACACCTTCAGAAGGTGACGGAAACCCCGCCGGCAAAACTCCGCAAGCATGAGGCCAAATAATACGACACCGGCCAAACCCAGCTCAAGCCACAGCTCGATATAGGAGTTATCAGCCCGCACTTGTGGCCCACCAATAACTTCGCGAATCCAGCCTGACGGGCCGTACTGCCCCCAAAATCCTTCATAACCATAGCCTAGCAGCGGTCGTTCCCATGCCAAGTCTGTGCAAGCCCGCCAAATAACATCGCGACCGGTGAGGGCAAGTGATTTTCCGATCATGGTGGCACCAGCTTTGGCCACGTCGTGCATTCCGGAAAGCACCGTGCCGCGATTTAACTCCCAGAGGATTGCAATTCCGGCCACCACCACAAGCAATCCTAGAAAAACTCTAAATGCATGCGGCCGCCGCTGGAGCAGTCTTAGCAAAAGAACGACCGGACAAAGACACAGCGCCAACAACAGCGCAGTCTTGGAACGTGACATGAGAACCAGCACCAGGCTCAGCACCGTCAATGTGACCGATGCCATGAGGTGTCGGCCGCGCAGCACACCAAAAAGTCCGCACAAGATGCCAAACGACATGATGCGACCCAATTTGTTTTTGTGAGGAAACACGCCGCGCCAAGCTCCGGGAAAATGCTCGTGCATAACGCCGATGCTTGGAATCAACAGGCATACGACAACGCTGGAAATGCTTATGATGAGCAGGGCGGCCGTCAACACCCGCAGATGCCGGTTCATGTCGAGTTGTGTGCTGGCCGCAAGGCCGCAGGCAGCCGGCAGCACCAGTTCCATGCCGTAGGCCACCGTCTGGTCTGGCATGGTGCTCCAGAGACACGAAAACAAGGCCAACCCCAGGAAAGCCAGCAGTACAAGGTTCTCCCGCATGATGCGCTTGAAGCCGGGCCAATCGCCGAAAGCAAGGGCCACCACCACAGTGGCCGCCATGATCAGGAGGACCACCAGTTTATAGTAACTCCTGGTTGACTGGCCTACCTCAGCCTCGTTCAGCAACATGCCAAAGAAGTAAAGGTAGGCGATGGTGAACAAGCCATCCGTGAGTAGCGGAGGGAAGCCGAACTTGCGTGCGGATGTCATTTCAATGTCCATCGTCTTCAGT
This sequence comes from Prosthecobacter sp., assembly GCF_046154365.1. Lineage (GTDB taxonomy): Bacteria > Verrucomicrobiota > Verrucomicrobiia > Verrucomicrobiales > Verrucomicrobiaceae > Prosthecobacter. Next base: position 5,179 of record NZ_JBJXFV010000234.1, read on the forward strand.
GCGAGGCTCGGGAGGTCGGGATTGGCGTATGATGTAAACTTCGTGAAAGGCCTGAGGGGAGGGATGAGCGGGCAGTCAGCGAGGGGGGCACGAAGTCTTCGAATTTTGGCTGCAGAAAAAGTGATAAGCGTCAATCGTCCGCGAGGACAAGTTTTGCCAGTTCAGTTTGTCGAGAGGCGCGCGCTGCGCACGCAAAGTTCCCTTTGCCCCTTGCAAGGCATCTTGCAGATCTTCGACGGTCAGATCCCCCGAATAGGTTTTCACCCAGTCCAGACCGACATTCTGCTGAAGTTCCGGCATGGCTCCCTGGGCGGGCACCAGAACCGGGCAGTCAAAAGAAAGCGCGAGCAGGGCGCTGCCGGAGTTCAAAATGTTCTTGTAAGGCAAGGCTGCCAAGTCGGCGGCTCGAAGATAGACCTGGACATCCGAATCGGGAATAAACTGCGGCATCAGTCTCACCCGAGGATCGCCGTTCGCTGCCAGTTTCATTTCCTCAACCAGCGATGCGGGGTCGGTTTTTCCAGCAATCAACAGAACTGTCCGGGAATCACTGCCTTGGCAGAAAGTGCGGATCAAATGCGGCACATTTTTGTATGCTCGGATCTGGCCCAGATGTAGGCAGACCAGCGACTCTTGAGGAATGCCAAGCTGCTCACGCGCTTCCTGTCTGGTTACCGAGTCTGGATACTCGCCACGGTAGTGGCCATGCGGGATGACAAAGGCGGGCACGCGGCGCACCGCCGGGTGCAGTTCACAGGCGGCCTGAAGCGTTGCGTCACTGAGACTGATCGCCCCGTCGAGCCTCCTGGTGAAATACCGCCAAAACCAGCGTTCGAGCCGAGGGTGCAGGCCTTCGTGAGATTTTAAGTTATGAATCGTCCATACGATTCTGGTTCCCCTCAAGCGCGCAAAGAAAATCAAGGTGAAGAGCGCCATGGTGCGGGCCAGGGCAGAGAGTGAAGAAGTTGTCTTCAACATGTGATCTGGCCAATGCAGGTGCCATACGGCATAGCGCCGGCGTAGCAAGCAGCCTGGGGAAAATTCTGTCACTTCGGCGCCCAGCGCGCGCATTTGATCATACAAGAGGCTTTGGTAGGGGTTCAGTTTCCGGCTTTTGAAAGCCGGCCAGGCCAGAACATGCAGGACGCCTTGATCCTTTCGTTCAACGTCGCCGTCCGAATCCACAAGCTCTGCTGGTTGCAACGAACTCATGATGCTGATGTAAATTTCAATGGTTGCCGTTTGCTCATAAAGTTGGAACAGATCCCCCATTGCATGTCCAACCGTCGCAATGGTGCGTCGCTCACGGGCGGTGAAATTCCGCAGGGCAATGCCTGCATGCCCGACCGAAGAAGTTCATCTGGTTTGCGCATCATGATTTTTAATCTTGGAAGCGACCACCAACCACAGGCATAACGCCAGCAATCCGTCAGTCAGCAAGCTCGACCATGCTGCGCCAAGCCAGGAGTAGGCCGGAATCAGCCAGAAATTGATGCCAACATTGAAGACTGCCATCAGCGCCTGTATCCGGCTGCGCAATCCTTGGAAACCCGCACCAGTGAGCGTGTCTGCTGCAAAGTAATGCATCGCCTTCAGGAATGGCAGCAGGGCGAGCCAGCGAACGGCATCAACCGTGTCGTCATATTCGTGCCCGAGCATTAAAGGAACCACTGGTGCCGCAGCATAGAGGGCGATGCCAGCCGCAAGTCCGTAGATTGCCACATGCGGCAGGAAGCGTTTTGCGTAAGCGAAGCTTTCTCGCACCCCCTTCGCACCATGGCGGAAGAAACCTGCATACGACGCCGACAACAGTGCCCGCACGGGAGTGAAGGCGATGTCAATGATACGGTAGGCCGCGCCGTAAGTCCCGGTCGCGGCCAGCGTGGAGTAGTAAACCAGCATCGTTTTATCGATGTCGTTGTAAATATTCTGCGCCGACAGGCTCACTGAAAAATGAAACCCCTCCCGCAACTCGGCGCCAATACGCTCCGTGGCCAGTTTCGATTTGCCAAGTTCACGCCGCACCAGCCATGCCGTCACCAGTGCGCCCACGACCGTTGAGCCCAAATACATCCATCCCCACCAGACCACAGGAACCGGGGATGGCAGCGCAAATAGGAACACCACCGCCAGCAATTTCACCAAACTTGCCAGAACCTGCAGCCGTGCCGTCTGCCCCAGTTTTTCAAACGCCTGAAACGCCTGTCCGCCGACATCCATGAGCCGTGCGAAGATCAAATCGGCAACCGCCACCGAAAGAAACAGCAAGACCGAAATGGAGCCTGGCAGCACGAATCGAGACAGCAGCAGCAGCAAGATCGTCAGGATGACGCCTGATATTTGCGTTATCGCCAGGGCATTCCCCCAGTAAATCCCGAACAAAGACCGGTCTCTGGCCACCTGCTTGATGAGGATGTTGCCGCTACCCCAGCTGGCAAACGGAGCGGCGATCCCGACAAATGCCATGACGCCCACAAACGCTCCATAGCCATGAACACCAATCGCTCTTGTGAGTAAAATAAAATAGGCACCTTGAATCGCTGTTCGCAATCCGTGCCCGAGAAGCATTGATCCGGTGTTTCGTGCGATCGTGCTAGCTCGAAGCCGATGTAACAATGTGGACAAATTCATGACTTATGAGGTGGACCCCGTTCTTCGGCCAGGCTTGCGGGAAATTAAGCTATGATATTCACGGCTGGGAGAGGTGATTGGTTTCGTTCTTCTGGTGCGACTGCGCAAGGGGCTTTGCACCGAAATGTTGAGTTGTTCACAAGAAGGCGGCGAGCGGAGCGAGCTGCCTTCTTGTGAACAACTCAACATT
>NZ_JBJXFV010000241.1:0-49907 GCF_046154365.1 Prosthecobacter sp.
TGCCAGCTTTCGAGATCGGGCGCTTTGAGCGGCGCATTCTCCAGCCAAACCACGCCACCGGTATCGCGGAGCATTTCGCCCGCGGCGGAGCTGAAACCGCCCGCGCCGCAATCGGTGACGAATTGAATGAGGCCCTTTTCACGAGCGGCAATCACCCAATCGGCGACTTTTTTCTCCTCGATGGGATTGCCGATCTGCACGGCGGTCTGGTCTTCCTCATGCGAGTCGGTGGTGAGCTCCGCAGACGAGAACGTCGCGCCTTTGAGGCCGTCCTTGCCCGTACGGCCTCCAGCAGCGATGAGCAAATGGCCGGGCTTCACTTCCTTGGCGATGTCCTTGATCGGGATGATGCCGGCGGTGCCGCAGAACACGAGCGGGTTGTAGATGAAGGTGTCGTCGAACTGGATCGCGCCATTGACGGTGGGGATGCCCATGCGGTTGCCGTAATCACGCACGCCGCGCACCACGCCGCGCATGACGCCGAGCGGATGGATGACGTCTTTGGCCTTGATTTGATCCTGCTCGATGTCGGGCGGGCCAAAGCAGAACACATCGAGCGAGGCGACGGGTTTTGCGCCCTTGCCCGCGCCGAGGATGTCGCGGATGACGCCGCCGAGGCCGGTGTTCGCGCCGGCGTAGGGCTCGATGGCGCTGGGGTGGTTGTGCGTCTCCACCTTGAGGCACACGGCCTTGTCGTCGTCGAGCTTCACAAAGCCCGCGTTGTCCTCGAAGGCGCTGAGCACGAAGTCGGGCTTCGTTTTGCAAATCTCCTCCGTCACATTGCGGATGTAGGTCTTGAACAGGCCGTCCACGACCTCCTGCTGACCATTGAGCGTATGATAAATCTTCGCACCAAAAATGCGGTGCTTGCAGTGTTCGCTCCAAGTCTGCGCGATGACTTCCATCTCCACATCCGTCGGCTCGCGACCTTCATCCTGATAAATCTTCTGCACCGCGAGCATGTCCGCCTTGGAAAGCGAAAGCTTCATGCGCTTCGAGAGATCGAGAAGCTGGTCAGCGGTGAGATCGCGGAGGGGGATGGAGCGGAAGACGGCTTTGGACATGATGGTGGGGTCACTTTGTCTATGCAAAGCGGGGAGAGCCGGTCAACGCCGGAGGGGGAGGAAAATGGGCCGGGGTTGATCAAGGTGGCAGCCGGGGCTGCACTGGGCCATGTCTTTTGAACGCCTTATGCTGCGGGCAAGGCCTTCTCGGCAATGGCCATGCGCAGGCGATGGAGAAACGTCTGGAGTTCGGCAGGTTCGAGGTGGCGTATCATCCACGCGGGCAGTTCGGTGACGCGTAGTCCGTCCAATAGCATGGCGACGACCGCAGGCTCCCAGCCACCATCCTTGGCCTGGGCATCTGGCAGGGCGGCGAGCAGGTCGTGGCCCGCCTGTTCCAGAAAATAGAGGTCCACCACGTCTTTCAATTCAGTGCGGCTGAGCAGGGTGGTCAGCTTGTTGGCGATGATCTCCCGTAGCGTGTCCACGCGGATGCCGTCAAAGTCGGCCTTCTGCGCATCAAGCTGTGGCGCACGATCCACGACGACATCCACCAGCTCTCGTTCATCACCACGCGTGAGCCGAAAACGGTGAAAGTCCGGGGCGGTGCGCAAGGCTTGACAGTCTGCTTTGATTTCAGCCGCGACACGGTGCACGAGGTTTTGCACTTCGATCCCCTCAACCTCGTCGCTGGTGAAAAGATCCAGATCATAAGAGCGGCGGTGATCGAGATAAAACAGCCCGAGAGCACTGCCCCCAGTGAGAAAAAAACGCTGCTCCCGCGCGAACCAGGCGCGGAGAAAATCACGTTTCAGCGGCGTGCAGGCGTTAGATTCTTCCCAGCTCATGAGCGGCGCGGAGTAGATGTTCCCAGACGGGACGACGACGACCAAGCATGGGGCTGAGCTGAGGAAAACTCTCGGCGACCTGCCGAAGCGTGAGAAATTGCCAAACCTGATCCACCCGTGCCTCGCGCATGAGCCAGGCGGCGGTGTTCAGCCAGTCAACGCCCGTACTGGTGGCAAGACGCGCTCTCAGGCTGGAAGCCGTTTCAGGACGGTCCCACGCGAAGTCGAGGTTGTCAGCGGGCATGGCAGCTACTGGCGGCATGACGCGAGAGTAATGGCCTGCAGTTGGGCCGTCAAGCCGGTGGACGGCGGATAGGTGCTGGTGTGAAACGGTTGCTGTTTTTCCGGCAACCGCTTTTATCCTGCCACCATGGCAACCATCGCAGTTCTCGGCACGCTCGACACCAAAGGTCACGAACACGCCTACGTGGCGGAAATCATCCGCGCACGCGGGCATCAGACGTTGCTTATCGACACGGGCAGTGGCGAAGCACCGCAGGTGCAGCCCGATGTGACGCGGGAACAAGTCGCTGCGGCGGGAAACGTCGATCTCGCGGGCATCATGGCACGGAAGGATCGTGGTGAGGCCGTGACGGCGATGGCGGGGGCGGCGGCGACGTTTTTGTCGGCCTTGGTCGAAAGCGGCAAGGTGCAGGGTGTGATTTCGCTCGGCGGTGGTGGCGGTACGGCCATCGGCACAGCGGCGATGCGGGCGCTGCCGGTCGGATTTCCGAAGGTGATGGTGTCCACGCTCGCCGCAGGCAATGTGGCACCCTATGTCGGCACGAAGGACATCGTCATGTTTCCGAGCATCGTCGATGTCAGCGGCATGAACCGCATTTCCCGCGTGCTGCTGGCACGTGCGGCCGGTGCGATCTGCGGGATGGTGGAAACAGCGGTGCCAGTGGCGGATGACAAGCCGCTGATCGCCGCTTCAATGTTCGGCAACACGACGGAGTGCGTGAACATGGCGAAAAAGATTCTCGAAGACGCTGGTTACGAAGTGCTCGTCTTCCACGCCACCGGCACCGGCGGCAAGATCATGGAGTCACTCATCGAAAGCGGCATGTTCGCGGGCGTTCTCGATGTCACGACGACCGAATGGGCCGATGAACTCGTCGGCGGCATCCTCGGTGCCGGACCGACGCGACTCGATGCCGCAGGCAAAGCGGGCATTCCAGCCATCGTGACACCCGGTTGCCTCGACATGGTCAATTTCGGCGAGAAGGCGACGATTCCCGCCAAGTTCGACGGGCGCACGTTCTACATCCACAACCCGCAGGTCACGCTCATGCGCACCAATGCCGCCGAATGCGCCGAACTGGGCCGCATCCTGGCGGAGAAGGTGAATGCGTATCGCGGACCCGTGACCGTGCTGCTTCCGCTGAAGGCGATCAGCATCATCAGCGCTGTTGGCAAGCCGTTCCATGATGCCGCTGCCGATGCGGCGTTGTTCGACGCTATTCGTCAGCATCTGCGTCCCGGCATTCCGCTGATCGAGATGCCTTGCGAGATCAACGCGCCGGAATTTGCAGCGGCGTGTGCGCAGGCACTGCTGACTTCACTTTGACGGCACGAAAGATGCGCCATGAACACCGAAGCGCAAAACCAAGCTGATGTGCGGCCTGCGATGGTGCAACTGCTTGACGGCGGTGCCTAATCCAGCAAGCTCCCTTATGAGCATCGCTGCCCAGCCAGTCTCTACCAAGCCATCACCGGCCAAAGTCAGCAGAGAAGAAGCACTGCGGCAAATGTTGCAGAGCAAAGGAAACATGGGGGAATCATCCTCAGTGTTGCCGGTTTCGTGGCGTGGGCGGACGCCCATGGCAGGACGCTCGTTCCAGAGGCGCTCCAATTAGAAAACGGTGGAGCCACGGGTGGCGAGCATCTCGTCATCTACGATGCTGAATCAGGGCGTGTCGTGAAGCTCACCAAACCTGGTTTCGTTGGATATTATGCCGAGGATGCCGGGGCATATCTGGAGCGCTGGGCACTGGCCAACCGTGTGTTTGGCGATGATGTGAAGATTGAGGGCGTTGTTAGGTTGCCGGATGAAGATGCGCCGCGGGTGGTGATTTCGCAGCCGTTCGTCCAAGGTCGCGATGCGACAGTGGCTGAAGTGTCTGGTTTTCTGAGTGAACGCGGCTTTGTCGAGCACAAGGGCCGTTGAATTCATCCGATCCTCGGAGTCACGATTGGTGACACGCTTACCGAAGGAAACGCCATCACGCGTGATGACGGTTCGGTGATGCCGATTGACTGGCTGCTGGAGCAGACCAACGCGCATGAGCTGCGTGAGGTCAGAGAACGCACAGGGCAAGGCCGAACGTCAGATTTCTAATTCGTGAAGGCTTGCGCGAAGGCACTGCTTGAAAGCTTGTCAGTCAAAAAATAGACGCCACCTTGGCCGCCTCATGAACTACCCGATCACGTTTCGCTTCAAGCTCATCGCCCTCGCTCCGCAGATCTATGTGACGGACGCCAACGGCAAAACGATTTGTTATGTGAAGCAGAAGCTGTTTCGCTTCAAAGAAAAGGTCGAGGTCTTCACGGATGACACGATGAAACAACTCGTCGCGACGATTGAAGCGGATCGCATCATCGACTGGTCGGCGCGTTACACCTTTAAGTCACCGAATGGGCAGGTGCTGGGAGCCATCGGTCGTCGCGGAATGAAATCGCTGTGGAAGGCGCACTACGATGTCTTTGCGCCTGGAGCGCAGTCGCCCACGTTTGCAATTCAGGAGGAGAATCCGTGGACCAAAATGCTGGACGGCTTGGTGAGCGGGATTCCGGTGGTGGGCATGTTCGCCGGGTACCTGCTGCATCCGAGCTACATCGCCAGCCGTGTCGCAGGCAATGCTGCCGTGCTGCGTTTGACCAAACAGCCTGCCTTGTTTGAAGGCCTATTCAAACTGGAGCCGACTGGTGAAGCCAATGAAGGCGAACAAATGGCCCTGCTGCTGTCATTCCTGATGATGAACCTGCTGGAGCGGGCGCGAGGGTGAGTGCGGCGGCAGCAGCAGGGGGGGCGGATTGATGTCGTAGGCTGGGTGTGGCGTAAGCCCGCCCGGCTGAACGGTGCTCACTGGGCGAACCAACGCCCAACGCAGACGACCGGGCTGTCGCCACAGTCATCCTACATCATACCGGCGACGCACCCGTTCTGGCGAACGCAGCTACGGTCCGTGGCCACGCTCGCCAGAGCGTGGGGTTTGGCTACTTCGGCAGCCGTTCCAGCGCCGCAGCAGGCAGTTCGACGGCTTTCTGTCGGCTGGAGGTGCCGCGCAGCAATGTGATCTGGCCTTTGGCGCAATCGAGAGCTTCGGCGAGGAAGCGCAGGAGTTCGGCGTTGGCTTTGCCATCGACGGGTGGGGATTGCAGTTTCACCAGCAGCACGGGGCGGCCTTTTTCATCGGCGGTCCAGCCGGCGAAGGCGGATTTTTTGGCGTTTGGCGTCACGCGAACGGCAAGCTGGGCGCGATCAATCATGTTCGGGGTTCTGCCTTCAGGCGGTGAGAGCGGCAGTTGGCTGTGTTGTAGGCGTGATGATTTTGCGTGAGGTTTTCCGGCTGAAGCCGGGACTCCTAGCTCAGACGAGTTTCAAGCGCTTGCGCATGAGCCACTCGATGGTGAGCAGCAGGATCGCGGCACCGAACCACCACCAACTGGACCACAGGATGGTTTCTTTGGTGATGACTTGTTTGCGGTCGAGGGTTTGCAGGAGATTCGGCAGATCGGTGGCGGCTTGTTCTTCGCGCAGGAAACGACCGCCGCTGTTGGTGGCCATGGTTTCGAGCAGCGTGCGGTTCATGGTGAGCGTGGCCCACTCGGGATTGCCGGTGTCGGAGACATGAAGTGAGAGGCGGGCATCGCTGCGCACGGCGCTGGGGCTTTCAGCGACGGCGATCTCATAGGTGCCGGCTTTGAGCGGTGGGGTGAGCGCACGATAGACGCCGACGTGTGTGGGATCGGCTTCAAGCTGCAGCGTGGCGACTTCGTTGCCGTCGTGGAGCAGATAAGCTCGGGGTTGGGCGTCGGTGATGATGTCGCCTTTGTCGTTGCGGACGCGCACGCGGATCTCGGAGGCTTCACCGGGCGAGTAGCGCAGGCGGTCGGTGCCGACGGAGAGTTTCTTTTGGTCGATTTGAAACGGTGGTGCCGCAATCCAGGCTCCGAGCTGCATCCAGAGGCGTTGATGATACAAATCGGCCACTTGGAAGCGCCAGCGCCAGAGTTCGTCGGTGCCGAGATAGAGTGCGGCTCCGGCTCCGACTTGGCGGAAGACGACGAGCGGCTGATTGGCTTTGGCAAGTGTGATGGCGGCGGGGAGTGGCTCGATGGTGGAATGCCAGTTGATCTTGGGCAGCGTGGGCCAGAGCGTGGTGTTGGCGCTGGGGCTGTCGCTGAGGCGCAGGGCGTCGAAGCGCTGGCCGTCAGTGGTTAGCTGGATGCTGGATGCTTGATTCTTGATGCTGGATGTGCCAAACCGCACGGGGATGAGCGAGGACGTTTTACCATTCGCCCATTCGCGAAGTTTGCCGCGCTGGCCGTCGATCATGATGAGACCGCCGCCACGTTTTTCGACGAACTCGACGATCCAGTCGAGGTTTTCGGCCTTGAAGCGGTTCAGGGCGGCATCGCCGAGGATGATGAGGTCGTAGCTGAGGAGATCGTCGCGAGTTTTGGGGAAGTTTTTCTGCAAGCTGCCATTGGCGGCGTTGTCGGCCATGTCATCGAAGATGAGCGTGGCCTGCCAGCGGTCATCGCGGTCGAAGTGATTGTGAATGTAGCGTGTTTCCCAGCGCGGACGGCCGTCGAGGATTAAGACCTTGCGTTTTTTCTCCAGCAGATGGATGGCGAGTTCGCGGGCGTTGTTGGAGCGGGTTTTTTCGAGCGCGGCACGATCACCACTGGCGGCGATTTGGATGTTCACGCTGCGCAAGGTCTTGTCGCGCTGGCCGGGAGCAGGCGGCGGCAGTTGCGCGACGGGGAAGATGAAATCGAAGCCTTTTTCGCCTTTGCCGTCGGTGATGAATTCTTTTTGCCACAGGACTTTGCCCTGGCTTTCGATGCGCACGTTGGCGGGAACGCCCGCAGGCATACTGTCGTTGATGGTGAGGCGGCCCTGGAAGTTTTCTTTGCTGAAGACGGACTCGGGGGCACTGACATCGAGCAGCGAGAGATCAGGCGGGGGGATTTCGCTGCCGAAGCCAACGGTGAAGATGGCGGTGCCGGTGGACTTCACTGTGGTGCTGAATTCTTCGGGTGAGCCGGTGGTGTTGTGCTGGCCGTCGCTGAGCACCACGAGCGCGGTGCCAGCCGTGGCGGGGCCGAGTGCGGCACGCAGCGTTTGATCGAGATTGGTGATCGGCGTGGTCGCGGGCAGCTCAAAAGCCGTGGGCAGCTCTCCGGAGGTGTCTTTGCCGCCCTGGCGATGCCACCAGAGGCGCTGGGTGTTGTTGCCACGCAAGGCGACGAGTTCGACGTCCTGCGTTTCCGCGAGTTTTTTGAGCAGCGGCGTGGTGCCCTTGAACAGCAGGTCTTCGGCGCGGTGGAAGCGTGATTTGGCGGCTTTGGCGTCGGTGCCGTCGGTGAGCTGCATGCTGGCGGAGCTGTCCACCGCGATGACGACGCGGCCGAGCTGGCGCAAGGTGGTGACGTGACGCAGCACGGGGCCGGCGAGGGCGATGACGAGGATGAAGACGGCCAGCGCACGCAGGATGGCGGGGACTTGCGCGAAGCGGGAGGCGACGAACTTGAGTTCGCGGCGATACAACCACCACATGAGCGCGGCGAGACCGAATGCGAGCACGACCACTGGGAGCGGCGGCCAGCCGCCGGTGAAGCGCAGGGTGGTTTCGGTTTGTGGGTTCATGAAGGAAAATCGAGTCAGCCTTTGGCGATGCGTTGTTGCAGCAGCACTTCAAAGAACAGCAGCGCGAGCAGGGCGATCAGGAGGGGCTGCCAGAGTTCGCTGCCGTGGCGGCGGGTGCGGTCGAGTTTTTGGTAGGACTGTAAATTGTCGGCGAAGGAGGCATCGTGACGCTGGGCGATTTTTTGGATGTCGGCGACGGGGAGGGGCTTCAAATCGGACTCGGTGCCATCGACGTTGAAGGCGTGGAGTGTGGGCTTGTCACTGCCGGTGCGTTGAAGCTGGAAGATGCCGGGCTGGGCGATGGCGGAGCTTTGAAGGAAGACGGTTTCGCCTTCTTTCGCGGGCTTGAGCGTCTGCGTCTGGCCGGTGGGATCGCGCAGGGTGAATTCGGCGGTGAGGTCAGTTTTTTCGAGGCTGAGGCGGATGGGGGTGCCGACGAGCTGCCAGGCGGGGGCACTGCCTTCGGTGGCGAGATAGGTCGTGAGGCGCTGCATGAGCGGGACGAAGAAGGGCTGGAGCGGGAGGTTGCTCCACTCGGCATTCGCGGTGGTGGCGGCGGCGATGACGCGGCCACGGCCGTATTTTTTCTCGACCATGAGCGGCACGTTGCGGTCGAGATTGAAGATGCGCTGCATGGCGGGCGGGCTGGAAGCCCGCGTGTCCGTTGTCAGGCTAGAAGCCTGACCTCCAGGGGTGAATTCGAACCAGTGGCGGAATTCGGCGTCCTGCAGGCGGCCGCCGCGGGCGTCATTGAAGTAGAGCGCGGCGGGATGGGTGAAGCGTTGCATCAAGATGCGGGCGGGTGCGGCGTCGGCTTCGGCGCGGGACTGGCCTTTGATGGCGGCGGGATAAAGCCCCTGGCCTTTGCGATGAAACTCGCGGTTGTACCAGTCGAGATCACACTCGGGCCCGGCGAAGACGAGCAGACCGCCGCCGTCTTTGACGAATTTGTCGATGTCACTCATGGCGCGGCCTTGCAGGCGATCGACATCGGCCATGATGATGACCTCCTGCTGGCGCAGGTCGTCGTCGCGGAGTTTGCGCAGGTCGATTTTTTTGGTGCGGATGAGGTCTTTGAGCGTGGCGGCGGCGGCGGTGTGCGGCGTGAGCGCGAGTTCGAGGAAGTCGGCGGCGCCGGTGAGGGGATCTTTGCCAGGATGGCCGTCGATGAGCAGGACGTTGAGCTGATTGCGCACTTGGACGATGGAGTGGAAGGCGTTGTCATCGGCGAAGCTGTCGCCTTCGAGACGGACGGAGAGGGAATGATCACCGACTTTGTCGAACGCGTGCGTGAAGGAGAGCACGGCCTCGCCTTCAGGAGCAAGCGAGACGCGTGCGGTGCGGAGGCGTGCGCCATCGGCTTCGAGATGCACGGCGACATCCTGCCAGGGGCGTTTGCCGTGGTTCTTGATGCGCACGCGCAGGCCGACGGGTTGGGATTCGGCGGCGACGAGCGCGGAGATGTCGGCGCTGGCGATGCTGAGGTTTTCAGCGAGGTCGCTGCCGACGCGGTAGAAGGTGATCTGCGGCTTGGGCTCTTGTTTGGCGAGGTTTTCGAGCGCGGGGAGTGCGGCACCGTCAGCGATGGCTTTCCAATCGGCTTCTTGGAAGTCGGAGACGATGAGGACTTCGCGTGCGGCATTCGGCGAGTCCTTCAAAGCGGAGGTGGCGGACTGAAACGCATCGTTGGCGGACAGCGGGCCGGACATGGAAGGCACATCGCTGAGTTTTTTGGGAACGAGGTCGAGTGCGGTGGTGGCTTGATCGAGCAGCTTGCGCGGCGAACCGCCGGAGAGGATGACTTGCGCGCTGGAGCCTTTCGGAAGGTCTGTGAGCATCGTCTGCATGTCCTGTCGGGCTTGTTCCATCACATTGCCGCCGGGAAGCGTCGTCTGCGCGGCAGGGGCACGCATCGAGAAGGAATCGTCGAGCATGACGATGAGTGAGGAGCTGCCGAGACCGAGGGATTGCAGCGCCGTGAGCACCGGACGTGCGAGGCAAAGCGCGAGCACGATGGGAATGGCGATGCGGGTGATGAGCAGGAGAAGCTGCTCGATCTTCATCTTGCGCTTCCGCTGCCGGATGACCTCGTGCAGCAGGTGCATCGCACCCCAGCGCACGGTGATGACTTTCCGCTTGTTGAGCAGGTGAATGATCAGCGGGATCAAGAAGGCCGCTGCGCCCGCGAGGAGAGCGATGTTGAGGAAATTCATCTTGGGGGCGAGCTGGAATGACGAATGACTGCGGCATCAAATCGCCGGACGAGCAAAAAGGTGGCAAAAGAGATCACTCCCAATGCACACCACATGAGCCAGTCAAACACCTGGCTGTGTTCTTTGAGACCCAGCCCAAGCAAGCCTCTAAGCCATTCATTGAGCCAGAGACGGTAGATAAGGACAAAACCAGCAACTCCAACTGCCATTAGTATAATTGTGAGCAGCAACGCACGAACAACTCTCCAACTCGAGGTTCGAGCCGGTGCATCATGGGACATGGAGGTTTGAGGCTTCATTTTCAGCGCATTCTCAAGGCTAGATAGCTGCGAAGCGCCGCGGAGTGCGATTCATCCGTGGGCAGGCTCAAGTAATCGACTTGGTGTTTGCGGAAGCCGTCTTTGAGCTGTTCGGCGAAGTTTTTTTGCACTTCGAGGTAGCGTTGACGAATCGTGGCGGGATCGAGGAGGAGGAAGTCGTCGTCGTTTTCGAGGTTTTCGAAGCGCGCCCAGTTGCCGAAGGGGAAATCGATTTCGTCGCGGTCCCAGAGCTGCAGGGCGATGACTTCGTGGCCTTTTTTGCGCAGGATGCCGATGGCGCGAAGCAGCGCGGCGGGATCGTCGAAGAAATCGCTGATGAGGATGACGAGGCCGCGGCGTTTGAGGCGCTGGGCGAGGGATTCGATGACGGGAGCGAGACTGGTGTCCTTGCCGGGCGTGGTTCTGACCATCGTTTCGAGCATGAGATGCAGATGACTGATCTTGGTGCGGCAGGGAATGATGTCGCGCACTTTGGAGTCGAAGGTGACGAGGCCGACGGCGTCCTGCTGGCTCATGAGCAGGTAGGCGAGTGAGGCAGCGAGTTTGCGAGCGTAGTCGAATTTGAGCACGCCTTTCTGGCCGCGGTAGTTCATGCTGCCGCTGGCATCGAGGACGATGGTGGCGCGCAGGTTGGTTTCTTCATCGAACTCGCGGATGTAGAAGCGGTCGGTGCGGCCAAAGATCTTCCAGTCGAGGCGGCGAATCTCATCACCCTGCACATACGGGCGATGCTGGCGGAACTCGACGCTGAAACCCTTGTGCGGCGAGGCGTGATGACCGGTGGTGAAGCCTTCAACGACGGTGCGGGCGAAGAGCTGCAGGTGCTGCAGGCTGGTGATGTCTTCGGCTTGGAGGATGTCGCTGAGAGTTGCCACGGGGTGGGGAGAGGGGAAAAGTGCTCAGTGCTCAGTGCTCAGTGGGGAGTCTGCGGCGGTGAGGAGGGTTTGGAGGATGGTGGGGAGTTCGTCGGGGGAGATGAAGAATTCGGGGGAGGGTTCGTTGACTTTGTTGGAGAGAGGGTCGGGACAGAATTCGGCGGCTTTATTCGACATGGAGGTGAGCATGCGGCCGATTTCGAGGGAGAGTTGGAAAAGGGGGCGGGAGAGATCGGGGGCGAGGTAGCCGTCATCGACGGCGGTGATGATCCAATGCTGGGTTTCGTTGTTTTCGCTCTCGGCGTCGCTGAGTTTGCTCTGGAAGTGCTTGATGTAGTCGCGCTTGCCCCAGGCTTCGGCGATTTGAGCGCCGATGGAGCGTGCAGCGCGACGAAATTGGTCGGTGAGCGAAAATTTCTCATCAGCGGGAAAGGATTTCGAGAACTTGAAGACCTCACCCTGAAGCATGCGTGCCTTTTGATACACACGAAGATCCCAGAACGCCTTCGCGAACTCAAGTTTGGAATCAGTGGTCGTGCTCATGGGTCATCAACGTGTCGGCATTTTACTGAGCACTGAGAACTGAGCACTGAGCACTTAAACTCCCGCCAACTCCCAGGGCCACCAACGATCAAAGCACTCGCGTCTCCGACTTCTTCGTCTGCTTGATCAGTTCGGCGACGATCTGATCGACACTGATGCCTTCGGCTTCGGCGTGGAAGGTGGGGACGAGGCGGTGGCGGAGGGCAGGGGGGGCGAGGGCTTCGATGTCGTCGGTGGTGACGTGGGTGCGGCCATGCAGCAGGGCGCGGACTTTGCCGGCGAGGACGAGCATTTGGCTGGCACGTGGGCCTGCACCCCAACTGAGCATGCTTTTGACGTAGTCGCTGGCGCCGGGTTCGTTCGGGCGGGTGGAACGGACGAGTTCGAGGACGAAGTCGATGACGTGATCGGGCACGGGGACTTTGCGGGCGAGCTGTTGGGCGGCGTGAAGTTCTTCGGCGGTGATGACGGCCTCGATTTCCTGTGTTTCGCCACCGGTGGTGCGGGCGATGATTTCGCGTTCGTCCGCGAGCGTGGGGTAATCGACTTTGATGAGGAAGAGGAAGCGGTCTTTTTGCGCCTCGGGAAGGGGATAGGTGCCTTCTTGCTCGATGGGGTTCATCGTGGCGAGGACGAAGAAGGGTTTGGGCAACTCGTGCGTGATCTGGCCGACGGTGACGTGTTTTTCCTGCATCGCTTCAAGCAACGCGGCCTGCGTTTTGGGCGGCGTGCGGTTGATTTCGTCGGCGAGGATGATCTGGGAGAAGATAGGGCCTTGTTGGAAGACGAGTTTGCGACGGCCAGTGTCGGCATCTTCTTGAATGATCTCAGTGCCGGTGATGTCGGCGGGCATTAAGTCCGGGGTGAACTGGATGCGGCGGAAGGTGAGGTGCATCGCATCGGCGAGCGATTTGACGAGGAGCGTCTTGGCAAGGCCGGGCACGCCTTCGAGCAGGCTGTGACCGCCGGCAGTGATGGCGATGAAGACCTGCTCAATGACGGCCTCCTGTCCGACGATGCGTCTGCCGAGAGCGGCTTTGAGTTTGTTATAGCTTGAAACGAGGGCGGCGGCGGCGGCGGAGTCGGACATGGGGAGTGAATGACGAATGGGAAAAGCGAGCGAGTCAACACGGGCGGAACTGCCGGGTTCTTTCCGCCGATCATTTGCTGCTGACGCAGGCGACGGCCATGGCGGCGATGCCTTCTTCGCGACCGACGAAGCCGAGGCGCTCGTTGGTGGTGGCTTTGACGCCGACTTGATCGGGCTGGATGCCGAGGGCGGCGGCGATGTGCAGTTTCATCGCGGCGGCGTGCGGATTGACCTTGGGGGCTTCGGCGATGAGGGAGGAATCGACGTTTTCGATGCGCATGCCTTTTTCAGCGGCGATTTGGGCGCATTTTTCGAGGATCTTCAAACTGCTGATGCCTTTGATGGTGGGATCACTCGGCGGGAACCAGTGGCCGATGTCGGGTTCGCCGAGGGCACCGAGGATGGCATCGGCGATGGCGTGGCTGAGCACGTCGGCATCAGAGTGGCCCTGGAGGCCACGGCTGTGCGGGATGGTCACGCCGCCAAGCACAAGGGGCCTGCCTTCAGCGAAAGGGTGAACGTCGTAGCCGATGCCGGTGCGAACCATGGACGAATCAGGCGTTGTGATCGGCGGCCTTCTTCAAGCTGGCGAGCACGTCGGAGATGTTGAGGTCGATGCGCTGGCGGTTGAGGAAGTAGCTGACTTTTTCGTAGCCGGCTTCGGTGAGATGGTTCAAGGCGGTGACGAAGTGTTCACCGACGCGCACCGCACGATGGGAGTCGGAGCCGATGACGATGGGGATTTTGCGATCTGCCATCATGCGGAGCATTTCGAGGCCGGGGTTCATCTCGGAGTAGCTTTTGTTGAGGCCGGAGGTGTTCAATTCCATGGCGACACCGGTGGCGGCGATGCGGTCGAGCACCGTGGTGACGGTGTTTTTGACGATGGCAAAGCACCAGGAGTCCGGGTGGTAGTTTTTCACCAAGTCGGGATGCGCCAGACAGTCGTAGAGACCGGATTCGGCGGACTTGGCCAGATGGTCGAAATAGGTGCGGCGGAAGTTTTCGATGGTGCCGGTCTCGAACTTGTTGAGGTATTCCTTGGCCTGCCAGTGAACGGCCCCGAGGACGTAGTGGAAGTCGGCACGCTGATGGAGTTTGGTGATCCATTCCTCGCAGCCGGGGAAGTATTCGCTTTCGATGCCGAGGCGAATGTCGAGCTTGCCTTTGAAGGCGGCGGCGGCACGCTCCACGATGGCGACGTAGGTGTCGAACTCGGTGTTGGACATGCGCACCGTGGGCCAGAAGCCGTCGGGCATGGGGCAGTGGCAGGTGAAGATGATGCCTTTGAGGCCGGCTTTGACAGCCTGTTGGGCGTATTCTTCGGGTTCACCCCAGGCATGCTTGCACAGTGGCGTATGCATGTGGGAGTCGTAGAACAGCGCGCCGGATTTCGTGGGGCCGGCGGCGACCAGCGGTAGCGGACTTTTTTTCGCAGGCGGGGCTGCAACTGCGGCGACGGGTGCCGGAGCGGTCTTGGATGCGGTCACGACTGCGGGAGCGGCTTTGGTAGCCTTGGCAATAGGAGCAGGCGTCACCACAGGTTTGGTGGGAGCTGCGGGTTTAACAGGTGCCGGAGCAGGTTTCGCCATAGGAGCCTTGGCTTGTGGAAGTGATGCCTTAGCTGCTGGCTTCTTCGCGACGGGCTTGGGCGCAGGAGCTTTCTTATTCGGCACCGACTTGGGTGAGGCGGCCTTATTGACGGGCTTTTGCGGCAACGGTTTCTTTTTCGGTGCGGCGTTGGCCTTTTTCTTTGGGGCTGGCTTGGAAGCGGTTTTTTTAACGGCCGCAGACTTCTTGAGATTGCGTGCTGTAGGCTTGGCCTTGCCTTGGGCCGCCGTCGTTTTGGTTGGTTTGGATTTGCTCACAGTCTAGCTCCTGGTTCCTTGAAGTATCAGCCATCCTTTGCCTTCGACATCGGCGATCCGTACGCTTTTGCCGCCGCCTGCGGGACCTGGATAGCAGAGCCGCAGAGTTAAAGGGACGTCTTTCCAGTTTCCGGTCTGGAGTTGCTGAAGAAGGGGGTGAAATTTGGGGTCTTTGCGGTCGAAATAGGCGTAAATCACATCGCCGTCGTCGGGGGGCTTGATTTCGAGCACTTCGTTGTCTTGCGGGGTTTCGCCGGGAGGTGTGTGCTGGGGCTTGGAGGCGATCACGCGAAAAAGCTTGGGCGCGGCTGGCTGGGTCGTGATGAACTCTTCCCAGTCGAGCTCGCCGTAACGCACGGAGCTTTCCCAGTCCACTCGAAAAGTGCCGTCCTCCATTTCCTCAATGATGAGGCTGACAGGTTCGGCATTGGCCAAGATCGCCTGGGCATAACCGAGGCGGTAACCATGCTCCTGCACCGGCAAAACCCAGCCAAGATTTTTCCACTCGAGGCGGCTCTGAGGATGGCTGCGGTAGTAGTTTTCCATCAACGGCCGTACCCGTTGAGGGTCACGGGCAAAGGCGAGCTTCTGATCCACATCAATCGCTTCAAAAAAACCGCGGACCGTCGTTTCGATCTTGAGGCGTTTGCTTTCGATGTTCTGTATGGAGGTGGGCGGGGACGTCATCACGCTTCCCGACATTGTGGCGCTGACCGCAGGAGCCACCATCACAGGAGGCGTGGCAGCATCAAGGGGGGCGGTTGCCGGTGTAGCGGGGGGGCTGCCCGAGGGCCGAGCTGCTGACGGATTATTCAGAAGGGACGGTTGTTCCTTGGTATTGCCCGACCAGCGGCGGTCCAGGTCATTGTCATAGACCGACTGAACGTATTCGGGGTTGACGCGGGCGGACTCCCACAGTTTCACCATGACCACGCGTACCACCGTGGCGATCATGACCACCAAGGCCATGCAGCCGAGAATGGTGGCAATGGCACTGATCATGGCTTCCCGCCGCCGGGCTCTGCTGCGGCGTGGCGTATCATTGTCAGCGGTGCTCGGATTGGTCATGGCAAACACGCGTTGGTGGAGCCGAAGGCGGGATTTGAACCCGCGACCCTCGCATTACGAATGCGATGCTCTACCACTGAGCTACTCCGGCTTGGAAACGTGTGACTGAAAGTCTGCTCAGTATATAAGGGGAGGCTAGACCTTGTCATTTGCTTTCTTCTAACGGCGGCAAAAATCATCCAGCGGATCAACGCTTGGCCATGATGCGACAGCGGCACAAACAACTGGCAATGGTTCCTGGCACAGCTCCCGATTGAATCTCCGACAGCAACTGTCATAAGTGGCAAAATGGCTGATCCTTCCACCCTGGCGCTCGCAGGTACTCCTTATGGTGAATTTCTCGCCGAACAGGAGGAAATTCAGCGTTTGAAATGGCTCGTCAGCGAACGTGAGGGGCACGACATCGGTTTTGAGGTGGCCCTCAATGAATGGGCGCAGAATCACCGCGCCAAATGGCGCCGCATGCGCAATCAGCTCCAACGCCAGCCGGTCTGATGATGCCAGCCCGGCAACATTTCCGCCCGTGCCGCGTTATGCCTGCGTCATGATTTACCGCACTGTTTTTTTCGGGGGCTTGCTGCTGTTGGCTTCATCGCTGCTGCACGCCGCGCCGCGCACCAATGTTCTGTTCATCATGGCCGATGATTTGCGGCCGGAACTGGGCTGCTACGGCTCGGTGGCGGTGACGCCGAACCTGGATGCGCTGGCACGCCGTGGCATGATCTTCCGGCATGCCTACTGCCAGCAGGCGGTCTGCAATCCTTCCCGCTCTTCCATGCTCACCGGGCTGCGTCCGGGAACCTTGGGGTTGTATGTCAATGGCACGCATTTTCGTGAATTGAAGCCGGCGGTGACCACTCTGCCTCTGTGGATGAAGGAGCACGGCTACACCACTCGTTGCGTAGGCAAGATCTTCCACAACTGGCACACCCAGGAGCACGGCGATCCACGTTCCTGGAGCGTCCCTGAATTCCTGCACTACGCGAATCATGGCGACGATGTCCCCCAGGTGACTGGAACGCTGCCGCCGAATCTGACCACGCTTTCCAGCGGTTTGCGCCAGTATGGCAAGGTGCCCCTGTGCGAGTGCCGCGATGTGCCGGACGAAGCGTATTATGATGGCCGTGTTGCCGCCGAGGCCGTTCGTGTTCTCGGCGAGGTCAAGGACCGGCCATTCTTTCTGGCCGTCGGCTTTTGGAAGCCACACGCCCCCTTCAACGCGCCGAAAAAATACTGGGACATGTATCAGCGCGACAGGCTGCCACCGCTCAATCCCGCGCGTCCTGCCGCCGCCCCGGAGATCGCTTTCCATCAGAGCACCGAGATTTTGGGGCCGGTTGAGAAGCAAAAACAGCCCACACCAGCGCAGGCGATGGAAATGAGGCACGGTTATTTTGCCGGTATCAGCTACATGGACGCTCAGTTGGGAAAAGTCACTTCAGCGCTCGCAAAACATGGCCTGCTCGACTCCACGCTCATCGTGTTCTCGGGGGATCATGGCTATCACATTGGCGAACATGGCTTGTGGGCCAAGACCTCAAATTTTGAGTTCGATGCTCACGTTCCGCTCATCCTTGCACCGCCACAGGCCAAGCAGGCGGGAACCAGCACCGATGCCTTGGTCGAAATGATCGATCTGTTTCCCACCATCACCGCCCTTTGTGCGCTCCCGGACGCCCCCGGTCTCGAAGGCGTCAGCCTTGTGCCCTTGCTGGCTGACCCGCAGGCCAAGGTCAAAGACGCCGCTTTCACCCAGCATCCACGCCCAGCCTACCCAGATCGTACTCCACGCGGAAAGCCGGAGGCGATGGGCCTGAGTGTTCGTACCGCGTCCATGCGTTACACCGAATGGCGGAATTTTGACACCGGAGCACTCGTGGGCAGAGAGTTTTACGACCACACACGCGATGAGGCGGAATTGTACAACGTGATTGACCGTCCGCCTGATCCCGCCGCGCTCGAAGCCGCCCGCCGGCTGCTGCACGGCCAGTTTCCGCCCCAATCCCGCTGATCGAGCAACACCAGCTTCAAAAAAGCTCAACTTAGTGGTTGCCAAACACTGCCGAATTTTGTTAATCATATAGAAGCAGCATGAAAAATCGCCTCCTACTCCTCGCCGTCACCGCTCTGGTACTCTCCAGCACCGCTTTTGGAGACATCCAGTCTCCTCCCGGGCATCACTTCACTTGGAGCCGCAAACTCAGCCGCGGCTTGGGCAACCTCATGTTTGGCTGGCTCGAGTACCCCACGACGTGGCGTAAAACCAATCAGTCCGACGGGGCGGTTGCCGCAGCTACTGATTTCTTCGTTGAGGGAACCAAGCGCACCCTCGTGAGGGCTGCCTACGGTTTCTATGAGACCATCACCTTCCCCGTGCCGAGTTGGAAGCTGACCTACCGCCCGCCATACCATCACAAGGAAGTGCTGGACAACTGGTGGGGTTACACCGAGTTCCCGCCGGAGTTGGGTTTCCGTTCGGAGATTCCCTATTCAAGCTCCCAAGGCTGGTAAAAGCCGGATAATCATTTCAAGGGCGCAGGCTGGCAACAGTCTGCGCCTTTTGTTTGCAAAGCGTGCCGCCTGCTGGCAAGAAAGCCGCTTCTCATGCCTGAAGTTCATCAGATCGACATCCATCACGTCGCCAAACTGGCGCGGCTCTCTCTCACCGACGACGAAGCTGCGCGTTATGCCTCCCAGCTCGACGGCATCCTCACCTACATCGACACGCTGACGCGTTACGACCTTGATGGCGTCGAACCGACGGCGCATGCGATGCCGGTCTTTGATGTCCTGCGTGCGGACGAAGCCCGTCCCGGCTTCACGCAGGAGCAGGCGCTCTCGAATGCTCCCAAACGCACCGCCGACCAGTTCCAGATCGCCAAGGTGATCGAGTAACGCCCCTTTTCTCAGTTCTGCTTCATGCTTGCCTCCTCCACCATCACCGCCCTGCGCAAACGCATCACCTCTGGTGAAATCACGCCGCGTGACATCGTCCTGGATGTCGCCAAAGCCATCGACTCACGCAATGCCGAACTCGGAGCCTATCTCTCATGGGATGTCGAGACGGCGCTTGCTGAGGCAGATCGTGCTGACACCACGAAGCCGCTCGGCGGCATTCCCATCGGCGTGAAGGACAATATGAACGTCACCGGCCAGCCCTGCACTTGTGGCTCGCGCATTCTGGCGGAAAACTACACCGCGCCCTACGATGCGGGCGCGATCCAGCGGCTGCGTGCCGGCGGTGCCATTCCGTTTGGCCGCATGAACATGGATGAATTCGCCATGGGATCGAGCACGGAAAACTCCGCGCTCGGGGTGACCCGCAATCCACGCGACACCTCGCGCGTCCCCGGCGGCTCCAGCGGCGGCAGCGCGGCGGCGGTCGCTGGCGATCTCGCCATCGCAGCCCTCGGCTCCGACACCGGTGGGTCTATCCGCCAGCCAGCCGCCTTATGTGGCTGCGTCGGCATCAAGCCGACCTATGGCCGCGTGTCGCGCTACGGTCTCGTCGCCTTTGCGTCCTCGCTTGATCAAATCGGTCCCGTCACCAAAACCGTCGAGGATGCCGCCCTGCTGCTCAATCATCTCTGCGGTTACGACGCGCATGACTCCACCTCCTTGAAGGTTGAAGTGCCCGACTTCACCGCCGCCATCGGCCTGGACATCAAGGGCCTGCGCATCGGTCTGCCCAAGGAATACTATATAAGCGGCATCCACGCCGGCGTCTCCGCCAGCGTCCAGGCCGCCATCAAGCAGCTCGAATCTCTCGGTGCCATCATCGAGGAAATCAGCCTGCCGCACACCGAACTCGGCGTAGCCACGTATTATGTGCTCGCCCCTGCGGAGGCCTCCGCCAACCTCGCCCGCTTTGACGGCGTGCGTTACGGGCACCGCAGCGGTAGCGCTGGCGATTTGATGGAGCACTACACGCGTTCGCGTGCGGAAGGCTTTGGCCCCGAGGTGAAGCGGCGCATCCTGCTTGGCACCTATGTGCTCAGCTCCGGCTACTACGACGCCTACTACATCCGTGCGCAGAAAGCCCGCACGCTGATCCGCAACGACTTCACCGAAGCCTTCAAAAAAGTCGATGTGATCCTCTCGCCCACCAGCCCCACGCCCGCGCATAAACTCGGCGAACTGAAGGACAACCCGCTCGCCGCCTACCTCGAAGACGTTTTCACCATCCCCGTCAATCTCGCCGGCCTGCCCGGCATCAGCGTGCCCTGTGGCAATGTCGAGGTTGAGGGCAAAGCGCTCCCCGTCGGTCTGCAAATCGTCGGCAAAGCACTCGATGAAGCCACCGTGCTGCGCGTCGCGCATGCCTTTGAGCAGTCGCGTTGATCCTGCTGGACTCTCTTGTTGGAACCGGAGCCTAGCCGGAGCACCGTGTCAGCATGGCGATGAGCAGCAGCAGAACAGCCGCACCGGCGATGATGAACGGCTTTTTGTTCACGGCAGGAACCGTCACCGGCGGTTTGCGCGGCGGGGTGTAGGTCTTGCGCTGCACCGGGCCGGGAGTGGGCCGGCGCGGCATGGTGGGGGCCACATGCGGGCCGACGGGGATGGGAATGGTGCTGGAAGTGGCATGCATCGACGCCGGTTGGGCGGTCGGCAGCACCACGGGGGCTGAGACCAGGCTGACGGGCGGCGTGTTCGAAGCCACGGGCGGCGCCGCCGACAGCGGCGGCAGTTCTGGCAGGTTGGGGGCTTCACGCCGCTCAAACAACTCACGCGCAGCCGCCGCCTTGCGCGGACGTTGCTCAGGATCAGCGGCCAGCAGGTGCATGACCCACGCGCACATCCAGCTCGGCACATGGGCGGCCAGTTTTTGCAGCGGGGCCAGGTCATGGCCGATGTGCTTGCCGCGCAGCTCTTTCAGAACCCGGCCATCGAAGGGCGGGCGGGCCGTCAGCGCCTCATAGAGCACGCAACCCAGCGCATACACGTCGGTGCGGCGGCGGGTGGTGCCGTCGAGCCATTGTTCCGGCGCGGTGCAGCGGTAGGCGCGGATTTGTTCCTCCTTGCTGTCATCGCGCCCGGCGAAGCCCTGGCCGAAGCCGTGCAGCGTCACCTGCCAGTCGGCGGCTTTCTCGCCGGTGATGCGCACAAAGTCGGGCCGCAGGCTGCCATGCACGATGGACTGCTCATGCAGCAGTTCCAGCGCCGCCAGCAGTTGTAGCGCCACCGTTTCAAACTCCGCCAGCGTCAGCGGTCCGCGTTCCAGCACGGTGTTCAGCGTCTCGCCCGGCAGCGCACCGGCCGTGATGGTGTAGAAGCCGTCCTTGTCCGCGCCGAAATCGATCACCCGGTCGAGGTGCGGGCTTTGTAGGGTGGCAAGCTGGCGGAACAGCTCCTGCAACCCCTCGATTTCCTCCGGTTTCGTCGTCCTGAAGCGCCGCATGCGCAGCTCATCCCCGCGCTTGTTGTCGCGGACGAGGGACAGCTTGCTGGAGGTATCCTCCTCCAAAGGACGTATAATCTCAAAACGGGGTGACATTCGGCCAAACTCGTTCGTTCCAGCGAATCCCGCAAGCTCCTTGCCATGTTCATTGTTTGCAGGCTACTGTACCTGCTCACCCCATGGATAGCTTTCTCGTCATCGACCACGTCTCTAAATCCTTCGGCTCCTTGCGTGCCGTGGATGGTGTGTCGTTGTCCGTTGCGCAGGGGGAGGCGTTTTCGCTGCTCGGTCCCAGTGGCTGCGGCAAAACCACGCTGCTGCGCATGATCGCCGGGTTTGAGCGCCCCGACCGTGGGCGCATCCTCGTTGGCGGGCGGGACATCACGACGCTGCCGCCGGAGCAGCGCCCGGTGAACACGGTGTTTCAAAACTACGCGCTGTTTCCGCACCTCAACGTCTGGGAGAACATCGCTTTCGGCCTGCGCATGAGCCGTCGGCCCCGCGAGGAGATCCGCAGCGGCGTGGACCGCATGCTGGAACTGGTGCGCCTCTCCGAACATGCACGTAAACGCCCCGCACAGCTCAGCGGCGGCCAGCGCCAGCGCGTCGCCATCGCCCGTGCCCTCGTCAATCGTCCGCAGGTGCTGCTGCTCGATGAGCCGCTGGCCGCACTCGATTTGAAGCTGCGCCAGCACATGCTCATGGAACTGAACACGATCCACGAACAGGTCGGCACCACCTTCATCTACGTCACGCACGACCAAGGCGAGGCCATGAGCCTCAGCGACCGCATCGCGGTGATGAACCAGGGCAAGGTGGAGCAGATCGACTCGCCTGAGCGCCTGTATGAAACCCCGCGCAGCAGCTTCGTTGCCTCATTCATCGGCGAGGCCAACTTCTTCACCGGCACCGTCGTCGAAATGCAGCACGAAGGCTATGTGCGTGTGATGGTGGAGGGCCTCGGCAGCCCGCTGGTGCTCAGCAAGGGCACGGTTTCTTCGAATCAGACGCTGCGTCTCATGGTGCGGCCGGAAAAAATCAGCCTCACGCTCAAACGTCCGCCCAGCGGCGAGCGGGTGAACGCGTTTCGCGGCATCGTCGAAGACATCGCCTACTTCGGCTCGCACACGCGGTATCGCATCCGTGCTGGCGAGCACAGCATCCTGGCGCAACTGCAACGCAGCCGGTTCAGCGGCGGCGAGATCGATCCCGCACGCGGAGCCGAGGTCTGGATGACGTTTCATCCCGATGAAGGCCGCGTCCTCATGCTGGAGGCTGGCGCATGACCTCCGCACACCGGCAATCCAAGCAATGGCTGCTCACGCTGCCATCCCTCGCCTGGCTCGGCGTGTTTTTTGTGATCCCGAGCATTCTGGTCATATTCACCGCGTTTCGCCCGGCGGATCTGCAGGGCGGTGTCGGGGCAGGGTGGACGCTGGACACACTCCGTGCGGTGAGCGATCCGGCCTATCTGCCGATTGTCTGGCGCACCGTGTGGCTCAGCGGTGTCACCACGTTCGTTTGTCTCGCGCTCGCCTTGCCGATGACGTTTCAAATGGCGCGCGTCGGCCCCCGCATGCGGCAGGTGCTGCTGCTCCTCGTGGTTGTCCCGTTTCTCTCGAATTTTCTCATCCGCATCTTCGCCTGGAAATCCCTGCTGCATCCCGAAGGCCCGCTCACGCGCCTGCTGCACTGGCTGCATCTCATTCCCGAGGATGCCCTGCTGCTCAACCACGTCGGTGCGGTGCTGCTCGTGCTCATCTACACGCAGCTCCCCTTCGCCATCCTGCCGCTCTATGCCGCCGCCGAGAAGTTTGACTTCGGCCTGCTCGATGCCGCACGCGATCTCGGTGCCGGGCCATGGCGCTCATTCTCCAAAATCTTCGTCCCTGGCGTGCGTCGTGGCTTCATCTCCGCCGCGCTCATGGTGTTTGTCTGCTCGCTCGGTCAGTATGTCATCCCGCAGATGGTTGGCGGCGCCTCGGATGAGATGCTCGGCAGCAAGATCGCCCAGCGCGTGTTTTCCGATCGCAATCTGCCGCACGCCAGCGCCCTTGCCGCCGGTCTGATGCTCGCGGTGCTGGTGCCGATGCTTGTCATCGCCGCGTGGCAGCGGTTTGGCCGCAAGGAGGCTGCGTCATGAGACGCTCCAGGCTGCCATCCCTCATCACGTTCGCCGTGCTGGTGTTTCTGTTCGCGCCGCTCGTGGTGCTGGTGACGAATTCTTTCAACGCTTCGCGTTTTGGCGGCGCGTGGGAAGGCTTCACCTGGGGCTGGTATGACAAGCTCTGGGCGGCGGATGAAGTGTGGGAATCGCTCGCCGTCACGCTCAAGATCGCCGTGTCCGCCTCGCTCGCCGCGATGATTCTCGGCACGCTCGCCGCGTATGCGCTGCACTGCTTTCGCTCCTGGCTGCAAAATGTGCACCAGATGCTCATCACGCTGCCGCTGGTCATGCCGGACATCCTCATGGGGATGGCGCTGCTGGCGCTGTTCGTCGTCACTGGGGTCGAAACCGGCCTGCTCACCATCTGGATCGCGCATGTGACGTTTTGCCTGAGCTTTGTCACCATGGTCGTGCTCGGGCGCTTGCAGGATTTTGACTTCACCCTCATCGACGCCGCCCGTGATCTCGGTGCCACGCGGGCACAGGCAGTGCGCAAAGTGCTGCTGCCGCTGCTGCTGCCCGGCGTGCTCGCCGGCGGCCTGCTCGCTTTCACGCTGTCCATCGACGACTACGTCATCACCTTCTTCGTCTCCGGTCCCGGCACCACCACGCTGCCGCTACGAGTCGCTAGTATGATGAAAACCAGTCGCAGCCTGCCCGTCATCAACGCTCTCAGCACGCTGCTCATCGCCAGCACCTTCGTCATCGCCGCCTTGAGTTTTCGCCTGCAACGCCGCACATGATTCCCCTCCTCAAATCCTTGGTCGATTTTCTGGAGCCACCCGGCCTCATCTGGCTGGTGCTGACGATCAAGAGTGCGCTGCACCTTCGCCGCCGGCACTGGCGGCCGCTCTGGCTGACGGGGTCCGCCTGGCTGCTGCTCACGATCACAAGCGCATTGCCAGTGCCTCATTTACTGATGGCTTCGCTCGAAAAAGAGTGGCCGCCGGTGGATCTGGCTGCATTGCCTGAGTGCGATGCCATCATGGTGCTCGGCGGCACCGCAGAACCGTCGGTCATGGAGCCCGCAGGCATCCATTTCTTCGGTGGTGCGGACCGTTTGTTCACCGCGCTGACCCTCGCGAAGCTTGGGAAGGGAAAAACTCTCATCATCGGCGGTGGTGCCGTCAAAACCACCGATGGCCGTCTTATCTTCGAAGCGGACGGAGTCAGGGATTGGTTCAAGCAATGGCAACTGACGACGATTCCAGTGCATAGTCTTGGCGGTTGTGCCGACACTCACGATGAGGCCGTCAAAGTTGCCGCTTTGGCAAAAGAGAAAGGCTGGCAGCGCATTGCACTGGTGACTTCTGCTTGCCACATGCGTCGGACCCAGGCGGTCTTTATCAAGGCCGGAGCACCTGTCATCCCAGTGCCGTGCAATTACGAGAGCGCTCCGATGCGTGGTCGGCCACTGAACTGGTTCAATGTCCCAAGTGCCACGCACCTGTTGCTGTTTGAAGCTTGGATGCACGAAGTCATCGGCTGGTGGGGGTATCGCCTGCGCGGCTGGATTTGAGGCGCGAGCTTAGCGATTGGGCTGTTGCGACAAGGGCAAAGATCGAGGACTCAAGTGAATCAAAAGCATTGCACAAGCCGCTCAGATTGGAGGAATCAGAACTTGCGGACAATCTCATCATGGGGTTGCATGACCCTCACATGACTAGTGGCCTGGCTTTAGCCGATTCCATCACTCTTGGCGGTAGAAACAGGACGGGCACCGAGCTTATCCTGGCCACCAAAAATTATGCCGTGGACAGCACTGCGAAAAGCTGGTGGTGCATCCTTTCCACCACGGCGCTGCTGGCGGCGGCGGTCGCGGGCACACTGCTGCTTTCCCATTTTGCGTTCAAGCTCGCCTGCAGCGTTCTGTCCGGGTTGTTGCTGCTGCGCTTGTTCGTCATCTACCACGATCAGCAGCATAACGCTCTCCTGCCCAAATCGAAGCTGGCGGAGTGGCTTATGCGCGGCTTTGGCCTCCTGGCCCTCAGCCCCAGCAGCATCTGGCGCAGCTCGCACAATCACCATCACCATCACAACTCGAAGATCAAAGGCTCGCACATCGGTTCGTTCCCGATCATGACGAAGGATCACTTTCTGAAGGCTTCCAAGTCCGCGCGTTGGATTTACCTATTCATGCGTCATCCGCTGACCATCCTGTTCGGCTACCTGACGGTGTTTTTGCATGGCATGTGCCTGCGGCCGTTTGTCACGAAGCCACGGGAGCACCTCGACTGTCTGCTCGCCCTGCTGGTGCATGCGGGCATCGCGGCGCTGCTGCTGGTCAAGTTTGGCTGGCTGGCTTGGTTGCTGGCGCAGGTCATCCCGCACTTCATCACTTACGCGATCGGTTCCTACCTGTTCTATGCGCAGCATAACTTCCCGGACGTGTCGTTTTATGACAAGGCGGGCTGGACCTACGAGCGTGCCGCTCTGGAATCCTCCAGCTACATGAAGACCGGCCGTCTCATGGCCTGGTTCACCGCCAACATCGGTTACCATCACATTCATCACCTCAATGCGCGCATTCCGTTCTACCGGCTGCCGGAGGTGCTCCGCGAGATCCCTGAATTGCAAAAGCCGAAGGTCACCTCTTTGCACCCACGCGAAATCCTGCGCTGCCTGCGTTTGAAAGTCTGGGATGTGGAGTTGCAACGCATGGTCGGGCTACCGGATTCCGCGCATTAGGGCCGCTATTTCTATCCCGACTTTTCCATGTTCACCGTCGCCTTTATTGCAGAGCAGATCGGTGGTGAAGTTGTCGGTGATGGCACGTTGATGATCACTGGCATTGCGCCAGCCGATGGTGCGCGTGTTGGCGATCTGACTTTCGCTGAAACCGGCCGCTATCTGGCGGCTGCCGAAGCCTGCCCGGCCAGCGCAATCCTCGTTTCTGCTGGCTTCCAATCCGCCACGAAGGTTCTGATTCGCGTCAAAAACGCCCGTATTGGCATCGCCAAGGTGCTGCCCTTGTTCTTCCCGCCAGAAACGCATGCCGCCGGGATTCATCCGAGTGCGGTGGTTGATGCCACCGCCGTCATTGACGCCACGGCCACGGTTGGTCCGCACTGCATCATCAGTGCTGGTGTACGTATCGGGCCGCGCTCGGTCTTGATGGGCGGTAATCACATCGGTCTCGACAGCCAGGTCGGTGAGGATGTCTGCCTGTACCCGAATGTGGTGCTCTATCCGAAAACACAGATTGGCAATCGCGTCATCATTCATGCTGGCACGGCGATCGGCTCGGACGGCTACGGCTATGTCTTTGATCAAGGCCGCCATCGCAAAATGCTGCAAGTCGGCAACGTCGTCATTCATGACGATGTCGAGATCGGTGCCAACACCTCCATCGACCGGGGTGCGCTCGGCTCCACCGTCATCGGGCAGGGGACCAAGATCGACAATCTCGTCCATGTGGCCCACAACGTCGTCATGGGGCGGCACTGCCTCATCATGGGGCAGGTTGGCTTTGCTGGCAGCACCCAGCTTTCCGACTACGTCGTCATCGCCTCGCAATCCGGCATCGCCGGTCATCTCAAACTCGGCACGCAGGCCACCATCGGTGCCAAATCCGGCGTCATGCGTGACATTCCTGCTGGTGAAACCGTGCTCGGCTATCCCGCCGCTCCCGACAAGCAGGCCAAGCGCCAGTGGATTGCCATGGCGCAGTTGCCCGATGCCTTGCGTCGTTTGAAAACATTGGAGAAGCAGGTCGGCGTAGCGAAACTGGCGTAACCGCCGCACTTCGCGCTTCACCTTGCGGCAAGTCACGCCATGATGTGCGCATGACCCGCGCTGACGCCGCCACCATCTTTGAACGCATCGCCCTGCTGCTTGAATTGAAGGGAGAAAACACCTTCAAAGTCCGTGCCTACCGCACCGGGGCCGAGATCGTCGAAAGCTTCAGTGGCGACATCATGAAACTCGCCGCCGAGAACCAGCTCGCCGGCATCAAGGGCCTGGGCGAGGCGCTGCGGGACAAACTGCATGAAATGGCCACGACGGGAAAGCTGGAGTTCTACGAGAAACTCAAAACCGAGTTTCCCGACACGTTGTTCGAGCTGTTCGATGTCCAAGGCCTTGGCCCGAAGAAAGTGGCTGCGCTGCATGCTGAACTCGGCGTGTCCTCCATCGCCGATTTGAAACGTGCCTGCGAAAGCGGTGAGGCCGCGAAGCTTTCTGGTTTCGGCGGCAAGACGGTGGAGAAGCTGCTCGAAAGCATCGCCTTCCGCGAGCAGCATGCGTCCGAGTTCCGCCAGGATCAGGTCTATCCCTTGGCGCAGGAAATTCTGGAAGCGTTACGCGGACATCCCAATGTTTCGCATGCTGAGGTCTGTGGCAGCTTCCGTCGTGGCAAGGAGACCGTGCATGACCTCGACTTCCTCGTCTCCACGAAGCAGCCGGAGCATGTCATCGAAGCCTTCGTGCAGATGCCTCTCGTTGTCGATGTCATCGCCAAAGGCCCCACCAAGGCCAGTGTGCATGTCGTCAACGGCGTACAGTGTGACCTGCGGGCCGTCTCCAACAAAGAGTTCCCCTTCGCCCTTGCTTACTTCACCGGCAGCAAGGAGCACAACGTCGCCATCCGCCAGCGGGCGCTCAATCGCGGCTGGTCGCTCAACGAGTACGCTTTCACTCCCGTGCCCGATCATGCCGATGCGCCGGTCATTCCGCCGATTCATGATGAAGCGGACCTCTACCGCGCCCTCGATCTCGATTTTATCGACCCCGAATTGCGTGAGAACACCGGCGAGATCGCCGCTGCCGAGCACGGCGGCCTGCCGCGTCTCATCCAGCTCGAAAACCTGCGCGGTGTCTTCCACAATCACACCACCGCGAGTGATGGTGGTGCGACCTTGCGCGAAATGGCCGCCGCCGCGCACGATCTTGGCCTGCAATACCTCGGCATCGCCGATCACAGTAAATCATCGTTTCAGGCGAATGGTCTCGATGAAAAGCGGCTGCTTGCTCAGATTGAGGAAATCAAAACGTTGAATGCTGAGTTAGACGACTTCCGCATCTTCACCGGCAGCGAGGTGGACATCCTCAAGGACGGCAGTCTCGACTTCAGCGACGAAATCATGGCCCAGCTCGATTACGTCGTCGCTTCGGTTCATAACGTCTTCAATCTGCCCGAAGCCGAGATGACCAAGCGCATCATCCGCGCCATTGAAAACCCACATGTGACGATGCTCGGTCATCTCACCGGCCGTTTGCTGCTCCAACGTCCTAGTTATCACGTCAATGTCGCCGCCGTGATTGATGCCGCTGCTGCAACTGGCACCATCATCGAACTCAACGCCAGTGCCTGGCGTCTCGACATGGACTGGCGCTGGTGGAAGCTGGCGAAGGAGAAAGGTGTCAAATGCAGCATCAATCCTGATGCCCACAGCACCCGTGGCCTCCAGGACGTGATCCACGGCGTCAAAGCCGCCCGCAAAGGCTGGCTCACCCGCAAGGATGTCGTCAACTGCCTGCCACTCGCCGAGGTGGAGAAGGTTTTGCAAGCGAAGCGATCGCGCTGATGGAGCGCGAGTTTTTAACTCGCCGTCTTTTCTGCTGCTGACCATTTGCCAAAAAATGGCGAGTGGTCTTCGACACACCCGCGCTCCGGCTCTTACGTCCCTTCGGGAATGAGTGTTTGTCGTACGGCAAAACAAAAACCCCGCCGCGTCGTGAGACACTGCGGGGTGAATGAAAAGGGAATGCGGGGCTGGTCCTAGCTTTCGCCGGCGACCTTGCTGATCACCTGACGACCGCGGTAGTAGCCGCAGGAGGGACAGGCGACGTGGCCGGGGACGGTGGTGCCGCATTCAGGGCAGCTCTTGAGGGTGGGCGCTTTCCAGCGGTTGGCGCCTTGACGCATGCGTTGGCGGCTCTTGGATTGTCTGCGCTTCGGATTGGCCATGAGAGTATCGGGTGGGGGGTCTGGTCTAGTTTAACTTGTTCAATGCTTCCCATACACCCTGGCCCGCACTTTGAGGCTCGTCTGCGGCTGTTTCCAGCACGGGTTCAAACCTGCCTTCGGCGGGACACTGACGAGGCCGGACATTGCCGTCCTCACAGCGTGGGTAGCTCGGAAGGGCCAGGAGAGTATCTTCCCGGATGGTATCCGTCAAGTTGATCGTGGCATCCTTCTCAAACTCTAGTTCGGCGGCGTAATCGGCGATTTCGAGGCGGTGCTCGAAGCGCTCCAGGCAGCGGCCGCATTCGAGGCTGAAGGTGGCCGCCAGCGTGCCGGTGACGATGAGGTCACCATCGTCACGCTCGATGTGCAGGTCGTACTGCAGCGGGGAAATGGCCCGGACGGGGTCTTTTTCTTCCAAGCCGAAGAATGCGGGAGGTTCGTGGCCGGAGACATCCTTGCCGCTGTCGGGCAGGGAACGCATGTCGATGTGCAGGGGACGGTGCATGGGGAGGTCAGGGTTGCTGAAGCTTGGACCGCAGGGCGATGGCGACGTTGGGCGGGACGAATTGCTCGATGTGGCCGCCGAGGCGGCAGATTTCCTTCACCAGACGGCTGCTGATGTAGGTGTACTCTTCGCGGGGCATGAGGAACAGGGTTTCAAGGTTCGGTTCTAACTTACGATTCATGAGGGCGAGTTGGAACTCGAATTCGAAATCGGACACGGCACGCAGGCCGCGTACGAGGGCGATGGCGTTGTGCTGGCGGGCGAAATTCACCAGCAGACCGTCGAAGGGCATGACTTCGATGCCGTCGATGTCAGCGGTGGCGTTGCGGATGAGTTCGACGCGTTCTTCGACGGAGAAGAGGCTTTGCTTCGAATTGTCACGGGCCACGGCGATGATGAGATTGTCAAAAATGCCCGCCGCACGCTGAAGCACGTCGAGATGGCCGTTGGTGATGGGGTCGAAGCTGCCGGGATAGATCGCGCGTCGCATGATTTAATGAACCTGAGTGTAGCGGTTGCGGCAATGCGTGAAAAGCAAAAGCTCACCCCAGAAACACCTGCGCCATGGCAAGATCACGGGTGTGCGTGAGGCTGACGAGGCAGGTGGCTTCGCCGGCGTGTTCTTTGGCCATGCCATGCAGGATGATCACCGGCTTGCCGCTGGCCTCGCGCCCGACTTCGATGTCCGTCCAGCTCACGCCATCGGCCCAGATGCCGGTACCGAGGGCTTTAGCGACGGCTTCTTTGGCGGCAAAGCGTGCGGCGTAATGCATCGCCGGTTCGGCGCAGCCGTCGCAGTAGGCGATCTCCGCCGCCGTGAAGGTGCGATCCTTGAAGCGCTGGCCGTGCTTCTCCAACATTTCGCGGATGCGCGGCACTTCCACGAGATCAATGCCGATGCCAGTGAGTTTCATGGGGATTCAATCGCGGTAGGTGGCCATCATTGCCAGCATTTCCTGCACTGCCGCACGCAGGCCGATGAACACGGCGCGCGAAACGATGTGATGACCGATGTTCAGTTCGGCCAGATGTGGCACGGCCCAGAGATCGGGCAGGTTTTTCGTCGTCAAGCCGTGCCCGGCGTTGATTTGCAATCCGAGCGCATGACCCAGTTCGGCCGCCGCGCACAACCGCCGCACCTCGGCATCGCGCTCGGGACCGGTGTGATTGGCGAAGGTGCCAGTGTGCAGTTCGATCATCGCCGCGCCGATGTCAGCGCTGGCACGCACTTGTTCGAGGTCCGGGGCGATGAACATGCTGACGCGGGTGCCGTTGTCACTGAGTGCCGTCACTGTCGAGCGCAAGGCCTCACACTGGCCCACCACATCGAGACCGCCTTCCGTCGTCACTTCCTCACGATTCTCCGGCACCATGCACACAAAGTCGGGCCGCATCTCGAGGGCGATGGCGAGAATCTCGCGCGTGTTGCCCATTTCCAGATTCAATTTCGTGCCGATGTGTTTTCTCAGCAGTAGCACGTCCGCGTCCTGAATATGTCGGCGGTCGGCACGCAGATGGATGGTGATGGAGTGGGCACCCGCCTTTTCCGCCTCAAGCGCCGCCGTCAGCACGCATGGCTCTGCGTTCGGCGACGCCAGCATGGTGCGATAGCGTGCCTGGCGCAGGGTGACGACATGGTCGATGTTGACTCCGAGGAGCAGGTTGGATTGAGGCATGGGCGTTAGCTTTATGTAGCGAAGTCACCCCCGCCCGCAAGTGGCGTGTCCCGGCGCATTTTTGCGTAAACTTTACAGAAAAATGCAATGGTCCGCCCAAGAAATGGAAGTACTGGATCGCTTGCTCATGCGGTGACGCATGCTTCATCAAACTCCACTCCCATGAAATCACTCTTCTACACCCTCCTCATCCTTGGCGGCGTTTTTCTCGGTTATGATTACTTCCTGGCTCCTCCGGGCCAGAAAGTGGTCTTCAAAAGCCTCAATCCGCCGAAACAGGCGAAACCTACACCGGTGAAATCTGCGGAGCCGCCCAAATCTGTGGTGGTTGAAGCCGCGCCCGCGCCGGTCATGCCTGCCGTGGTGGAGTCTCCCAAGCCCGTCACACCAGCACCGGCTCCTGCGACTGTCAAAGCGTCCACGAGTCCCAAGTTCGAGCCCATCGAGGCCCTCACTGGCAACTGGCTCAAGATTCCAACCTCGGCTTTCCCACGTGAGGTGAAGCTGCTGCAGGACGCCATGTTCAAGATGAGCGTGGGCGCAAGCAAGGTGGCTGCTGGTGGCAAAGCTTTCGCGCTAAGCGCGGAGAATGGGGTGATCATTCTAGCACCTACCGCAACCTCACCAGCACGCGCGCAATTGCCCATCGACGGCACCGATTTGAAGGCGCAGCTCAACGAATCCTACGAGAAATGGAAGATTGTGCGTGCGGAGGAGCTCAAAGCCATCGCGGCGAAGAAGCAGCAGCAGCAATCTGCGGCCCAGCCTACCATCGCCGCACCTTCCAGCAGCGAGGCGGATGCGAGCGGCAAACCGGTGCGCGCCGCCGATGGCACTTATCCGCTGCTCATTGCCAGCATGAAGCGCGGCCAGGTCACCGAAATCAAACCCGATAACATCACCGGCTGGCAGGAAGCGCAGCCTGCCACATTGCAGGGCAAGAACGGCTGGGCGGTAAAGGTGAACTTCGATGCCAAAACCGTATTTGGTCCGCAACCGGCGGAGGCGCAGGCGCTGGTGGTGAACGGGCAGGTGCAAGGTTGGTTCTTCACCGGTTCCGGTGAAGAAGTGCCTTGAGTGCTGTGCGTGTCGCAGACGGCGGTGCGCGCGTGTTGATAAAATTTTCACACGCAGAAGTTTCCGTTTGCCAGCGCAATGCATGCGTTTAGTATCGCGGCCCAATTCTTGGTGAAGGAGCGGTAGCTCAATTGGTTAGAGCGCCAGCCTGTCACGTTGGAGGTTGCGGGTTCAAGTCCCGTCCGTTCCGCCATGAATGACAAAAGCCGCCTGTTTTCAGGCGGCTTTTTTCTTGCCCCCCATGACACCATTCCAGCAGCGCGTTTATGAGTTCATCCGCGAAATCCCATGCGGACGGGTGACGACGTACGCCAGCATCGGCCGGGCGTTGCACTGCCGCTCGGCGCAGGCGATCGGGCAGGCGCTCAAACGCAATCCACTGGCTCCCGAGGTGCCCTGCCATCGCGTGATCCGCGCGGATCTGACACTCGGCGGCTATTCTGGCCAGACCACGGGCGCGAAGGTGCGTGAAAAAATCGCGCTGCTGAAAGCCGAAGGCGTGGAATTTGCGGCTGGCAGGCTCAAGGACGCCTCACGGCTGTGGCCGGACGACTGAAGACGGCTGCTCCAGCGCACGTTCATAGCAGCGCCGTTCCTCCGGCAGCATGCTAGCCTTGGGGTTGATCGCCTTGATCACACCGGCGGCCTCGTCATGGAAGCCGCCGCTGTTGGCAATGGCGGCAAACACCGCGCGCTGTCCCTCGCTGAGTGGATTCAAATCGATGTAGTTAAGATAGCGGACGGCCTGATCAATGTCATGCAGGCGCCAGAATGCCAGGGCGACGGTCAGTTTGCGCAGGTGGTCCTTGGGCTGGATTTTCAGGAGATTCTGCGAGCCGCGCAGGGACAGCTCGATGTTTCGACCCGCCAGCAGGCTGGAGTAGAGATGTCGTTCGATGAAGGTGTTGTCATCCGGCCAGCGCTGCACGGCATGCAAAGTGGCTTGGAGCAAGGATTCCGTGTTTTGATTCGCCTCGCAGGCTTTGATGAGGCCGGTGAAAGCCTCGCGTTCGATGCGGGCCGAGGCCGAGGCCCGCTGCGCCGCCTTGATGGCGAGGCGGTAGGCGTCTTCCGCGATGTCGAAATGACCGCGGTCCTCCCCATACTGGGCGATGCGCAGCAGGGCAGGGTAGCGGCCGTTGGCTTGCGCCGCATCCTTGGCGGCGATCAATTTGCCGCGCAGCTCCTCGGCTGGCTTTTTCAAAACATAGGCCAGATGTGCCCGGAACATCGCCACCGTGGTGGGATCGAGGATGTCCGCGACCTTCGGATCGTTGACCAGGCGCTCCAGGTCGTTGAAACGCTGAAGCATCGTCAGGGCGTTGAGGTAGTTCTCCAGCAGCCCCTGATGCGCCTTGGCCTCCTCCTCGGGCAGGATGGTCAGCACCTGAAGAAATTCTCCCTGCTCGACGAGCCAGCGCACGAAGGGCAGCAGTTGATCGCGCTTTTTGTCCCGGTATTTGGCCACCGCATCCATCACGATGGCTTTTTTGCGTTCCGGTGCCTGCAGCACCTCGCGTTTCAAGGCGGCGACGTAATGCGCATCTCCCGCCTTGGGATGGGTTTTGAGGCGCTGAATCAGCTTGTCCGCATCCATCGGAGACAATGAGGGCAGGCTGTCGATGAATTCCAGCGCTTGCAGGCCCAGGACATCTTCCTGGGCGGCCAGCGTCCAGAGCAGTTCCATGCCCTGGCCGACTTCGGACGGATTGCTTGAGGCGATCTGCACCTTGGCAAAGCGCAGCGCGCCGACCTTGTCCTCTGGGTGGTTCTCGTGAAAAATGCGCAGCACATTGAGCAGCGGTTTGTTCTGCTCGCGCTGGCCCCAGACATCCTCGGCCAGCTTCATCAGCGCTTCGCTGGGCTGTTCGACCCGCATCAGTTGTTCCAGTGCGGCGGAGGCCTCCTTCGGCCTGCCGAGATTCAGCAGACAGCGCACATGCATCTGCTCGTCCGCTGGGGTAAGAGCTCCGAACTCCTTGAGCTTGTCATAGAAATAGAGCGCCGTGTCGCGCTTCATCAGCGTGAAGTACTCAAAATTCAGCCGGATGGCGTCGATGCTTTCCGGGGCAAAGAGGACGGCCTCTTGGGCTTTCATCACGGCATTCACGACCTGGTCGTTTTCCGCCATGCGGCGCGCCTCCTTCACCATGCTCTCCGCGCGCATGTTCTTGTACGAGTTCTTCAACGGCCTAGCGTACACGATGCCCAGGAGCAGCAGTGTGGTGCAGATGCTGATGATCACGAAGGCGGCGATCCAGCGCGCCAGTGGTGACTGGCGGTCGCGGTGCGCCACCGTCGGCGGCACCAGCCATTGCCATGCCATGATAAAGGGACGCCACAGAACGAAGGGTTTCTGTGACGGGTCCTTGTTGGGGTCGATGTTTTGATTCCAAAGCATGAGGCTTGGCGGCTGGGAGCGCGGAGTGTAGGTGATCACATTGCCTCGTCACGTTGAAATTTTTCCTGCAACCTGATTGTCAACCACCGCGTTCAACGCATCCCGCTTCCCGTCGAAAATTCAGTTGAAAAGCCGTGCATACCTCCTAAAGCAGCGGCCCGCGATTGAACGTCCGGAGGGGGCGAACAACCAGACCCGCCCCCCCTGTGGCTTCTGTCTCCCCCAACCCATCTGATCCAACGACGTTATGATCCAAGTCAAGAACCTCATCAAAGTGTTCGGCACCAAGGTGGCAGTCGATGATGTCTCCTTCTCTGTGGAGAAAGGCGAAGTACTCGGCTTCCTTGGCCCCAACGGCGCCGGCAAATCCACCACCATGCGCATGGTCACGGGCTATTTCCGCCCCACCAGCGGCAGCGTGAATCTTTGCGGCATCGACATGCTCGAAAATCCCGAGCAGGCGAAACAGCGTCTCGGCTACCTGCCGGAAAATGCGCCGCTTTACTCCGACATGACGGTGGCCAGCTTTCTCGGCTTCTGCGCCGAGCTGCGCGGCCTGCATGGTGCGGACCGCACCAAGGCCATCGACCGCGTGCTCGATCTCTGCTTCCTCGACAGCGTGCGCAACCAAAGCGTGGACACGCTCTCCAAAGGCTACCGCCACCGCACCTGCTTCGCGCAAAGCATCATTCACGATCCTGATGTGCTCATCCTCGATGAGCCGACCGACGGCCTCGATCCGAATCAAAAGCACGAAGTGCGCGGCATGATCAAGCGCATGGGCCAGAACAAGGCCATCATCTTCTCCACGCACATTCTTGAGGAGGTCGAAGCTGCCTGCTCACGCGCCATCATCATTGATCGCGGCAAAGTCGTCGCCGACGGCACGCCCGCAAGCCTCAAGCAGCTCGTTCCCGGCGCAAAGTCGCTCGACGAGGTCTTCCGCAGCATCACCAAGCCCGACACGGCGCACAAGCAGGCTGCTTAAACCGCATTTCATTTCCCAACCCCAATTCCAATCAACATGAGCAACCGAGACATCCAGAACACCAAGGCCGTCTTCAAGCGCGAGTTCCTGGCCTACTTCAATTCGCCCGTCCTCTACGTCATCGTCGTCATCTTCCTGCTGGCAGCGATGGGCTTCCCCTTCTTCTTCTCACGCATTCTCGACAGCGAGGACGTGTCATTGACCGAACGCTTCTTTGTCTGGCATCCGTGGATCTACACCGTGCTCGCGCCTGCCGTGGGCATGCGGTTGTGGTCGGAGGAGCATCGCCTTGGCACCATTGAACTCCTGCTGACGATGCCAGTGTCACCTTGGCAGGCGATTCTGGGCAAATTCTTCGCCGCTTCCTGTGTCTGGCTCATCGGTCTCGCGCTGACCTTCCCGATCGTGTGGACGGTGTGCTATCTCGGCAATCCCGACATGGGACCGATCATCAGCGGCTACATTGCCAGCTATCTGTATGCGCTGGCCTGCCTGGCGCTCACCTCCGCCATCAGCGCCATCACGCGCAGCCAGGTGGTGTGCTTCATTGTCAGTGTCGCCTTCTGCATCGTCATCGCCCTCATTGGTGATCCCGGTGTCACGCACACCATCGTCAGCACCACACCCGACTGGGCGGCTGGCTTCGTGCGCTTTGTCAGCTACTTCAGCTTCATGGACCACTTCTTTGAGCTGACCAAGGGCATCTTTGTCTTCCGTGACGTGCTCTACTTCCTCTCCGTCATCGCCGTGACTCTCATCATCACTCATCTGGCCCTGCGCGCCAAGCGCGCCTGATCCTGGCATCAAACCAACCTTCCAACCTGCTTTGACACCATGAGCGTAAATCTGAACAGCAAACAAGCCGCCACCGGCATCACCGCCATCCTGGTGATCGCCATCGTCGTCGTCCTGAACTTCCTTGTCGGTGGTCTCGGCTTCGGCAACTTCCGCATCGACCTCACCGAGGACAAAATCTACACCCTCTCACCGGGCACCAAGACCATCCTCAGCCGTCTCAACGCGGACGAACCCGTCACCATCCGTTATTACTACACCACGGATGACCGCGTGATGCCGAACGTCCTCAAGCCGCAGGTGCGTGCCGTCGAAGACCTGCTGCTGGAGCTGGTGAAGGCCTCCGGCGACAAGATCATCCTCGAAACCATCCATCCCAATCCGAACACCGAGGAGGAGGACAAGGCCCGCGCCGATGAAATCCAGGACATGGGCCCGGTGAATCAAGAGGGCGACAAAATCTACCTCGGCCTCGCCATCGAGTGCCTGGGTCAGAAAGAAGTCATTCCCTTTCTGAATCCCCCGGCGCCCAATGAAGGCTCCGCAGTCGAGTACGACATCGCCCGCGCCATCTCCAAGGTCAGCAAGCCCGTCAAGAACGTCATCGGCGTCATGAGTTCCATCCCGGTCATGGGGTCGCCGATGTATCCCTTCCAAAAGCAGCAGGGCCAGGGTCCATGGGTGATCATCCAGCAGCTTCGTGCCGAC
Source organism: Prosthecobacter sp. (assembly GCF_046154365.1). GTDB lineage: Bacteria > Verrucomicrobiota > Verrucomicrobiia > Verrucomicrobiales > Verrucomicrobiaceae > Prosthecobacter. Next base: position 37,334 of record NZ_JBJXFV010000241.1, read on the forward strand.
TATGAAGTCGTCGAAGTGCCGCTGGGCACCGACAAGATCGACACCAACATCAAGGTGCTCCTCGTCCTGCATGCCGCCGACATCAGCGAGAGCGCCGAATACGCCATTGATCAGTTCCTGCTCGGTGGCGGCAAGGTCATCGCCTTCGTCGATCCCAACAGCGTCGTCGCCCAGGCCTTCAGCGGCCAGCAGAATCCCATGACCGGCCAGCCCGGCGGCGTGATCAACACCACCTCCGACCTGAAGAATCTCTTCAAGGCCTGGGGCGTCGGTTACAAGGGCGACCAGATCGTCGCCGACATGAACTACCGCGGCATGCTGCAAGGGCGCAACAATCCCACCGCATTGCAGCTCCCCGCCGCCGCCATCAACCGCGACGACCGCATCACCTCCGGCCTCAACTCCCTCACCCTCGTCACCGCCGGTGCGTTCAGCATCGACAAACGTGAGGGCATTGATGCCACCACGCTCGCCAGCAGTTCGGAGGAGTCCGAGCTGGTCGATCAGTCGGAAGCGGAAAAAGCCCGCTCCCCCCAGGGCATGACCGGGTTCCATTCGAGCGGTCGCAGGCAAATCCTCGGCCTGCGCCTCACCGGCAAATTCAAAACCGCCTTCCCCGGCGGCAAACCCGTCAAAGCCCCCGGCAAACCCGACACCGGTGGTGCGCAGGATGAACCCAAGCCCGCCGCTCCTGCTCCTACTCCACCCGCAGCAGCACCCGCCGCCGCTCCAGCACCAGTTACCGTGACCACGCCCCCTGTATCGGTCACGACACCGCCGATTTCAGTTCCTGCTGCTCCCGCCGCCGCTCCAGCAGCACCAGCAACAGCCCCAGCTGCTCCTGCGGCACCCGCCGCGCCTCCAGCGCCGAAAGACGACGGCTCCCTCAAGGAATCCAGCAACAGCGAAGGTGCCGTCATTCTCTTCTCCGACGTGGACATGACCTATGACGCCTTCTGCGTGCAGCAGGATCCCATGACCGGGGCAATGGTTTCCCGCACCGGCAACCTGCCGATGATCCTCAACGCCATCGAAGTCCTCTCCGGCGGCGGCGATCTCCTCCAGGTGCGCAACCGCAAGTCCGCCGTGCGCCCCTTCAGCACGCTCAAGGAAATGCGCGAGAAAGTGGAGAATCGCTTCCGTCCCCAGCTCATGGCGCTCGAAGCCGAACGCCAGAAAACTGCCGAAAAAATGGGCGCGCTGCGTTTGAAGCGTGATGCCAAGAGCAAGGGCTTCATCGTCGATCCACAGCAGCAGAAAGACCTCGAGGCCCTCATGCAGAACGACGTCGATCTCTCCCGCAAGGAACGCGACATCAAGAAAGAACAGAACAAGGAGATCGAGTTCACCAAGACCACGCTCAAGTGGCTGAACTTCCTCGGCGTGCCGCTGCTCGTCAGTTGCGTCGGCATTCTGCTCGCCATCCGCCGTCGTGCCGCCACCGCCGCCGTTTAACCCTTCCTCCATTTTCCAACCTTACTGAACCACCCATGAAAAAGATCCTCATTCTGACCGCCGTGCTCGCCGCACTCGTCGGAGCCGCTCTTTATCAGCAGAAAGACCGCAGTTCCCGCCTCAGCAGCGGTTCCCGCGTCGGCGCACCGTCGCGCGAGATGCTCCTGCCGGACTTCGACGTGAACAGCGTGCAGAAAATCCGCCTCAAGGACGAAAAAAGCGAAGTCAACGTCGCCCTCAACGGCACCCTCTGGACCCTCGCGGAACGCGGCGGTTACGAAGCCAGCTTCGAGAAGATCAGCCGCGCCCTCCTCGCCCTCAAGGAACAGAAAATCGCCCGCAAGCAGCGCGTCGGCAAAGAGTCCTGGGGCAAGGTCGGCGTCCAGCCGCCCGGCGAACCCAACGCCTACGGCATCGGCACCCTCGTCGAACTGCTCGACGGCAAGGGCAACATCAAGAAGTCCCTCGTTCTCGGCGGCAACGTCACCAGCTCCGGCAATGCTAACGCCTCGCCGTTCGGTGGCAGCAGCGAGCGCCTCGTGCGCATCCCCGAAGATGGCGACACCATCTGGACCGTTGGCAACACCTTCGAAGATCTCGACACCAAGGCCGACAGTTGGATCGAAAAGGCCTTCTTCGATGTGCAGAAGATCAAATCCATCGAAGTCACCGCCGCCAAGCCCGAAGACTCCTGGAAAGCCGCCCGTGCTGATGCCGAAGCCGCTGAATTCCCGCTCGAAGGCGCCAAACCCGGCGAACGCATCGACACCGCCAAGGTCTCCATCGCCACCCTGCTCTCCGGCCCCACCTTCAACGACGTGCTCGGCAAAGACAAAGCTGCCGAGATCATGAAAGGTGCCGTGAAAGCGAAGATCACCACCTTTGACGGCTTCACCTACAGCATTCAGGCCGTCAAACAGGCCGGCAAGGATGGCAGTGGCGACAAATACTACCTCACCGTCGCCGTCAGCGCCGAACTGCCCAAGGAACGTGCTCCTGTGAAGGATGAAAAGCCCGAGGACAAAAAGACCAAAGACGACGCCTTCGCTGAAGAAAAGAAGAAGCTTGCCGACAAACTCGCCGCCGAGCAGAAGCTCAACGGCTGGGTCTATGAAGTCACCGAATACACCATCAGCAGCCTCCTCAAGAAGCGCGGCGAAATCCTCGCCGAGCCCGAGAAGAAAGACCCCGCCGCTCCTGCCGCAGGCGCTGCTCCCTCCGGCGGCCTGCCCAACGTGCAAAAGATGCTCGAAGGCCTGCAGCCCGCCCCGGCCGCTCCTGCACTCACCACCCCCGCTTCACCGATCCCCCAGACTCCCAAGTCCGAGATCAAACCAGCCCCCGCTCCCGGTGCCAACCCCATCACCGGCGAGAAGCCGGCGGAACCAGCCAAGCCGGCGGCTGAAGCCAAGAAGTAATCGCGCTGCTACAACTTCACGCAACGGAGTGATGCCTCGCATCACTCCGTTTTTGTTTCACCTGCCGCGCTAGCAGCAGCAGCCTCCCACCGGCTAGGAATCAATGCGCAGTTGCCGACCGGCTGCATTGACACCGCAACGACAATGTCTTCTGCGGCATGGCGTCCAATGCTGCCGCGTTACCGGCGCAGACATCCTGACCTCGGGCGCTGCTTGAACCATGACAAGGAATGTCAATGAGCCTCTGCGACCGTCCAACCTCTGCGGTTAATTTGGATTGAACCGCAGAGGCTGGACGATCGCAGAGCAGAACTGGATCACTGCGTTTCCCCTGGCTTAAAGATGTCTGAGGCGGGGGGCACCGAGGATGATATTCTTCTGCTCACTTAGCCAGCACCTCTGGCTTCGGAAAGGGCTTGCCGCCCTGCTCCACGAACGCCTTCTCCACCTGCGCGAGCAGGAATTTGCCGACGTAGCGGGAGATGCGCTCATGCTTCTTCAGCGCGGCCATGATGGCGGGCACGGCGGCTTCAACCTCGGTGGGATCTTTGCCCGCGAACTTCTTCACCTCGTCCTGCAAGGCGATGAAGAACGCCTGCTGATCCTCCAGCAACTCCGGGCCTCCCATGGGACCATGACCAGGGCAGACCACCTTCGGGCCGAGCTTCTTCACGGCCTCCAGCGTCTTGATCCATTCGCCGATGTCGCCGTCGCCGGTGAAGTTATAGGGGCCGTTCACGCAGGCATCGCCGCTGAAGAGGATTTTCTCATTGGGCAGCCAGGCCCAGCCGTCGCCGTGCGTGTGAGCGGTGCCGAAGTGCAGCAGTTCCACACGATGCTTCCCATCGTCGAAAATCATCTCGGTGCGATACAGCAGCGTCGGCGCCTTCAGTTTGCTCTCGGCGACATCCTTGCGGCCTTTCGCGGCATCTTCCCATCTGCCGGGCTTGTCGCCAAAGAGCCCGGTTTCGTATTTCTTCATCTCCGCGAGCACCCCCTCATGCGCGACTGGTGTGGCACCTTTTTCGAGCCAGACTTGGTTCCCGTATGCGTGATCGCCATGGTGATGTGTGTCGAAGGCAAAGCGCACGGGTTTGTCTGTGAGCGCTTCGATCTTTGGGATGATCACACGAGCACCGGAGGGAAAATTGGCATCGATCACGAGCACATAGTCTGCAAAGATGATCCAGCCGTTGTTGCAGTGCCCCGCAGGCCTGATTTCGCCCTCATGGAAATAGACATCGGCGGCGACTTTTTCGACCTGATTCACTTCCGCATGGCAAGCGAGCGCGGAGAGACAGAGGACGGTGAGGATGGCAGGCAGGTGAGTGAAGGCGATGGATTTCATGGGGTGGCTCTTGGTGAAACGCTGCCAAAACAAGAATTTCACATCGCTTGAGCGGAGAAGATCGCAGGGATGTGTTGCTTGGGCAACGATCCTGCGACAGGCGTTGCCTGGTGAATCCCTTTTCTTCCAGTGGCCATGCTATCCAATCCGCGACTTGGCTTGGTCCGGGTGAGCGCGAAGCCTTTGAAGTGGCAGGCACGACGGCACATCGGCTGGCATCGGGTTCGGCGGGCTGGGTGGAGCGGCTGGGCGATGACGCGATGATTTCACACAAGAATGACGCCGCGCTGGAAGAACTGGCCGCTGGTTTGGAGGCGTGGAGTGTGTCGGGGCAGTGGACGCCAGCGCGGGTCTTCACACGGTTCCTGCCGTTGAAGAATCATGAGCGCGTCTCGCCCATCCTGCGTTCAGGCGATGCCTCATTGCCGCTCACGACGGTGGTGACGGAGGCGGGCATCCGCTTTGGGCTGGATTTCGGCACCGGCTACAGTCACGGGCTGTTTCTGGATCAACGCGCGAACCGCGCCAAGCTGCACGCGCTGCGGCCGAAGCGGCTGCTGAACACCTTTGCCTACACCTGCAGCTTCAGCACCGTGGCAGGCCTCACGGGAGCGGAGACGGTGAGCGTGGATCTGTCCCGGAAGTCGCTGGATCGCGGCAAACAGAACCTCGCCCTCAATGGCATCGCAGAAGCCGGGCATCGTTTCATCAATGATGACGCGTTGGAACTGCTGCCGAGGCTGGGACATCGCGGTGAGCGCTTTGATGCCATCATCCTCGATCCGCCGACGTTCTCACGCGGCAACAACGGCCGCCTGTGGCAGGTGGAGCAGCATTTTGAAGATCTGCTGCTCGCTGCGCTGGAAATAGCGGCGCCCAAGTGTGCGATCCTGCTGTCCACCAACTGCACCAAGCTCAATCCGGCTTCCATGGAACGTCAGGCGCGTGCCTGCGCGAAGATCAAGCGCCGCACCACGGAATACACGCGCACGGCGGCAGCGGTGGATTTTCCCCACGGGCACGGTGCCAGCACCGTGTGGATGATGGTCCGTTAAGGCGGCGGCGTTGCGGGCGGCGGCCCGCTGTCAGGTTTTTTCACGCGTGGCACGACCTTGGGGCCTGGAATGAAGCCACTGCTCCCGCTGCCACCGGTCCACTTGCCAGCGGATGAGTTGTTCTTGAAGGGCCGGGGCGCTTTGTTGGTTTGTTTCTGACTCCTCATCGTTTTGTGTGTGCTGGTTGGGTCTGCACCATTCGCAGCCCCATGAAGCGTTGCGGCAGATGATGAATTTGGCAAAGCAAAATCCCATCCTGCACTCCTTTCAAGCGCCCTGCTTCTTCTTTGGTGGCTTGGGAGTCTTGCCGCCGCCTGCGGACGATGGATCGGACGCCTTGAGTTTGGCAAAGACCTTCTGAGCATAGTCCGAGGTTTGCTCTGGCGTGAGTTCGGGATGTTTTTCCTGACGCGATTTCATGAGGTCTTTGAATTTGTCGCGCGCTTCAGGCGAGAGGGAATCATACATCTCGCGGCCCTGCTCACCGAGGAAGGACGACGGCTTCACTTTGTCGCCATCTTTCTTGCTGGAGCCGGCCATTCGCGCCTTCGAGCCATCCTTCCCGCTGCTCCCTGGGGAAAGCTGCTGCCCTTGGTAGTGCATGGCGACAATCTCCTCCCCGACCCGCATCTCGATGTGAGTCTGATAGAGATCGGCACCGGCGCTGGCCGTCATGAGCCGCCAGCCTTGCGCGTTGGGCTCTTCTGAAACCACGAAGCGCTGTTTGGTCTCCTTGTTGAGCACCGTGGCAATGGGATGACCATCGACGTAGGCGATGCCGGTGAGTTGCAGCGACTCCTGCAAATTCACCGCACGGGTGAAGGGCGAGTGCGTCACCAAATCATCCGCAAAGCTGAAATCGAGCGGCTGCGGCAGGTCAGGATCAACCCCAGTGACATCACCAGCCTGCAAGCAGGACACGGACAAGAGAATGGCACTGACACGAACGAGGAACTTCATTGGGGCCACCACAAACGACCGCCTACATGGGGTCTATCATCGGAAGCTGGCTAGGGGATCTGAAAGACGCCAGCACCGCTCACGTTGCGACGATTCATGCATCGCCATCACATCCGTTCCCTCCTTGGCACGTTGCTGCTCGTTACCCAAGTTCATGCCGAGCCTGTAACATGGCCGCCGGAGCACATGCGGAATCTTCCAGCGGATTACTTGGAGCGGCTCAAGACGTGCATGATGGCAGGCACGGCGAGACTGGAGCGAATGAAAGTCAGCGACAGTAAAAGCTCCGACTCCATCGGCTGGGTGCGCTATGGACAGCCATCGCTGCTGCTGGGCCAGCGCGTGGACGAGATCAATGCGTTCTTCGAGTCGGACAAGTTCGAGTGGAACTCGAATCCGAAGTTTGGTTTCAGCCTCTTCACCGTCAGCTTCATGCGGCTGTATGCGCTGACCAATCTGCGCACGGGATCGTGCAAAGGACTGCTGTCACCGAAAGCCATCGACAACTTCGAGCGCGGCATGTGGAAGGTGGCGAAGGCGAACACCAAACTCGCCGAGGCGAAACGCGACGTCTGGGACGCTGAAGGCTCCGAGAACCATCATCTCGCCAGCAAGACCTGCGATCTGCTGGCCACACAATTCCTGCGCAAAAGTCCAGCGTATGCCGACCAGAAGCTCGATGACGGTTCCACACTGGCGCAGCAGTATGAGGTGCGGCGCGCTTACTTTTTGAAGTGGTTCGATGAACGCGCGAAGCATGGGCAGTTCACCGAAGCCGGTTCTCCGAGCTATCAGGGCGACAGCATCAACGCACTCTACAATGTGCGGGATTTTGCCGAGGATGAAGTGCTGCGTCGCAAGGCCGACATGTATCTTGATCTCGTTTACGCTGTCATGGCCGAGGAAACGCTGCTCACAACACGCGGCGGGCCGAAAAGCCGCGTGAAGGTGGGGCACGAATACGACGGCGGTTTCGCCAACGAACGCAGCTACAACACGCTCTTCAATGCACCGGGCCGCACCTTCCTGCCGTTGGGCGAAAATTCAGTCACCACGAGCAGTTACTATCCGCCACCGGCCATTGTGAGCCTCGCACGCGACACCAAAACTCGTGGCAGCTACAGTTTCACCACTCGCTGGCCCGGCCCGGTGGCCGAAGGCGGTGGACGCGATGACGCCGATCCTGACGGCCTGCTCTGGCGCACGCTCGATCCGCATCGCAGCGTGCTGCGCTGCGGCTTTGTCACACCCGACTACATCCTTGGCTCCGTTGCGGTTAATCCCGCATTCACCGACGACACCAGCGGCGGATTCCGCTGGCAAGGCGTCGTCTTTGCGAGCGAACCGCTCGCACGCATCGGCTTCGAGGTTCTGCCTGCCAAAGCGAACGACTGGCACGGTTTCAATCCCTTCTTCAGCCTCCAGGATCGCAACATTCTCATCACGCAGAAGTGGGCACCCGTGCCGCCGAATCCCAAGTCCGCCAATCCTGTCCATCTACGCGTCTATTTCAGCCCCACGCTCGATGATGTGCAGGAGGATGGCGGCTGGATCTTTGTGAAAGACGGCAATGCCTTTGCCGCCGTCAAAGTCGTGACCGTCGGCCACACTTGGGCACCCGCATGGCAGCACGCTGATGCCGTGACGAAGGACAACAAAGCTTTTCTCACGCTCAACGCCGAGAACGCGCCAGTCATCCTCATCGCCAACCAAGCGAGCGACTACGACCACAACTTCAACACGTTCAAAGCCGCCATCAAAGCCCAACCCATCGACAATACCGACGGCGTGCTCAAATTCGCCACTCTCAGCTTCCACGGCACCGCCAAGCCGGGTGAAATCAACGGCACACCCACCAATCTCTCACCCTCACGCGGCTACGACTCGCCATTCATTCGTTCCGCATGGGGCAGCGGGCTCATTCACATCCGCAAAGGCGATGAAACTGTGATTCTCGACTTCCGCGATCCACAGCATCCGAAGAAGACCATCGGTGCGCCTGTCACCGACGAGTTTCCGCCGGGCGTCGGCAATACTCGGCCGATTGTTTTCGACCAAACCTCACGCTGAACGGACGCGTTGTTGAGCGAGCCGTCTTGGTGTCGGCTATGGACCCCGGCGCGATGCTTTTGCCGAGCACTCTCATCTACGCGGTCTGCACGAAGAACTGCCCGAAGTAGCAGAAGGCACCGACGGCCAGATGACAGATGCAGGTGGTGTAAAACGCACCCGGCTCCTCGCCACGACGGACGATGCCGCTGCGGCTCAGCGTGGTGCCAGTGATCAAACCAAACCCACCCGCAGCGAGCATGAACATGCCGAAGCGGGCGGCCAGTTGCACATTTTCAGGAGATGCCATGGGCGCTACTTCTTGCCAAGCCACTCGACACTGAGAATCTGCTCGATCTCCATCTTGCCGCCGGCCTCAGGGATGTTCTCCGTCGATTTTTTCCAGGTCACGCGGCACTTCTTACCGATGAAAGCCTTCGGCTGCTCCAGCACCTTGTCCACCGAGGCGTCAGGCTTCAGGATGAAGTAGGAAACCTCGTCACCAGCCACGGTGCGCATGTTCCAGTGGGCGTAATCGCCCTCCTCGATGCCGAGGAACACGCCATCCGTCAGTTTGGCCGCCGCTTTGGCATTGCCAGCAGTCTTGCCGTTTTTCAGTGCGGCGACGAAGGCCTCGCAGTTCGTGGTATAAAGTTCCGTGGTGGCCTGATAGTCCTCGCCATGGAAGACGGGGGCGGGCTTCTCATTCGTTAGCCATTTGAAGATGCTGCCGTCTTTGAAATAGAGACGCTCCTCCACGCGGGCGCCTGCTTTGCTCGCGCTGCCTTTGCTGTAGGTGTTGAAGACAAAGAGCGGCATGCCGCCTTCCAGATAATACTCGGTGACGCCATCGCCATCATCGCCGCTCTTCGCCACGATTTTTTTGACCTCACCGCCCTCCAGCCAGCCGGTCAGGGCAAAGACCGTTGGCTCATCCTTGTGCGTGGCCGTGACTTTCTTGAGCGAGTCCTCCTTGGCGTTGATCGCATTGTAAACCGCACGGTGATGCGCGGTGTCGCTCTGCGCGTTGGTGACAACGGAAAAGGCCAGGAAGGAAGCGACGGTATGAAGAACAAGGGAGGTTTTCATCGACGCGATGAGTCGCCCAAAACATCATTCGCGCAAGGACTTCGTTGAACTGGCAGGCGGCGACTTTTGGGGCTGCCGCTCATGGATGCCAACTGGCCGGTTGCGTAAGCCATCATCAAATCGCAGGCTGCTCCCACGCCATGTCACTCCTTGAACGCCTCTTTTCCATCCCATCCGTCCGCAAAGCCATCTGGCGGCTGTGGTATCCCTTCCTCACGCGACGGCTGCGAGGCGAGGCGGTGCTGTTTCTCAATTACGCCTTCGAAACCGACCCACCGGTCGGTTTAAAGCTCGATCCAGAGGACGAACCTAACCGCGCCTGCATCCAACTTTATCATCACGTCGCCACGCAGGTCGGTCTGCGCGGCAAAGACGTGCTGGAAGTGAGCTGCGGTCACGGTGGCGGTGCTTCTTGGCTCACGCGCACGTTGCAGCCTGCGAACTACACCGGCCTCGACCTCAATCCCACCGGCATCGCCTTTTGTCAGCAACGTCATCGCGTTTCCGGCCTCAGTTTTGTGCAAGGTGATGCGCAGCAGCTTCCTTTCCCTGACAACTCGCTCGACGCCGTCATCAATGTCGAGGCCTCGCACTGCTACCCCGATTTTCCCGGCTTCCTCGCCGAAGTCGCGCGTGTGTTGAAGCCTGGAGGTCACTTTCTCTATGCCGATTTCCGCTTCCGTGATGGCTTCGCCGAGTGGGAGACCGCCATCGCCAACGCATCGCTGCAAATCGTGCAAACACGCGACATCCGCGCCGAAGTGCTGCGCGGCATGGAATGCAATGCGGCACGCAGCGAGACGCTCATCTGCCAACGCCTGCCCAAATTCCTGCATTCGCTTGGTCGCGACTTCGCGGGCCTGCCGGGATCACGCGTGTATGAGGCGCTGAAGTCGCGCGAGCTGTCTTACCGCTCGTGGTGCTTCTGCAAACCAGCTTGAAGGTGAAAATGGGGTGCATGTTCAACCTGCGGAGGCAGCCTGGGTGCGACGTCTGATAATGGGACTTCTCTTCGCCAGCGCAGTCATGGCCAGAGTCCGTTCCTCCGCAGCCTTGCGGTTCAGGACGAAGTGATTGTTCTCCCCATGCTTTGCCCAGGGGCCTTGGGGGATCTCCTCGAACTCCACGAACTTCCAATTCGTCACATCACTGCCGTCGAGGCCGAGAAAATCACGCACGGCGGGTGAAACATCGAGTCCGGCATTGTGATTGGGGTTGGGCTTCGGCCGCGCATCGCCGAAAACGTACTCCGCGTCGTCTGTGGTGAAGGGACCGGCATCCTCCCATTGCGCGTAGCAGACGCGGTCGCCTTTGCGGATGGCGATCCAGCGGCCTTTGCACACCGATTTCCATTTGCTGGTGAAGCCTTGCTTGAACCAGGGGATGACGCTGTGCGCATCTTTCTTGTGACCGTGCTGGGTGATGTCGTTGTAGGGCAGCGCCACGTAGAAGGGGTTCTGCTTCGGCGTGAACTCGGCGGGCAAGTAGCCCTGCCGTGCCTTGGGATTCGGGTCGTCGTAACCGCCGTAGTGCTTGGCCCATTGCTGGTCCCAACTGCTCGCATGATTGGGCACGGGATTGTTCTGCGTGGGCTCTTCACCAATCCAGAAGACCGTGGTCCCGATGTCGCGCTTCCATGTATAGCGATCCGAAGGTTCGGCGCGGCGCACCTCCTCCTGCGGCATGTCTGCAGCCAAAGCGCGGCGCACTTCCTCCACTGGGATTGCAGGCGTGAGTGGATGGAGGCCCACCGGCAGCGCACGACGCACTTCATCGGCAGTGGTGGCGCGTGTCTTGTGATGATGGGCGGCGGCATGGTGCCGTCCTTGCGCCTGAAGATCGTCGTCAAACGGCGGACTGGTATCCCCATACCTTTCGTCCGCGACACTGGAGAGCGGGGACTTGGATTTCTTGCAGCCCTTGGGAACTTTCGTCTCCTTGGACAGCTTCCCAGCGGGTGCCGCCATGGACACCACGGCGGATAAAATCAGGCTGGACCGTTTGAACCACGTGCGTTTTTTCATGGCAGACCTTCGAGGTGGCGAAGATGGTTGGCGCAAAGCACCCTTCGCGCACCTCCCCACCAACGCCGGGTGGGACGGCATTGGGAAACATGATCATCGAGTCCGGGAAGACAATGAAAACATAGCGCAGCTCCTGGCACGATCTATGCCGTGAATGGGGCGTGCAGGCTGGGCACACGACTGCCTTTTTATGGTCCGATGGCGAACCAGTTGAACTCAACGGCGTAAACACGCGTGTTGGCCCAGGTGGTGATGAATGCCAGGAAGCCCGACTCGGTGATGCCATCTGCTTTGATGCTGATGCGGGAGCTGTCACGCTGATCCATGTCAAAACCGGTGAGACCAAGCTGAACAACGGGCACGGACAAAAACGGCGAATCAAACGCCACCGCGACAGTGAAGGTGCGAATATCCTCCTCGGCTGCTGGTTCAATGTCCGCAAGACTCCAGCCCGCCGTGAGAACACTGACAGCGACGTGGGACGAGAGAACTTTCCAAGGAACAGAGGATGAATACATGCGGGTGCCTCCCATAGAGCAGCATCCGGGCCGATCACGCCCTTTGTTATTGGAAGCTGTCGTGGCAACGGCTGATGGATCAGAGTGCGCAGTCCTCCTCGGGTCAATGCGCACCTGTTTTTAAACCTTTGCTTACCGTCCGCTTTCGTCAATGCGGCTTAGCCGTGTCCATGCAATGGAACCACAGAGACACAGGGGACACAGAGGGAAGAGTCTTGTTGATCGACTTCACCATGAGGTGACTTCCAGGTGTTTCTTAAATCCTCTGTGTGCCCGGTGCCTCGGTGGTTCACCTTCTGTATGGTTACGGCTTAGCGTTGTGCCGTTGCGGCGTCCGGCTTGGTGAAGGTCACCGGCAACGCTGGCTCCAGCTCTCTCCTGTTTTTCCATAGTTGATGGTTGAGAGTGGATGGTTGATAGCCTGACACTGAGGGTCTTGCGTGTGGGAGTGGCATTCACCTGCGGGGTGAAGCGCTGAGCCGTTCGCCAACGGTTGATGTTCGCTGCGCGGCTTCGCAGCAGGCCATCAACTATACCTCGCGTCATCAGGTTTTGTGATTTCCCACAGATTCAGAAAACCCGCAGATTTGTTTTCAGACTCATGCAATCTGTGGGTTCTCTGAATCTGCGGGATTCATGCATTTTCACCCATCGTGAC
>NZ_JBJXFV010000001.1:0-3782 GCF_046154365.1 Prosthecobacter sp.
AGCCTTATCCCGGCCAGATCCTTTCTGCTCCAACCCAGAAACCCAAGAAACACACCATGCCTAAATCAGACTTCATGCCCACCGACGACAATGGCAAAGCCAGCCTGTTCGTCCTCTTCCGTGACAACGTCGGCCAGTATCTGGCCGGTCTCGGCATCGCCGCCAATGACCCTGACATCGTGCAGCAGGCCGCCGATGCCACCCGCTTCCGTGCCATCGTGGACTTCTGCGGCAACATGCAGAATGCCGCGCAGGGCTGGACTGCCGAGAAAAACTACGAGCGCGACGGCGGCGACTCTGCTCCTGCCGGACAGATCGTGCCCGAGCTTCCCGCCGGCTTCCCCGCTGCGGTGCCCGCTGGCATCGTGCGGCGTTTCCGTGAGCTGGTGAAGCGCCTCAAGGCCAGCAAGAATTATACTCCCACCATCGGCCAGGCCCTCGGCATCGAAGGCACCGTGCAGACCGGCCCGGACCTCGCCATCATCCAGGCCGTGCTCACGCTCGCCATCGTCGGCAGCGCCGTGCTCATCGGCTGGGGCTGGCAGGGCTTCAGCGCCTTCCTCGACATGCTGGAAATCCAGGTGGACCGCAACGACGGCAAAGGCTGGGTCTTCCTGACCTACGACACCACGCCGAATTACACCGACTCCTACCTGCTGCCCGCCACGCCGACGAAGTGGAAATACCGCGCCATCTACCGTGTGGGCGATGCGCAGGTGGGCCAGTGGAGCAACACCGTGGAGATCGTGGTGGGAGGTTAAAAGCACTCCAGAGCTTTAGCTCGACTTCTGTTTCACCTGCTGCCACGCTTTCACCGAGCGAGCTAAAGCTCATCACTACATTCCTCTCCCGCCATGATCCGCCAACTCCTCCCTGCTGTTCTATTCGTTGCCCTCCTCAACACGGTGCATGCTGCGTCGCCGCCGGAGCTGATGGCGTTGCAGCAGCAGTATGAGTTTCTCGTCGCTGAGCGTGTGACGACTCCGTATGACATGGGGATGGAAGCACTGAATGCCAAGTTCCTGATGGCACTCACCAGTGCCGGAGATGAGGCCAAGAAAGCCGGGAAACTGCCCGAGGCGCTGGCGATTGAGGAAGACAAGAAGCTCATCAGCAGCAAGCAGCCGCTGCCGGAGAAGGATGACGAGACGACCCCGGCCTCCTTGAAGAAACTGCACGCCGTTTACCGCCTGGAGTCGGCGAAACTCGCCCAGCAGCGCACGGCTGCTCATGCAGCCCTGCTGCCTGCCTACACTGCGAAGCTGAAAGAGCTGGAGAGCACCCTGACCAAGGGCGACCGCCTGGCGGAGGCGAAGGAAGTCATGCAATATCGTGAAGGACAGGGGACAGCGGTGACACCTCTAGTAGTTGGCAAGGAGTTCACTAACAGCCTGGGTATGAAGTTTGTGCCGGTGAGAGGTACGGATGTCTTGTTCTGTATCCATGAGACGCGACGTCAGGATTATGCCAAATTTTCCAATGAAGTGCCCAACGTGAAGGGGGACTGGAAGACCCAGCAAGCGGACGGCATCCCGGTCAGCGACAAAGATGACCATCCGGTCGTGAGCGTTGGCTACGAGGACGCACGGGCCTTCTGTGTATGGCTTAGCAGAAAGGAAGGTAACACTTATCGTCTGCCCACGGACAAAGAATGGAGCATCGCTGCGGGAATCGAGAGCAAGGAGAGATGGACGAAAGACAGCACGCCTGAAAGTTTAAACGGCAAACTGGAAAATGAGTTCCCTTGGGGGAGCAACTTCCCGCCGAAGACCAAAGATAGAGCGGGGAACTACGCCGACACTGCGTGGAAAGAAAAATTCCCGAAGGAAACATTCGTTGACGGCTATACCGATGGCTTCCCCACTTCGGCACCGGTGATGAGCTTCAAGCCCAACAAACACGGCCTTTACGATATGGGTGGCAATGTGTGGGAGTGTGTGGAGGACTGGTGGAATGCAGCAAAGATAGATCGCGCCATTCGAGGCAGTTCCTGGCGCGGTCGTGGCTCCCGTGATTTGCAATCTTCCAACCGCGTTCTCACCAAGCCTGACGGTCGCCTTTTCGATGACCGTGGCTTCCGTGTGGTGCTGGAACAAAAGGCACCGTAGTCATCTAGTGCCTGCGGTTTGATCTCAAGGGGCGTGCCGTTTGGCCTTGGAGGTGCCGCCTTTCCAGATGTCGTATTTTGGATCGGCGTATTGGGTGAAGAAGGCGTCGAGCTGTTTGGCGAGGTCGGCTTTGGTTTCCTCGGTGCCGGGCTGGCCGTATTGGTTGAAGCGTTCCAGAGGGTCGGAGTGCATGTCGTAGAGTTCGAAAGGGCCGCTGGGGAAGCGGGCGACGTATTTCCAGCGCTGGGTGCGGATGGCGCGGGTGGTTTCCATTTCGTAGAAGATGGTGTTGTCCCAGTTGGTGAGTTTTTGGCCGCGCAGGGCGGGGGAGAAGTCACGGCCGGGGGATTGGGGCTGTTGCGGCATTTTTTCAGCGAGACCGAGATGGGCGAGGACGCTGGGCATGAAGTCGTAGTTGCTGACGAGGGCATCACAGGTCTGCGCGGCGGGGATTTGGCCGGGCTGGCGGATGATGAGCGGGATCTGCATCATGAGTTCGTGTGCGCCGATGGGGCGGAAGTGGTCGCCCATGCCCCACATGCCGTTCTGGCCGCCCATCCAGCCTTGATCGCTGGAGAAGACGACGAGGGTGTTGTCATCGAGGCCGTTGGCTTTGAGTGCGGCCATGATCGCGCCCACGCCATCATCGACACCACTGACTTCGCAGGCCACGCGACGACGTGCGGCGGCGGTGTTGTGGAATTCTTTGTTGGCGAACTGCCAGGGGTGCATGGCATCGCGCGGGAAGGAATGCAGCTCTTTGTCGGCGTAGTAGGCGGCGTGGCGGTTCTTGGACTCGTTGAGCATGAGCTTGCCGAGCGAGTAGGGGCCGTTGTAGGCGAGATAGAGGAAAAATGGCTTCTCTTTGTGCTGCTTGATGAACTCGATGCCTTTGCGCGTCCACAGGTCGGTGGTGTAGCCGGGTTCGTTGCGCAGTTGGCCGTCTTCGATGATTTGTTGGTCGTAAAACTCGCGGGTGCTGCCGTCGGGCTTGGTGGTCCAGGTGGTGAAGCCTTCGCTGGGCGTCATGTTCGCGCCGAGATGCCATTTGCCGCTGAGGCCACAGGTATAACCGGCATCGCGGAGCACTTCGCCGAGGGAGGTGAATTCGTTGAGCGTGTTGTAGGCCGCCGGTCCCATCATGAATTTGGGATCGAGGAAGGAATGCAGGCCGTGCTGCGACGGAATGAGGCCGGTGAGGAAGGTAGCGCGGGTTGGGGAGCACACGGGGTTGCTGCTGAGCGCATGCGTGAAGCGAATGCCTTCGGCGGCGAGTTTGTCGATGTGCGGGGTGCGGATGTCGGGGTTGCCGTAGCAGCCGAGGGTCCAGGCACCTTGGTTGTCGGTGAGGATGAAGACGAGGTTCGATGGCCTCTGAGCCGCTGTGGCGGGTAACAAGCCGAGTAGCAGCAGGACGAGGGAGCAGATGGCCTTCATGACAGGGAAACGGGCGCCGGAAGAGCGAACTTGGTGCGGTCGTCCCTGGCCATGTCCTGCTGCTGCTGGAGCCAGGCGGCAAGATCAAGGAACAGACGGGCCGCACGCCAGTCAGATAACGCCGCCGCGTATTCGCATCTTTGAATTTACAGAATGATGGTTACAAAATGATGAGAGTGTCCGGAAATTCAGGAATCATTCTGTGACCATCATTCTGTTCGAGGTTTGACAGCGGGG
>NZ_JBJXFV010000008.1:0-45282 GCF_046154365.1 Prosthecobacter sp.
CGTCCGTGTCGCTGAGAGGCTTGATGTTTAACTCCATCCTCACTATAAGGCATATAACCACTATGGAGTACAGCGGTATTTTTCACTGTTTTTAATCAGGCCTATACATCATTCCGGCGATGCACCCCTGGCGACAGGTCAAAGAGCCGCAGCGTTCCATCGCTCTCGTCACTCGTCTCAAAGGGTATTTTTTTGCCCTCCTTCGAGTCGCGATAGGTTACGATGCGCCGCGCCATCAGCTCGCCATCCTTCGGAAACACGCGGAACCGCGCCCCGCCGTCCGAGCGCAGGATGATCCCCGCGTCGTCCTCCTTCAGCGTCGCGCGCAGCTCGTCCTGCACCTGCTTTGGCATGCCGATCCCGGCCACCGGCACATCCACGGCCTCGATGATCACGATGCCCGTGTCCGCGTGGTTCAGGATGTTCACGGTGAAATCCCGCAAGTCCTGCCGCTCCGCTTCCTGCACCCGCAGAGAGAGGTAATCATCATTCGGCCCCAGCAACACCAGTTGGTCGCGGAACCAGCGGAACACCGGAGCCAGCACCGTTACATTGCGGTCCATCGCCTCGTGCAGAAAGAGCTGGTTCGGCTTTGTGCCCTTCGCCACGAACTTCGCAAACATCCGCTCCTCCTCGGTTCGATCAGGTTGAGATTCGGACTGTAGGCGGACCCAGGAGGCAGCGGTTGCCTACGCCCGCCTGACCGATCCGGCTGGCATAGTTCACCGCCGGGCTGATGATCAATCGCTGGGAGCCAAGCTGGTGTGAGTATATCGTCGTCACGCTCATCCAGCCAAACTCGACGCTGATCTTCAGCGACAGACCTCCAGGTGCATAGTCCCAATCCTCTTGGAAGCGCTCCAGCCACCGCATTACTTGGCGGCACCGGGATGAAACCGGTAATGACCGGTGAGCGGGAATTCAAAGAGGCGATTTTCGCATTTCGGTCCTTGGCCGATGTTGTGGACGATCCAGGGCGTGATGCCGCCATCAGGAGCAGGGACGACGATGGCGATGTGCGGGAGTTTGCCGGCGACGGTGCAGGTGATGAGATCGCCGGGCTGGTAGTCGGCGGCGTTTGGCGTGACGGGCAGTGAGGTGCCGCAGCGCTTGAAGAAGGTCTGCAAATTCGGCGCGCGGCGGTGGTCGATGTTTTTGTCGGTGGAAGTGAGACCCCAGTGCTTCGGGTAGGCGGCGAACGCACGCTGCATGTCCTCGTGGACGAGTTTTTGCAGATCGAAGCAGAGCGCTCGGTAGGCGCGGATGACTTCATCGGTGCAGACGCCGGTGTCGGCGGGAACATCGCCGTTGGGGTAGTCGATCTTCACATACGCAGGCTCATAGCGCACGGTGTGGCGGGTGCGCTCGATCGCGGCCTGCACGAGGCGTTCGGCAAACGGCTGCGTGTCCGCCAGTGCCATGCTGGCGAGGAGACAAAGGCAGAAAAAGCGGAGCATGTCAGTCACGCGGCACTTCGACACCGCCGATGAAGGTGTGTTGAACGTCGAGGCGGCGATTGAGGATGAGAACATCGGCCTGCTTGCCTTTGTCGAGGCTGCCGCAGGTTTTGGCGATGCCGGTGCGCTCGGCTGGGGTGAGGCTGGCCATGCGCACGGCATCGGGAAGAGTGGCAGAGGTGCTTTTTTTCATGTGATGCACCATGTGATCGAGACCGACGACGGCACTGGCCAGACCCTGGCCGGGAACGAAGCCGACGTTGCCATCGCTCTCGAAAAAGGGGCCGTCGTCGTCGGAACCGAAGCGGTAGCGGCCGGGCGGCATGTCGAGGGCGCGATTGCAGTCGGTGACGAGGCACAGACGCTCCACGCCTTTCATGCGGAAGGCGAAGTCGAGCAGCTCGGGTGAGAGATGCATGCCGTCGGCGATGACTTCGGTGCTCATTTCAGCGGTGGCGAGCACGAACTGCTCCATGCTGGCCTGCATGGGCGTGCCGAAGCGGGTGCGCAGCGAAGCGACGGAACTCATGGCACACCAGAAGTGATCGACGTGGCGCATGCCGGCTTTGAAGGCGCGCTCCATCTCCGCCCAGTTCGCGTTTGAGTGGCCGCAGGTGATGAGGCAGCGGTGTTTGCGGGCGAGTTGATAAAATTCCTCGGCCCCTGGCAGTTCGGCGGCGCAGGTGGCGATGCGAACGAGATCATCACGAAACCACCTCTCGTACTCGACGGCATTCGGTGCGCGACGCCCCGTGCGTGAATGACAACCGACTTTGTCAGCGGCGAAGTAAGGGCCGTAGAGATGCACACCGGCGATGCGAGAACCATGCGCAGCCTCCCAGGTGCGTTTGGCTTCACGGCAGGCACTGAGCATCGCCATGATCTGCACGGGTGCGCCAGTCGTGGTCGTGGGGAAAATCGTGGTCGTGCCGTGGAGAGCGTGCGCTTTGATGGCGGTACGCACCGCAGGAACCGTGGCGTCCATGAAATCGGCTCCGGCACCGCCGTGGACGTGGATGTCGATGAAGCCGGGGCTGATGTAACCGCCTTTGGCATCGATAATGACCGCGTTCTTCGGTGCGGCGACCTGTGTGCCGATGGCGGTGATTTTTCCGCGCTCACACAGCACCGCGCCTGCCTCAATCAGTTGGTCCGGCAGGATGAGCGTGCCGTTTTGAATGAGGAGTGGCGGTGCGGCGGTCGGTTTCATAAGAGCGTGAGCGGATTGACGCGGGTCTGGAGCGGAAACGTGACACGCTGGCCGCCGAGGCGGTGCGATTCGAAGACAGCGCTGATCATTTCGATGATCTGGCGACCTTGGGCAGCATCGCACAGCGGCGCGCGGTTGTCGCGAATGGCGGCGATGAGGTCGAGGCCGGAGATTTCGTGGCTGGAGACTTTTTTGGCGAGGTCTTTGTCCGCCAGCACGGGTTTACGCGGCTCCGTGCCGGTTTGAATCCACGCAAATGGCTCCTGATCCATGCGTAGGTCGATCACGCCGGCGTTGCCGAAGATTTGCAGGCCGAAGGAGGCAGGATCGTCATAAGCAGGCTTTTTCAGGCGACCATCCTTGATGCTGTCGAAGAAGAACGGCACACCGTTTGCCATCTCGAAGCGGGCATGAATTTCATCGCCCGCGAGCGGACCGATGCCCTCATCCCCCTCTTTGACATCGGCCTTGGTGACGGGCTTTCCGCCTTGGTAAACGCCGGCCGTGCAAGCCTGTGGCGCTCCCGCAAGCGCCATGGCGGTGCCCATGACGTGTGAGCCGAGCACCCACATGTCGAGGCTGCCGCCACGCGGGTCTTCTTTGCCACGGCCACGCATTTCCAAGACGCGACCGATGGCACCATCGGCGATGAGCTTCGCGACCATGGGCAGGACGGGATGGAAGCGATTGCGATGGGCAATGGCGATCTTAGTGCCGGTCTTTTCGGCGGCGGCGATGACTTCATCGGCCTCGGCAAGGCTGCGGACGAAGGGTTTTTCGATGTAGATGCCCTTGGCGCCGGCTTTGATCGCGGCCTGGAGCATGTCGCGATGCTGATCCACATGACGCGGACCGATGGCGACGATGTCGGGCTTCACCTCAGCAAGCATGGCCTGGTAATCGGCGAAGCCTTTGCCGGTGCCGAGCTTTTTAAGCTCGTCGGCGAGACCTTTGGCATCCGCATCGGCCACAGCGACGATTTCGGTGGTCGGGATGAGCTTCCACATCGTGTCGAGGCCATGGCCGTAGTTCCCACGCCCGGTGTGGCCGATGACGGCGACGCGGAGTTTTTGATCCGCTGCGGCAGCGAAACTGGAGGCGGCAAGGGCGGCAGGCAGTGAGGCGAGGATGCGTCGGCGGTTCATGCACAGACAAGAACGCTGCCACCACCCCCAAACAAGCAGTCAGATCGTGTTTGGAGCATTTCACCGGTCCGAAGAACTCCGCAGTTTGGCGCTCTGGCTCAACCTTTTGAGTTTGTTTACGCCAAATTGTGTCTATTCATCCTCCCGCCGTCCGCACCCAGCCACCACCAGGACGAAGCACACTCATCCATGTCAGCCACTCACGAGCATGCCGCAGGCGACTCCGTGCCGGAGTTAAAGCAGCGCATTCAGGAACTGGAGGGCATGCTGCATGCCTGCCGCCTACGCCTGCCGAACGCCCCGACGGCGGCGGTGCGAGAACTGGCAGAGAGCGAGGAACGGTTCGCCCTAGCGGTGCGCGGCACCAATGACGGCATCTGGGACTGGGACATCCGCACCGATGTGGTGTACTACGCGCCGCGTTTCAAACAGCTCCTCGGTTACACCGACGACGAGATGAAGAATCTGTTCTCAGAGTTCGAGACGCGACTACATGAGGAGGATCGTGAACGCATTCTGGCAGCCCTCAAAGCGCATCTGGAGCGGCAGGTGCCGTATGATGTGGAATACCGTCTGCGCCACAAAGACGGCGTTTACCGCTGGTTCCGCGCACGCGGCAGCGCCATGCGCGATGCCTCCGGCCACTCATATCGCATGGCCGGGTCGATCACGGACATCACGGAGCAGAAGGAGTCCATCCAGGCCCTGGCGCAAAGCGAGGAGCGGTTCGCCCTGGCGGTGCGTGGCACGAATGACGGCATTTGGGACTGGGACGTCCGCACCGGTGAAGTCTTTTTTTCTCCGCCGTGGAAAAACATGATCGGCTACGAGGACGACGAACTCGACAATGTCTTCGCCACCTTTGAAAAGCTGCTGCATCCCGAAGATCACGACCGCGTGATGGCGACGCTGAATGACTATCTGGAAAGCCGCACGCAGCGCTATGCCGTCGAATTCCGCTTTCGGCATAAGGACGGCTCCTGGCGGTGGATACTCGCCCGTGGCCGCTCCTTGCGTGATGAAGATGGCAAACCCTACCGCATGGCCGGCTCGCACACGGACGTGACCGAGCGCAAGCATGACGAGGAGGAACTGCACAAGGCCCGGCAGGCCGCCGAGGCCGCTAACAGCGCCAAGAGCGTCTTCCTGGCGAACATGAGCCACGAAATCCGCACGCCGATGAACGGCATCATCGGCATGAGCGAGCTGCTGCTCGACACGAAACTGAACTCCACGCAGCATGAATACCTGGAAATGCTCAAGCATTCCGCCGACTCGCTGCTCGAACTGCTCAACGACATCCTCGACTTCTCCAAGATTGAAGCCGGCAAAATGGAGCTGGACTGCCACGAGTTCGACCTCAACGAGATCGTTACCGAAACGGTTCAGGCCATGGGCATCCGTGCGTTTCAAAAGCGGCTCGTCCTGCTCCACCACATCAGCCCTGAAATTCCCGCCCGTCTGCTTGGAGATGATGGCAGGTTGCGGCAGATTCTCATCAACCTCATCGGCAACGCGATCAAGTTCACCCACAAAGGCGGCGTCACCGTCGAGGCCAATGTGGAGTCCGGCACCGCCGACTCCCTCATGCTGCACTTCAAGATTAACGACACCGGCATCGGCATCGCGGCCGACATGCATGAGAGCATCTTCGAGGCCTTCACCCAGGCGGAAGCATCCACCACGCGGCGCTATGGCGGCACCGGCCTCGGTCTCGCCATCTGCCGCGACCTTGTCACGCTCATGCAGGGCCGTCTCTGGGTCGAGAGCCAGCTCGGTGTCGGCAGCACGTTCCACTTCACCGCCGCCTTCGGCCGCACCAGCGGCATTTCGATCAAACCGCTCTCACCACGGTCCGAACCCGTCGTCACCGCACCTGCCTCCCTGAAGGTGCTGGTCGTCGAGGACGGCCACGTCAACCAGCTCGTCAGCGCCCGCATGCTGGAGAAGCGCGGCCATCTTGTCACGCTGGCTTCCAACGGCCAGGAGGCCATCGACTTCTTCAACAGCGAGCCATTTGACATCATCCTCATGGACGTGCAGATGCCGGGCATGAACGGCTTCGAGGCCACCGCCGCCATCCGCGCCATCGAACATCACAGCGGCGAACATGTCCGCATCATCGCCATGACGGCCAATGCTATGAAAGGTGATCGCGATGAGTGCCTGGCCGCGGGCATGGACGACTACATTGCCAAACCGCTGCGCTCAGCGGAGCTGTTTCAGATCGTGGAGAAAATCTCACGTCGGCCATCAGCTCCAGAGCCTGATCAACCTTTCACCCGGGCTGAACCTGCGGCATCCCGGTCTCCGGTCGAATCTGCTGCGTATGATCTCGCCGAATTCCGTGACTCCGTGGGCGATGCGAAGCTCATGCGCAAGCTCATCGCCATCTTCTCCGAGGACTCGCAGAAATACCTGAAGAAGGCCGAGAAAGCCCTCGCCGCAGGCAAAGCCAAGCCACTCTATGAAGCCGCGCACTCGCTCAAAGGCATGCTCGGCGTTTATGCCGCCCACAAAGCGCTCCGCCTGTCCGCCGAACTCTGTGAATACGCACACGCCGACGATTTGAAGGGCGCGCAGCTCATGTACGACCAATTGAACAAAGAGTGCGCCCTGCTTGGCGACGCTCTGACGGGGGCCGACGACCCCGGCATCTGAGTTGAGTCAGTGATACTCCGCCATGCCATCATAGGCATGCACCACCTGGATCGGGTGGCCGATCTCACGCAAAATCTGCCGCGTCAGGTTCAGCTTCGCATGCAGCGCCGAGTCATCGTGATCAGGATCATGATGCACCACGATCCATTTCTTGGCGTTCACCAGCTTCGTCAATGCACAGGCCGTGGCAAGGTTCGAATGGCCCCAGCCAATGCGCTTGGGATAATCTGCGGGCAAATACTGTGCTTCGTGGATCAACAGATCCACACCATCGAGGAATCTCACCATCGGCTCATAGGGCACCACCGAGTTCGAATCACGCGTCAGCAATGCTGGCGAGCCGGTGTAACCCTGCAGAAACTCGTTGTCGGGAATGAGCGCCACGCTCCAGCCGTCATGCGTCACCTTGAAGCCTACCGTCGCACCTGGATGCTGCGTGAACTCGCGCGTCACCGTCACATCGCCGATCTTCACGGGTGCATCGTCCAGAAACACGAAATTGATCTTTGCGCGCAGGTCTTCGCGCTGAATCGGGAAGTAATCGCGGTCCATCTGACCACAGAGCAGGGATTCGATATTTTTGCCGAAGCCACGCTCACCATAAACCGTGATCTCAAAGCCAGGCACATAGATCGGCGTGAAAAACGGAAAACCCTGAATGTGATCCCAGTGCGTGTGTGTGATGAACAGATGAATGTGGCATGGACTGCCGGCTAGAAACGACTGTCCCGCATCCCGCAGGCCGGAACCTGCATCAAACAGGATGCGCTCCTTACCGGTGTTGTACTCAAAGCACGTCGTGTTGCCGCCATGCTGCGCATAGCGTGCCCCGCAGACCGGAATCGAGCCGCGCGTGCCCCACAGCCTCACATGTGATCGTTTCGTGTCTAACACCGGCGCATACTGCTCAGTAGCAGCCGGGATGTGGTCACGATGCGTCACCCCTTTCGCGGAAGGTGCTTCATGGAAATGCTGCCGCAGCTTTTCCAGCAGCAGTTCAGGATCGAATGGCTTGATCAGCACGTCCACCGGTCCGGTCTGCTGGATGTGCTTCAGCTCCGTGGAGTAATCCTTCGCCGTGCAGACGATCACCGGCAAGTTTTGGGTCAACTGCTGCGCTCGCAGATGCCGCAGCACCTCCAGGCCGTTCATTTTTGGCATGATCAGGTCCAGCACCAGCAGGTCCGGCCTGAATGCCTCGATCTGCTCCAGGCACTCCTCTCCGTCCTCCGCCACCCGCACCACATAGCCGTGCTGCTCCAGCGCATGGGACATCCGCAGCGAGATCGCGCGAACATCTTCGGCCAGGAGGATTCTTTTTGGTTGGGTTGGTATCGCCATGTCTTGCCTCGGTACAATATACGCACAAAACGCATGGTCGGGCTGGCGGGATTCGAACCCACGACCTCTTCGTCCCGAACGAAGCGCTCTACCAGGCTGAGCCACAGCCCGCCGTTGTCATCAATGACTCGTGCGGATTCCGCTTTCGGCATCACTGCTGTCTGGCGGGCGAGACGGATTGGTAGCCTCTTCATCGAACGACGCAAGTTAGAAGATAAAGACCAGGCATCCCATAACTTCGCTACAACCCCATGAGCTCGACCTGCTCCACGCACCACGGCAAAGCGGCGCGTAAAGCTGTGCCCCCACTGGCCGAGGTGCGCGGTGTAGCGCAGCAGCACATAGACCAACAGCGCCGACCACACCTGCCAGCGGATGGCGTTGGCGCTGTGGCCCAGGAACTCACTGAGCTTGAGCGTCTGCTTCACTTGTTTGAGCCGAGCGGAGCGCGACAGCCAGCCGCAGGCTGCCCCGAAGGGGTGAGCGCCGTGAGGCGGTGCGAAGCAACAACACCTCGACGTCCCAGCGGGCGCGGTTCCTTGGCAAGCGCTTGTCCAGCACTCGCATCCGTATCGCAAAAGCAGACGTGGGCTTGCTTGGTAGGAAAGCTGCGCGCGATGGTGCTGCCGATGCCATTGGCACCGCCGGTGACGAGAACGATTTCATCACGAAGATCAGGGTAGGGGGGGCATCACTTTGTCTTCTTGATCGCTGGATGCGCTGTCAGCTTGGCCGCAGCCTGCTTCAACTTTTCCATTTCGACATCGTTCGCAGGCAGCGCACTCGCGGTGAAGGCAGGCAACAAATGCTTCCACACCAGATCGAGTTCGGTCTGCATTTGGCCGGTCTGCGCGGTGATGGCGATGACGGCATCATGTTCGGGCATGACGAGACAAATCTGTCCATCACGACCATCGCCACGGAAGCAGTTGTTTTGGCAGCGCCAGAACTGGAAGCCGTAGCCTTGCTGCCAGTCGGAGGTTCTGCCGCTGGGGGCTTTGCTGTTATCGACGTGCTTGGCGGTGGCCGTTTCCACCCACTTCTGCGTCAGTAGCTGCTTGCCGTTCCAGGCACCTTTTTGCAAATAGAGCTGGCCGAACTTGGCGATGTCCTCGGTGCGGATGAAGAGGCCGTAGCCGCCGATGCTGTAGCCTTCGGCGGTCGCGTCCCACACCGGGTTCTCGATGCCGAGTGGCTCAAACAAGCGCGGCGTGAGGTAATCGAGCACCGTCTGGCCGGTCGCTTTCGACACGATGGCCGAGAGCATATAAGTGCCGGGCGTGTTGTAGCGGAAGAAGGTGCCGGGCTGGTGCGTCACCGGCTGTGCGAGGAAGGCCTTCACGGATGGCCCCTGATCGAGCGGGAACTTCGGCTCCACCTCATGCCCGCCGCTCATGGAGAGCAAATCACGCACCCGCATGGCCTTGAGGTTGTCACTGGCATTCGCAGGCGCTTCAGCCGTGAAAAACTTCAACACCGGATCATCCAAGCCCAGCTTCCCCTCCGCCACCGCGAGTCCGACGGCGGTCGAAGTGAAGCTCTTGCTCAACGACCACATGACATGCTTTTTGTCCGCCGCCTCCGGCGTCCACCAAGCCTCGGCGATCACTTGTCCGTGACGAACGAGCATGAAGCTGTGCAGTGTATTGATCTCCTTGTCCGCTGCTTCGATGTACTCACGAACCGCCGACGATGAGATGCCCTGGGATTCGGGAGTGCTGCGTGGCAAAGACTTGTCCGCCGCCGCTCCCGTCCCTGCGGAAGCGAGTAATAGTGATGCGGAGAGAATGAGATAAAGTGAAGCGGTGCGTTTCATGGCGTGGTGAGTGTGTGGTCGAGTTGGGTCGCGCTGTTGGTGAACTCCGAGAGCGCTCAGCCTCTTTCGATAGCGGTGCCTTCGTTTGAAAAACACCTTCATGGCTGCTTGCCGCCGCTTGTCGAGCCGTTCATCCTCAGTCACCGCACAAACAGGGTCTGTGAGTTGTGCGAATGCAGGCGCTCGGGCTTGAGTTTAAACCCGGGCAGAATTCGCACGAACTTCTGCGCACCGCAGCCAGGGACCCGGCAGGGTTCCTTCCGCTTAGGGCACTGATTGTAGTGGCAGACCATGCCGAGATAATTGGCGCTGCGATGGTCAATCAGATGCATGGAGTAATGATGGTGCGCGACGGAGAGGTGATCATCATTGTCCACCTGCTCATTAACCACGGCTGGCGCGAGCTTGCGGATGTCGTTGGCGCGGGCGGTGGTGGTGACCCAAATAGCAAGGTCGATGTTGCTGCACTCGTGGTAAATTTTGATGCGCCGGCTGCGGAGGCGACTGAAGCGCGGCACCTCCTTCCATAAGGGTAGCGCGGTGGAGCCGAAGAGCACGACCTTGGTAACCTCCGGCATTGCTTCGAGGTTCTTACTGAGGAGCCGAG
This sequence comes from Prosthecobacter sp., assembly GCF_046154365.1. Classification (GTDB taxonomy): domain Bacteria; phylum Verrucomicrobiota; class Verrucomicrobiia; order Verrucomicrobiales; family Verrucomicrobiaceae; genus Prosthecobacter. Next base: position 10,238 of record NZ_JBJXFV010000008.1, read on the forward strand.
CGGCGCGGCGGAAGTCCTCCTGATGCCGCAACATGCGGCGGTCCTCGTCGTATATCTCGCCGTAGCTGACCGGTGTATTTTTCTCGGACTCTTCGATGCGCTGCCCGACCTCCTCGTACCAGTCGGGTTCGTCATCGCTGCCGGGAATGATGGCGTTTTCATAAATGTAATCGTTCATGATTTTGCTCGGGTCGGGCAATAAAGAATACTCGGCGGGATGCTCCTGCTGGCTCTCAGGCGTAGCTTTGTCGTCGATGGGAACGACGGTTCCAAAAGCTGCGAGATGGCGATCTTCCACCCACTCGAGCAGTAGAAGACCCTTACCGTCCTCATCAGTGCGATGCACAAACTGAATGTCCTCGGCTTTCAACCCCAACGCGGTTGCCATGAGGACATGGCGCTCGGTGAGGAGGCCCTTGTCTTTCAACAAGGGCCAGGAAGGATGTGGTTCTCGGTGTTGCTTGCGATGCTTGCCCATGGCGTGAAGTAGTCATGCAGATGGCTGCCCGCAAGTGCGTCGTGCGTGGATAGGATGTGATCACGCCGACGCACGACTTTCTGCTGATCTTGAAGGCGGAATAGGGTTGCTTCCCACCCTTGCAGCCCGCATTAAAACCAACTCATGGACACCCACCTCCGCCACCTCGCTTCCCTCCTTCTGTTGTCCGCCGCCTCCTTGCTCGGTGAAGCGCCAGCGAACAAACTCGCGCCAACGCTGCAACCTTTTGTCGAGAGCCACACGCTGGCAGGCGCGGTGGTGCTCGTGGCTGATCCTGACAAGGTGCTCGATGTCGAAGCTGTCGGTTATGAAGACATCGCGGCAAAGAAGCCGATGCAGACGAATTCCATGTTCTGGATCGCCTCGCAGTCGAAGCCGATCACAGGCGCCGCGTTCATGATCCTCGTCGATGAAGGCAAAGTGAACGTCGATGACCCGGTGGAGAAGTATTTGCCTGAATTCAAAGGCCAGCAGGTGAATGTCAGCGCCGATCCAGCCAAGCCCGAACTCAAGGCACCACGGCATCCGATCCTGGTGCGTGAAGTCCTCAGTCACACGAGTGGACTGGACTTCAAGTCGCCCATGGAGACGCCAACGCTCGATTTGAAGTCGCTAGCTGAGCGTGTGCGCAGTTACGCGAAGATGGCGCTTTTGTTCCAGCCCGGCAGTAAATCCAAATACTCCAACGCGGGCATCAACACCGCAGGCCGCATCATCGAAGTGGTCAGCGGGATGAAGTATGAAACCTTCCTCGCCGAGCGGCTCTTCAAGCCCCTCGGCATGAAGGACACCACCTTTTGGCCGAACCAAGAGCAGCAAGCCCGCCTTGCGAAAGCCTACAAACCCAACGCGACGAAGGACGGCCTCGAAGAAGTCACTGTCGGCCAGCTCCTCTACCCTCTCGACAGCACCGAGCGCTTCCCGATGCCCGCAGGCGGCCTGTTCTCGACTGCGAATGACCTGTCGCTCTTCTATCGCATGATGGCGAACGGCGGCACCTTCAATGGCGTGCGCATCCTCTCCGAAAAAGCCGTGCAGACTGCGACCAGCGATCAATCCGGCGAAGCCAAATCAAACTATGGCTTCGGCTTCGGCACCGACGGCAAATCCTTCACGCACGGCGGCGCTTACGGCACGAACTCGCGCTACGACCGCGAGAACAAGCTCGTCACCGTCTTCCTCGTGCAACACGCCGGTTGGTCCGGCGGTGGCAAAAACATCCTGCCCACCTTCCAAAAAGCCGCGACGGCTGCTTTTGGCCTCAAAGGCAAAGCAAGCGCCCCAACGCTCAACATCGGCATCAACAGCGCCCCAGCATCCGTCTTGAAACCAAAGGAGACGAAGTAGCAAGACCGGCGATGCTGATAACGATAGCGTCATTCGACGCCAAGTCGCAACGATGCCCTAACCATGAAACACCTTCTCTCCCTTGCTCTCATCACCACGTCGCTGCTCGCCCAGGAGCCGGAGCGCATTCGCGACATCATTTACACCAAGCATGATGGCGTTGCGCTGACGATGGATGTCTTCAAACCGGCGCAGGCAAACGGCGCGGGCATCATCAAGATCGTGAGCGGCGGGTGGAAATCGAATCACAACGGCATCAGCGACGGCGGCTGGCCGAAGGCGGGCTACACGACCTTCGTCGTCGTGCATGGCACGCAGCCAAGGTTTCAGGTCGAGGAGATCGTGGCCGATCTAAATCGTGCGGTACGTTTTGTCCGCGCCAACGCCGCCAAGTATGGCGTGGACCCGCAGAAACTCGGCGTCACCGGCAGCAGTGCGGGCGGGCACCTTAGCCTGATGCTCGCGACACGTGGCGGACCGGGTGATGCGAAGGCAGCCGACCCGATTGATCGTGAAAGTAGCGCGGTGAACGCGGTCGCGTGCTTCTACCCGCCCACCGATTACCTGAACTGGTTCGAGCCCGGCGACAACGCCGTCGGCATCGGCAAACTCGCCGCCTACGCCGGAGCCTTCGGCCCCAAAGCCGCGACTGAAGAAGGCCGCGAGGCACTCGGACGCGAACTGTCGTCGATCTACTGGGTTCACAAGGAACAGCCGCCGATTTTCATCGTGCATGGCGATGCCGACCCGCAGGTGTCGCTCACGCAGTCACAGCGCTTTTTGAAACGCTGTCATGAAGTCGGAACAGTGTGCGAACTGGTCATCCGTGAAGGTGCCGGCCACGGCGGCTGGCAGGAGATGCCGCAGGACACCGAGCGCATGGTGGAGTGGTTCGATCTCCAACTCCTCGGCAAACAACCCGCGAAGCCCTTCACGCTGAATGTTTCGTCTCTGCCGAGCACGCCGGTGAAGAAGAAATAGGCCTGAGTAAGCGGCGTATGTCTGCGGATGTTTTTTCTCCGCTCTTGGCTTCTGCTGACCGTGCTCGATTCACTGCCTCAATCCCTCCAATCTCACGCTCATGAAAGCCATTCTCATCACCCTGTTGCTCGTCACCTGCCTGCGCGCCGAAGAACCCATCGCCATCGGTTCTCGCCGTGAGCTGTTTGTGGATCGCCTGCTCGTCGGCGAGATGAAGAACACCACGCTGAAGCTGCACGAACCCATTCTCGCCGAGCCGCTGAGGGAACCTCGCCCGAATGGCCATTACGCGACCGTCTTGAAGGCGGCGGACAAGTTTCAGTTTTACTACCGGGGCGACAAGGACCCGAAGGTGACGTGGAAGACGCACGGCATCGAGGCCTATCATGATGGCGAGGTGACGCTCTATGCGGAGAGCAAGGACGGCATCGCGTGGACGAGGCCGAAGTTCGGCTTGTTCGAGCATCCGTCGTTCCCGGAGGGCAACATCGTCTTGATGAATGAGTTCACGGTGAATCACAACTTCACGCCGTTCATCGACACGAAGCCGGGCGTGCCAGTGGAGCAGAAATACAAGGCGCTGGGAGGCATCGCGTTTCAGCCGCATCAGTCGGCGGTGCGTGAAAAGCGCGGTGTCGGCGGACTGAAGGCGTATGTTTCGCCCGATGGCATTCATTGGAAAAAGCTGCGTGAGGAACCCGTCATTCCCGAGGACTGGGGCAAATACTTCGACTCCCAGAACTACGCCTTCTGGAGCGAGAGCGAGCAGTGCTACGTCTGCTACTTCCGCCGTTTCATCAAAGGCTACCGCGGCATCGCGCGCACCACCTCGACCGACTTCATCAACTGGACACCCTTGGTCGAGATGCGGGCGAATCTGCCGAATGAGCATCTCTACACGCCCTGCACGCAGCCCTACTTCCGCGCGCCGCACATCTACGTCGCGATGCCCACACGCTTCATGGACAAGCGTGGCGCGGCCACGGACATTCTCTTCATGAGCACGCGCGGCGGCGACCATTATGACCGCGAGTTCACGCAGAGCTTCATCCGCCCCGGCTTGAGCAAGGACGGCTGGCTGAATCGCGCGAACTACGCCGCCATCGGCATCCATCAGACCAGCGACACCGAGCTGTCCATGTTCCTCACTGGCGGACGGCGCTACACGTTGCGGCTCGATGGGTTTGTCTCGGTGAATGCACCCCTCGCAGCCGGCGAGTTCATCACCAAGCCATTCACTTTCACCGGCAAACAACTGGAGATCAACTACGCCACCAGCGCCGCCGGTCAGGTGCGCGTCGAGTTGCAAGACGCCGCAGGCAAACCGATCCCCGGCCTCACGCTCGAAGACTGCGAACCAATCTGGGGCGATCACGTCTCACGCATCGTGAAATGGAAGACCGGTGACGAAGTGAGCGCCCATGCTGGCAAACCCGTGCGGCTGCGCTTTGAAATGAGTGATGCAGATTTGTTTTCGATGCGGTTTCAATCTGACTCCAAGCCGTGAGTCTGCCATCAAAAGTTCCTCTCGCGTCGCTCGTATTTCTTGCGGTGCAGCGTCCCATCGCGTGTGAATGAAACGTCTGCCGCCTTCGAAATGACCCAGCCAATCATGAAAACCACCCTCGCACTCCTCGCCATCCTGTTCGCGCTTGTCTGCCAGCCACTTGTCGCTGCTGAACCGCCGCTCCGCATCACGCCTGAGAACACGGTGATTCTCGACGGCAGCTACTACCCAGGGCAGGTGCTGCAATACTATTTGATCCGTGGCTGCGTCGGGGCTGAGGCGGCGCGTCCTTATTTGCCAGATGCGAAGATCGATCGCGCGGTGGCACCGCATTTTCCCGTGCTTGCCGACAAAGCAGGATTGGTGCTCCCGGAGGGCAAGCTGGTGCTCGCTGTCGGCAACAGCCGCTTTTTGACCGCAGAAGACAAGGCAAAACTGGAGGCCAATCCTGGTGCCATCTTGCTGAGCCGGCGCGGCAATGTCGTCGTCATCGCGGGCAATCCTTTCACCGGACAGAACGGCACGACGACGGCAATTTCGGAGTTCCTCGATGTGGCGGCGGGGATTCGGTTCTATGCGCCGTCGGAGCTTTGGCACAGCCGACCCAAGGGCGGCGTCATCGAAATCGGTGCGCTCGATTTGTTCCGGAAGGAACATTTCAAGACGAGTTTCTTTGCGCCGTTTTGGAAGGACCACGCCGAGTGGCTGCGCATGAATCAGAACGGCTCGCGCATGACCTTGCAGTGCTTTCACAATCTCGCGAACGTCTTCCCGCCGGAGAAATATGGCGCCACGCATCCCGAGATTTACGAACTGCGCGGCGGTGAGCGGCGCGTGCCGGTGAGCATCGGGACGAAGATTTGGAATCCCTGCCTCTCGGCCCCGGCGCTGCCCGATTTGGCGATGGATTACATCCGCGAGCAGATGCGCGCACGGCCTTCGCTGACCTACGTGAGCATGGGTATGATGGACATCGCCTTCGAGTGCCAGTGCGAGTCGTGTCAGGCCTCGGTGAAAAAGCACGGCTCGTATAGCCAGCTCTACTTCCACTTTGTGAACGAAGTGGCGCGCCGCAGCCGCAAGGAGTTTCCCAATCTCGCCATCACCTGCTTCTCCTATGTGAACGCCAGGCGTCCGCCCACGGGCATCAAGTTCGAACCCAACGTGGCCGTGAAGCTCGTCACCAAGAGCTACACGTTCCTAGAACCCGAGGCGGCAAAGGCGCAGCGGGAGGCCATCATGGAGTTTTCCAATGCGGGCGCTGGCTGGTTCTTCCACGACTGGCGGTTCGCCGGTGTCACGCCGCGCAATGACATGCCGGTCGTGGCGGACTTTCTCCGGTGGGCCGCCGAGCACCGCTGCCTCGGTGCGTATATTGAATACTCGCCGGAACAGAACTACTACCTCGACGGTGCCTATTACTGGATACTGATGCGGCTGATGTCCGATCCATTCCTCGACGTGAAGAAGCTCTGGACGCAATATTGCAACGACATGTTCGGTGCGGGAGCGGAGCAGATGCTCGCCTTCTACCAGCACTTCGAAACCAAGCACGCGACGGCGCTGCAACATCTCGCGCTCCTCGGCGACATGCCGCGCCAGGAGCCCGCGCTCTACAGCGCCGAGGATGTCGCGTGGGAACGCAAGACGCTCGAACAAGCCATCGCCATGACGAAAGACGATGCTCAGCTGCAGGAGCGGCTCGCTCAGGTGATGCGACACTTCCGCGCGCACGAACTGTTCGCCCTCGCCACGCATAAAGCCTATCAGCTCGACCGCGCTGGGACTGGCACCGGCATCAATGCGCCGCTGCTCGCGTATTATCTCAATGACGACGGCAGCGCCATGGCTGAAGCCGTTCGCTACTTCGAAAAGGAGCGCAACATTCCGCCTGCCACGGGCGACGTGGAGATGCGGCTCGGCTACCTGCCGACGGTCATCGCGAACTACAGCAAAGGCATCGGTTCGCTGCTCACCGAGATGGGTAAGCAAGCCCGCACCGCCGTGAGCGACACCTTGCCCGCAGCGGAGAGAGCCGCAGCGTTGCGAACCAAGTCTCTCGAAATCCTGCGTGCCAATCTCCCCGCGAAATCGCGCCCCGACCGCGTGCAGTTCTTCGAGCAACTGCTCGACAAAGCGGTTCCTGTCCCGCGCACCGCCACCATGCCGAAACTCGACGGCGTGCTCGACGATGCCGAGTGGGAAAAGGCCGCGCGCATCGAAGGCTTCACCATCCGCAGCTCCATCCTGCCCTCGAAGCATGCCACGCGTGCGAGATTGTTCCGCGTGGGCGACCAGCTCGTCATCGGCATCACCTGCGATCAAGTCGGCCCCATCTGGGCGGAGACGCCGCGTGACACACTCACCGGCACGCACATCTGGCGCGAGAGCGGCGTGGAAATCATGTTCGGCTCCCTCGATCCGAAAGCTACGCCCGTCGGCACCGGCCAGTATGACATCAATGCCCTCGGCGCATTCCGCGGCTTTGCCATCGCCAAGGACAACCGCGAGGGCGTCCAGTGCGCCGTCAGGCTCGACGAAGCCGCCCACCGTTTCGTCATCGAAGCCTCGCTGCCCCTCAAGGCCCCCGGCTACGACTACACCGGCCTGCGGGAACTCAATTTCAACATCGTTCGCATGATTTACACCCGCAACAGCTACGGTGCCGACGAATTGCTCAACTGGCACCCGACCTCGCTCGGCACCATCGTTTTTGAATAAACAGATCGCCTCCAGCCCGCGACGAGCGAACTGGAAATCCTGACGCACTCATGTTCCCACCCAAACCCCAGCTTCCACGCCGGGCATCATTGCCGCTCGATGTGGCGGCGTTTTTGCGGGAGCGTTTGTTGCGTGGGGATTGGGCGCGGGTCTTGCCGGGGGAGACTGAGCTTGCCCGGGAACTTCAGGTCGGGCGGAATACGATTCGCGCGGCACTGGCGGTGTTGGAGAAGGACGGGCTGATCCGCACGGCCTCAGGCAAGCGGCGCGAGGTGGTGGGGAAGGTGAAGAAACTGCGGCGGTCGATGGAGAAGGTGGCGGTGATGCTACTGCCGGTGCCCTGGCACACGCTGGCACCGTCCACGCTGCTTTGGATGGATGCGCTGCGGGCGCGTTTGCAGGGCGCTGGCTGGCAGTTGCAGTTGGTGGTCGATGCGGCAGCGTTTCGTCGGGCTCCGGCGGCAACGCTGGAGTCGCTGGTGTCGCGGCATCCATCGGCGGTGTGGATTTTGTTTCGCTCGACGGCAGCGATGCAGCATTGGTTCGAAAAACGGCAGGTCTGCACGGTGGTAGCGGGCTCGTGTCACCCTGGGGTGAGTCTGCCCCAGGTGGACATGGATTTCCGTGCGACCTCACGTCATGCAGCTGCTCGGCTCGCAGGGCTGGGTCATCGCCGCTTGGCCGTTTTAGCTCCGGCAGTTTCATTCGCGGGCGATGACGAAAGTCTCGCCGGTTTTCGAGAAGGAGCGGGTGATGCCTTCGTGCAGGTTCATCAGTGCAATGATTCAAAGGCAAGTGTGATCAAGGCGCTGCGAGTCATTCTGACCGATGCCCAGAGCCCCACGGCGATCTTTGCCTTCCAAGGTGCTCATGCGGCCACCGCGCTGACGTATCTCTCGCAGCAAGGCGTGTCGGTGCCTGCGCAGATGTCGCTGCTATCGCGTGACCACGAGCCGTTCCTCGCGCACCTCGTTCCCGAACCCGCCCGCTACGAGCGCCAACCGGAAGTCTTCGCCAAGAAGCTGGCGCATCTCGTCACCGCGCTTGGCGATGGTGTGCCGCCAAAGAAAGCGCAACATTTGCTGATGCCGACTTTTGTGAGGGGCGAGACGCTGGGAGGGGCACCTGTTCCCACAAAGAACAGGTAGTTCGTTGGCATGGTTTGGTCAGGTTCGGCGTTAATGTCGTGCACCGCATGACCACACAACGCATCACCGGCCTCGTCGCCGCCACCCACACGCCGTTTCACGCAGACGGATCACTGAATCTCGCCGTCGTCGAAAAGCAGGCGGCGCATTTGCAAGCCACCGGTGTGAGCCACGCTTTCATCGGTGGCACCACGGGTGAGAGCAGCTCGCTGACGCTGGAAGAGCGTCGCGCATTGGCCGTGCGCTGGTTTGAAGTCACACGCGGCTCGGCGCTGACGGTCATCGTGCATGTGGGATCGAACTGCCTGGCTGATGCGCGCGTCCTAGCTGCGCAGGCGCAGGAACTCGGTGCCGTGGCGGTGAGTGCGCTGGCGCCTTCGTATTTCAAGCCGGGTAATGTCGCCACGCTGGTCGATAGCATGGCGCAGATCGCTTCCGCCGCGCCGGAGTTGCCGTTCTATTACTATGAGATTCCGACGATGACGGGCCTGACGCTGTCGCCATCCGAGTTTCTTGGCCAAGCGGCGGATCGCATTCCGAATCTCGCCGGCATCAAGTTCACCAGCAGCAATCTCATGGAGTATCAGCTCTGCCGCGCCTCGCACGATGGAGCCTTCGACATCCCGTTTGGATTTGATGAAATGATGCTCGGGGCTCTAGCTCTCGGAGCCACGGGTGCAGTTGGCAGCTCATTCAACTTCGCCGCGCCGATCTACAATCGCCTCATCGCCGCCTTCCAACGCGGCGACCTCATCGCTGCACGCGAGGAGCAGATGCGCTCCGTCCGCACCATCCAAAAGCTCGTCGCCCGAGGTTACATGGGCGCGGCAAAAGCGGTGATGAAGATGCTCGGCGTGGATGTCGGCCCTGCGCGTCTGCCTTGTGGAAGTCTTGATGCCGAACAATCCAAGACGTTGCAGGCAGAGCTGGATCAAATGGGCTTCTTCGAATGGATCAAACTCTAGCCTCTAACATCATCCTGCCTCGCTCCCAACATCTCTCCACGTTATGAAATCCCATCCTACACCTTGCTCAACACGGCTCATAGTCCTCATCCAAGCGATCGCAGGGCTTGCTCTGGTTTCGACTCTCCAGGCACAGCCGCAGAAGTATCTGATGCTCGACTCGCGCGTTGTTGAGCGGGTGGAGAATGCGAAGCTCGTGCTCGGCGCGCCGGTGAAGCATGAGGGCAATCCTGTGATCCAAGCTGACAAGCCTTGGGAGAACTCGATGAACAATCTCTATCCCAATGTGATCTGGGATGCACAGGAGAAGATATTCAAGCTTTGGTATAAGTGCGTGTTGGCTGACAAGGAAGTGATCGCGCAGATGGATCGGCCCAGCACAGTGCATGACGTGGGTTGGTATCTGCTCTATGCCACGTCAAAGGATGGCATTCGCTGGAGCAAGCCCGAGCTTGGGCTTCACAAGTTCGCCGGCAGTGCGGCGAACAACATCGTGGCGCGTGATTGCCCGAACGTGGGCGTTTTCAAAGACCTGCATGATGCGGATGCGAGTCGCCGCTACAAAATGGTGAGCGATGTGGGCCTCGGGAAGCCGCAGGTGCGTTTCTCGGCTGATGGCATTCACTGGGGCGATGCGATGGATGTGAAGGGCTTCAGCGCGCAGAACGGCGATACGCACAACAACGCCTTTTGGGATGAGCACAGCGGCAAGTATCTCTGGTTCACCAAGCTCTACCTCGGCGAGCGGCTGGTGGCGCGCTTTGAGAGTGATGACTTCATGTCCTGGAAGAACAACGGACTCGTGTTGCGCTCCAACATTGAGGAAGGCCGCGACAGCCAGACTTACTGCATGCCGGTCTTCCGCTACGGCAGCATCTATCTGGGCTATGTGATGATGTATAACGTGGGGCGCGGTCGCAGCGTCGATTGTGAGTTGAGTTGGAGCCATGATGGCCTGCAATGGCAGCGGGTGGCCCCAGGCACGCCCTTCATCCCACGCGGCGCTAAGGGCAGCTATGACAGCGAATGCATCTATGCCATGGCCGGAGAGCCGATCATCAGAGACAACAAGCTCATGATTTTCTACGGTGGCGATGACTTTCCGCACACTGGCTGGAAGCGCCATTGCCTGCCGTGCCTGGCCACACTGCGGGTGGATGGCTTTGCGGGCTACGAGGCGATGGATGCGGGCAAAACAGCCACGGTGATCACGAGTTCTTTGCGTGCCGAAAAAGTTTGTGTCAGCGCCGATGTATCGGCCGGTGGCAGCATTCACATCAAAGCTCTGGATGATCAAAATACTCTCGTGGACGAAGCGGAACCGATCACCACGGAGGTGATGGATGCCCCACTCCGCTGGAAGCGCGGCGCGGTGGCGGGCAAGCCGGTGCGCTTTGAAGTGCGGCTCAATCATGCGCGGCTCTATGCGATCAGTGGCGTCGAGTTAGTCCATGCGGAGATGAAGAAGCCGTCCAAGTCATCGGATGCACCGGGCCGCACGCCGCACCCGATCCAGACCAAGAGCCTTTCATTCAATGAGGACGTGCAGGGATGGAAGGGCGTGGATAAGATCGAGCATCATCGCGATGGTGGAGCCAAGGGTGGTTTCGTGCGCGTCTCCCGCAGCGGTGGGGCGCTGCCATTTGCCTTTTCACCTGCCACGGCAAAGGAGTCTCCCCTCGCTGGCGATTGGACGACGCTCGTGGGTGGAAAAGGCGCGAAGATCACCTGCCAGGTGCGTTCCGCCAGAGCGGCTGGGCGTGTCGTGATCGAGATCTTTGCCCGGGACATCGCGCAATGGTCGATCGAGACCAAAGCCCCCTTCACCAACAACTGGACGCAGGCCCTCGCCACGCTGCGCTACGACTGGAGTGATGAGGAAGCCAAAGCCGCCGGGTGGAAGCGCCCCAGCCATGCCTTTTCGTGGTCAGACACGATGAAGAATGTCGGCAAGTTCGTCATAGCCACCGCAGGCGGTGCTCAGGAGAGCTTTGATCTGGATGAAATCACCGTCACGGGCTCGAATGAGTGAAGCTACGGGTCCGTTGCTGCTGCATCCATCGCTGCGCTCAATCCTCCACGACCTCGGTCAGGCGCTTCACTCGAGGATCGGTGAAGACATCCAACTCATCGCGACTGGTGCTGCTGAACTCGGAGACGATACAGCCTTCATCGCCTGCTTGGAACCAATGCCAGGTGTTGGGCGGGATGGTGTGTTGCTCGCCGGGAGTAAGCTCGATCTCATGCCGCACATGATAGAATGCCTCGCTGCCGGGAGGTGGCTGGCAGTGTGGCTGCGGCGTGGGCGGCCCTTCCACATAGAGATAGACCTTGCCCCAGCGGCAGCGGAACGTTTCCATCTTCCCCGCTTCGTCACCCACCGGCGGATGCAGATGCTCAGGGAAGGACTGCCGGGGGAAAAGAATCAGCTCCTTGGCGCAGTAGCTCGGGTTGTTCTCATACACCACGAGTTGCAAGCCGGTGCGCTCCAGTTCCCCCAGCCCCACTTCCGCTATCTCGATATTCTCGCGTTCCTGCGGAGTGATGACAATGCCCGCCGTGGCGAGCATTGCAGCAGAGCGTGCCTGAGCCTGGCGGAGTTCGGTGCGGGTGATCATGGTTGATGCGAAACGATGGCTGGCACCAGACCCTTTCGCCTCTGGAATCGGCTTCATTGTATTGTCCGCATCACTTCACCCTTGTCGAAAGCCAGCTTGTTCCCCGAGCGTAATCTCCCACTCATGTTTCACCGGTTAACACTATTTCTTCTCGCGAGCAGCTCCGTTTTTGGAGCAGGATTGAGCCTTGATGAGGGCAGGAAGCTTTGGGCGATGATCCCGCCGCAGATCGTTCCTGGCGCGAGCATCGACGGCTTGATCGACAAGCAGCTTGCGGAGAAGAAGCTCGTGCCGAATGCGGCGGCGAGCCGGTCGGCGCTGGTGCGGAGGCTGTATCTGGATCTCACGGGGTTGCCGCCGACGGACATGGCCGATAAGTCCGACTTGGCTGATGTGGTGGATGCTCTTTTGAAGAGTCCGCACTTCGGCGAGCGCTGGGGGCGGCACTGGCTGGACATCGCGCGTTACGCGGACAGCAACGGGCGCGACCGCAATGTCATGAACTATCATGCGTGGCGCTATCGCGACTATGTGATCGCGTCGTTGAATGCGGACAAGCCATACGATGTGTTCATCCAGGAGCAGATCGCGGGAGATTTGATGCCGACGCAGGACACATTGCAGCGGAACGAGCGGCTGACGGCCACGGCGTTCCTGGCGCTCGGGGCCAAGGCCTTTGAGGAATCCAAGCAGGATCTGTTTCACATGGATGTGGTGGATGAACAGATCGAGATGATCGGGCGCGGCGTGCTGGGACTTTCGGTGGCTTGTGCGCGGTGTCACGACCACAAGTTTGATCCGATCCCGACGGCGGACTACTACGCCATCGCGGGCATTTTGCGCAGCACGCAGCCACTTTATGGACATGGGCCGCGGGGCATCAAGGCGACGATGTTTCATCACACGGACTTTCATCCGCTCGGCGATGAAGGGGCGCAAAAACTCGCGCCTGCGGCTCTCGCTTACTTCACCAAGCTGGATGCCGACATTCTCACGATGCAAACGGCCCGCAGCTCGCGCTATGGCGTTTGGAGGCGAGTGAATGACGCGAAGCGCCTCGTGGAAAGCTCCAGCGGTGAGGCCAAGACAAAGGCCGAGGCTGATTTGAAAGCGATCGAGGCTCAAATCGCGGATTGGGACGTGAAAATCAAAAAGCTCGAGGCCGATGTCGAAGCGCTCAAGATCACCCCACCGCCGCAACCAGCCTGGACGATGGGTGCGCGGGATCGCAGCGAGATCATGGACTGCCGCATCCACATTCGTGGCGAGACGACGACTCTCGGCGACACGGTGCCGCGTGGATTTTTACAAGTCATCTCTCTGCCTGGAGTCAAGCCGCCCGCGAAAACGCAAAGCGGTCGTCTGGAGCTGGCGCAGTGGCTCACGCATCGTGGCAACCCGCTTACCGCTCGTGTGATGGTGAACCGCGTGTGGCAGAAGCTCTTTGGTCGGGCTTTGGTGACCACGCCGGATGACTTCGGTGTGAATAGTGCGAAGCCGAGCCATCCTGAGCTGCTCGATTACCTCGCGGTGCGTTTCATGGAGCAGGGCTGGAGCGTGAAGAAACTCATCCGCGAGATCGTGCTGTCGAAGGCGTATCAGCGCAGCACGGATCAGTCCGTGAAGGCAACGCAGAGTGATCCTGACAACATCTGGCTCTGGCGCATGTCGCCACGACCCGTGGAGGTCGAGGTCCTGCGCGACTCCATCCTCGCGCTCAGCGGCCAGCTTGATCCGTATCCGCCGCAGAAGCAGTTCCTGGAGCGCTTTCATCCGCAGAAGGATGCGGAGCTTTTCACCTTCACGCCCTTCCTCACCGCCGATGCCATTGTGGATCATCACCGCAGTGTGTATCTGCCCATCGTGCGCGGCACGCTGCCGGAGATGTTCCCTCTCTTCAATTTTGCCCCGCCCGAGCGGCCCATGGCGCAGCGTGAGGAGAGCATCGTGCCCGCGCAATCGCTCTTTTTGATGAACAATGCCTGGGTGCTCGAACAAGCCCGCCACACCGCCACGCGACTACTCAGCGACACCACAATCGCTGATGACTCGAAGCGCCTCGACCGCCTTTACGAACGCGCCTTCTTCCGCGCTCCGACACCTGCGGAGCAAAGCCGCGCTCTCGCCTACCTGAAAACGAGCGGCCCTGAGACCGCATGGACCAGCCTTTGCCAAACCGTGATCGCCAGCGCGGAGTTCCGCGTTGTCAGATGATTCCGGCAAAAAGATGTGCGGTAAAAAAATGGCTCTTCTTCATCTTTTACCGCCCATCTTTTTGCCGCCAAAGCCTCTTCATTTCCACCCCATGCCCACCCGCAAACCCAAATCACGAGCCATTACCGCGCCTCCTGCGCGTCTCACTCGTGGTCGTGCCCGCGAGGATGCGCAGTTCACTGCCGTGGCTCCTGCGGGTGACATGCCGGAGGGTTACGGCAGTCTTCTCAGCGAGATCAAGAGCCGCCTCACCCAGGCACGCCTGCGCACCGTGCTGGCGGCCAATGCAGCGATGGTGGTGGCCTATTGGGATGTGGGCTGTTCAATCCTGGCCCGCCAGCAGGCCGAGGGCTGGGGCGCAAAGGTCATCGACCGCTTGTCCGCCGACCTGCGCCGCGCCTTTCCTGACATGAGCGGACTCTCACCGCGTAACCTCAAATACATGCGTGCCTTTGCCGCCGCGTGGCCGGATGGAGCAATTGTGCAAGAGGCCCTTGCACAAATTGGCTGGTATCAAAACATCGCTCTGCTGGACAAGCTCAAAACGCCCCAGGAGCGGCTTTGGTATGCGCAAAATGCAGCGCAACACGGCTGGTCGCACGCCATCCTGACGCTGCAAATCGAGTCCCAAGCGCACCAACGCAGCGGAAAGGCGCAGAACAATTTTTCGCTCACCCTGCCACCTGCGGACTCTGATCTCGCCGCGCAGATTTTCAAAGACCCGTATCTCTTCGACTTCATCGGCACGGGTGATCCACGAAGGGAGCGCGAGGTCGAGCAGGCGCTCGTCGATCACATCCAGCGCTTCCTGCTCGAACTCGGTGCTGGGTTCGCTTTCGTTGGCAAGCAGGTGCATTTGGAGGTTGGCGGCCAGGATTTTTATCTCGACCTGTTGTTCTATCATCTGCGGCTCAGGCGCTATGTCGTCGTCGAGCTAAAGAACCGCGAGTTTCAGCCAGGCGACGCCGGGCAGATGAATCTTTACCTCTCCGCAGCGGACGACTTGCTCCGTCATGCCGATGACCAGCCCACCATCGGCCTGCTATTGTGCAAAGGCCGTAACAAGCTCGTCGTCGAGTATGCGCTGCGTGGCATCGAAAAGCCCATCGGCGTGGCACAATGGGCCACACAGCTCGTCGAGAACCTTCCCGCTGAGTTTGAGTCCAGCCTCCCCACCGTGGCGCAGATCGAAGCCGAACTCGCCAGCCACGTCAAATCGACTGCCAAGACCCGTTCCAAGAAATGAACTCACCCATGACCACCCGCCGCCAACTCCTCCAGCAAGCCTCCGCAGGCTTTGGTTACCTCGCCTTTGCCGACATGGCATCGGCTGAGAGCAAGCTCGCATCACATTTCCCCGCCAAGGCCAAGCGCGTCATTTTTCTCTGCATGCGCGGTGGTCCGTCGCACATGGAGACCTTTGATCCGAAGCCGGAACTGACACGCAGGCATGGCGAAGCGGGGCGCAACAAGGGAACAAAGCTGCTCGGCTCGCGGTGGAAGTTTGCGAAGCACGGACAGAGCGGCATCGACATGGTAGAGCTGTTTCCCGAGCTGGCGAAGCATGCGGACAAGCTCTGCGTGCTGCGTGGCATGCACACGGACAACGAAAACCATCCGCAGGCGCTGGAGCAGCTGCACACGGGCAGTTTTCAGTTTGTGCGGCCCTCCATGGGTGCGTGGACCGTGTATGGCCTCGGCTCGGAAAACGAGAACTTACCGGGCTTCATCAGCATCAATCCGCTCACCGCGCTCGGTGGCCTGCGCTACTACTCCAGCGCGTTTTTGCCTGCATCAAACTCCGCCACCTTGCTCGGCAACGCCAACCAGCCCAGCGCCAAGCTCCAGCTCGGCAACATCGCCAATCCACGTCTCGACAATGCCGCGCAACGTGCGCAGCTCGATCTTTTGCAGGCGATGAATCGCGATCTGCTGGCCCAAACCGGTGATCCGCGTGTGGAAGGCATCATCTCATCCTACGAGCTGGCCTTCCGCATGCAGGGCGAGCTGCCACGCGTGATGGACCTCAGCGGCGAGAGCAAAGAAACACTTCAACTCTACGGCGCGGACAAAGCCCCTACGGAGACCTTTGGCCGCCAGTGCCTGCTGGCGCGGCGCTTCGCCGAAGCAGGCGTGCGCTTCATCGAGATCAGCCATCAAGAGTGGGATCTGCACGGCGGCTTGCAAGGGGGCATGACGCGCAACTGTGGCCAGATCGACAAACCCATCGCCGGCCTGCTCCACGATCTCGATCAGCGCGGCCTGCTCGAAGACACGCTCGTCCTCTGGGGTGGCGAGTTTGGCCGCACGCCTGATGATCCCACGCAGGACGGCCGCGGGCACAACAACAAAGGCTACAGCATGTGGATGGCCGGTGGCGGCGTGAAACCCGGCCACATCCACGGCGCAACGGACGATCTCGGAGTCGC
The DNA here is from genome assembly GCF_046154365.1 of Prosthecobacter sp. GTDB lineage: Bacteria > Verrucomicrobiota > Verrucomicrobiia > Verrucomicrobiales > Verrucomicrobiaceae > Prosthecobacter. Next base: position 26,667 of record NZ_JBJXFV010000008.1, read on the forward strand.
CGCCGTCGATGGCAAAGTCCACATCCACGACCTCCACGCCACCATGCTCCACCTCCTCGGCCTCGACCACGAACAACTCACCTTCCGCTATGGCGGTCGCGACTACCGGCTCACGGATGTGCATGGGAAAGTGGTGAAGGAGATTCTCGCGTGACGAATCGCGCCTGACGCATTCCTCACACTCTTTGTCGTGGAGTTTGGCTGGTGGGGGCCGTTATGATCTTCGCATGAAGCCTCTGCTCGTTCTCCTTCTTCTCGCCACCGCCACTTTAGCCGATGACTCAGCCAAACTCGCCGCCCTGCTCGCGAAAAGCGGCGTCGTGACGATTCCAGCCGGAGATTACCACCTCGATGGCACGAAGCCGATCCCGCTGGTCTCCAACACGACCGTCATGGCCCACGGTGCGCGCTTCATCCTGCCGGAGATGCTGCCGGATCAGGCTCGTGTGGTGCTTTTTGCCGGTGAAAACATCACGCAATTCGCCTGGCATGGCGGGGAGTTTATCGGCCACGTCTTTGACCCTGCGCAGCAGGAAAACACCTGGGAGCCGAACGCGAACACCAAAGGCATCGAGATCACGACGACGAAGGCGGGAGGCACTCACGACCTGCTTTTTCGCGACGTGAAGTCCAACGGCATGGCCGCAGCGGTGATCGGCGTGCATGGTTTGTCCAAAGGCGAGAGCGAAGTCATCGCGTACGCCGAGCGTGTGGCAGTGGAAAGCTGCACGCTGCTGCGCAGCGGGAAGTTCATGTGGGACTATGGCTACCTGTGGCAGATCATGACTTTCCCGGAGGCGTATGAGCCGTGGGTGGTCGAGCGGGCAAAGAAATACTTCCGCACCGATCTGATGCGCGAGGTGATGTTCAGCGGCGAACTCGTGAAGTTCGACAACAAGGTCAAACCCATCGCCGTCAGCCTCACCGACGAGCCAAAAGAGGCTCTCACCTTCATGGGCACGGCTTTGCCGAAAAATATCACACGCGGCCTGCAATACTTCGTCGTCGAGTCCACGCCCGAGTTCATCAAACTCGCCAAAAAGTCCGGCGGAGCGCCGATTGGCTTCGAGAACGACGGCAGCGGCTTTTTAGCCTTCAACATTCAAGACAACTACCTCGCCGCCTATGCCCCCACCGGCAGCGGACCGGGCAAAGGAGCCTTCGACATCACCGGCGCACGCGATGTGCGCGTCACCGGCTGCCAGCTCAGCGCCATCGGCGACACGATGCACATCCAGAAGTGCCGGAACATCGTCTTCGCGAACAACCACATCCTCGGCAGCCGCATGGGCGCGTTCTTTTTGGCCGAGTTCTGCCAAAACGCCACCATCACCGGCAATCTCGTTGATGGCACGAATGGCAGCCGCGTCATCAGCGTGGAGAAGAGCTGCACGGATGTGACCATGACCGGCAACACCTTCCGCAACGGCGGACGCGGTGCGTGGATCAACCAGCCGGTCAATTTCATCATGACCGGCAACGTTTTCGTCAACAACACCACGAAAAACGAGCCGGACATGCGCCGTGGTCGCATCGCCTTCCAGACCGCGAAGTCCGGCACCTTCCCCGAACTCTACTTCACCATTTACGAGCCCGGCGCTACCTACGGCCCCGTCATTGTCCGCGACAACATTTTCATCCTAGGCGACGCCGCACCGAATGAAGCCGTGACCTTCGCCCCGAACGGCCACGATCTGCAATTCACCGGCAACACCTTCCCAACCAAACCCGCAATCATCGTCGTCGATCCAAGTTGCACGGATGCGCTGATCAAGGACAACCAAGGTGCGACCACGATTTCAAAGCCGGTCGATTTCAATCACGGGCGACGCTGAGCAGTCGCGCCAGCAAAGTATCATCTCGCGGAGCGGAGATGGCTGCTTTGCTTCGCCACTCACGGCACAATCACGACTATCGACGGCGCGATGTTCCGAAAATCGGACGCATTGCGGGTGATGATGCCCTGAAAGCGATCTGCAAAAGCCGCGATCATCACGTCTGCCACGGGACGCTTGGCGACACTCGACTGGCGGCGGCGGAGCTGATGCTCATGCCAGTAGCGGTGAGCTAGCTTGGTGTCTTCTGACGACCAAAATTCCGTCGAGCTGAGATGGATCTGTTTGAGGAAGCTCTCGGCGGCAGTCGCATCCCCTTCGAAGGCGGGACCGATCTCGATAAACGTCACTGGACTGACAACCAAGCCATCAGGCAGGTGGGCATGGAGGCAACTCGTCGATGCAGCCTCGAACTGTGGATCGCCCGTCACAAGGTCCAGCACGACGCAGGTATCGACGACCCAGGCCATCTCAGTCTTCTTCACCCTCCCGCAGAGCCTTCATCGCCGCATCGGTCGTTTTCCACGAGCACGCGGGGGCAGCTTGGCGGGCGGTTTGCACCTTGAGTCGATACTCATCCAGCCCGTGCAAAGGCGCGGCGCTATCATCCTGAGACATCGCCAGCTTCACCCGGCTACCTTTGGGGAACTGGCGGAGCAAGGCGGCGATCACGCTGGGGGCGTCATCTCGAATGTCGATGGTAGCCGTGAGGGTGCTCATGGGGTCATTATCCTCAGCCACAGAAGGCGTGTCAACCACGGCGATCACGGAGTGAATTGTCTGGCGTTATCAGCTCGTTCGGCAAACGAGTTGGAAAACTCGTTTTACGTCACGGCCCCGTCAGCACGATCGGGCCTTCGTTCTTCGGCACGCCGCCTGTTTTCTCCACGCTAAGGGCAAACGTCACGGTCTCGCCCACGGCAGCGACGGGTTTGAAGGCGGTCTTTGCCGCGCCTTTGGCATCCACCGTCACCACGCCGGCGCTCACCAGGTCGGGCTGGTTTGGATCGACGACCCAGAGCTGGTAATCCTGGCCAGACTCCACGCGCGGCATTTTGTCGAGCAGCAGCACGCCCTGGCGCTTGCCGCCGTCCCAGACGACGACCATCTTGCAGTTGCGGTACTCCCAAATTTTGCTTTGCAGCGTGGCGATCTGCAATTGTGACTGCGCTGCCTGCTGCTTCTGCGCCTCGGCGTCGGCGACGAGCTTTGCGATATGCGCATTGGCCTCGGTCTCGCGCTTGCTGATCTCTGCGATCTCCGTGCTCAACGCTGCCTTCTTCGCTTCAAAATCACTCCGCAGACTCTTCAGCTCATCTTCAATGTTGCGGGTCTCTTTCTTCGCCGTCTCAGCGACAGGAACTGACGGAGCCGCAGGTGCCATGGCCCGGCTCACTGCGGCGACCTGCTGCACCAGTTTCTCACGATCCTGCCACAGCCACACCGCGGCCACGGCCAGCGCTGCCGCCAAAGCCCAGCCGGTGCCGCCCAGCACGACGCCGCGTGAGAAACCGGCCCCTTTCGCTCCGCTGGAGCGCAGCTTCGCACGAATGCGCCGTTTCATGTCCGCCGGTGGCTCCACCGGCGTGATGAGGCGTGCCAGCTCCGCCGCAGTCTGCTCCAGTTCCACGCTAAAATCACGCAGCTCCTTGTCAGCGACGCCAGCACCGTTCAGCACGCGCTTCTCATCGCTCTCCAGCATGCCGAAGGCATTCAGGGCGGCCAGTTCTTCGTGTCGCTCGTCCATTAGATGCCTCCTTTCAGCAGATCGCGCAGGCGCAGCAGTCCGCGGTGGATGTTCGTCTTCACCGTGCCAAGCGGAATGCCCAGTGAATCGGCGAGCACGTGATGCGTGAGGCCTTTTAAAAAGGCATACTCAATCAACTGCCGCTGCTCCTTGGGCAGGTCGTTCAGCGCATCGCGCACCACCGTGCCGCGCTCGCCCGCCCCAACCTCGTCATCCGCGCCCACCGGCGTGTGTGCGGCCAGCGTCACCTGCTCCAGCGCCGCACTTTCCACCAGGCGATTGCGGCGGCCCAGCGCGCGCATGCGGTCGATGGCCTTGTGCCGGAAAATCATCACCGCCCAGGTGAAGGCCTTGCTGCGCGCCGGATCAAAGTCCGACGCACGAGACCAAAGCTGCACAAAACCGTCCTGCAGCATGTCCTCCGCCTCGCGTTCGTCCGCCAGCATCTGCCGCAGCAGACCAAAGAGGCGCGGAGCCATGCGGTCATAGAGCTGCTCAAACGCACGCGCATCCCCGCGTCCAGTACGCTGGAGCAGGTCTTCATCGCTGAGTTCGGGCTGGGGCATGACGTATTTCGGCGCGCAGCGCACCATACGGGCGGGGCGGTACGGATTCCATGCCAGAGCTTCTGCGGTGACACAAGTTTTTGCGTTGCCGCAGGCCGTCTGGATTCAAAAATTTTACAAAACCGGCTCCACCCGGCCACTCCGGGTGAACAGCAGCGCGCACTCGATCTGCTCCGGTTTCAGGCCGGTCAGCCGTGCCAGCGCCTGACGATAGAGCACGATCTGCGGTCGATAACCCGCCACCTTCTCCTGCAGGGCCGCTTCATCCGCCACGTCGTCCGTCTTGAAATCAATCAGGCGCACCGACTCCCGCCGCACTATCACACGGTCAAAAATGCCGCTGATCCAGCTCCCTTCGTGAATCAAGTCGAACGGCCGCTCCCGCCACGCCTCGGCGTCCGCCGCAGGCTTCGCAAAGGCATACGCTGCGGCTGCCGAGGTCAAAACGCCCCGCACCATCGACAGGGCGGTCGCTTCAATCGCTTCGCCACGCAGCAGGCCTGCCGTCTGCCAGCGCGCTTCGAGTTCGGCCATGCTCGATTTCGCATCCCACCACTCCACCAGTGCCAGCAGCTCATGCACGAGGCTGCCCAGCCTGCGGCCAGGCTCACGGCCCTCGCTGAACAGCACGCTGCCCTTCACCTGAAAATCCTCCTCGCCCGAAGGCGTCACCCGCTTCGCCAGCGGTTGGAATTCGCGCAGCAGTTCACCCAGCGGCGGCGGCGCAACTGCGATACCCGGCTGCTTAGGTTCTACGCGATTTGAACTCGCAAACCACGCCGCAGCGCCCGTTTGCCACTCCGTTAAGTAAGACGGGCACTCCTGTCCGTCGTCCGCAACACCCAGCATTCGCCGCAAAAACTGCGCTTCGGTCATCGCCCCGTCTTTCGTCTTCGGTGGTCGTTCTGTGATCAGATACAGCCCACGTTTCGCCCGCGTCATCGCCACATACAGCCGGCACAGCGACTCAAATCCGGCCCGCTGCTTCGCCGTTGCCATTTCCTGGTTCAAACCGTCGTGCAACGGCGCAAACACGCGTGGCGGCTCCTGCAAGACCCAGGAGATGCCCTGGTCATCACGATTCACGATCAGCGAGCGCGGACGCACCTTGTCCATCGCATCACCGTTGAGGCCGGGCAGGATGACGACATCGAACTCCAGGCCCTTCGCCTTGTGAACGGTCATCACCTGCACTGCATTCGCAGCGCCACGCACCTTCATCGGCATGTCGCGTGCATGTTGGAGGAAGGCGTCGATGTCGCGTGAGCCACGCGTATCGAACTCGGCGGCGATTTCACCGAATTGGCGCAGCCGCAGCTCATGAAACGCGTCCAGCTCCGGCAGCAGCGTGCGCAACTGCCGCGTCCACACCTCGGTGAAGCCGATGAAGCCGCGTTCAAACACCTCATTGCGCACCTGATGGCACGTCAGCGGCCATTTTTGTTCGCCGCACTCAATCTGCGGCCACAGCGGCGTCATTTTCAGATGTTCCAGCGCCAGCGTGTCGCCGGGATGGGCGGCGAGCTGCAGCAGCGCCAGCAGCGCCAGTGTCATCGCATTGTCCGTGGCCGGATGCTGCTGGGATTCGCACACGATTTCCATGCCCGTGGCCGCACGCAGTTCCTCGGTGATCTCAATCGCATCCTTGTTACCCCGCACCAGCACCGCGCAGGACAAACCGCGCTCCAGCGGTCGAATTTCGTTCAGCAGCGCCGCCACGACTGGCGTGGTCGATTTTTCCTCGCTGTCGGGCTTCACACCGAGTAGCGCCGCGTAACCGGCGAGGCGTTGATTTTTTTCTGCCGCAGCGTGCGGCTGGAACTCGAAGCCTTGCGTGCAGCCTGTGAGCAGCGCTTCAATGCCGTCGTGATTTGCAAACACGGCATTGATTGCATCCAACACCGCCGGAGCGCTGCGGAACGACTGGCTCAAGGTCTGCGGCTCCAAGCCGTCTTCACCATGATGCGGCCATTCGTGCAGCACGTCGTCGAACAAACCCGGCTCCGCCTGCCGCCAGAGATAAATCGACTGCTTGGGATCGCCGACGGCAAAGAAGCTGCGCCTGCCAGAGTCATCCTGCATCACTTCATCGACCAGACCACGCACCACGTTCCACTGCACGCGGCTGGTGTCCTGAAATTCGTCGAACAGCCAGTGATCGTAGCGCCCATCGAGTCGGAACCACAGATCACCGCGTTCATGGTCCATCCATTCCGCACCGCCCGTCGTCGCTTCAGCCAACAATCGCTGCACATCGGCAAAGGAGAGTCGGCCCCGCGAGCGTACGCGACGCGCATACTCGGTTTCATACAACTCCATGAGCGCCGCCATGCCGCGCGTGCGCTGCGCGCGGCATTTCAATTCGCGGCGCAGGATTGTTTCGACGACGCGGACCCAGGCACGGGCGGCGTTGCTTGAAACGGGAGTTTTTTTGCCGCCCCAGGTGATGCTGGCGTTGCCAGCAAGCAGATCGCTCCATGATGCGGCGGACTTCTCCAGGAAATCCTTGATGCGATCCTTTGGTGTGGTTCCAGGCTCCAGCTTAGCGGCTTGATCGAGCAATTGATCCCTGAACTCCGTGCCTTTGTCATTGGCGGGAACGAAATAGTTGTTCCAATCATCAAGCGCGACGGCAAGATCGTCATCGCCATCCAAATCCAGCCCCGGCAGGCTGCCCCAGCGCGAAACACCGCCGCTGTCGAGCCAGGTGGTGTGATGTTCTTTGATCCAGCCTTCGAGGCTTTGCACCGCGCTGCGTTCTTCGACGCCAAAAGTCGCCTGCTTGAAGCCTTCAAGCAGCGCCCGGGCCGCCTTGTCATCGCGTGACGAATGAATGCGTTCCAGCAGTGCATCGAGCGCCTCGTTGCGTGCCTGCGCGGCCTCGTCCTCGGCCATGACCTTCGCTCCGAGCGGCAGACCGAGTTCGAGCGGGAAGCAGGCGGCGATGTTGGCAAAGAAGCTGTCCATCGTGCCCAGCCGCAGCCGGTGCAGCCGCCGCGTGACCTGCCGCAGCAGCGTGGCGAACTCCGGCCACGCCGCCGGCAGCGGGGTCATGTCCGCAAAGTACTTTTCCGGCTGCTCGTCGTGCTGTGAAAGTGCGGAGAGGCGTTGCAGGATGCGCTGGAAGAACTCCCCCGCGGCCTTGCGCGTGAAGGTCATCGCCGCAATGCCCTCCGGCGGCTGCCCGAGCGCGAGCAGATGTAGATGCCGCCGCACGAGCTGGTAGGTCTTGCCAGAACCGGCAGAAGCGGAGACGAGGATGTGGCGGAGACGGTTCACGCGTGATGCGATGCAAAAACTCAACCGCTCAAAAGATGTCCGGCTCCGGCACCGCCGGGCCATGCTGGAGGAAGTCGAAGTCAGCTCCTTGATCGGCCTGCGTGACGTGTTCGACGAACAGCTTCGCGTAGCCGCGGTGGTAGCGCGGTGGCGCTGGCTTCCAGGCCGCACGGCGCTTCGCCAGTTCCTCATCGCTGACATGCAGATGCAGTTTGCGGTTTGGCACATCGAGTTCGATGAGATCACCGGTTTTCACGAGGGCCAGCGGGCCGCCGACGGCGCTTTCGGGGGCGATGTGCAGCACGCAGGCACCGTAGCTGGTGCCGCTCATGCGGCAGTCGGTCAGGCGCACCATGTCGCGGATGCCTTGCATGATGAGTTTCTTCGGGATTGGCAATTGGCCCCACTCTGGCATGCCTGGAGCACCCACAGGCCCCGCTCCGCGCAGGATGAGCACGCTGTCCTTCGTCACATCGAGGTCATCGCGATCGATATTGGCTTTGAGTTCGGCGTAGCTGTCAAAGACGAGCGCGGGGCCGGTGTGCGTGCAGAGTTCCTTCGTCGCGGCGGCGTGTTTGATGACGGCACCATTCGGGCAAAGGTTGCCGCGCAGGATGGCGGTGCCGCCGTCGGGCTGGAGCGGGTTTTCCGGTGTGCGGATGACGTCGTCGTTGTGGATGATCGCTTCGGCGATGTCTTCGCCGAGCGTCTTTCCGGTGATCGTGGGCACGTCGGTGTGCAACAGCTCACGCATGCCGTTCAGCAGTGCTTGCAGGCCGCCAGCGAGATAAAACTCCTCCATCAAATATTTGCCCGCAGGCCGCATGTTCGCCAGCAGCGGCACTTTGCGGCTGATCTCGTCGAATTTTTCCAGCGGGAGCTTGATGCCGAGCCTGCCAGCCATGGCGACGAGATGCACGATGGCATTCGTGCTGCCGCCGAGCGCCATATCGACCGCGATGGCGTTTTCAAATGAGCGCTCACTGACGATGCCGGACGGTTTGCGGTCCAGCCACACGTTCTCGATGATCTGACGGCCAGCGGCGGCGGCGATGCGTGTGTGCGCACTGTCCACGGCCGGAATCGACGACGCTCCCGGCATGCAGAGGCCGAGCGTCTCTGCCAGCGCGGTGAGCGTGCTCGCGGTGCCCATCGTCATGCAATGACCGGGGCTGCGGGCGATGCCGTCCTCGATCTCGCACCATTGCTCCCAGCTCAGATTGCCCGCACGTTTTTCGTCCCAGTATTTCCACACATCGCTGCCGCTGCCGAGTGTCTCGCCGCGCCAGTTGCCCTTCATCATCGGGCCGCAGGGCATGTAGATGACCGGGATGTCCATGCTGAAGGCCCCCATGAGCAGTCCCGGCGTGGATTTGTCGCAGCCACCGAGCAACACCGCGCCGTCGATGGGATTCGCGCGCAGCATTTCCTCGGTCTCCATCGCGAGGAAATTGCGATGAAACATCGCCGTCGGTTTCGTCAGCATTTCGCCCGCCGACATGACCGGGATCTCCATCGGATGCCCGCCCGCTTGTAAAATGCCGCGCTTCACCGCATCCGCCGTGAGGCGCAGATGCATGTGGCAGGAGTTCAGATCGCTCCAGGTGTTCAGGATGCCGATCACCGGCTTGCCCACGATGTCCTCCGCGCCCCAGCCGTTCTGTTTGGCACGAGAGCGATGGCCAAACGAGCGCAGTTCATCACGGCCATACCAGCGCCAGGATCGGAGTTGTTCGGGAGTTTTGGGGGTCGGGGTGCTCATCAGTAAGGTCGGAGTGAGCCGCCACCATGAACCAAATCATTCCCTGTGCAGGAAAAACTTCGTCCTCGTCCTCCTACTCGAACTCGTCCTCGGTCAAATCGCTCCGCAGCTCGCAAACCGGCCCACACCAAATCTTCCGGCTCCAGCTCTGTCTGATTCAAGATTTTCCGAAGCAACCCTGGGCAGATCGTTTCCCCAGCATGCACCGGCACCCCCCAAACACGCCTCAATCGCTTCTCGCACACGCTTCATGAGCGTGTCGTAAGTCTTGGCCTGCGTGTGGCAGCCAGGAAGCTGCGGCACGCTGGCGACCAGCCAACCGTCTTCGTCACGTTCGATGACCACATGGAAATCGCGGGGCTTCTTTTTCATGTGGACAGTCTAGGGCGCGGCCATCATCTCGCAAGTCCCGCGCTGAGGCTGGCCGATTCCGTCCAAACCATGTCCGACATCAAGCTGTCCGACATCAAGCTTGCAGTGGTGCCATTGTTCCGAGTAGAACCCAACCACGCATGAAGCCCCTCCTGTTTTCCTCCCTGTTCCTCCTCGGCTGTTCCTCGCTGGCTTTTGCCGCCGGCAAAGAAATCGAAGGCGAACGCGCCCCTGCAGCCACCGTCTGCCCTTCGCCTGAAGATGCCCGCGCCAAGATGAGCGTGCCCGACGGCTACGAGGTCCGTTGTTTCGCGCATGAGCCGATGATCGTGAATCCGGTCGCGATGACCTGGGATCATCGCGGGCGTTTGTGGGTCGTGGAAGGCTACGAATATCCGAACGGCTCCGCGTTCAAGGGCAACGCCTTCGGCATCGAAGCGAAGGATGACAAATACCATACCGTGCCGCCGCAGTGCCGCGGCCAATCTGAAATTTCAAATTTGAAATCGCAAATCCCACGCGATCGCGTCATCATCCTCGAAGACACCGACAACAATGGCGAGGCCGACAAGCGCACCGTCTTCGTCGAAGGTCTCGACATGGGCAGCGCCATCCTCTGTGGTGACGGCGGTATCTATGTCGGCCAGCAGCCGCATCTGCTGCACTTCAAAGACACCGATGGCGACGATCACGCGGACGAGTGGCGAGTCGTGCTCACCGGCTTTGGCCGTGAAGACACGCATGAGCTGCTCAATTCCTTCTGCTGGGGCCCCGACGGCTGGCTGTACATGACCCACGGTGTTTTCACGAACAGCAAAGTCCGGCGTCCAGGACAGAAGGAGAGTGAGGGCTTTAAGTTTGATGCGGGCATCGGGCGCGCACGGCCGGTAGGACAGGCTTCCAGCCTGTCATCGAGTGCCTCGGGCATCCTGCCCGAGACAGCTCAACCGGGCAAAATGCCCGGCACACCCGAGGCAGGCAGAATGCCTGCCCTACCCTGGGAATTCGAAGTCTTCGCCGACGGCACCAGCAATCCCTGGGGCTGCGACTACGACGCGGCGGGGAACTTCTTCGTCAGCGCTTGCGTCATCGACCACTTCTTCCACATGGCTCCCGGTGGCATCTACGTGCGCCAGGGCGGTGCGCCGGAGAATCCGTATGCCTACGAGCTGCTGCCCAGCATCGTGAAACATAAACACTTCCGCGCCGCGTATGCCGGCGTGCAGATTTATCAAGGCGGACGCTATCCCGCCGACACGCACGGCCACGCCTTCATCGGCAACATCCACGACAACGCCATCCACGAGGAAGTGCTCACGCCCGTCGGCGCCACCTTCAAATGCGAGCCGCGTCGCGACTTCCTCCGCGCCAACGACGGTTGGTTCCGCCCCGTCAGCACCCAGACCGGCCCCGACGGCTTCCTCTGGATCATGGACTGGTGCGACAAATACCCCTGCTACCAAAACGCCAAAGCCAACCCCGAAGGTGTGGATCGCGAACGCGGACGAATCTGGCGCGTCGTCACGACCCAAAGCGGTTCTGTAGTTCCGGCTTCAGCCGGTTCAGAAACAGCACCGCCTAAAGGCGGAACTACAGAATATGCCTCACGGCCCACGAAGGACCTCGACCTCAAAAAACTCTCAACCGCCGACCTCGTGAAGACCCTGGAGCATCCCAACAACTGGATGCGCCGGATGGCGAGGCGGATGCTGGTGGAGAAGGAACACTCCGAGGCTCTTCAAACCGAACTCCAAAGTCTGATCCTGAACTCAACGAGTCTCTCAACACGTCTGGAAGCACTCTGGAGCCTGCATCAGGTCGAATCCGGCCCCGAGCCATTGGATGCAAATATCCTGGGTGAAGTTGGGGGTGATCGTGAGCCAACCATGCGTGTTTGGGCCGCCCGCCTCAGCGGCGAACGGTTTCGCTTGGCTGATCGCCACATTGCTTCGATTGCGGACGAGAACACCAAGGACAATTCCGCCAAAGAAAACGACTCTTTAGCCTTGTTATGGCAGCACACCGAACGGCTCGACAAGCTCTCCAGCGATCCTGACATCACGGTCCGTCTTGCATGTGCGATCAGCAGACAGATGACCGCTTCCTCAGCCCTCACGCTCACTCGTCCTCTGCACCTCGAAGATAAAATCTTCCGCGCGAAAGTCCGCACCCACATTCAACTCAATGATCTTATCCAAAGCTCGGCAAAGGATGCTGACGGCATGCTGAGCTACATGATCTGGCGAGCCATCGAGCCCGGAATCAGCGATTTTGCCAACGCACCCGAAACGTTGGAGATCCTCGGTTCTGCGGCGCCCACCACCCAGCCTCTCTCCCGCGTCCTCTCCCATAAAGCCATGCGCCGCTTGTGCGACACGCGGAAGGCGGAGAACCTCGATCTCGCCGTCGAGTTTTGCGATAAGATCGCTGCGCACGACATCCTTCTCGCACATGCGCTCGATGGACTCGTGAAAGGCCAGGAAGGCGGTGTGATCAAGCCGGTGAAGGATGTTTCGGTCAGCCTCGCGAAGTGGCGTTCGTCGGCGAATGCGGACGTGCGGAACCATGCGCAGACACTCGCGGTGCTGTGGGGCGATGAAGTGGCGGTGAAGGAGATGATCGTTGCGCTGCACGATGCCTCGAAGCCTGAGAAGGACCGCATCGCGGTGCTGCAATCGCTGCGGAAGGTGAAGACGGACGCCGTGAAGGAAGGGCTGAAGCCGCTGCTGGCTCCGGGCACCTCCACCACGCTCGGTGTGGCAGCGATTCGTGCGGCGGCGGATCTCGGGGGCGATGATTTCGTCCTGCCTTTGATCTCTCAGGCAGCCTCGAAAGACTTTAATGTGCGGAACGCGGCTATGGAGGCGCTTTCGAGCCGTCCTTACTGGACGAGAGTCCTCCTCAAAGGCATCGCGGATGGGTCCGTTCCCTCCACAGGCTTTCCTGCGCCTGTGCGGCGGGCGCTGGCGACGAACAAGGATAAGGATCTCCGCGGTCTCGCCTTCAAAGTGCTCGGCGCGTGGCAGGATTCGTCGGACGACGTGAAAGCGCTCATCGCCGCGAAGAAGCAGGCCTGTTTGACCGGCGATCCCGATCTGGCGAACGGCAAGCTCATCTTCACCTCCACCTGCATGGTCTGCCACGAATTCCACGGTGGCGGGCAGAAGGTGGGGCCGGATTTGATCGGCAGCGGACGCAGCAACCTCGACGCGATCCTCGCCAACGTTATCGATCCGAATCAGATCATCGGCAACGGCTACGAGAACTTCACCGTCGCCACCAAGGATGGCCGCACGCTCGCCGGACGCGTCGTCGAGGACACGCCGGGCCATGTGAAGCTGCTTGGCGCGGGTGGCGTGGCGCAGGTCGTGCCGCGCGATCAAATCGCCTCGCTCACCAATTCCAAGCAAAGCCTCATGCCCATGGGCTTCGGCGCTTTGCCAGATGCCATGTTCCGCGATCTCATCTGGTACATCCTCGCCCCGCCCGAAGAAGGCCCGCTGACACCTGCCAAGAAGGATCTGCTCATCAAAGGCGTCGAAGTCGCCGATGCGCCCGCCAAACCCAAAGGCTACAACTCGCGCGCCATCGATTGGGAAAGCGTCAGCCTGTGGAATCCCGAGTGGAAGGTGAACGGGCCCGACTTTGAGCGTTCGCCGGTGAAACTCGGTGAGTACTACAGCAAAACGAACGTGCTGCTGATGCATCCGTTCCCAGACAAAAAGACGCCGGCGAGCTTTGAGCGGAAGCTGAAGGTCGAAAAGACAAAATTGAAGTTCAGCGTCGCGGCGGATGATCGGGGTGATTGGATCGTCAAGGCGGTGGTCAACGGTCAAGTCGTCAAGGAGATGGCGGTGGATCACGAGAAGCCACGCTGGAAAGACATCGAGATAGATCTCTCGAAGTTCGCAGGCCGGGAAATCACCGTGCGCCTCGAAGCCCACGCGAGCGGCTGGAACATGGAGTTCGGCTACTGGCACGGGATCATGCTGGAGTGATGGAGCGCGAGTATGGCTTTAGCCTACTCGCCACTCTTTCCTGCCGCGTCCGCTCTGGGGCAAAGTGGCGAGTGGTCTGCGACACACTCGCGCTCCAACTGGCGGCGCGTTGCAGTCGCTCGATATGACTTTTCCCTGTTCCAAGGCGCTGAATCATGCACTGTGCGGCCATGCGCAGTCCATTGGTCCTTTTGCTTGCCTTGATCTCCGCCGCGAGCCTTCACGCGGCACCGACGACTCCTGCTCCGGCTCCCGCAGCTCCGGCGACGAAACCTGCGACTGCGCCGAAGCCTGCTGAAGCGCCGAAGACAACAACCAAGCCTGCGCCCGCACCGCCACCCGTGAAGCCGCCGCCGGAGGATGCTTATGTGCAGATGGAGATGCTGACGCGGGCGATGGAGATGGTGCGGCAGAATTACGTGGATGAGTCAAAGATCACGTATGAGGAGCTGGTGGAAGGTGCCCTGGAGGGCATGCTGAACCGTCTGGACCCGCACTGTGAGTACATGGGCAAATCGCTGTTTGAAGACATGCAGCGTGAGCAGAGCGACACGTCGGAGGGCATTGGAATTACGATCGCGCTGCGGCAGAACGTGCTGACGATCATCACGGTGCGCGAAGATGGCCCGGCGACAGCGGCGGGTGTGCTGTCAGGCGACCAGCTCGTGCGCATCAATGACGTGCTGACGGATTCGGTGGGCGTGGCGGAGGCGATGCAACTGCTCAAGGGCAAGGCGGGCGATGAAGTGCGGCTCACGGTGCGCCGGCCGGGCACGAAGCAGTTTTTAGAGTTCAAGGTGAAGCACGAGACGCTGGCGGAGACCTCCGTGCATGATCCGATGCTGCTGGCTGACAAGATGGCGGGCGAGTTCAAGATCGGCTACGCGCGCATTTCGCAGTTCAACCAGCCGACGGCACGCGAACTGAGCAAGGCGCTGGATGAACTGGAAAAAGAGGGCATGCAGGCCTTCGTGCTCGACCTGCGCAACAACCCCGGCGGCCTGGTGGACAGCTCGGTGGCGGTGTGCGGCGAGTTTTTGCCGGAAGGCACGGTGGTGGTGACCACCGAGGGCCGGGTAGCCTCGCAGAATCCGCCGCCATTTCGAACGCCATCACGCAACGGCAAGGAGCCGCGCAAGTATCCCATCGCCGTGCTGATCAATCACGGCAGTGCGAGTGCGTCCGAACTCACGGCGGGCGCATTGCAGGATTTGAAGCGAGCGATTGTCGTGGGCACGACGAGTTTCGGCAAAGGATCGGTGCAGACGATCCTGCCGATGAAAAACGGCGCGGCGTTGCGGCTGACGACGGCCAAATACTACACACCAGGCCATCGCACGATTCACGAGAACGGCGTCGAGCCGAACATCGTCTCTGCACTCACGACCGAGCAGGAACTGCGCATCTCCAAGTGGCGTGCGTCACATGGCACCGGTGAAGCAGCGGCGCTTGAATTGGCGGGGCTGGGTGATCAGCAGCTCGAGCGTGCGGTGGATTCGCTCAAGGGCGTGCTGGTGTTCGATGCATTCGTGGCACCCGCACTGGCCCCCGCGGCGAAGTTGTTGCAGAAGTAGGGCGGATGTGTTCGGCGCTTGAGACACTCATTCACAGCATGACTTGCTTCGCCGAACTATCCGGCTGCTGGACGGAAAGCATGCTTTTGAACGAAATCGCGCGCAGAGCCGGATAGTTTGGCGAAGGAAACCTGCAAGCGGCGGAGCCGCATCCGCCAAACACATCCGGCCTGCTATGCTCCTCATTCCAACAAACCGCGAGCGATGATGGCATCGACGGGGTTGTGATCGTCGGTGAAGACGTACTCAGAGCGCGGCACGGTTCCGGCGGGGACATGGGTGCGGATGAGGCGCTCCTGCCAGGAGCCGGGTGTGACGTAACGATCCACGATGAGCGGCTTCAAATTTTCGCGTGAGCACATGAGAATGACGTTGCGCGCCTGTTCGCGGGGATAATGAGAGAGTGCCTCCACATCGAAAATTTCAACGGAAGGAAAAACTTTGCGCAGGGTGGCGAGCATGCCAGAGGTCAACTCGGATTTCGGTCCAGTGACGGCAGCGATCAGGTTCATGATGAAAACGCCCTGCGGTTCGAGATGATCGGCGATCTGCTGATAAAACTCACGCGTGGCAAGGTGTGGCGGGATCTGGCGGATGCCGTTGTAGGCGTCGCCAAAAATGAGATCCCATTTCTTGCCGCCGTGTTGCAGCAGGAAGCGGCGCGCATCGCCAGCGTGAGCATTGACGCGAGGAAACTCGTCGAGCTTGAAGAACTTGCGGCCCACTTCGATGACCTGGGGGTCGATTTCGACCACATCGACCACAGCATCGGAAAATTCACGCGAGACGTTCTCGGGCATGCCAAAGGCACCGGCACCGATAAACAACGCACTGCTGACTTTGGCAGGTTCACGCAGCAGGGCGAGCTTCCAGTAATGCTGGTAGGCCATGATGAGATCGCCCGTGTTCGCGTCCATGCCACCTTCCGCAGTCGAGTCGAGCTGAAGCACGCGGCGCGTGACTTTGCCCTGCGTTTGCTCGCTGACCTCGATGTGATGATAAAACGACTCGTGCTCGAAGATGACACCGGGTTTGGGCTTCGGCGTGGTCATCCAGCTCATCGAGAAGGCGAAGATGCCGCTCAGGATCACGGGAGCCTGCTGCTTGAGCGAGTTTTTGGCGAGGAGGAACGCAGCAATGGCCAGCAGCAGCAAAATCGTGGCGGTGCCGAAGAAGATGCTGCGCACGCCGAAGGTGGAGAGCAGGAAGAAGCCGGAGAGAAAGGTGCCAACAAAGCTGCCGAGCGAGCCGAGCATGCTGATCGTGCCCGCCGCGGCGCCGACGTGTGTATCCTTGAGCGTGAGGCTGTAAAACCGTACCGCCGCTGGTGAAACGGCTCCCAACAGGATGCCGGGAATGGCAAAGAGCAGCAGCGAGATCATCACCGGCCCGGCGATGAGGCCGTGGGCGCTTAAATTGGCCGCGAAGACAGTGTGGAAGGCCGGAATGAAGAACGTGAGCACGGCGGAGCCGGCGAGCAGCCAACCGAGGAGGTCGAGCGCCATTTTGCGATCCGAAAGATAGCCGCCGAGATAACCACCCGCGCTGAAGGCGATGAGGATGACGCCGATCAAGGCGGTCCAGGTGTAAACGCTGTTGCCGAAGAAGGGCGCCAGCAGGCGATACGCGCAGATTTCGATGACCATCATGGCCGCTCCGGCGAGGAAGCAGGAGATGCCAAGAAAGATGCGGGTGCCGCGGGTGGAGGCGGCGGTGTCCGGTGAAGGTGCGGGGGGGGTGGATGGGGAGCGGGACATGGGGATAGTTCTCAGTGCTCAGTTCTCAGTCAGTCGTTGTAGAAGACGAGGCTCATGATTTTCCAACCGGTGGGGGTCTTGATGAGCGTGAAGCAATCGGTGCCGAGGGTGATGTCGGTGCCTTTGGTGAGTTTCCAGCGCACACTGGCCTGGGCAGTGCGGTCGTCGCGGAGGATTTTCATGTCCGTGGGCACTTCGGTCATCGGCACGGATGTGGTGGCGTGGCTGAGTTTCTGGCCGTGGAGGAAATCGGTGAGGCCCTGGGTTTGCGGCTGGCCTTGATGCACGAAGGTGATGCGGGCCTGTTCATGGAAGCAGGCACCGTAGCCGTCCATGTCCTTCGCCGACCAGGTGGCGAAGTAATGCGTGAGGAAGTCTCGAACGTCTGCGTTGTCCGACTTCGGTCCAGGGGGCTGGCAGGCGACCAGGAAACAGGACAGAATGACGAGGGAAACATCACGAAGCTTGTTCATGATCGTCATCGCAGCGGTTTACTCTTCAGCGAAGGCTTCTTCCTCGACGCCGAGCACGGCCAGAATGCGGTTCAAGTCTTCGACGCCGTAGTAGTCGATCTCGATGCGGCCTTTTTTCTCAGCGTGATGGATGCTGACGTTGGTGGTCAGGTGCTGGATGAGCTTCTGCTCCACGGCTTCGATGGCACGGGCAAAATCCGTTGCCGTCGGCTTGGGTTTCGGCGGTGGCGGCGGATGCAGAATGGCGTCGATCGCCTTCTCGGTGGCGCGAACCGTAAGACCCTTGTCAACGATCTGTTGAGCCAGGCGCTCCTGTTCGTCATGCTTTTTGAGCATGAGCAGCACCTTGGCGTGACCGGTGGAAATTTTGCTGGTGGCGAGCATGTCGCGAATGCTGACGGGCAGCTCCAGCAGGCGCATGGTGTTCGCGACGGTGGCGCGGTTCTTGCCGACGCGCTGCGCGATGTCCTCCTGCCGCATGTGGAAGTCCTTGGCGAGACGCGAGTAGGCCTGCGCCTCCTCGATGGCGTTCAAATCCTCGCGTTGGAGGTTTTCGATGAGTGCCATCTCCAGCACGTCCTTGTCGGAGGCTTCGCGGACGATGACGGGGACTTCCTTGAGCCCAAGCTCACGCGAGGCGCGGAAACGACGCTCGCCAGCGATCAGTTCCAGCTTGCCGTTCACCCGGCGTACGATCAGCGGCTGGATGATGCCGTGCTCGCGGATGGACTCCATGAGTTCGGCGAGCTGCTCAGTCGGGAACTCTTTGCGCGGTTGGAGCGGGCTGGGGACGATTTGATCGAGCGTGACGCGATTAACCACATCTCCAGGAGCAGGCTGCGCCAGGGCTGGCAGGCGCGACACTCCCGACACCGCCGAGGGTGACGAAATGAGTGCGCCGAGTCCTTTTCCAAGAGCCGATTTTGCCATAGGGAGGGCGAGACTAGGGAGCAGGCGTGGCGTTGCAAACCGGAATCGCGGTGAATCTGCCCGTTGCATCCAAGGCTTTACCCGAGGCCGATTTCGCTCCATCTGATGAGTATGAAAAGCATGACCGGATTTGGCAGAGGCGAAGCGCAGCGCGCTGGCGTGACGTGGAGCGTGGAATGCAGCGCGGTGAACCGCAAACAGCTCGAAGTGGCGGTGAATCTGCCGCGTGAGCTGGCGGAACTGGAAAATGCCGTGCGCACGGAAGTGTCTGCGGCTGTTTCACGCGGTCGCGTAAACGTGGCGGTGCGCAAGGAGGCTGCCGC
>NZ_JBJXFV010000011.1:0-26920 GCF_046154365.1 Prosthecobacter sp.
AAAGAGGCTGTTTTGTGCGAGTGAATCGGGGGCGTTGAAGTGGCGCATGAGTGAAGGTGTGCCTTCTTGTACCAGCCCCCCGAGGCATGATCAAGCACCATGGACTTTTTGCGCTCGCGTCTGCTCATGACCATGCACGGCGCGTTCTGGAGCTTCCCAAAGACGTTTTCGGCTGCGAACACGAGCGGCATCCGCGCTCGTAGCGCCTACATGAAGGTGATCGGCGACTTCACCCGCTGGAACGACCGCCTCGTCTTCGGCTGCGATGATTCGGCGAAGTCGGAATTCCTCAACAAGCGCAGTGTGAAGGGCAGAATCGACAGCGTCGGCCAGTCGCAGAGCAACCTGTGGTTCACCAGCCCCGACACGCCCGGCAAACTCGGCCCCGCACACGCCAGCGGTGCCGTCTGGCTGCATGACAGCGTCAAAGCGGGCGATTTGAGCGATCCCTTCCTCATCGCCGGATGGAAGCACCGCAGCGCCTGGCACATCGACCACGCCACGGGTGAATCGAAGCGTGTCACGATCACTGGCGACGACGAATGGCTGCGCGTGAAAGCCGAAAAAGACTCCAAGGACTTCAGCGTGCTCATCACGCTCTCGAATGGCGATTCACGCGGCAGCGAGCCCGACGCCATTTTCGACGGCATCGCCCGAATCGGCGATGAAAACGCTCAAACCGGCCTTTTCCGTCCACGCGGCGAAAACAAGCGCACGCTGAGTTTCGCCACCAAAGACGGCTACTATGAGCTGGGAGCGGATCTGGCCCTCAACCGCGTCGAAGACACTGCTGCGAAGGCTTTTGTCGAAAAAGCCGTCGCCATCCCAAAGAACGTCATCACGCTCGATGAAGCCAGCGTGCTCGTCGTCGATGATCGCGGCCGTCGCTGGCGTCTGCCGCGTGCTTCGAAGGCCTACGACGGCCCCACGAACGCCGGTGACCTGCGTGTGTGCCGCGAGGTCGCCACCGAGCGCGACATGCTCAGCGCCTGCGGCACCTTCTTTGAGCTGCCCGCCGAAAACGCCGACGGCTTCGCGAAGATCCGCCCCATCTGCTCACACAACCTGCGCGTCACCGACTTCGGCGGCTATCGCGGCCTCTTTTTGATGAGCGGCATCAAACCCGATGCCAAGGCGGGCGACCACATCCTCCGCAGCGACGACGGCAAGGCCGCCCTGTGGGCCGGAGCCATCGACGACCTGTGGAAACTCGGCAAACCCCGCGGCGAAGGCGGCCCGTGGAAGACTACCCCGGTCAAAGCGAACGAAAAAAGCGATCCTTACCTCATGTGGGCCTATGACCAGCGCACCCTGACGCTCAGCCACGATCAAAACGAGCCTGTCAGCTTCCACATCGAGCTCGACCTCACCGGCACCGGCCTCTGGGTCACCTACAAGCACCACGAAGTCTCCCCCGGCGAAGATTCCGCCCTCACTTTCGAGCCTGCCGTGCAAGGCCGCTGGCTGCGTGTGACGGCGGACAAAGCCTGCTCGGCCACGGCTCAATGCCGATACGAGTAAACGCACTGGGCCCGCCCACAGCGGACTGCAAGTTCGTCGCACACGGCGGACGACACGTCCGACTTACCCTCCTTGATCCACCACGACGACGAAGTCCGCGCCGTGGCCTTCGCACCCGATGGCAAAACCATCACCACAGGGAGCGCCGATTTAACCGTCCGCCTGTGGGATGCGGCCACACACGAGGAACGCGACGTGCTGCGCGGTCATCGCGGCAGCATCAACGCCCTCGCCATGTCACCCGACGGCAAGACACCGGCCAGCGGCAGCGCCGACGAAACGATCAAGCTCTGGGACACCGCCACAGCGAAGGAGCAAGCCACCCTACGCGGCCACCGCAGCAGCGCCACCGCCATCGCATTCTCTCCCGACACACGCACACTCGCCAGCGCTGGCATGGATGATACCGTGCGAGTTTGGGAGTTGCAGTCCGCGCCGTAACATCATCGCCACAAAACTTTGTCGCATATGCCACAAAGTTTTGCATTGCCTGGATGGCAGTGAACGGCTCATCCTCCGCTTATGAAGACCAAGCTTGTCATCAAACCCAAGACCGAGGAATTTCTAAACCTGCTACTTTGGTCGGCGGATTTGCTCGCACGCCCGACTTTTCGCAACCTCACTGAGTCGTATGAAAGCTGGGCCTATCGCAAAGGGCTTCTACGGCAGGTCGCCACTCTGGAGGAGCGGCAAATCGTGGAACGCGACACCAAAGTTCTGGATGATCGGGTCTATCGGCTGACGGAACGGGGACGATTGCACGCCTTGGGCGGACGCGACCCGGAGGAACGATGGACGCGGCCGTGGGATGGCCAATGGCGGATGGTGCTCTTCGATCTGCCAGTCGCACAAAACGCACGGCGGGAACGCCTTCGCCGTTATTTGCGCGATAAGGGTTTCGGCTGGTTGCAAAACAGCGTGTGGATCACGCCCGATGCACTCGACGCCGAACATGAGATTCTCGCCGGCGGAAAGATCAATGTCGAGTCGCTCATCCTGCTCGAAGCTCGACCGTGCGCGGGAGAATCGGACACGGAAATCGTCGTCGGCGCATGGGATTTTGAGCGCATCAACAGCCTTTATGCGGTGCATCTGAAAGTGCTCGAACAACGACCGGCGGGTTCATTGCAAAGTGTTCAGGGGCGAAAATCCCTGCAACGATGGGCTTCTGCGGAGCGGGCGGCATGGTTGGATGCCGTGAAAACAGACCCGCTGCTGCCGGAGCGCATCCTGCCCTCCGGTTACCTGGGCCGCAAGGCGTGGCGCCGGCGAGTCGAAGTGCTTCGCGCCGCCGGTCGTCTTCTGCGCAGCTTCAATGGCTAGGATGCTCGAACAAAACTTTGTGGCATATGCCACAAAGTTTTGTCAGACGTTTTTTTCCGCAACGTTGTGTCGCGACGTTGCGACATGTTCGTTGAGCGAAATGAATCACGCGCGCCGCATGGCTGATGATTCCGACTGACAAATTCACCCGCAAAGTAACTGCCAAGTCTTCGCCGTTTGCGGCGTTGGTTTGCCCGCCGAACCCCCATGAACACACACCACCGCCTCATCCTTCTCATCACTTGCAGCTGCACGCTCTCCGCCGTCGCCGTGGCCGAAGACTGGCCGCAATGGCGCGGGCCAAATCGCGATGGGTGCAGCAAGGAAACCGGCCTGCTCAAGCAATGGCCCGAGGGCGGGCCGAAAGTTGTGTGGCAGGTGGACGCCGTCGGTGCTGGCTACTCGTCGGTCGCGATCAAGGGCGACCGCATCTTCACGCAGGGCGACCTCGACGGCGTGGAGCACATCATGTGCCTCAACGCGAAGGATGGCGCGACGCTTTGGGCCGTGCAGCCTGAACCGGTCAAGCAAGCACTCGCCGACAAGCTGGCAGAGTTGAAAAAGACGATGGACCGCGACAGCGACGGCACGGTGGACGAAGTCGAGGCGCTGACGCGGCTCAGGTCCGACTACTACAGCTATGAAAAGCCAGCCGACGGTGACGTGCAGGCGATCGCGACCGCGCGGGCGGACCGCATGTTCAAGAAGCTCGACCAGGATGCCGATGGCATGCTCACTACCGCCGAAGCGGGCGCGGTGCTGCGCGACATGCTCGGCAAGATGGATGCTACCACACCCGGTGCCGACACGGCGGCGACGGCACGGCAGCGCGCCGAGGCAATGATTAAAGCCGCCGACAAGGATGCCGACGGCAAGCTCAGCGCCGCCGAAATGCGCGGCACAGGAGCTGACGGCTGGCCCAAGCGCGTGGATAGCGACAAGGACGATGCCTTTTCGAGCGAGGAGATTCAGGCCCACCTGACAAGAGTCGAGCCGGGCTACGACGGCGCGGTGTCGCGCGCGGAAGCCATCGCGTTCTTCTCCACCAAACAACCCGGCACTGACGGCATCCTCAGCGATGTCGAACTGCGCGGTTACTACGGCGGTTATCGCAACAACCAGGGCGATGGGCCGCGCGGCACACCAGCGCTCGACGGCGACAAACTTTATACCGAGGGCGGCAACGGCGATGTCACATGCCTCGACGCCGCGACCGGCAAAACGCTTTGGAACGTCAATCTTGTCACCGACCTCGGCGGCGGGCGGCCCGGCTGGGGCTATAGCGAATCGCCGCTCGTCCATAATGACTGGGTCATCGTCACGCCCGGCGGCAAAGGCGGCACCATCGCCGCGCTCGACAAGAACACTGGCAAGGTCGTGTGGCGCTCGCCGGATGTTTTTGAAAGCGCGCAGTATTCATCGCCCATCGTCGCCACGCTCGGTGGCGTGAAGCAGATCGTGCAGTTCACCAACAAGACCGTCTTCGGCATCGACGCCGGCACCGGCAAATTTTTGTGGAACTACAGCAACGCCAGCAACGGCACCGCCAACTGCACCACGCCCGTCGCCTACAATGACCACGTCTTCGCCGCCAGCGCCTACGGCACCGGTGGCGGGTTGGTGAAGATCACGCCGAGCGAGTCGGGGCAGAAAGCCGACGAGGTTTATTTCGAGAACAAGATGGCCAACCACCACGGCGGCATCGTGCGCGTCGGGGATTACATGTACGGTTTCGGCAACGGCGGACTCATCTGTATGAACTTCCTCACCGGCAAAATCGCGTGGACCGACAAGAGCGTCGGCAAAGGCTCGCTCACTTACGCCGACGGCATGCTCTACCTCCTCGGCGAAGGCCACCAGATGGCGCTGGCCGAAGCGACGCCCGACGCCTATCGCGAACACGGGCGCTTTCCGCTCGAAAAATACGGCCACCCGAGCTGGGCGCATCCCGTCGTCGCCGGCGGCCGGCTTTACATCCGCAACCAGCACCGGCTAACCTGCCATGACATCAAGGCGCAATAGCATGTTGCTAGGCACTCTACGTCACTGACTAACCGCGCAAGATCGTGTCCGACGAACTCTGGAGCGCTTAAATGGAAGATCAAAAACGCAAACCTGTTCCGTCGCGGCGTTTTTGTTGATGATCTCCCGCCATGAACACCCTCCGCGCTCTGCTCTACTCGTTAGCCTTCCCGCTCTTCAACACCGCATCACTGCACGCCGACGAACTGCTCGCCGGTGTGGCGAAGATCGACATCACCGACCGCACGGGGCCGGTGAATGATCCGTGCTTCGCCAAGGCGCTCGTGTTGAAGAGCGGTGGCACGACAGCGGTGCTCATCACCGTCGATGCGGTGGCGATTGGCGAGATCGGACGCATCGGGAACGGTTTCCTGGCAAATGTGCGCGGCGAACTGGAGCGTGATCTCGGCATTCTACCAGCGAGCGTCGTCATCAATGCCAGCCACTGCCACGGCATCATCCGTGCCGACACGTTGCAGCTCGTCGTGCAGGTGGTGAAGGCGGCGGCGAAAAATCTGGTGCCGGTGAAAGCGGGCGCGGGCGTGGGAAGCGAGCGCCGCATCAGCGAGAATCGCCGGCTACTGATGAAGGACGGCACGCAGGTGGACATGCGCCGCGCTTATTCAATGCCACGCGATGAAGACGTGGAGAGCGTCGGCCCCATCGACCCTCAGATCGGCCTGCTGCGGCTGGATCGTGCCGACGGAACGACGCTGGCGGTCGTGTATCAGTTCGCCTGTCATCCGATCATGAATCCGCCGAGCAAAGGTAACAGCGCGGACTATCCCGGGTTTGCCTCCAAAGTGATCGAGGAAGCGCTCGGCGGCGGTGCGCTGGCGTTTTTCATCCAAGGCTGCGGCGGCGACATCAATCCGGTGCGCTACAAAGAAGTCACACGGCCCGCCGATGCGGAACCGCTCGGTACGATGCTCGGTGCGGCGGTTTTGGCCGGAGTTCGCCCAATCGAGACCAAAGACAGCGCGGTGCTGAAAGTGAGCAACGAAGTCATTGCCGTGCCACGGGCCGCTGATTATGAAAAACGCATCGCCAGCATCGAAGAAGAGCAACAGCAGCTCCTCGCGGCCCTGAAGCCCACCAACATCAATTTCAAAGCCTTCCTGCCGTTGCTGCTCCAGCACCAGCTCTGGCCAGATTTCCCATCGCATCATTCGCAGAGCTACCTGCATGACCAAACACTCGAAAAGAAGGCCATTGCACAGCTCGATGCCGACAACCGCGTGCTGGTGGAGAATTACCTCGCCAACATCCAGATCATGGAGCGCCTCACGCGGCTGAACACGAACCTCGCACTGCTGAAGAAGCACCTCGCCGAGACCAAGGCCGCCGCCAAGCCCACACTTGATGTCGAAGTCTGCGGTCTGCGTGTCGGCGATTTCAAACTGGTGACCTTCCCCGGCGAGATCACGGTGCAAGTCGGCCTCAACATCAAAACAGCCGCGCAGGATGCCAACGCCCATGTTTCCGGCTACACGAACGGCTACATCTACTACACGCCGACCGTGGAGCAGCGAAACAACACCGGCTACGCCCAGGAAGACTGTGACGTGCTCGTGGCCCCGGAGTGGCAGAAGATCTTCGAGACGAAGGCGCTGGAGGTTTTGCAGCAACTCGCGCGCTGAACGGACGTTCATGACCCACCATGAAAGCGACCCTCATCATCACCCTCAGTTTGTTTGGCGTTATCGCTGCGGCGCAAGACAAAGGTATCAACAGCGAGCGCTTGATGTCGAAAGACACCAACAAGGACGGCAAACTCTCGAAGGAGGAGCTGGGCGACAAGTTCTGGCAGCGGGCCGCAGGACAGGATGCGAATGGCGACGGCGCGCTCGACGCGACCGAGATCGCCGCCATGGAGGGCAAAAAGGGCAAGCGGGCCGAACAGGCACGGCCCGGTGGCGCGAACGCGGCGTTTCAAGTGCGTGAATTCAAAGGCACCAACGGCCAGACGCTGCGCTACAGCCTCTTTGTTCCCACGCAGAAGACGGATTCATCGCCGCCGCCGCTGGTGCTTTGTCTTCACGGCTCCGGTGGCAACACGGCGGCCGCGAATGTACTCGCGGCACCGGCGATGCAGGCAAAGCAGCCGTGCATCGTGATCGCTCCGGCCTGCGAGGGTAAATCGACGCGCTGGGTGGAAGGCGGGTTTCGCATCAAGGACAAAGACGTGCGCGCGGTGATGCCGGAGCTGATGGAAATGCTCGACGCTGTCGTGTCCGAGTTCAAAGCGGACCCGGCGCGCATCTATGTCACCGGTCAGTCGCTGGGTGGCGTGGGATCGTGGGGTCTGATTGCCAGTCATGCGTCGAAATTCGCTGCTGCGGTGCCGGTGTGCGGCATTTGGGAGCCTGCGGACGCGGCGAAGATGAATGGCGTGGCGGTCTGGGCATTTCACGGCGCTGATGATCCCACCGTGCCCGTGAGCGGTTCACGCGACATGATTGCCGCGCTCAAGAAAGCTGCGGTCACACCCGAACCGAAATACACCGAGTTTCCCGGCGTCGGTCATGGCAGTTGGGAGTCGGCGTATGCAACAGCGGAGCTGTGGGAGTGGCTGTTTGCACAACGCAAAACGCAACCTTGAGCAACGTGGCATGCTCGCCATAGAAAGCGCTCCCCACAGCCCCAACGACGAACATGCGACTTCAAGACCAGGTCATCCTCATCACCGGCAGCACCACCGGCATCGGCGAATTCATGGCGCGGCGTTTTGTCGCCGAAGGTGCCAAAGTCATCCTGCATGGCCGTGATGCAGCACGCGGTGAGGCTTTGCGAAAAGAACTCGGCACGGACAATGCGGCGTTCTGCCAGGGAAATCTCGCCGATGCCGAATATCCGGCGAAACTGGCCACCGAGGCGATTGCGGCCTTCGGCAAGGTCGATGCATTGGTGAACAACGCCGCGCTGACCAATCGCGCGAAGATTGATGAGACGGACGCGGCGATGTTTGACCGCATCATCGCCGTGAATGCGCGTGCGCCGATGCTGCTCATTCGCGCGTTGCTGCCGGAGTTGAAGAAGAATCAGGGCGTCGTGCTGAACATCGGCTCGGTGCTCGCGCACTGCGGTCAGGCCAATTTGCTGGCGTATTCGATGTCCAAAGGCGCGCTGATGACGATGACCCGCAATCTGGCCGATGCACTGGGCCAGGACCGCGTGCGCGTGAACCAGCTCAACGTCGGCTGGACGCTCACGGCGAACGAATACCAGGTGAAACTCGGGGATGGCCTCGGCGAAGGCTGGCCGGAGCGTCTGCCCGTCTATGCCATTCCGATGGGACGCCTCATCATGCCCGAAGACATCGCGGCGGCATGCGTTTACTGGGTCGGGCGCGAAAGCTTTCCCATCACCGGCACTGTGGCTGAGTTGGAGCAGTATCCGCTCATCGGCCGCTACACGAATCACGAAGGCGATCCTCTCAAACAACAAGACCACACCAACTAACTGAACATGAAACTGATCCGCTTTGGCAATCCTGGAGAAGAACAACCCGGCCTCATCCTCGACGATGGCCGCCGGATTGATGCATCTGCGTTTGGCAGTGACTACGATGAGAAATTCTTCGGCGGCGATGGCTTGGAACGTCTCGCCGCCTGGGCGAAGGCCAACGCGGCCTCTGCGCCGACGGTGGCTGCCGGAACGCGCCTGGGGCCATGCATCGCACGTCCGAGCAAGATCATCTGCATCGGTCTGAACTACAGCGATCACGCCAAAGAGTCGGGCATGCCGATTCCGGCGGAGCCTATCGTCTTTTTCAAGGCCACCAGCGCCATCACCGGCCCGAACGACAACGTGGTCATCCCGCGCAACTCGAAGAAGACCGACTGGGAGGTCGAACTGGCCTTCGTGATTGGCAAAAAAGCGAGCTACGTCGCCGAAGAGAACGCGCTGAGCCACGTGGCCGGCTACTGCGTCCACAACGACTACAGCGAGCGCGAGTGGCAGCTCGAACGCGGTGGCCAGTGGGTCAAAGGCAAGAGCTGCGACACCTTCGCGCCCATCGGTCCCTTCCTGGCGACGAGCGATGAGATTCCTGATCCGCAAAACTTGAAGCTGTGGCTCAAGCTGAACGGCAAGATGATCCAGAACAGCAGCACGGCACAGATGATCTTTGGCGTGAAGACGCTGGTGAGCTACCTGAGCCAGTTCATGAGCCTGCTGCCCGGCGACATCATCACCACCGGTACGCCTCCCGGTGTCGGCCTCGGCTTCAAGCCTGAGCCGCTGTTTATGAAGCCGGGGGATGTCGTTGAACTCGGCGTCGAAGGCCTTGGCGAGCAGACGCAGACGGCGGTGGCGGCACAGTAGGTCAGGCATCCTGCCTGACTTTGGTCAGCCGGGCATCTTGCCCGGCCCCCTTGGCAGCAGGCAGAATGCCCGCGCCACTCGTGACAGGCTGGAAGCCTGTCCTACTCCACCTTCAGCACCCCATTCATCACCATCCAGTGACCGGGGAAGGTGCAGAGGTAGGGGTAGTCGCCTTTGTCCTTCGGTGCGGTGATGTGGATGGTGAAGTTCGACTGCGGATTCGTCATGTCGGTGTAGGCGATCACGTCGTCGCTGTCGGGCACGTAGTGCTTTGCGAGGCCTTGCGGGTCGGCGATCATGAGATTGCACTTGTCGCCGAGTTTTTGCAGCGAGCCAGGTTTGGCGAGGAGCCAGTTGTGCGGCACGACATCGGGGTTCTTGAAAACGATGCTAAGTTTTTCACCGGCTTTGGCCTGGAGCTGCTTTTGGACGAATTGAAGGCCCAAAGCGGCTTCGATGATGAGTTCGCGTCCGCCTTCGCCTTTGGCCCACGGATTGGGTTTCGAGGGTTTTGGAGCAGTGAGGCCGATCTGTGCTGCGTGATTCGTCTTCGCGATTTTCGTGTAGCCGGGGAAATCGGTGAAGGGTTCGGCCAAGGCGTGCGCGGTGAGGAAGATGTCGTGGCCGGTGCTCACGCGGAGGTGAATCTGACTCGCGGTGACGATCTGCGGGATTTCGAGGAAGAGTGATTTGCCATCGAGCTGCTGCACGCTGCGCACCTCCAGCGGATCATGCCCCGGTGTGTCAGCATACTTCACGGAATACTCCGGCGAGCCATAGGCCGCGCTGTAGCGGTAGTTCCAGCATTGCGCAAAGCACTCGCCTGGTTGCACCGGGTTGTTAAAACGAATGAGGACGCCGTTGTCGCGTGCCTCGAAGCTGACGGGCACCGGTTTATCTCCACCGGTGAAGCGCACTCGCTGAAAGCAGCCGTCCTTCGGCGTGTAAGTGCCCCAGCCCTGCATGCCATTCACATAGAGATGGCCGTCGTGCGGATTGAAGCGCGCGGCTTGCGGCCCGGAATCAAAATTCCCGCTGATGCGCACCGCTGCACCCTGCCAGCGGCCTTTGACGTTTTGCCGCATGACAAGCCACGCACTGCCGCCGCCGGAGGAAAGGTGGATCAGATTCCCATCGCCTTTGAGTGAGGCCCATTTCTCGCCGGAGATGAAGGCCTGGCTGCTGGCGCTGTTGTCCTCGCCACGCGGCATGTACATGAGCACGGGTTCGGGTGGCTGGTTGTTCTTCGGACCGCCTGCGCCGAAGTGCGCGCCTTCGTTTTTGCCGAGTTCGATCTGGCAGATGGAGGTGGCGGGCGTCCAATCGCCTTCTTGAACGCTCGTGGTGATGAAGCGGCCATCGGGGGAGAGGCCGAGGCCGTTGGGATTGCGGAAGCCGGTGGCGAGGATTTGTAGCTCGGAATTCTGATTCCGAGTTGGTGCCGTCGCGGAATCGGAATTCCGCGCTACATCAATTCGACACACACCCTGATTTCCCGACGCGAAATACCAACGGCCTTGCGCATCGGTTTCGAGTCCGACGATGAAATCATGGCCACCGGGCGAGGTCGTCATCGCATTCGTCACGCACTCGTAGAAGTCGGCCTCGTCATCGCCATTGAGATCATGCAGGCAGGTGATCTGATCGCGCCCGAGGACGTAGAGCTTGTCCTTCACGATCTTCATGCCCAGCGGCTGATGCAGGCCGGTGGCGAAGCGCTTCCAGCGCAGTTTCGCCAGCTTTTCGTCGATGCCTTTCACCAACCACACCTCGCCCGTCATCGTCGCGATGGCGGCGGTGCCATCACTGAAGAAGTCATGCGCGGTGATGAAGAACAGCGTGCCATACGGATTCTCGAACGGGATCGTGAGGCGATCTGTGGCGAAGGGCGTCTGCGTGCCGAGTTCGCCCTTGGTTTCGATCCATTGCGGCCATTGGGCGGGGCCTGGAGCAGGTAATGGCGTTTCGCTGGTGACAATATTGACCTCATTGAGTCGGCGGAAAAAGCCACGGTAGGTGCCGGGGAGCTTCTTTTCCTCTCTGGAGATGACTTTGCCATCCATCGGCGCACCGGCCATGAAGCCGTGGCGGTTGTCGTTGAGCTTGAGGAAGCCTCCCGACCATTCCAAACGCCATGACATGCGCTCAGGATCAAACACCGCCGCTTTGTCATCGAAGCGCACGCACACGCCTTTGTTCACGGTCACGCCTGCGCCTTTGAATACACCACTGAAGACACTTCCCAGATCACTGGCGGCCCAGCGGCCGTCTTTCCACGTCACCTGGTCGTTTTGATTGCCCCAGTGGCCTTGCTGGCCGCCGTCCATGCCGGGGAAGGCGGGGATGAGTGCCGGCAGCGGTGTAGCCTGACTCTCCAGAGTCGGGCTCTGCAAAGGTGCGCTGGCCTGGGGACGTTCGTCTCGGCTCTGGAGAGCCAAGCTACGGCCGAAGTGCAGCGCCTGCTTGCCGTAGAAGTCGAAGATGCGCTCGCGATTGACGAATTCCTGCCAGTGCTGGTGGTCGGCCTTGTTGAGCGGCGGGAGATCCGGCTTGAAGGGCGCGGGATCGGGCGCTTTGACGACGGGTGCGGCGGTGCTGAGGTCGTTGAAGTCCCACAGGCCGAGCGTGTTGTCCATGC
Organism: Prosthecobacter sp.; assembly: GCF_046154365.1. Lineage (GTDB taxonomy): Bacteria > Verrucomicrobiota > Verrucomicrobiia > Verrucomicrobiales > Verrucomicrobiaceae > Prosthecobacter. Next base: position 11,831 of record NZ_JBJXFV010000011.1, read on the forward strand.
GCAGACGCGGCGAGTTGCCGGGGCGAGGCTTCATGACACCGCGTGAGAGGCGGGCGTCGTCGATGAGACCATCGCAACCGATGCTGCCCTCGACGAGGCGACCAAAGGCGATGGACTCGACATTCGCATGACGCATGACGCCAGCGGCACCGGTGGCTTTCTCGAAGACGTTTTTGCCGTCAATCCACAGCGTGACCATTTTGTCATCAACGCTGGCGACGAGGTTGTGCCACTGGTCGTCGCAGATGTTGACTGGCGATTGAAAATCGCCACCCCGACCTGGCATGAAGAGCGCGAGCCTGCCGCTGCCGGCGTGCGTGTAGAGTTCCCAATGCGTGCTGGCGGACTTGGGATTGCAGGCGACGAGGATGTTGTAGCGGTCCTTGCTGCTCAGTTTCGCACGGCATTCGATGGTGAATGGCAGCGTGTGGTAGTCGCCTTTGCCATCGACCAAGAGGCCACCGGAGAGTGCTTTGCCGAACTCCTCGCTCAAGGAAGGAACGCCGCCTGCCTTGGTTGTTGCGGAGGGCGCGTTGGAAGGCGTCTTGGGCTGGGCATCGCTCCAGGTGCGATACTTTGGCTTCGCGGCGGGCATAGCGTCGTCGAGTTGCGGGATGAGCCACTGCAAGCCGTCGAGGTTGTCGAGCAGGCGGCCTTCGGCGTCTTCGTTGGTGTGATTGAGGATGCCGATGGGGCCGCTGTAGCCGCTGACGCGGATGATGCGCAGCACTTTCACATCTTGCGTGCCGACGCCGAGCGGGAGGATTTTGCGGCCTTTGGCTTCGCCGTCGATGTCCATGCCGTTGAGGTTGAGGCAGAGGAGATGCGGCTTCATGGCCGCGATGGCCTGCGGCAAGCGGTCGAGGTGGCTGTGGCCGTGGTGGAGGTTGTAGATGATGCCGATGTTGTCGGTGCCGTGGTTCTTTTTGAGGTAGTCGCACACGGCAATCATGTTCTCCGGCTCGCCGCCCCAGCCGCCGTGGTTGTAGATGCCGACTTGGCTGCCGATCTTCTTCGCCTGTGCCAAAATGGGCAGCAGACCTTCGGCAGCGGATTTCACTTTGACGTCCTGCGTGTCGCCAGTGCCGCGCATCATGATCCAGAGCTGCGGATGGAGTTTGTACTTCTCAAACAACCGAAACGCCTCGTCATGACTGCCCCAGAAGGCGAACATCTCGATGCCGTGTTTTTGATACGCGAGGATCTCGCGCTCAAACTCCACCACATGCTCCTGCCGCCAATCGTAGGCGACTTTTTTGAGGCCCATCTTCGCCACCATCTCCGCGCGGGCCTCCGGGGAGCGCTTTGCAGAGTCGAATGGCACGATGCACCAGGCGGCGAGGTTTTGTTTATCGAAGAGATCGGCAGCGGAGAGATGGCCTACAGAACACGCGGAACACGCGGAAAGAATCAGAAGGCAGAGATGTCGAAGGGCGAGGTTGGGTGTCATAAAATCAGTTTTCCGTTTGTTCCGTGTATTCCGTAGGCCATCAAATCGGTCCGCAATAGCCCTCGGAGTTGAGGAATCGTTCAATTTGGATTTTGGGGTAGTGGCCAAAGTTAATCAGCAGGCCAAGTTTCATGCCAGTGGCCTGGAGGTAGTTAATAATCTGGGCGCGGTGCTCGTCCGTGAGCTTGGAGACAGCTTTGAGTTCGAGGATGATTTTGCCGAAGCAAACGAGATCTGGAATGAAGGTGTGCTTCAGTCTGCGACCTTTGTATAGGAGAGGGAATTGATACTGCGAGTCGAAAGGGATGCCTTGCAGTTCCAGTTCGGCTTCGAGACACTCTTGGTAGATCGGCTCAGTAAACCCACAACCTTTGAGCTTGTACACTTCAAAGCAGGCTCCGCGAATACGGTAGGACTCTTCGGGGTAGATCAGTTTGCTCATAAGAAATGGTTGCCTACGGAATACGCGGAATAAACGGAAAGTTCAGAAACACAGTTGGCGCTGGGCAGGGCTGAAAATCCAATTCAGAATTCCGAGTATTCCGTAGGCCATCTCTTTTTCATCCCATCTTCGTGGCGTTGTCCCAGGTGTGCTCGGTGCGGGTGAGCTGGCCGGCTTTGATGACGCCACCCTGCATGACGGCGATGAAGCGGCTGCGGTCTTCGAGCAGCTTGATGTCATTTAAAACGTCGCCATCGACGATGAGGAGGTCGGCGAGTTTGCCGGGCTCGACGGTGCCGAACTCGTGACTGCGGCCCATGATCTCGGCACCGGTCTTGGTGGCGCACATGATGGCTTCGAGCGGCGTGAAGCCGACATCCTTGACGAAGAAGGTGATCTCGCGGGCGTAGTCGCCGTGCGGATTCCAGCCGAAGCCGTAATCGCCACCGAGTCCGATGCGGCCACCGGCACGGAGGATGCGCAGCGCTGAGGCGGTGCCGCCGTCGAGCGTTTCTTGATGGCCGTCGATGACACTCTGTGGCAGGCCGAACTCGGGGCCACGGAGGATGCTGGCTTTTTCAAAGTAGAGCGCGGGGACGCAGGGCACGTCGCGTTGCAAGAGCAGTTCCAGGCCTTCGTCGTCGATAAAGGTGCCGTGCTCGATGCAATCGTAACCAGCGCGCAATGCATTCTTGATACCCTGCGTGGCGCGGCAGTGGCCGGTGACTTTGAGTTTGTGATTGTGCGCGGTTTGCACCACGGCGTGCATTTCCTCGAAGGTCATGCAGAGGGTGTGATGATCATTCGTGTCGGGCGATGCGGCATCGCCAGTGGGATAGGTCTTTACCCACTCGATGCCGTCCTTCACCAGCGCGCGGACTGCGCGGCGCGCATCCTCGACGCCGTTGATGATGAAGACGAGGCCCTCCATGCCGATTTTGCGGAACTCGGGGTTCCAATCCATCAATCCGCCCGCGCTGCAAATCTCGCGGCCGGAGGGTGAGAGTCGCGGCCCAGGGATGAGATTGTTCTCGATGGCCTTCATCATCCATACATCGACATTGAAGAGGCAACCGCCGCTGCGTGCTGCGGTGTAGCCACATTCGAGCGCGAGCTTGGCATTCACGGCGGCGAGCATGCTGACGTACTCGACGGGATACTTGATGTCGAGATCTTGCAGTTCCTCGATGTTGAAGTAAGTCGCGTGGAAGTGCGCTTCGACGAGTCCCGGCATGATCGTGCCGCCTTTGGCATCAATGACGCGGGCATCTGGCGTGGGCGGCGCAGCCGGTGCAGGCCCAGCGTAAGTGATGCGACCATCCTGGAAGATGACAGCGGCATTCGGGACGGCCGCAGTGCCGGTGCCATCAATGAGTTGGCCGTTTTTGACGAGGGTGGTGCCTGATTGGAGCTTCATGGTGGTGTATTAAAACGTGAGACTAGCAGGGAGCCATTCGCCTGTGCCAACAAAAAAGCGGAGCCGCTAATGACGGCTCCGCTTGGTAGAATTGAACGGAAGGCGATTGCGATTACTGGCGCACTTCCTTGATGTGCTTGTCAGGAGCGGCGTCGAAGGCAGCCTTGCTGGCGGCGTCGGCGAAGGCAACCTGGCGGGTGTAGTTGACAGTGATGGAGGGATCCGCCTTCTTTTTGCTCAACGGGCATTGGCCAGAGACGGCACCGACGATGTTGTTGAGGTAGGCCTTCGGTGTGGCGGTGAACTGGGCTTTGCACTTGTTGCAGCAGAGCGCGACGGTCTTGGTGTAGGTGCTGCTGATGGCAGGGTTCGCGGGCTTGCCGGAGATGGGGCAGACGGTGTTGAGCGGCTCTGCGGCAGGAGCGATGCCTGCCAGCAGGCTGATGGCAGCAAGGAGGGTGAGGATGTGTTTCATGATATGTTGGGGCGGTTAAACGAGAGACTGGAATACGAATTCAGGGCCTTTTCTGCAACTGAAAACTTTTCGGTCCCAGGCGGCCAGGAGCCGGATTTCGCCTGTCACGCACGGATTGACACCTTTCCGCCCTGCGCCTACGCTCGCGCCCGTGTGCATCCTCAAATGGTGGCAGACACGGAAAATCGGGTTCACGCCATGACCTCTTTCTCTGACAGTGCGCCATGGCCCACTTCAACGATTGATCCCGATGAACCTGTACGTCAGCAATCTCACCTACACCATGACGGATGAGGACCTCCAGCGCGAGTTCGCCGCCTTTGGCAATGTCTCCAGCGCCCGGGTGGTGATGGACCGCGAATCCGGCCGCTCGCGCGGTTTTGGCTTCGTGGAAATGCCGGTCGAGTCGGAGGCGCTGACGGCAATCAATGCGCTGAACGGCAAAGAGGTCGGCGGACGCCCGTTAAAGGTGGTGGAGGCACGGCCGAAGGAGGATCGGCCGCCGCGCAGCGGTGGTGGTGGAGCTGGCGGAGGAAATCGTGGCTACGGTGGCGCTGGTGGCGGCGGCAAACGCGAAGGCCGACAGGAGTGGGATCGCGACAAACGATCCTAAACTGCACTCAACCGCAGCGTATCACTTCGGCTGATACTTCGGATAGCGCTGCTGGAGCTGTTGCAGCATCTGCTTGGCTTGGGCGGCATCACCGGCTTTTTCGAGGGCTTTGGCGGCCTTGAACAGGGCGTCGGGAGTGACATCGGGATCTTCGAAGAACTGGCTGGGGACGGCGTATTTGGCGGCACCGGCCTTCCATTTTTCGACGGCGGCGGCCTGCTGGCCCTCGGCGGCGAGTTTGTCGCCTTGGGCGGAAAAGATGTCGCCTTCAAGGATGAGCAGCTCGGCCTGGAGTTTGCCGTCTTTGACGACCTGCAGCGCGTCCTGCGCCACTTTATCAGCCTCATCGAATTGTCCTTTGCCGAGCAGGGCGCGGCCTTTGGTGAGCTGCGCACGAGCACTGGCGGCGGGGTCAGGATTGGATTTGAGGAAGTTCTCCGTGGCCTGGATGCTGGCGTCAAACTGCTGGTTCTTGAGCTGCGCCATGCCGAGGTAGTTCCACACGACGGGTTCGGTGTTTTCCGGCGTTTGTGGCGTGACGGCGAGTTCAAGGAAGCGTGCGGCACGCTTGAAGTCGTCGCTGCTGTAAAGTTTAAGGCCCAGCCATTTCAAGATGTTCGACGGCACTTCGCCGCTGGGCTTGGAAGACAGGTAGCTGTCGATGGTCTTGGCCAGATCATCAGCGTTTTGGCGGGCGTAGTCGCAGAGGATGAGAATCTGGCTGGACTTGTCGAGGTAGGTCTTGCTGTCGATCTCGATGGAGCGACGCAGGGCAGGAGTGGCCTTGTCGTAGAGCTTCTGGTCGAAGTTGCCGCGACCGATGCCGTAGTAAGCCTGTGCGGCGGCGGCGGTGGTGGGGAATTTTTTCAGCAGCGTTTCAAACGCGGTCACCATGCCCTTCGGATCCTTCTGCTCCATCGCGATGAAGCCGAGCTGGAGCCAGGACATCTCGCAGGCGTCGGATTTTGGGAACTCCTTCGTCACCTGCTCGAAGTCGGCCTTGGCCTTCGGCAGATCGCGCGCATCACGATTGGCGAGACCACGGCGGGCGTAGGCCTTGGGGATGAATTCATGCTGCGGATGCTCGTTGATGAAGCGTGTGAAGGTGCCGACGGCCTCCTGATGGCGTGCAGCCTCGCCCTGCGCCCAGCCCATGTTGAACAGCGTGCCGGGACGCAGCTTCTCGGGCAGCTTGTCGATGGTGACCTCGTTGTAACTCTGTGAGGCCTGCTGGAAGTCGCCTTTGTTGAAGTAGAAGTCCGCACGGATGAGACGGGCGAGCGAGAGGTACTCGTGGTCGGCACGTTTCTGCGCGTGACGTGTGATGAATGCGGTGGCGAACTCGCCGAGGTCCTTGTCATTAAGCAGGTAGAAGCAGTACAGCTTCCAGTAGCCGGCGTCGAAGGCCTCGTCGGTGTCAGTGTGATACTGTTCGATGAGCAGATAGACCTCCACGGCGCGCGCATAGCTTTTGCGCATGCGGTAAGAGTGGCCGACGAGCAGCAGCATCTTCGCCCGCGAGGCGCCGGGTGGCAGGACTTCGGAGTTTTTGTTGTAGTAGTCGATGACACCGTCGTAATCGCTCTTGGAATAGAGCGCCTGAATGATGCCGACGAGAGAGATGCCGCGGTTCTGCTCGCTGGTCTCAGGCATCTGGAGCGCCTTTTGAAACATCGCGATGGATTCATCGGGCTTTTTCAATTCCGCATACAGCACACCAGCACGGATGGCCGCCTCAGCGATGATGGCGCGGTCGGTGCTGTGTTTGAGTAGTTCCTCAAAGACCGGCAGCGCCTCTGCCTTCTTGTCCTTCGCGAGGTAGATGCTGCCGAGCGTGAGCAGGGCCGTTTCGCGATACGGATTGTCCATTTTGACCGCGATGACGCTGTTTAGAGCGACGGTCTGCTTCTCTTTGTCGCCCGCCATCTCATAGGCGCGGCTTTTGTTGTAGGCGGCGGCCAGTCTGACCTGCGCACTCTTGGTTTTGGCCTCGCAGAAGGCGAAATGCTTCGCGGCGTCGGCGAACTTCGAGTTGTTGAAGGTCATCGCCCCAAGGCGGTATGCGGCAGAGGGAGCGCCATCGCTGCCGGGATAGCGGTTCACGATTTCCTCATAGTAACCGGCCGCCTGCTTGAGCTGGTTCTGCTTCATGTAGCACTCGCCGATGCGGAACATCGCATCCGGCACCTGCCTGCCGCTCGGGTACGTTTGCAGATACTTCGCATAGCTCTGCGCGGCCATGCCCCACTCCTGGCGGTCGTAGGCCAGCGTGGCGAAATCAAACATGTCATCGTCCGGTCCCTTCGTTTTGGGCGGGGCGGGACGATCTTTCGGATCATCCAGTACGGGCTGGGCTTTCGGCGGCGTGGAGGGTGTCGGCAGCGGACGCACTGGGACTGCTTTCGGAACCGGAGCGTCGTCCTCCACCGGCAGCGCCCGCGGCGGGGTCTGCTGTGCCAGGGATGAAAGCGTGATCAAACAGAATGCCACCGGCATGAAACACGGCGCACTGCGGCGCGAGATAGTTGGAAACTTCACGGTGGTCATCTCACTTGGGCGTGGCGGCAGGTTGGTCGGCGTCAGGCTTGCGCGTGGCGAAGGCGATGTTCCAGATGCCGGCCTTCTGGCAGGTGTCCAGCACGCGGATGACGTGCTGGTAGTTGGTGATTTCATCGCCGCGCAAAATCACCGCCTGATCCTTGTAGAGAGCGACGATGTTCTTCAGCTTTACCAGCAGCTCGTCGGTGTTGAACTGCTGGCCGTTGACGAGGATTTCGCCGTCTTTTTTGATGTTGATGATGATCTCGCCGACGTTGCGGGACTCCTTCTCCTTGCCCTCGTCGGCGGCGGGCACGCTGACATCCATGACCTGCTCCTCCTTGGCATACTGGAAGGTCACGGCAAAGAAAATGACGAGCAGGAACAGCACATCGACCAGCGGCGCGAGCTGCATCGGTGAGGGTTCGATGGAATGCTGTTTGCGGAAGTTCATCGTGGTGGAGCTTCTGGCTTACTGCGCGGCAACAGCGCGTGCGGCACGCTTGTACTGCACGGCGAGCAAGGCCATGAGATGCGTCGTCGCTGCTTCCATTTCGGAAATGAGGCGGTTCACCTTGCCACGGAAGATGGCGTAAAACATCAGGGCAGGGATGCCGATGACGAGGCCGGACGCCGTGCAGAGCAGCGCTTCGGACACGCCCTGCGCGAGGCCGAGCTGATTCGAGCCGCCGACGCCTTTGCCGGAAATTTCATGGAAGGTGGTGATCATGCCCAGCGTCGTGCCGAGCAGGCCGAGCATCGGGGCGATGGCGCCCACGTCACCGAGATAGGCGATGCGGGCCAGCAGCAGGCTGGACTGACGGTTGCCCTCGGCTTCCGTGACTTCCTTGACCTCCTCAAAGCTCGCCGTCGGGTTGCGCGTGGCGAAATCGAGCGTCTTCGCCGTGATGCGGGCGATGCACTCATTGCGGCGGTTGCACACCGCCAGCAGGCCCAGGTAATCCTGCTTGCGGATCAAGGCGTCTGCGGAATTCATGAACGCATCACTCACCACTGTCCCCTGCCGCACCGTGAAGGAGAACAGCACGATCATGAAAAAGGCGATCATCGACAGGACGATGAGCGGGTAGGCCATGACGCCGGTGCGTTTGACGAAGCCGTTGAACGTCAGCACATCGCCATACGGATTGTCATCGGCCATGGCGGCCGGGGTGGTGGCAGGAGCGGCTAGTGCTGGCTGCTGGGCTTGGGCGTTGAGGTTCATCGTGAAGATGAGTGCCACCAGCACGGCCAGGGCGAGGAGGATTTTTCGATGCATGAGGTGGCGACTGTAAACGTGAGCGCCAGCCTTGCAAGCGGGCTGGTGGCTGGCTTTTCCGACACAATCAGGCCAGCAATTCCCGCACCACCTTGCATTCGTTCACGCCGGTGAGGCGGAAATCGAGGCCGGCGTAGCGGTAGGTGAACTTTTCGTGATCGAAGCCGAGGATGCGCAAAATCGTGGCATGCAGATCATGCACATGCACCGGGTTTTCCGTGGCCTGGAAGCCAAATTCGTCCGTGGCACCATGCGTGTAGCCGCCGCGCACCCCGCCACCGGCCAGCCACATCGTGAAGCCGTAGTGATTGTGGTCTCGGCCATGCTGCTTGCCGGCGTTCGAGCCGGGAGTGGGCAGTTCCACCGCCGGGGTGCGGCCAAATTCACCGCCCCACATCATCAGCGTGTCATCCCACAGGCCGCGCTGCTTCAAATCGCCCATGAACGCGGCGATCGCACCGTCGGTCTGCTGCCCGAGCTTCCGGTGCTCGAGAATTTCGTCATGATTGTCCCAAGGCTGGCCCGCGCCGGTCCAGAGCTGGATGAAACGCACGCCACGCTCCAGCAATCGCCGGGCGATGAGACATTGGCGGCCAAAAGCGTGGTCGCCATACATCTTCCGCACCGATTCCGGCTCCTTCATGATGTCGAAGGCGTCCGTGGCTTCCATCTGCATGCGGTAGGCCAGTTCGTAGCTTTGCACACGGGCTTCAAGCTGCTGATCGCGGTCCTGCTGGACGAGATGCTTTTGATTCAACTCCTGCAGCAGGTCGAGCTGCCTGCGCTGCTGCTTGAGATCAAGCGAGCCGTTCTTGATGAACTCCACGAGCTTTTCGACCCGCGTGTCCTCCGTGTTGATGTACGCGCCCTGGTAGGCGCTCGGCAGGAAGGATGACTGCCAGTTCTTCGTGCGCCGTGTCGGCATGCCGCCGGGGCACATCGCGATGTAGCCGGGCAGGTTTTGATTTTCGCTGCCAAGGCCATACGTGACCCACGAACCCATCGTCGGGCGGTTCAACCGGCCTTCGCCGCTGTTCATCAGGCCGAGTGATGGCTCATGATTCGGCACGTCGGCGTGCATCGAGCGGATCACGCAGAGGTCATCGGCAAAAGCGCCGACTTTTTCAAAAATCTCGCTCACTTCGAGTCCGCACTCGCCGCGTTTCGTGAACTTGAACGGCGATTTGAAGCCCGCACCGGTCGGACGCTCGGTTTTGAGTACATTAGGCAGCGCCTTGCCGTCGTATTGGTCCAGCATCGGCTTCGGATCGAACGTATCGACCTGCGAGGGGCCGCCGTTCATGAAGAAATGCACCACGCGCTTCGCCTTCGGCTCAAAATGCGGCCGTTTCAGCGCCATCGGGTCCAGCGTGGCCGCCGCAGCCTGCTGATTGAACAGGGAGCCAGCCGCCACTGAGCCAAAGCCCATGCCGACACGTTGCAGCATCTGGCGACGCGTCAGGAATGCATGCTCCAGATTCGGGGCATGATGTGAGTGAGATGGGGTCATTGAGGGTGCTGACCATACGAGGCCGCATCTGCTTTGCTATCGCATGATGATGGAACATCGCACAAGATCGCGTATCAAAATCACCCCCAATGTCTCTGCCTTCACGCCATCTCGCTTTGGCCGCCTTTGTCGTCGGCTCGTCCTGCCTTTCGGCCGCTCCCGCATGGAAAGACGCGGAAGTCGTTTTGAAGGCAAAGTGCTACGAGTGCCACAACGAGAAGAAAACCAAAGGCGACGTCGATTTGCAGCAGTTCGCCGCCGATCCCCAGATCGCGAAGCAGTTTGAAGTCTGGCTCAAAGTCAAAGACACCATCGAAAATGGCGACATGCCGCCGCCGAAAGCGCATCAGATGTCAGAGCCCGAAAAAGCCGCGCTCCTCGGCTGGGTGAATGGTGAACTCGATCATCTCGCGCAGGCACAATCAGGCGATCCCGGCCCGGTGACGATGCGCCGCCTCACCAACGCCGAGTATGATTACACCCTCCGCGACCTCACCGGCCACGACTACAGTCTCGCGAATGAATTCCAAACCGACGGCGGCGGCGGTGAAGGTTTTAGCAACACCGGCGACGTGCTCTTCATGAGTCCTGCGGCCATCGACAAGTATTTCAGCGCCGCGCGCAAAGTCGCCGACAACGCCACGATCATGCCGGGGACCGGCATCGTGTTTCATCCGCAGCGCATCGGCCTGCGCGGCTTTGAGCAGGTGAAGACGCAGGCGCAGCAGGGGCTGTATGTCTGGCTCCAGCAGAAAGCCGCGCCGCATCTGCCCAAGGACGACGAGCCGATGCGCGAGGCCGATTACATGCTCGCCTGTTGGAAGCACAAAAATCAAAACGTGCCGCTCGATGCGCTCGCGAAGAGCATGAAACTCAGCATCCACTTCCTCAACAACTGGTGGAACCTCGTGAACAGCACGGAACCGAAAAGCCGCTTCCTCGACCTCACCCGTGTCTCCTGGCGTGATTTGCCCACCGATGAAAAAACCGCACTCGAACGCATCAAGAGCATCGAGTCCGACCTGCACTCCTGGAACAACCCTAAACACCCCGGCAGCGGCATCCAGCGCCAGCAGCAGGACAGCGACGGCATCCGCCCCTACAACATGCAACGTGACGTGAAGGGCAAAAATGAAGTTCACCTCTGCATCGGCGACACAGGTGATGACAACAAAGGCGACATCGCCCTCGTGACGAAGATCGAAGTCAGCGTCGGCAAGCAGAAGCTCAACTATTTCGATTGGCTCAAGCAGCAGCAAAGTCCGCTACTCGCCCGCTTTGGCAAACACCCGCAAGCTGGTCGCCAGATCGATCCACAGGTGCTCGCCCTCGCCGCGCCGACCGTGCTCACGCTGCCACTGCCGCCTGGCGCACACTGGTTCAAAGTCGAAGCACGGCTCGACATGCAAAACCCCGAAGTCGATGAAGCCACCGTGCAGTGGACGCTCGCCACCGACAAGCCGCGCGACGTGACGAAGATCATGCCCGGCGTGCTCACCATCTGGAAACGCAGCACCAAGAAGTCCGGTGAGACGATGAACGACTTCAACAAGATGAAACAGGCCTTCCCCGACATGTTCGAGCGCCGCCTCGAAGAAGTCGCTGACAACCTCTACCGCAGGCAGCCCGGCATCGGCGTCTATTACTTCAGCAACGATCAACTCGGTCAACTGCTCGGCCAGAAAGACAAAGACCAGCTCGCCGCCATGCAAAAAGACTGGGGCTACACCGCCGTGCCCAATCTCAATCCGCAGCAGAAGAAAGAATACGACGGCGCCATGACATGGCACCTGCGTCAGTTCGCCAAACGCGCGTGGCGTCGGCCTGTGAGCGAAGAAGAATTCCAAAAGCTCGACACGCTCTACTACGATGGCCGTACCAAGGAACTCGACCGCGAATCCGCCGCGCGTGAAGTCATCGTGCGCGTGCTCGTTTCGCCACACTTCCTCTTCAAGGCCGAAACCCTGCCGCTCGCCTCGAACGGCACTGGCGACGTGAAACTCAATGCCTTCGAGGTTGCCTCCCGCCTCAGCTACTTCCTCTGGGCCTCCATGCCCGATTGGGAACTCCGCAAAGCTGCTGAAGACGGCAGCCTGCTGAAGCCCGAAGTCCTCACCGCGCAGACCAAGCGCATGCTGCAAAGCCCCAAAGCTACCGCACTCGCCAACGAATTTGCCGGACAGTGGCTCAAGTTTAATGGCTTCGACGAGAAGAGCACCGTCGATGAAAAAAAGTTTCCCGAGTTCACCCCCGAACTCCGCGCCGACATGCAGCGCGAGGTCACTGAATTCTTCACCCACCTCATCCGCGAAGACCGCAACGTTACCGACATCATCAGCGGAGACTACAGCTTCATGAATGAGCGCCTCGGCTGGCACTACAGCGTCCCCGGCATCGTCGGCAATCATTTCCGCGAGGTCAAAGTCGCGCAGCATCATCGCGGTGGCCTGCTCGGCATGGGAGCCATCCTGACGAAAACCTCGCGCCCCAATCGCACCAGCCCCGTGCTGCGTGGCGACTATCTTTATCAAGTCGTCCTCGGCTTCTCCTCACCACCGCCACCGCCGAATGTGCCCGAACTCAAAGAAACCTCGAAGCCCGCTTCATTGCGCGAATCCCTCATGCAGCACCGCGCCGATCAAGCCTGCGCCGTCTGCCACGACCGCATCGACCCGCTCGGCTTCGCTTTAGAGCGCTTCGACCCCACCGGCCGCTTCCGCGCTGATGCGGGCATCGACGACACCGGCGAACTCAAAGACGGCACCAAATTCCAAGGCCTCTCCGGCCTGCGCGACTACCTCAAAAAAAACGAGCCCAACTTCACCACGCAGTTCTGCCGCAAACTCCTCGGCTACTCCCTCGGTCGCCAGACGTTGCCCAGCGACAAGGCCCTCATCGCCCAAATGCAGGACGCGCTCAAAAAGAACCACGGCAAATTCTCCGCCGCCGTCCTCACCATCATCACCAGCCGCCAGTTCCTGAACCGCCGCAATGAACCTGCGGTGGTGGGGAATCCGTGAGACTGCGTCAGTCGAGTTCGCCAAGTTCGAGCAGAAGCGTCCGCTGATCGAGATTGGCCTGCTCATTGAATTGCAGAAGCCACGCCGTGGTTCGGCCAACATCAGTGACACCAAGAATGTAAGCGCCATCCCGGCGAAAATGAGCTTCCCAGCCATCCTTTCGAGGGTGGTAAAGGCGTGTCAATGCACCTGCATCAGGATCAAGGCTTGCCAGATTCGGCCCCTTGATGGCATTGCACCAACTGCATGCAAGAGCCAGGTTTTCAAAGTCATCCTCGCCGCCATGCTGCTGTGCGATGATGTGCTCGATGTGAAACGCATTCTCGATCTCGTGTTCCTGCTTGAGACGGCAGTACTCACAGCGGTGCATGGCGCGCACGCGCACCCGTTGTCGCAGCTCGCGGTCCATGCGTCAGGCGGCAGCACGTTTGAGAAACACCTTCGCCTGCAGCCTGAGGATCGACATGAATTTGCCGGCGCAAATGAGGCTCCAGTATTCGCGCTCCTCCAAGTGAGTGAGCCTGCCCTCATTGGCCTTGGCCGCCAGCACTTCCATGCGTGCCAGCTTGGTTTCGTCAGGCACGATCTTCAGCAGATTGTTCGCCGTCTCCACAGTGAAGCAGGGGCGGGAAGGCTCCAGCAATTGGTTCAATTCGGAGAACTCATTCATAAGTGGCCCAATACTGGCACACCACCTGCCCTGTCGCAAGCCAGCCCTGCTTGCCAACGTATCTCATCTACCCCCCAATTTAATGAACACCTCTCGTCGTAAATTTCTCCGTGGCACCGGCATCGCGCTGGGCCTGCCTTGGTTTGAATCGGTCTGCTCGTTCGGAGCCGAATCGTTGAAGACCAACACTGCGCCGCGTCGTCTCGCGGTATGTTTCACCGGCAACGGTGTGAATCCGCATCATTGGGGCGCCACGCAAGGCCCGGGCGGCATGGAGTTCATGAAATCGCTCTCACCCTTGGAGCCGCTGAAGAAGCATGTCAGCGTTTTCAAAGGCCTGTGGAATCCCACGACCGTGGAAGGCGAAGGTGGCCATTATCCGAAGATGAACGTGCTCTGTGGCCTCAAGGTGAAGAAGACCACCACCGATGTCGAAGTCGGCACCACGATGGATCAGCTCATCGCCGCGCAGACCGGCAAGTTCACGCCTGTGCCGAGCATTGTGTTAGGCACCGAGCGCCCGAGTTACAGCACCGACTCCGGCTTCACCTCGATCTACTCCGCCTACATCTCGTGGAGCACACCGACGACGCCTGCACCGAAGGAAATCTTCCCGCAGCAGGCCTTTGACCAGCTCTTCGACGACGGCAGCCGCCGCAAGCGCGACAAGAGCATCCTCGACCTCGTGCTCGAAGACGCGAACGGCCTCAAACCCAAGCTCAGCCAGCGCGACAAACAGAAGCTCGATGAATACCTCACCTCCGTGCGCGAGATCGAGCAGCGCGTCGAACTCGCCGAAAAAATCAGCCAGGCCGAAACCAACGGCACCGGCTGGAAGCCCACAGTGAAAGTGCCCACGTTGCAGCGCCCCGGCCCCGGCATCCCCGCCAGCAGCGAGGAGCACCTGCGCCTCATGTTCGACATCATGGTGCTCGCCTTCCAGATGGACCGCACCCGCGTCGCCACGTTCATGATGAACAACGACCTCTCCAACATGCGCTTCCCCAGCCTCGACGGCATCAGCGGCGGCATTCACGAGCTGTCGCACCATGCCGGCGACGAGCACCGCCTCAGCCTGTATCAGCGCGTGAACGAGCATCAGGTCAAACTCTGGGCCGAGTTCCTCGCCAAGATGCAGGCTACGAACGAAGGCGAGCGCACGCTGCTCGAAAACAGCATGATCCTGCTCACCAGCAGCCTCATGGACGGCAACGCGCACGACTCCCGCCAGCTCCCCGTCGTCCTCGCCGGTGGCGGCGGCGGCACCATCCAAGGCGGCCGCTTCCACGACCTCAGTAAAGACGAAAACCGCAAACTCTGCCGCCTCCACATCGCCCTCATGGACCGCATGGGCGTGAAAACCAGCCACTTCGGCGACGCGGAGAACGCGTTGGTGATTTGAGCCTCAGTACCAGCATAAGACAGACGGTGATCCTCAAGCATTATGCTCCTGAGACATAATGTTTGCGATGATGCAGGCGGGCGGCTACACTTCGCCGCATGAACCTGGACTTCGTCAATCGCATCAAAGAGCAGGCTGAACTGGCCTCCGCAGCCCGCAAAGGCGGGTTGCTGGTCATTTTTGGGGGCAGGCGCGTGGGGAAAAGTCGCCTGCTGCGTCATTGGATCGCGAAGAACGGCGGCATGTACAGCCAGGCCATCGAAGGTCCGCAGGA
>NZ_JBJXFV010000017.1:0-12292 GCF_046154365.1 Prosthecobacter sp.
GAGCGATGCGCTGATCTCTTTGCGTGCGCTTTACCTGACGCCCTCACGCTGGAACCACTTCTGGCAGCAGCACTCCCAGCCGTCTGCTTCTTCGCTTTAATCTACATCATTGCGGCGACGCACCCGATGTGACGGCTGCCGGGGTCATTCGCGTGACCGGTTTTGACCGGGACATTGATGTGTTTCGCAAGCCGAACGAGCTGAGCGTGACCGACTTTGACCGTGTATGGTCTTTGGGCAGCAAGTTTGAGGACGAGGTGCGCCTGCCTCATGAGGCGGATATTCTGGTGACCAAAATGAACACGGGTCGTGATCGTGACGAATCCGACATGCAGTTTCTGGAAGCACGCGTGCGCCGGCGTTTCTCCGAACAGCTTCCACTATGCACCTTGGATGAGGCAAAATCTCTCCTCAGTCGATACATGGATCCCAGTGTGCTTGAGGCGGCTTTGAAGAACCCCAATGCAGCAGTGCGCGATCATGCCGTCGCGCTACTGGAGCAGTTCGAAGCAGAGGGCGACCCTTATTCGCGGGACATTCTCCTGCGCTGGCAAAAGAGCTGGAGTTAAGCCTACTACGCCCGCGGCTTCAAATCACGCTCGATGTCCTCGCGATCGACGCGATTGCGCGCCTTGATCTTGTGATCACGCTTGTTGCGGCGTTCGACGGTCATCTGGCGCTTCTTACGCTGTTTGCGGAGCTTGGCGATTTCGTCTTCGAGCTTCAAATAGCCTTCGTAGCGCTCCACATTGAGCTTGCCGGCCTCCACCGCCGTGCGGATGGCGCAGCCGGCGTCGGTGCCGTGTTTGCAGTCGTTAAATTTGCACTGCTGCGCGAGTTCTTCGATGTCGGCGAAACGTTCGCGCAACGTGGTCTCGTTGGTCCACATCTGCACTTCCTTGATGCCGGGATTGTCGATGAGGATGCCGCCTTTCGGCAGGACGAGCAGTTCGCGTGCGGTGGTGGTGTGGCGGCCTTTGCCGGTGACTTCGTTCACTTCATCGACCCACTGCCAGTCATCGCCGAGCAGCAGATTGATCATCGCCGACTTGCCAACGCCGCTGGAGCCGATGAAGGCGACGCTTTGACCGCGCTTGAGGTAATCCTTGAGCACTTTGAGGCCCTTGCGCTTCTTCACGCTGGTCACATGCACGTCCGCATCGGCGTTCAGCGCACGAATGGCCTCCGCTGCCTCCAGACTCTGCGCTTCGGGATAAAGATCGCTCTTGTTGATCAACACGACCGCCTTGGCCCCGCTGCGGCCGATGACGGTGAAATAGCGCTCCATGCGGCGCAGGCTGTAATCCGGCCCGGCATCGGTGACAACGACAACCGCGTTCACATTCGCAGCGATCACCTGTTCCTCGGCGCTGTCGCCTGCGGCTTTGCGTGAAAAACAGGTCTGCCGGGGCAAACGAGCACGGATGATGTTGTCGCCGTTTTCACCGCCGACTTCCAGCGCCACCCAATCGCCCACGGCGGGCAGTTCAGCGTCGGTCTCGGCATCGTGATACACCTTGCCGCTCAGGATGACCTCGAATTCGTCGAAACCGTTCGCGCCGTCGTCCAGCAGTGCGCCGTAGCTGATCTTGTTGTCGCGAATCAACCGCGCCGGTTTCCAGCCCTGCTCGCGAAACGGTTCAAAGTGCTTCGCGAAAAAATCATTCCAGCCGAGGTCGATGAGGTTCATCGGCGCCACTGATACATCCAGCGTTCGGAGATCACTTTTTTCTCAGCCTTCAGCTCCATCATGATCTCCAGCAGATTGGTTTTCTCAGGCACATCGAGTTTGAAGAAGGCGCGCCAGCCGCCGGTTTCGTTGTTTCGCATGACACGCTTGTCCAGCACCTTGCCTTCGCCGCCGCTGAGCACCACGTCGATGTCTGGCGTCCAGTCCTTCGGTTTGCCAGCACCGTTCTCGCCGCCTTTGGCGAAGTCGATGACATACAGATGATCATCAGAGTCCATCACAAAGCCACGCCGGGAACTGATGACTTTGCACAGCGTGCCCGGCTCGTGCTGGTCGAGCCAGTGCAGCTTGTACTCGACCTTCAATGGTTCCGCAGGTGTGGCGGGCAGTTGATCCGGCTTCCACATGGCCACGATGTTGTCCCAGGTCTCCTCGCCGGTGGAAAGCTCGACCAGCGTGACGGCACCTTTGCCAAAGCCGCTCACGGGTTCCACCCACACGGCGGGACGACGATGGTAGTTGGCTTCGAGATCCTGGAAGTTGTTGAAGTCGCGATCACGCTCGGCGAGGCCGAAGCCTTTGAGCTTGTCTGTTTCAAAAATGCTCAGGCGCAGATCACGGCTGACATCCAGCGGCCGCCAGATCGTCGGTCCGCCTGCGATTTCGACCTGCAAACCGTCCGAATCATGCACCTCGGGCCGGAAATCATAAGGTTTCGGATGCGAGTTCTCGCCAAACCAGAACATGCTCGAGAACGGGGCGATGCCGAGCATCTTCACTGCCTTGCGCAGATGCAGCGTGGCTTTGATCTTCATCTCGGTGCTCTCACCGGGAGTCGATTCAAATTCATACGCGCCGGTGATGCTCGGGCCGTTGAGCAGCGCGAGCAGTTTGAACGACTTGTCGCCCGGCTTTGGCTGCTGGAACCAGAAATGCGTGAAGTCAGGAAATTCCTCCGGCTCACCACCGATCGTGTTCACCGCCACCGCACGCGCCGAGATGCCGTAGCCGAGCTGCGTGGTCACAGCGCGAAAATAACTCGCACCCATGAACACCATGAACTCGAAGGGCCTCTTGATCAGCGAGTCGGGTGCCAGCACTCGGAAGCCCGCGTAGCCCTGCGGGTTCTTTGCATCCGCAGGCACCTTCAGATCGCCATACTCGAAGTTTTTGCGATCAAACGGCACGTCCACCGTCTGCGGCCCCTTCATGTCGTAAAACATCACCGGCTTCTTGAACATCCAGCCGGGGTGGAAGAACTCGATGCGATACGTGTCGCCGAGATCGGCAAACAACGCCTTGTCGCGCAAGTAGCGGATCTGGCGATGCCCGTCGTATTTGAGGCTCTCAAAAAACGGATCGAGCTGCTGCGTCGGGGCCTGGTAAGGCTGAAGCGCGAGCTGCGCGGCCACTTTCTCCAGATCCGTGAAGCTTCTCACCGCATCCGAGGCCACCTGGGCCAGGCACGGGGTGGCGAGCAACGTCAGGACAGAAAGCGGGAGGAGGAATTTCATGCGCGGGGGAGGGGGCTAGGATGCAGCACAGGGCATGCCAGTCAACCGGCGTGGCAGGAAGCTCTTGCCAGCGATCCTGCGGATGATGCATCATGCGGCCATGACCACGAATCCATCCGCCAAGCTGCTGCCGGTCTTTTTGTTCAATACCGCCTACATGATTGCGGCGGTCACGGGATCCATCGTGCAGGGCAACCGCGAGTTCATCTTCTACATCGTTGTCATGCTCGTGCTCATCGTGGTGATGGGCATCGTCCACAGCCGTGTGAAGCTCACCACTGGCCTGTTATGGGCCTTTTCCGTCTGGGGCTTGGCGCACATGGCCGGCGGGCTTTGCCCGCTGCCCGCAGGCTGGCCCTACAATGGAGATCAAGCCGTTCTCTACAGTTGGTGGATCATTCCACAGACGCTGAAATACGATCAGATCGTCCACGCCTACGGTTTCGGCATCACCACCTGGCTGTGCTGGCACATTTTGCGCAACGCGTTGCGGCAGCCCAATGGCAGCGCCGTGCGGCCGACCTTTGGCATGCTCGTCCTGTGCGCTGCCGCAGGCATGGGCTTCGGCGCGTTGAATGAAGTCATCGAATTCATCGCCGTGCTCACCATCCCCAACACCAACGTCGGCGGCTACGAAAACACCGGCTGGGACCTTGTTGCCAACCTCGTCGGCACGATCATCGCGGCGCTGATCATCCGCATCAGATCGTAGGACGGGTGTGGCGACAGCCCGCCCGTCTGCTTGGCGGCAGCGAGTTGGCCGACGCATGCTCAAAGAAGTCGGGCGGGCTGTCGCCACACCCAACCTACGACATCAACCCGTTAGCCCTGCTCCAGCGAATCTTCCCCAATACCACATCGCCTTTGAAGCCGCGTTTCGGCAGCATCTCGCCGTCGGTGACCCAGGATTCATCGGCGGTGACGTTCAATGTCTGAAAATTGCCCATGATTGGCACGTCATCGGGAGCGTTCACGCCATCGCCGACGAGCGGCAGCACCACGCGCTCCGTGTCGCGGATCAAACGCAGCGTCTTGGTGTCCACCTGCGCCATGTAGAGCGGTGTGCGCCAGCGGATGACGTTCACGTTGCTGGCGTCCTTCCGCGTATAGACCAGATGCAGCGCCTCGCTGTGCGGCAGCCAGTGCTGCTGCGTGGTGCTCATGTCCAGCGGCGTGCCGTCGTCCCAGCACCAGGGCTGCTTGTCTTCAAAGTCTAGGCCATCATCACTCGCGGCGACATAACCACGCCCATCCTCCGCACGCAGCGTGACATAGAAGCGATTCTGAAACTGCGTGAGCGACGGCTCCAGCAATCCACGGCCCGCGCCGTGCTTCATCTCGCGTCCCACCTGCTGAATCGCCAGCGTTTCGCCATCGAACGAGCAGCGCACGCCGGCGGCCAGGCGTTTCGCTTTCGCCGGATTGAACGACATCACGAACATGATGCTGCCGTCCGCCAGCACCACGCGCTGGCCGCAGTTGTTCGTGTAAATCGCCGCCCCACGCGGATCATCCCATTGTAGCTTTTTGCGCTCGCCCCATTTCCCGTCCTTCCACACCGCATACACCGGAAAGCGCGGCGGCTGGATGTGATCGAAAGTCTTGCCCTTGTAGAACACGGAATGACCCAGCGCCAGCACCGTGCCCGTCTTCACATGAAACTGCGGCACCACATCGCACACGCCTTCTTCGCCAAGCTCCGCCGTCGCGGGCAGGCGGCGCAGCGCTGGCACCGGCTGCGGCGGCGTCCATGTCTTGCCGAGGTCCGCCGACTCCGTCCACTGCACCGGCATGAAAAAATCCGAGCCGCGAATCTCCTGCATCGTCATCAGCACCCGTGGCCCGTTCTTGTCAGGCACCACGCATGGCCGTGGATGAAACCACGTCGGCTCCTTGCGGCCACGCCCTTTGAACAACGTGATTTTCTCAATCGAAGCAATCAGCGGCTCCGCCGCCGGTGCCGAGACCAAATTTCCAGCGAGCATTCCCGCCGCGCTTTGCTGAATGAAACGACGGCGGTTCATGATCGCGGCAAAAGTGGAGGTTACTTCGCCTTCGGAGCTGGTTTAGCCTTCTCCGGCAGTCCTTGGCCGGGCTTAAGGTCGAGATTGGCCTTCATGTCGTCTTCCGTGACTGTCGAAGCAACGCCATCGGCGGGAATTTTGGCTTTCGCCGTCCACAGGATCGCGTTCAGCACCAGCTTTCGCTGATCGTTGTTCGCCCAGCCTTGGTGAAAGTGCCCGCCAGTGAAGCCGAAGCCGCGACCACCATCCGCACGCTCGCAGGCCCAGGCGACGTGCTGCTTCTCCTTGTTCTTCACCGACTCACGCACCGCGGGATTGCCGCTGTGATGACCGTCCGGGCGGCTCATCGTCGCATCCGGGGCCACATCGCTCAGGATCGGCGTCACGCCTTCCATGCCCTTGCGGAAGCGCATGTAGAAGTACCATTCGTCATTCGTGGCGAACGGCTTCACGCCCTCGCTGATGGGATGCACCGGGAACTCCTTGAAATTCGCGTCCCAGTGCGGGTTCACGCTCCAGTTGATCTCAAACGCGCCGCCCATCCAGTCGATGAACTCCTTGTTTCCCTTCTCAATCGTCGGCTCCACCGCGTAATGCAGCGTCAGGAAGCCGCAGCCGCGTTTCATCTCCTTGTCGAGCTGTGCCAGACGGTCTTCCTGAAGCGCCGGATGCCCGCCACCGCCGTCGGAGTAAATCACCACCGAGTCAGCTTTCGACAGCTCCTCCTGCGCCGGCCATTCCCCATTGAGATGAAACTTGATGTCCACCTGATCCGCCGCGCCCTGCTCCAGGCACTTCTTCAAAAGCTGGATGCCCGCATTGTGCTCATGCTGCCCCGGCCCATGCGACGGCTTGCCCGCGATCATGACGATGAGTTTCTTGTCCGCTGAAAATGCGGAACCGACGAGTGAAAGGGCAAAGAGGAACGTGATGAAGTGCTTCATGGTGGTGGGTTGAGCCAAACGACTCATTGCCTACGGAACACACAGAAGACACGGAAAATTTCATCCTCAGGCATTCCGCGTATTCCGTGTGTTCCGTAGGCCAACACTTCTCCACGCCAAAATCCCGCACAGCCCGAAGCCGAACGCATTCAGCGTCCCGTGAATCGCCCACATCTGCGGCATCGTCAGCGCCAGTTGTGGGAAGACGTAGCGAAGGCCGAATGACATCGCCAAAACCATCGCGGCGAACAGTGATGCACCCGAAATCAAGAATCCGGCCCGCGTCCAGAGGCTCCATTCACGTTCCAAACCCCGCCGCATCTGCGAAACCGCTACGCCCAGCGCTCCGAGCACCAAAATCGCCACCCCAAACGGCTCCACGAACTTCAGCACACCAAAGTGCGTGCAGGTGATCCCCACCGCCACCAGCGGCACGCCGGCGAGGATCGCCACGCATGAAAACTTCGTCAGCGCCCCCGGCCTCGCCTTCGCATTCAGCCCCGCCATCAGCGGCAGCGTGAAGCCCGCATGGTGAAAATGCGCCGCCGTGAGCAGCACGATCAGCGGATCAAAACCGAAAGGCGTCCAGTTCGCCCGCTGGGCGGCAAGCCACGCGGCACCGATGGCGGGAAAAACGCTCGCTGCATGCACACAACCTGTCGCGAGCGATGGCACGCCGTTCTTGCGCCACTCCATCGCCACATCCGATGCTGCCAGCACACGCACCACCAGCCACGGCACCGCAAACAGCACTGCCTCCCACCCTGGCTCCCGCAGAAACGATCCAGCCAGCACAATCACCGCCGCCTCATCGAACTTGCGCCGCCACAGCTTCGCGGATTCGCCAAACCACAAAGGCATCAACACCAACGGCGAGAACAGCAGCAGAATGACCACCCACGATGACTCCACCGCTCGCGCCTTCAGCATCGCGACCACCGCGAGCCAAATCAGCGGCTTGATCCAGGCTTTCGGGTCCAGTTTGTTCATGGTTGCACGGCTTGCTTCATCCTCTCCTGCGAATCACGCACAAACCGGCACTGCCACCACCGCGCCAGCGGAAAGCCGAGCCATGCCATCCAATGCCGCGGATGCGAAAAAGCGCGGATCACATACCACACGCTGCCATCCGGCCGTCTCTCGATCTCAAACTGCTCCTCGCCGCACTCAGCGTGTTCCGGCAGCGTGCCATACACAAAGCCGTGCATGATCGCCGAATCACAGCGACGCAGAATCCGGCACGGATTCACCCACCACAGCCCGCAGATACTCACGACCATCGCCACAATTTGCCCCACCTCTTGACCTTTGACCGCTTGACGGCTGACCTCCGCCCACGCCGGAAACATCACCCACGCGTCCAGTGCCTCGCAGGCCGCTTGATAAGCTGCCTCACCACTTCCCAGCCGCACCGCATGCTCATCGGCGATGAACCCGGCTCCGAGTGGCGGCGTGTAGCTCAGCGGCTCATCACTCCACGACTCCAGCAGCTCACGCAGCCGTTCGGGCGATGGTTTTCTCACACAAATCATTGGGAGGCATGCTTCCACACCATGATGGCCAAAAGAAACGAAAAAAGCTCAAAAGTGTCACCCGTGTCGTAGGCCGGATGTGTTCGGCGGACGAGGCTTGAAAACACCCTGAGCGGTCTGCGCCGAACTATCCGGCTGTTTGGAGGGGTGACGCGCTTATCACCACGCCAAGGCCGGATAGTTTGGCGAAGCAAACACTGCTGATTGCGGGCGGTGCATGCCGCCAAACACATCCGGCCTACGATCCCTGCCGAATCTTTTGCTTCTTCCGGTTCTTTCGGCATCCATCCGCATGCCCCCACCCATCCGCGCCGTGATCTTCGACTTCGACGGCCTCATCGTTGACACTGAAAGCACCGGTTACCACACCTGGAGAGAGATCTTTGACCAGCACGGCCACGAACTGCCCGTGGAGCGCTACGCGCAGGCCGTTGGCACTGACTTTATCACTGGCGTCTATGACCCGAAGCGCGACCTCGAACAGCTCACCGGCCGCGACTTCGACTGGGACGCGGTCGAGGTCGCACGCAAGACCCGCGAGGGTGAGTTGCGCCAGCATTTGCACCTGCTTCCCGGTGTGGCGGATCGTCTGCAAGAAGCCGCTGCCCTCGGCCTGCGCATCGCCATTGCCTCCAGCAGTCCGCGCACGTGGATCGACTCATGGATGGATCAGCTCGGCCTGCACGACCACTTCCACCACATCTCCACCGTCGATGACACCGGCAAAGTGAAGCCCGATCCGAGCCTCTTCCTCCACGCCGCCGAAAAACTCGGCGTGCAGCCCGAGGAAGCCGTCATCTTTGAAGACTCGCTCAATGGCCTCCGTGCCGCGATGGCTGCTGACATCCGCTGCGTCGTCGCTCCTGGGCCGATGACGCGGCATCTCGACTTCACCGGCGCGTGGAAGCGGGTGAATTCACTGGCCGAGGTTTCATTGGCGGCTTTGATGTTGGCCGCAGCGAAAAAATAAATTTAACCACAGAGACACGATGAACACAGAGTACCAGACTCCAGCCTCAGACCTCTGTGTCCATCGTGCCTCTGTGGTTCATCCGTATCTGGGTGCCTTGTGTTTGAAACCAATCCTTCTACTGGCCATCGTGTGGCCCTCCTTGGTAGCCGCTGCCGATCCCGCGTGGCTGACGACCGGCCAGTTTCGGTGGCAATGCTCCCCACCGCTCATCGGACCCAATGAAACCGCCGCCGACCCCGATGTGGCGCTCAAAGACCCGACAATGGTGTTTCACGAAGGGACATGGCATCTATTCGCCACGCATCGCCGCGCCTCTGGCAAGGTGGACATGCAATACCTGAGCTTCACCGATTGGAACGACGCGGACAAGGCCCCACGCCACACGCTCGACTTCCACGATCAATACCACTGCGCCCCGCAGGTGTTCTTCTTCACACCGCAGGCGAAGTGGTATCTCATCTACCAACTCGCCGATGAGAAGCGCCCGCTGAAGTTTGGCCCCTACTTCTCCACCACCACCGACATTGCCGATCCCAAATCGTGGACCAAACCGCAGCCCATGATCGAAACGCTGCCCGAAGGCGGCACGAAGACCAAATGGATCGACTTCTGGGTCATTTGCGATGCCACCAAGGCCCATCTCCTCTACACCAGCGACGACGGCCACTTCTGGCGGCGTGAAACCACGAAGCAAAACTTCCCGCTCGGCTGGTCCAAGCCCGAACTCGTTCTTCAAGACACCAAAGAGGCCCTCTTTGAAGCCTCCTGCACCTACAAGCTCAAAGGCCGCGACCAATACCTCACGATAATCGAGGCGCTCGGCTCCGGTCACCGCTACTACAAAGCCTGGCTCGCCGACAAGATCGAAGGTCCGTGGAAACCACTCGCCGCCAGCCGCGAGAAGCCCTTCGCCGCCACTGAGCAAATCACGCCGCCCTCCGACTGGACCACCAGTATCAGCCACGGCGAACTCATTCGCAGTTCCAACGACGAAACCCTCGAAATCGACCCCAACGACCTCCGCTTCGTCTTCCAAGGTGTCGATGCCGAAGGCTACCAGGCGAAAAAGTATGGCAGCATCCCGTGGAAAATCGGAATTCTCTCGCCTTGAAAATTTTCTTCCACTCCACGCCTTCAGTTCATAGCATCCACCGCACCATGAAAACTCTCGTCCTCGCCGTCACTCTCTCCCTCGCTGTCTCCGGCGTTCTGTTTGCCCAGCAGGCCGCTGATGTACCCACCGTCCAGCAAAAGCTTGAGAAGATCATCTTCCCCACGGTGCAGTTTCAGGACGCCACGATTCAGCAGGCGCTGGAATACCTGCGCATCAAAAGCCGCGATCTCGACACGATCACCGAAGCCCCGGGTCAGAAAGGCGTGTCGTTTGTCGTCAAAATGGACGGCACCACGCCTGCCCCGATCTCCCTGGATCTCAAAAATGTGCCGCTGCTCGAAGCCCTGCGTTACTGCACCGAGCTTTCGGGGCTGAAGTATCGGGTCGAAGCTCACGCTGTGCTGGTAGCACCTGTCTTTGTCGAAACGCCCATCCCGCCAGCGGCCACGCCGCCGCCAGTGGTTGGGAATGCCGACCAGATCATCTTCCCCACGGTGCAGTTTGCAGGCGCGACCATCGCCGAAGCCGCCGAATACATTCGCGTCAAATCCCGCGACCTCGATCCCGCCAAGCAGGGGGTGAACATCGTGGTGAAGCCCGGCGGGCCAGATACCAAGATCACGCTCGATCTGCGCAACATTCCTGTTTCGCACGCCATCGCCTACATCGCCGAACTCAGCGGGCACCAGCTCACCGCCGACGGCCACGCCTACCTCCTCACGCCCTTGAAGGCAAAGTGATCTCATGACACCGCTCCCGCTCGCCGACCACTACGCACGCTTTCGCGATGCGGTGTTCAGCGGCATCGAGGAGACGCGGCTGCCGGGATTTGAGGTGCCGCTGACCGAGCTCGATCTGCAAAGCCTGTGGTTCGCGGGAGCCTTCGGCAGTGAATTCACCAGCACCGATGGCAAAGCCGTGCGCACCATCGACTTCGGCACCTGGAACTCCGGCCCCGGCCCGGATTTCACCGGCTGCGCGATCAGCGTCGATGATCAAACGCTGCACGGCGACATCGAACTCGATCCCGATGTGCGCGATTGGGAGCGCCATCAGCACGGCGCGAACGCCGACTATGACCGTGTCGTGCTGCATCTGTACTTCGACGCTCCGCAGGAGCGTTTCTACACGCGCACCAGCCAGCACCGCGAGATCACGCAGGTTGTTCTGAATGCCGCGATGCTCGCGCAGGATGCGAAGCCCAATCGCGGCCTCGCTGCCGCACGTCTGGGCCGCTGCGCCACACCCTTGCACGAGATGGAGGCCGCGCGGGTGCAGTCCATCATCGAATCCGCCGCGCAGTACCGGCTGGAGCTGAAATCGAAGCGCCTGCACCGCTGCGTGGCCGCACAGGGACGTGAGGAGGCCGTTTATCAGGCGCTGGCACGCGCCCTCGGCTACAGCAGCAATCAGCAGCCCTTTGTGCTGCTCAGCCAGCGGCTGCCGTTGCAGCGCTTGCGCAAAACCGATGCACCAGCTCGTGAAGCATTGCTCTTTGGCGTCTCCGGATTCCTCGAAGTCATGCAGGAGGCGGACACGAAGCCCGAAACTCGTGCCTACCTGCGTCAGCTCTGGTCCCAGTGGTGGAAAGCCCGCAACGACTGCCTGCGCTGGCTCGATGAACGCCAGCTTCCACGTTGGAAGCTCAAAACCATCCGCCCTGGCAATCATCCGCAGCGTCGGCTCGGTGCGCTCGGCGCGATGCTGAACGCGTGGCCGCAAATCGTCGCCCCGCTGGCCGATGCCACACGCTGGAGCCAGGCCGCGTGGCGTGAGACGCTGCTCGCGCTCACGCATGACTTCTGGAGCACGCATTACACCCTGCTGGCCAATCCTTCGGCCAAACCGATCGCCCTCATCGGCGAAACCCGCGTGCAGGAGATGCTCGCCAACGTCGCCTACCCGCTGCTGGTGCCCGAGCGCACGCGGCTGTGGGCCGAATACCTCGAACTCCCCGCCCTGCTCGACAATCAAAAAGTCCGCCGTGCCGTGCTGCGTCTCTTTGGCGACGATCCACGCGGCAAAGACTTCACCAAAAAGCTGCACCACCAGCAGGGCCTGCTGCAAATTTACGAGGACTTCTGCCTCGAAGACGACTCCGCCTGCGCGAACTGCCCGTTCCCGGAAAGATTGAAGGAGTGGTGCTGAGCACTGCTGATTCAACCCACACCGCAAGAGATTGGAACGCCGCAGAGGATTAATCGAGAAGGTCTTTCTCTGCGGCGTTCCTGACTCTGCGGTGTAAATCCGTGCTTCCCCAGAAAATCCAGGCTGAAAATCCAGGCTTGGCGTCCATGCGGCCTTGTGGCAAACTTCCGCCATGACGAGCACGGTTCCCGCACCTACAGCACGCGAGCGCACTGGCGACGAAGTATCCGCCGAGCGCTACCGGCTGATGGCCGACAAGATCGCGGCCGATCCCACACTGCTGGAGATCCCGCTCGCCAACATCGCCCGCTGGCTGGCCCAAGGTCACAGTGCCGTGAAGCGGCTGGAAGGCT
>NZ_JBJXFV010000025.1:0-13620 GCF_046154365.1 Prosthecobacter sp.
GTGAAAATGCATGAATCCCACAGATTCAGATAACCCACAGATTGCATGAGTCTGAAAACAAATCTGCGGGTTTTCTGAATCTGTGGGAAATCACAAAACCCGATGACGCGAGGTATAGTTGAAGGCCTGCTGCGAAGCCGCGCAGCGAACATCAATCGTTGGCGAACGGCTCAGCACTTCACCCCGCAGGTGAATACCTCTCCCACACGCAAGACCCTCAGTGTCAGGCTATCAACCATCAACCATCAACCATCAACCATCAACTGCCGCACCATCAACTGCCGCATTCTCCGTAGCAGCTACCGCAAAGGATGAATCCTGCTCAAACCCGTCCGCGATCGGGATTGTTGATGGGGTCGCGACTTCGCTCGTTCTACCGCCGCAGCGCCAGGATCAACTCATCCATCTTATCCGCGATCTGCTGCATCTCGCTTTGCGTCGGCGGATCGCTCACGGTCATTCCCAGCGCGGCCACCGCGTTGCTGTTGCTGCTCGTGCCGTTGATCGCCGTGGTCAGTTGCGCATTCGTCACCTCGCCCGGCGCACCCTGTTGACCCGCTTGACCCTCTTGGCCTCGGGGTATTCCGAAGCTCAGCCGCACCGCCGTGCCGTCAAAGCTCACGTTCACCGTTGCGGGATCACCAGGGTTGAGTGTGCTCACCCCATCCACGACGAAGTTCGTGAACGGCGGCCCCTGCGGCCCCGGCTCCCCCTGCGCACCCGTACCACCATCGTTGCCGGTAAAACCACGCGGCAGGTTGAAGATCATCCGCACCGCGCTGCCATCAAACGTCGCCTGCGCCGACGCGGGATCAGTCGGGTTCAGCATATTTACCCCATCGACGATGAAGTTCGTAAACGGCGGCCCTTGCCCGCCATCGCTGCCGTTGCTGCCGTTCGTACCGTCATTCCCACGCGGAATACCGAAAAGGAAACCCACACTCGCTCCATTGAAGCTCGTCTGCACCGTGGCAGGTTCACCGGGATTGAGCGTGCTCACGCCATCCACGATGAAGCTCGTGATGGGCGGACTGCTCACGCCATCCTGGCCTTTGGGGATGCCAAAAATGAAGCGCACATTGGCACCATCCCAGCTCACGCTGGCCTGCGCCGCATCACCGGGATTGAGCGTGTTGGTACCATCAATGATCGCGCCAGTGACGCTCGTCCCATCACTGCCGTTCTGGCCGGGCGGTCCGGCGGGAATGGTGTCGATGAGATCCTTCAGGCCGTTGAACTGCGCGCGCATCTGCACCGCGTCGATCTCCGTGCCGGGTTGGGGAATGTTGGGGTCGTAGGGCATGGCGGCTGGATGCTGGATGCTGGATGCTCGTCCTCCTACTCCTACTCGAACTCGAACTCGAACTCGTCCTCGTCCTCCTACTCGAACTCGTCCTCGATCACGGCGTACCAATTACACCCCAGATCTCGGAGCAGCCTTGTAGCTATCTTAGCATGGGCTTGGTTGTCATGGGCGTCAGCGGAGCGTTAGAATCGAGGACGAGGACGAGGACGAGTAGGATTGCACCTCCGGTGCTAGGGGCTCACGGTGATGCTGGCCACGTCCGTCCAGTCGCCGGACTCGGTGCCGGCGTCCCAGAAGCGCAGCTTGTACTCGCGGATCTCCGGCTGTCCGGCCACCAGCAGCGGGCGCGCGTCTTGGAACGGGGTGTCCTTGGAGATGCCCAGCAGCTCAAAGCTGCCGCTGCCGCGCTTGCCATAGACGGCCACCGCGTAGTGACCGAATTTCTTGTGCCGCACTCGCACGCAGTTGCAGCCGTCGCCCGCCTCCGCTTTCAGGGTGAACTCGGGGCGCGTGTGCTCCGCCGTGTCCTCCTCGCCGATGATGCCGAGGTCCATGCCCATGTCGTCGGTGTAGCCGGGCAGGCCTTTGATCACCTGCACCAGGCGGAAGGTGCGGTCCAGTGCGCCGGGCAGCACCTCGGTGATGCCGGCGGGCAGCGTGGGCAGCACGGGCGTGTTGTAGGGGGTGAAGACAAAGGCCTCCCCTCCCGTGCCGGTGGCCAGGTTGGCCAGCGCGGCGGTGCAGGCTGGGGCAAAGTCACGCACGTTGCTGATCCAGTCGCCCAGGCCGTAGGCCAGGTAGCGGTTATCGGCCACCGCCGCGTTGATTTGGGCGGCGGTCAGGGGGAGGGCGGGGCCGTAGATCTGGAGTTTGGCCGCAAAGTTGGTGTGCCATTCCGGGCGCTCTGGCAGTTGATTGGGGTAATAGTTGCTACGTTTCATTTGGGTGTGTCTCTTGTGGGTTCGGTGGTTGCGAGGCGTGGCAGCGGGCGGCGTTGCCGCAGGCGACCACAGAGCCCCAGAAGTCCAAGTGACGCCGCTGTTCCACAGCGCCATCAGCAGGCCCTCCGAGGTTTGAAAGGGGTGAAAAGGAGTGGATCGCCGCCCTGCCCAGCCAAACGGCTGGACGAGCCAGCCGAACAATGGGATGAGCCGGTCGAACGATTGGATGAGCCAGTCGAACGATTGGGCGAGCCAGGTGAACGGCTGGACGAGCCAGCCAAGCGATTGGATGAGCCGGATGAACGAATGGACGAGCCAGCCAAACGATTGGACGAGCCAGATGAACGACTGGATGAGCCGGATGAACGACTGGACGAGCCAGCCAAACGACTGGATGAGCCGGATGAACGATTGGGCGAGCCGAATGAACGGCTGGATGAGCCAGCCAAACGACTGGGTGAGCCGGATGAACGATTGGGCGAGCCAGATGAACGGCTGGATGAGCCAGATGAACGATTGGACGATCCGTTAGCCATGCCGACTGGCCCGTGGAGCCGGTTATCGGGCATTCCCAGTCTCCCGGTCTCCTCTCCTGCCAGTCTGGATGTCAGCGTCGCGTTCATGGGCGCAGTGTCCCCCGATCCCGGCAGGAGTCGATGCCGCTATGGAGACACTTCGGCGCGCAGGGTAAAGAAGCCCAGCAGGTGGAACTCGATGGCCTGCATGCCAAAGGGCCGCCCCAGCTTCGCCACGGTGTCATTGGTCGTCACCGCCTCCATGCACAGAATGTCATGGATCATCGACCGCGCCACGTGCGTCAGCTCATGCAGCTTTTTGATCGTCAGGTGAAAGTGAATCATCAGATCCATCAGCGCCAGTGCCTCACCCGCGCAGAGCATGTCATGGGGCTTTGCCCGGCAGCGCTGGATGATCTCCTGGCGGGAGATCGGAAACACCGGCTCTCTCCGGGCCTTCTCCCCACGCTGCAAAGCCTCCCCTCCGCCCTCCTGCCCACCTGACTGCGAAGCTGCCGGTGTGGTCCGGGCCGCGCGGTGTCGCTTCGATTTCATGAGGAAACAGAGTTTCGACTGCGGATTGAATCAAAAAAAGCAGCCGACGGGAAGCAGGAAATCAAAAAAGTTTGGCGGGATCCACGCGCAGGCAGGCAGATGATCCTTGCCGCCCGCCAGCAGCCTCCCTAACCTCGGCCCACCATGAACCGGATTTACCAGGGCAGAGTCACGCAGGTGCAGCAGCGGCAGGGAAGACCAATGATTTCCCGAAAATAAAGTCACACCCACCCCAGCATTTGTCCCACCCCCTGTTTTAGCATGCATCGATAATCAGCCCACCACCAACCGATGCACTTCGCCCACACCACCACCGACGGCCGCCCTTGGGAGCTGCTGGAGGATCATCTTCAGGAAGTGGCCGAGCTGGCGGGAGAGTTCGCTGCTGCGTTTGGAGCCGAGAAATGGGGCCGTCTCGCGGGGCTATGGCATGATCTGGGGAAGTATTCGCGGGAGTTTCAGAATTACTTGAAGGCGGTCACGAGTGAAGCGCATCTGGAGGAGAAGGATATGCCTGGGCGTGTCGATCACTCGACGGCGGGTGCTCAACATGCGGATCGGTCGGTGAAGATCGTGGGCAGACTGCTGGCTTATCTCATCGCCGGTCATCATGCGGGCTTGCCAGATGGCATGAGCAGTGAGGCAGGTGGTTCAACATTGGAAGCACGCTTGAAGAAGCCCATTCCTGTCTGGGCGGATGCGCCATCGGATTTCACCGCCGTGCCGCCAATGCCGAAGCCGCCGGGGTTTGCTTTTGTCAGCGGTCATGCTACGAGCTTCTTCCTGCGGATGCTTTTCTCGTGTCTCGTGGATGCGGACTTTCTCTGCACGGAACGTTTCATGGACAAAGGCAAGTCTTCCCGTCGTCCGCATCGTCTGCCCACCATCTCAGCGATGGAGGAATGCTTGCAACGGCACCTCGCGAAGTTTGGTGAGGCTGAGACGGAGGTACAGAAGCAGCGTTTTGGCATTCTCAATGCCTGCCTTGATGCGGCGGAGCGTCCGCCGGGTTTGTTCTCGCTCACCGTTCCGACTGGGGGAGGGAAGACGCTGTCATCGCTGGCCTTTGCGCTCAAGCACGCACGCCTTCATGGCATGGAGCGCGTGGTGTATGTGATTCCATTCACCAGCATCATCGACCAGAATGCCGAGGTGTTTCGTGATGCTTTGGCGGAGCTAGGAGATGATGTGGTCCTGGAGCATCACTCGAATCTCGATCCTGACTCGAAGCATGTAACGCAGACCACACGCCTTGCTTCGGAGAACTGGGATGCGCGGCTCATCGTCACGACCAACGTGCAGTTCTTCGAGTCGCTTCATGCCAAAGAAACCTCACGCTGTCGGAAGCTGCATCGTCTCGCCAAGAGTGTGATCATTCTCGATGAAGCGCAGACGCTTCCGATCACCTACATGCAGCCTTGCTTGAAGGCGCTGGAGCAGTTGAGCACAAACTACGGCAGCAGTGTGGTGCTCTGCACGGCGACGCAGCCCGCGATTGTGAAGCGTGATGATTTCAAGATTGGCCTGTCAGCGCCGCACGAGATC
This sequence comes from Prosthecobacter sp., assembly GCF_046154365.1. Taxonomy (GTDB): domain Bacteria; phylum Verrucomicrobiota; class Verrucomicrobiia; order Verrucomicrobiales; family Verrucomicrobiaceae; genus Prosthecobacter. Next base: position 4,863 of record NZ_JBJXFV010000025.1, read on the forward strand.
ATTCCTGATCCGCCGAAGCTCTATGCGGCGCTCAAACGCGTGGAGGTCACCAATCTTGACACCGTGCCTGATGTGGAACTCGTGCCGCTGCTGCAAACGCATTCACAGGCACTCTGCATCGTCAGCACCCGCCGACACGCAGCGGAGTTGTTCCGTGCGCTGCCAAAGTTGGCAGACAACGTGCATCTCAGCGCCCTCATGTGCCCGGAGCATCGCAGTGAGGTCATCGCGATGATCAGGCAACGGGTGAAGGACGGTCTGCCCTGCCGGGTGATCTCCACGCAGTTGATCGAAGCCGGAGTCGATCTGGATTTCCCCGTCGTGTATCGCTCCATCGCGGGCCTCGACTCGATTGCGCAGGCAGCAGGCCGCTGCAATCGCGAGGGCAAGCTGGCAGGCATGGGGCAGACTTTTGTCTTCAAACCTGAGCGTGCCATCCCCGCAGGCTACTTGCGCCAGAGTGCGCAGGTGGCGGAACAGGTGATGCCCGGACATGCTGATGTGCTGAGTTTGGCTGCCGTGGAGCATTACTTCCGCATGCACTACTGGCAGCGCGAGAAAGAGATGGATGCGAAGAAGATCATGGAATGCTGGCCGACCCAGCAGCCGGAGACGGCAGAGAATTTGCTGCTCTACATGTTCAAGACCTGCTCCGAGAAGTTCCGCTTCATCGAAAGCAACTACCAGTCCGTCATCATCCCATGGGGGAAGCGCGGCGAGAAACTGCGCGACGACATCAAGGCTGCCTTTGATCCCCGCGCGCAGTGGCCGCTTGCCCGGCGTGCGCAGCGCTTCATCGTCTCCATCCCAGAGCCGCTCTTCAATGCCAATCTTGGCAAGAGCATCACCACCTATCACGACCGCTTTCATGTGCTGAATAATGATGTGGATTACCATCCGCAGATGGGCCTCACGTTCGGCACCATTGACTCCTACGACCCCGAATCCCTCATCCTCTCCTGAACCATGGCCTACGGCATCAAACTCAAAGTCTGGGGCGACTTCGCCTGCTTCACCCGACCGGAGATGAAGGTCGAGCGCGTCAGTTATGACGTGATGACACCTTCCGGCGCACGCGGCATCCTAGAGGCCATTTACTGGAAGCCGCAAATCCGTTGGGTCATCGACCGCATCCATGTATTGAAGCCCGTTCAGTTCACCAGCATCCGGCGCAATGAAGTCGCGTCCAAAGCCTCCGCTGCCACGGCCAAGAGCGCGATGAAGGCTGGCACGGGCGACATCGGCATCATCATCGAGGAAGACCGCCAGCAACGCGCCGCCTTGGTGCTGCGCGATGTGGCCTATGTGATTGAGGCGCATTTCGAGATCACCGACATGCGCTTCGAGAAGGATGGGCCGGAAGCATCGCGTGATGACAACGCGGGCAAGCATCTGAGCATCTTCAACCGACGGGCGAAGGGCGGGCAATACTTCCACCATCCCTATTTCGGCTGCCGCGAGTTCCCGGTGAACTTCGAGTTGATTGATGGTGCCTTGCCTGAATCGACTCTGCCCGCTGGCGAGCGTGACAAGGATTTCGGCTTCATGCTGCACGATCTGGAGTTCGATCAAGACCCGAAGACCAAGGCTGTGAAGAGCACCACGCCCCGCTTCTTCCGTGCCGAGATGAAGAACGGCATCATCGAAGTCCCACCCTTCCACCAAGCCCTCGCCTAGCCATGATTCTCCAAGCCTTGAATGATCTCTATGAGCGGCTGGCGGATGATCCCAGCTACGAGTTGCCACGTCCCGGTTACAGCACGCAGAAAGTGAGCTTCTGTGTGGTCCTCAAGCCAGATGGAACGTTGGTGGACATTCAGGACGCTCGCATCACACGCACTAAAACGACGAAGGCGGGCAAAGAAAAGACCACGCAACTCTCCCGTCCTGTGCTGGTCCCTGGGCAGTCGAAGCCACCCGGGCAAGGTTTGACTCCCTGCTTCTTGTGGGACAACAGCGGTTACATGCTTGGCTACAAGGCCGAAGATGATAAACCAACGAGGACAGCGGAAGCTTACGAGGAGTTCCGCAAGAAGCATGTCGCACTGGAGAAGGAACTCAGTATTCCCGAATTCTCTGCGGTATGTCGCTTTCTTGAATCTTGGAAGCCGAAGTCAAAGGACGCACTCAAATACAAAGAGAAGCTTGATGATTTCGCCGAAACCGGCTTTGGCGTGTTCCAGATCCTAGGCGCGACGAACTACATTCATGAGATGCCTGCGATCAAAGAATGGTGGGCGAAGCAGCAGAACGCGGAGAAGCCGGATCTCATCGCACAATGCCTCGTGACGGGTGAAGTGCTACCCATCGCACAGACACACCAACCTGCGATCAAGGGCGTGGCAGGCGCGCAATCGAGTGGTGCGCTGCTCATCTCCTTCAATATGAAGGCCGTCGATTCGTATGGGCGCAACGACGAGCAAGGTTACAACGCACCCGTCAGCCAGACCGCTGTGTTCAACTATGCCAACGCCTTGAACACCATGCTGGGCGGTCCGCAATCGCATCGGCATCGCGTCATCATTGGTGATGCCACTACCGTCTTCTGGACGGAGAAGCCGACAGCGGCGGAATCCCTGTTCGCTGACTTCCTGCAAGGCAACGACCCGGAAGAAGACGGTGAGGCTTCGCAGGATAAGGCTCTCGCCACACGCTTGCGCATGTTCATGGAAATCCTGCGGCAAGGCGGTGGTGCGGAGTTGACCAAGCTCGGCGATGACCCGCAGACGAAGTTCTTCATCCTCGGCCTATCTCCCAATGCCTCGCGTCTCTCGGTGCGCTTCTGGCATGTGGCGACGCTGGGGCAGATGGTGGACAAACTGAAGTCGCATTACGACGCCCTGCGCTTGAAGCGATCCTCTGACAAAGACCCGGAATTCCCCGCCGTGTGGCAGATTCTTCGTCAGACCGGACGCGAGTCGAAAGACATCCCGCCGCTGCTCTCTGGCCCTCTCATGCGCTCCATCCTCACGGGCAGTCGCTACCCGCAAGGCCTTTTCAACGCCGTGCTCAATCGCATCCGAGCCGATCACGAGATCACCTTCCTCCGTGCCTGCATCTTCAAAGCCTTTCTCATCCGCAACCATCAACTCGACATTCCCATGAGCCTCGACACCACCCGAACCGAACCCGCCTATCTGCTTGGCCGCTTGTTTGCGGCTCTGGAGAAGACTCAAGAAGACGCCTTACCCAGCATCAATGCCACCATCCGCGACCGCTTCTACAGCGCTGCATCAGCCACACCCGGCACGGTCTTTCCACGGCTGCTGCGAACGTATCAGCATCATCTCAGCAAGCTCGAAGGCGGGCAGAAGGTGAATCGCGAACGTCTCGTGCAGCAGATCATGGCTGGTGATCCCAAGCTCCCTCCACCGGAAACCGGACTGAACAAGATGCCAGGGCATCTCCCGCTCGAAGGCCAGGGACTCTTTGCCATCGGCTACTACCACCAGCGCCAGGACTTCTTCACCAAGAAAGACAAAACCGAAACCGCCAAAGCCTAACCCCTCCATCAATCTCAAATCCACACCACCATGAACAACCGCCACGACTTCATCTACCTGTTCGACGTTAAAGACGGCAACCCCAACGGCGATCCCGATGCCGGGAATCTGCCACGCATTGACCCCGAAACCGGCCACGGCCTTGTCACCGACGTGTGTCTCAAGCGCAAGGTGCGGAACTTTGTCACGATCACTCGGAACATGGAATCGCCCTTCGGCATTTATGTGGCGGAAGCCTCGGTGCTCGGAGACGCTCACACCAAAGCATTCGCCAAGCTCAACATCTCGCTCGGCGAAGACGCAAAGCAGACGATCGAGGAAAGCGACCATGACACACTCACGGACGCTGGGCTGCCCGAGGGCATTCGGCTAGAAGAGGAAGATGACGACAAGTTCTCGCTGGTTCTTGAAGGCACCGCCGACAAGAAGGCTATCAAGGAATGGTTGAAGGAGAAGGAGAGCGAATTGAGCAAGGCTCACAAGAAACTAATCACGGACCTGATGAAAGGAGCGAAGGGCAGAAAACCGACGCGAGAAGAAACACTCTCGGGACGGGATCAGATGTGCCGTGATTATTATGACATTCGGACGTTTGGGGCTGTGATGGCTCTCAAGTCGGCCCCGAACTGCGGGCAAGTGCGTGGTCCGATTCAATTGTCCTTTGCCCGATCCATTGACCCTGTGGTGGTGAGTGAACATGCAATCACGCGAATGGCTGTGGCTACACAGAAAGAGGCAGATAAGCAATCCGGCGACAACCGCACGATGGGCCGCAAGTTCACCGTGCCGTATGGCCTCTACATGGCGCATGGCTTCATCAATCCCTTCCTCGCCAAGCAGACGGGCTTCACGGATGCCGACTTGGAACTGTTTTGGGATGCCTTGAAGAACATGTTCGAGCATGATCGTTCCGCCGCACGCGGCCTCATGTCTGCGCAGAAGCTCATCGTCTTCCAGCACGACACCCCGCTCGGCAATGCACCGGCCAACAAGCTCTTCGATCTCGTCTCCGTGAAGCGCAAGGCGGGCGTTGAGGTGCCGCGCAGCTTTGGTGACTATGAGGTCAGCATCGGTTCGCCGCCCAATGGAGTGCAGATCATTGACCGGCTCTGACCGTGGTCCGCTCAGTCCCCTGAGCGGTGAATGAAGGGCTCATCCAGAACCGCATCGGGGACGATGCGGGCCACCTGCTGGATTTGAGATTTCCCTTTTCCCAACTGCCGCTACTGTATGAACCATGACCGCGAAGGAGAGCATCACCCGCTGGCGCGCCCTGCCGCCGGAGGAGGTATGAGCCGAGGGACGGAGGCGAGTCCGACTGCCGCAGGCAGCCCGAAGGGTGAGACGAGCGGGGAGCGAGCGAGTCCACCTGCGCCGCCGCTGGGATACCATCCCGGCGAAGGTGGCGCGGAGCATGGCCTTCGAGGGGGAGCCGAGCCGAAGGGACCGAGGCGAGATAGACAGCCATTGGCTGCCCGCAGGGCGAGAAGAGCGTGGGGCGCGAGCGAGTCAACCGGTGCCGGTGGAGAAGATTCGCGCGACACACGCCCGGATCGAGCCACCTCCAGGGTTGGCGCTACGCTCCAACCCTTCGCTGTAATCCGAAAGGCCGTTGGCCTTTTCTTTGCGGAGGGGCGCTTTCTGACGATCCATCCGTTTCGGGATTTCAACGGGCGGACGATTCGTCTGCTGCTGACGGAGCTGCTGCGGCGGCTGGACCTGCCACGGGTGACACTGGCCCCGGAAGGCGAGGCGGCGCGTGCGGCGTACTTCCTGGCGCTGGAGGCGGCGGACCGGTTTGACTGGCAGCCGCTCATGGAGGTGTGGAATGAACGCTTACTGGTCCTCTCGTAGTCTCCAAGTCTCCTCTTCTCCAAGTCTCTCATTTCTCCGCTCTCCCTCCATGTCACTTCACGCTGCCACCGCTTCGTTCACTTCACTGAGGGCTACGCGTCGTTGCCCGGCGGGGATGCCTTGGGGGAAGTCCACTGGGATTTCTTCCAACCGCTCATCCACCTTCAAGGTGATGCTGGCAGACATGGGCCGTGCCTCCTGCGTGAGTGCTTGCTTGAGGATGATGAAGTCCGGTCCCATTTGTGCCAAGGGCACGTCCTGCGCTCCGAGGTGGAGAACCATGCTGACCTGGGCAGAATGGGCTGGACGTGAGGTGAACATGGTTAGGATGAGGTTATGAACGAAGATGAAACCGAAATGGCAGAGGCTTATGCGCTGCTGCGTGGTTTTCAACTCACCGGGCAGCTCGGCGCTGGGCTGAATGGTAGGGTGTGGAAAGTGCGTGACAACCGCAAACGTGCCTGGGCGCTGAAAATTCAGGATGCGCATGGCTTCAAGCTGGAGCGGGCCTGCTACGAGCGGCTCGGGGAGTTGGGGGTGGCGGAGGTGGCGGGATTTAACGTGCCGGTGCTGATCCACGCGGAGGAGCGCTGGCGGGCCATCGAGATGAGCATCGTGGACCGGCCCTTCATCCTGGACTTTGCTCAGGCGTATCTGGATGAGCCGCCGGAGTTCCCCGAAGAGGTTTGGCAGGAGTGCCTGGAAACTTGGGAAAGCCGCTATGAGGACGACTGGCCTGCTGTGCAGTCGGCGCTGCGTGAGCTGAGGTTCCTGGGCATTTATTACCTCGATGTGCATCGCGGAAACATCGCGCTGTAACCGTGCTAGCCTTCATCCATTCGTCATTGCTCATGGAACTCCTGCCCATCTCCGCGCTGCAACACCTGCTCTACTGTGAGCGGCAGTGTGCGCTGATTCATGTGGAGCAGGTGTGGGCGGAGAACCGCTTCACGGCGGAGGGAAACGTGATGCATGAGAAGGCGCATGACGGGCCGGATGAGCTGAAGGCTGGGGTGCGCATCGTGCGCGGGCTGGCGGTGAAGTCGGAGGTGCTGGGACTGTCCGGGCAGTGCGATGTGGTGGAGTTTCACAGGAGCGCGGGCGTGCCGCCTAGCCAAGGTGGTCCGCTCAGTCCCCTGAGCGGTGAATTGATCCTCCCGGTGGAATACAAGCGCGGGAAGCCCAAGGCGCACCGGGCGGATGAGGTGCAGCTCTGTGCGCAGGGGCTGTGCCTGGAGGAGATGTTTGGTAGCTGCGTCCGCCAGGACGTGGAATCCCCGGCCGGTAGCCAGGACGTGGAGAGTCGCTGCGCCTGCCCAGGCGTGGAGCCGCCGGACCACCTGCTTGCGCAGGCGGCTACGATCAGGGAAGGCCGCCTCTTCTACGGCCAGACGCGGCGGCGGATGGATGTGATCTTTGATGAGGAACTGCGTGCGCTGACGGTGGAGGCGGCGCGGCGGCTGCATGAACTCATCGACAGCCGGGAAACGCCGCCAGCCGTCTATGAGGAGCGGAAGTGTGATGCCTGCTCGTTGATTGAGCTGTGCATGCCGCAGGCGATGCGGTTTCAGAAAGGAGCCGGCGCGTGGTTTCAACGGCAGATGGCGGATCTTGCGGGGCCTCGTAGCGGCTGGCGTGAGCCTGCCGAGCACCTGACGGAAGACTCACATCTTCCGCTACAAAAAACGCCATGAAAAAGCACCTCAACACACTCTTTGTGACTCTCGACGGTGCCTGGCTGGGCAAGGACGGCGAGGCGGTGATCGTGCGTGTGGACAAGGAAACAAAGATCCGCGTGCCGCTTCATAACCTCGATGGCATCGTGGCGCTGGGCTGGGACATCTCATGCAGCGCACCGCTGATGGCGGCCTGTGCGGAAGCGGGAGTGACGCTTTCCTTCTGCACGCCGTATGGGAAGTTTCAGGCGGCGGTGCGCGGCTTCACCAGCGGCAATGTGCTGCTGCGGCGGGAGCAGTATCGGCGGGCGGATGATGAAGCGGCCAGTGTGGCGGTGGCACGGCACATGATCGCGGCGAAGATCGCCAACCAGCGCACGGTGCTGCTGCGGGCGGTGCGGGATCATGGCGGGGAGGAGCGCACGAAGGCGCTGGAGGCGACATGCATTGAGCTGGCTTACAACGCGCAGGTGACGAGTCGTGCGGACAATCTGGACACGCTGCGTGGGATCGAGGGCGATGCGGCGAAGCGCTACTTCGAGGTGTTTCCGCATCTGATCACCAATCCGGCCTTCACCTTCACGGGACGGAACAAGCGTCCGCCGACGGACCCGGTGAATGCGCTGCTGTCGTTTTTGTATGCGATGCTGGCGCATGACTGCCGCAGCGCGTGCGAGACGGTGGGGCTGGACCCGCAGGTGGGCTTTCTGCATCGGGACAGGCCAGGCCGTGCCTCGCTGGCGCTCGACCTCATGGAGGAACTCCGTCCCGTGCTGGCGGACCGGCTGGTGCTTTCCCTGATCAACCGTCAGCAGGTGACTCCCGCCGGTTTCAGCATCAAGGAAACCGGCGCGGTGGAGATGAAGGAGGCGACACGCAAGGCGGTGCTGGTGGCGTATCAAGAGCGCAAGCAGCAGGAACTGGAGCATCCGTTTCTCGGCGAGAAAGTGACGCTCGGACTGGTCTGCCATTTGCAAGCCCGGCTGCTGGCGCGTCACCTGCGCGGCGATCATGATGCGTATCCCGCTTTCCTTTGGAAATAACCTCGTAGCCGCGCCCGCAAGGGCGTGGACCAACCCCAACTTGAACCATGTACGTTCTAATCACTTATGACGTAGCGACGAGCACGGAAGGTGGCACCCGCCGCCTGCGGCAGGTGGCGAAGGCCTGCCTGGACTACGGGCAGCGCGTGCAAAACTCGGTCTTCGAGTGCAAGCTGGACCCGGCGCAGATGGTGGAGTTGCGGGCGCGACTGGAAAAGATCATCAATCCCGAACACGACAGCTTGCGCTACTATCACCTCGGAAACAATTGGGAGCGGCGCGTGGATCATGTGGGGGCCAAGGCGTCGTATAATGTGGAGGGGCCGCTGATTGTGTAAGTGCCAGCTTGCGCGAACGTGGAGCGGTGGGGTAAGACAGAGGAGGTTCGCGGAAGGCGAAGGGTGCTCACGATCAGTTCTTTGACAGACATCAGACGGAAGTAGGAGCCAGCGAGGGCTGGCAAACGAGTGCGTTCGCGGGATAGCGAGTTCTTGTGCCGAATACGAGATGATTTAAGTATGGAGAGTCGCCGCCCGTGAGGGCGGCGCGGATTGAAACAGCGACGGCCTTGATGGCGAACCACGGCTCGCGTGTCGCCGCCCGTGAGGGCGGCGCGGATTGAAACATCACGCGACTGCCCGCGATGAAATCATTGTTGGAGTCGCCGCCCGTGAGGGCGGCG
>NZ_JBJXFV010000034.1:0-18311 GCF_046154365.1 Prosthecobacter sp.
TGTCGCTGATTTCCAGGATGCCCTGCGTGGTGGATTTGCGCCGCAGACTGAGGTGCATCTTGGTGGCACCGCCATGGCGGATGGCGTTGTTCACCGCCTCCTGGGCGATGCGAAAGAGATGAATCTCCGTCTCCTGGCTGATCACGGGGGCTGGACGATCCAGATGGCAGACGCACTCGCGGCGGAAATTCTCCCGCACTGTTTCCGCAATCAGCATCAGGCCGCCAGCAAGGCCACGGTTCTTCACCGCTGCGGGTGAGAGGCCGTGCGAGAGGCGACGCGTCTCCTCAATGGCCGTTTTCATCAATTCATGAATGCGTCGGGCATCCTTTTGCTCTTCCCCGCTCAGTCGGCTTTCCAACGCCTCGACCAAGGCAGCAATGCCGGTGAGCGTCTGGCCGATGCCATCGTGAAGATCATGGCCGATGCGGATGTGCTCCTGCTCCGCCACGCGGATGACCTCCACCTCCAGTTTGCGTCGTTCGGTGACGTCCGTGCCGGTGGTGACGAAGAAGTCGATGCTGCCGTCCGCCTTGTTCACGGCGGTGGAGGCCGTTTCAATCTGGCGCGTTTCACCGCTGCGGGTGCGCATGGAAAGGGTGGCGGCCACCTTGCCTGCGCCCTTCACAAGAGCCTGAAACCGCTGGCGGGACGGGCCGATCTCCTCCGGCCCCATCACTGGCAGCGTCCACACGGCCTTGCCCTTTACCTCCTTCAAGGTGAAGCCGAAGATCTTTTCCGCTGCCGAGTTCACCCGCAAAATGATGCCATCGGCGTCCAGCAGTCCGATCGCGATGGGTGCGTGATCGATCAGCACCTTGTTCAAGTCCGACTCACGCTTCAGCGCGGCCTCCACCGCCTTGCGCTGGGTGATGTCCGTGAGAATCAGCATGCCCTGATGAAAGCCGCCGGTTTCATCACGCAGGCAGGTGGGGGCCGCCATCACCTCCACTCGTTTGCCAGCGTGATGATCAAGCGCAGTGTCAAAGCTCGCAGGCAGCTTCACGCGGCTCTTCATCGTGCGCAGCATTTGATGCATCTCCGTGCGGACACCGGGAGCGGTCACATCCAGCACGCTCAGCCGCAGCAGGGATTTCTTATCATGCCCCAGCATGCGGCAGACGGCGGGATTGGCATCGACGATGTGAAAGTCCGCGTCGAACACCAGCACACCGGCGGTGTTGTGCTGAAACAGGCTGTGGCAGCGCGCCTCCGTCTCACGCAATGCCTGCTCCGCCTCCATCAAGGGCGTGATGATGACCACCATGCCGACTTCGGAGACCACCTTGCCCTCCGCATCGCGCTCAAACGGCCGCATGTAGGCTTGGATCCATTCGTAGCCGCCGTTCTTGCGCAGCACCCGCGTACGAATCGACTGCACCTCATTGCGCCGGCTGTGCATCAGGCGCAGATGCGCCGTCTGGAACTCGTCCAGATCGTTCGGGTGGATGATGCTGAACCAGCCCTTCGCCAGCTTTTCGACCTCACCCGGCTTGTAGCCGTAGAGGCCGGAAACATGCTCCTGCCCCAGCACGAACCGCTGCTCACGATAGTCGTAGAGATAAAAGGCCTGCTGCGGCGTGTTGAGCAGCACCTGCGCCAGTTTCTCCAGCCGCACCGCCTTCGCCTCCAGCTCGCGCAGCTCCTCCAGGCTCATGCCCAAGTCAGGTGCGGCGGCTCGCGTTGCTGGTTTCCCCGCAGCTTTTTTGGTCACCGGCTTTTTTGGAGCTTTCCTCATCAGTCGCAGACAAAACCGACAACCGCGCTGCAAGCCAGCCGTTTTTGCACCCCAAGATTCAATCTTCACCGCCGTGATGACTTGCGGAACTCGCACGCCATGAAACACACCATCCACACCGACACCACCACCCTTGGCTTTCAAATCGCTCCCATGATCGATGTCGTCTTCGTCATCATGCTTTTCTTCATGGTCATGGTCGGCACTGTGAAGGTGGAGCGGGAGCTGATCACCAAACTGCCTAAATCTGGCGACGCATTGGTGAAGTTTCCCGTCGATGAAATCACCATCGGCATCCTCGAAGACGGCACCGTCACGATGAACGAGGAGTCATTCGACTCCCCACGCGATAAAGCGCTGACAACACTCACGAAAACTCTGCGCCGTCTCGCCGCATCCTCGTCGCAGCAGCAGCAAGCCGTGCTCGTCACCATCCAGGCCGAGGAACAGGCCAGCTACGAACGCGTCATCGACGTGCTCAACTCCCTGCACCAGGCGCAGATTGAAAACGTGACCTTCACTGTCGGCGCCCAGGCGCTTTAAGCTGCATTTCTCACACGCCGCATGTGGCTCTGCGGCCTTGTAGCGCGGAATTCCGATTCCGCGACGGCACCGACTCGGTATCGGCTGCGTAGCCGCGAAGCGAATACCGAGCTACAAAAAAGCTGCCAACGCGCTGTTTCCCTCTCACAAGAGAGCGTGTGAAATGCAGGCGACAGTCTTCCTGCACCGCGCACGTTCTCTGCGCATGTCACGCTGCCTCCTGTTCCTGCTGCTCTCGGCACCCGCCTTCGCCCAGCTCGCCAATCGCCCGCCAGCTCCTATGTGGCTGTCTTCGCCAGAAGACGGTAGGGCGGTCACCTTCACTCAAGACGTCAAACACGAAGGCAAACTGCTCAAGGCCGTGCTCCTGACCGCCACGGATGCCACGGTGGAGATCCTGCTCGACGGCAAGAGCATCGCGACAGTAAAAAGTGCCGAAACAGCGACCGGCACTGATCTCACGAAGCAACTGAGCGACGGCAAAACGCATCAAATCGGCCTCCGCGTGCCTGCGAAAGCCAAAGCCGCCGCGCTGCTCGAACTCAACGGCGATCTCGCCGCCGTGCGCTGGATCGTCACCGATGACTCGTGGCAAAACGCCCGCGTCATTGGCTCCACCGACGCTGATCCGGCCACGAATCCCTTCGATTTGAAGAAAACCTTCGACGCCTACAACTCCTGGCAGCTCGCCAAGCCCGGCGCACAAAACCAAGCCACCGATCCGGCCACGCTGACGCTGCCTCCCGGCTTCAAAGCCGAACTCATCCGCTCATCACAGCCCGGAGAAGACTCGTGGGTCTCCATGGCCTTCGATCCGCAAGGCCGCATCACGCTTGGCAAAGAAAAGAAGGGCCTCCTGCGCCTCACGCTCAGCGGCAGCGGCGAGCAAAAAGCCGAAATCATCGACGATGAGCTGCTGGAGTGCCGCGGACTGCTCTACGCACACGGCTCCCTCTTCGCGAACGCCAACAACTCGAAGGCGCTCTTCCGCCTCACCGACAAAGACGGCGATGGCAAATTCGAGGAACGCCAAGAACTCGTCCGCACCGAAGGCGGCGTCGGTCATGGCCGCAATCACATCAAACTCGGCCCCGATGGCGACATCTACGTCGCGCATGGCAACAACGTGTTGCTGCCAAAGAACATCGCGTCCGATTCGCCGCTCAAAAACTACGCCTACGACCAGCTCATCCCGAATCCCTGGGACGGCAGCATGTTCGACGGCAACGTTGAACTCCCCGCCGGCCACATCCTCCGCGTGAAACCCGATGGCAGCAAAGTCACGCTCCTCGCCGGTGGCCTGCGCAACCCGCTCGACATCGCCTTCAACCACGAAGGCGATCTTTTCACCTTCGATGCCGACATGGAGCGTGATGTCGGCACGCCGTGGTACATGCCAACTCGTGTGCTCCACATCGTCCCCGGTGCTGATTTCGGCTGGCGCAGAGGCACAGGACGCTTTCCCGCGTGGTATGCGGACACGCTGCCGAGCGTGATCGACATCGGCCTGTCATCGCCGACAGGAATCTACTTCGGCTACGGCTCCGAGTTCCCGCAGAAGTATCAAGACGCGCTCTACATTCTCGATTGGAGTTATGGCCGCATCATCGCGGTGCATTTGAAGAAAAACGGCGTGAGCTACACAGCAGAGCAGGAGGATTTCGTAACCGGCAGGCCGCTCAATGTCACCGACGGCTGCATCGGTCCCGATGGCACGATGTGGTTCACCACTGGCGGACGTGGCACGCAGAGCGGGTTGTATCGGGTGTCGCCCCTCACCCCAACCCTCTCCCCGAAGGACGACAAAGCCTCAATCTCATCCTCGACGGGGCGAGGGAGCCGATCTTCTCCCTCTCCCCGCCCAACGACAGAACAGCAGACCGATTCAAATCGGGGAGAGGGCTGGGGTGAGGGGCCAAGCACACGCTTTGATCACCACTTCGAGCGCATGAAGCTGGAAAGCCAGCCTGTGGCCGAATGGCGCGAAACAGCACTTCAATCAGGCCAGACGCATGCCTTGCTCGCTCTCGCTCGCGTCGGTGATAAGGGTGATCTCAACGCCATTCTCGATGCGGTGATGCAATCCGCGCCCAAACCGACGCTGGACGCTCTCCGCGTCATCGCCGTCGCCATTTCACGCCAGGGAGAGCCAGCAAAACAGGCTGCGCTGATGAATTGGGCGGCCTATCCAAGCGACAAAACCTTCCTCAACCGCGAACTCTGCCGCCTGCTCGTCTATTTGAGGTCACCCACGGTCATCGAAAAGACGATGCCGTTGCTCAAGGCGGCCACGTCATCCGAAGACCTGCTCTTCTACCCGTTCGTGCTGCGTTACCTCAAAGACGGCTGGACGTTGGAGCAGCGGAAGGTCGCATTCGAAGCGTTGAACAAGGCGGAGAAGATGAACGGCGCGTCCACTTTCTTCAAAGCGATCGCCGACACGCGCAGCGAACTGGCAGCCGCGTTGAAGCCGGAGGAGGCGGTGCAACTGGCAGCGGTGATTCAGCCGTCGAAGCCAGCGGCGTTGTCGCCGCATGCGCTGCCGGGGCATTCGTTCAAGAACTGGAAGATGGAGGACCTGGAGCCGCTGCTGACGAAGATGGATGCCAAGACACGCAATCGCGACAGCGCGAAGGACGCTCTGATTCGCACGCAGTGCGTGTTTTGCCATCGCGTGAGCAATGATCCCAAGCTGCCAGCGGGTGTCTTCGGGCCGGACCTCGTGCAGGTGTCGGCACGCTTCAATCGCCGTGACCTGCTGGATCACATTTTGAATCCGTCGAAGTTCATCGACGAGAAATTCCGCTACGTGACGGTCAAAACGAGCGATGGGAAGACGATCACGGGTAGTCTGGAGAGCGAAGACGATGAACGCGTCGTGCTGCGGCCGAATCCGCTCGCGCCGGAGAAAAACGAGATCGCCAAAGCGATGATCAAGGAGCGCACGATCTCCGAAATCTCGCCCATGCCCGCCGGTTTGCTTAATTCATTGAAGGCGGAGCAGATTCTCGACCTGCTGGCGTGGTTTGAGACGATGAAGTAGCACGGTTGACAGCGAGCAGCGTGCTTCTCATACTCGCCCGCCATGTCCTCCCGCACGCCGCCATCTCTTCTCCTGCGCATAGCGCGGCGGGGGATTGTTGGCGTGGTTTGTCTCTCGCTCGGCATGCACTGGGCGCTGCTGCAAGGCATCGCGTGGACGGGGATGTTGATCTCGTTCGCGCGTGAAGGCGCAGTGATCGAGGCGGTGGAGAAGACGTTCGATGGCCAGCATGGTTGTGCGTTGTGCGCGAAGGTGAAAGAGGGCCGTGATTCGGATCAACAGCGGCCGCAGCAGACGGGACAGTCTTTGAAAAAGATGGACGCGGTGCTGGTGGAGATCACGAAACTGATAGCTCCCGCAGGAGAGAACATTTCGTTTGTGATGATTCGCGCCACGATGGCGCAACGCAACGAGAGACCGGAGATGCCGCCGCCACGATGCGGGCTGGCTTGAATGTAGATCGGTTTTCCAAAACCGATGTCTGAATGCCGGACTGAAGAAGTCCGGCCTACGCCCCCTGCGCGTGCCGCCATTGCTGCGGCTGCCGCCCTCCCATCTCGCTCAATGAAACCATTCTCTTTTCTCATTTTACTCGCACTTTCCGGCGCTGTGCTCGCGCAGACTGCCGCCCCGTCTATCAAACCGCCGACCGAACTCAGGGAAGTCGTCATCACCGCGGACAAAGAGTCGCCGTCTCTCACGGTTCCCAGCCTTGCAGCCAAAAAAGCACAGCTCGCCAAAACGATCCCCGGCGGTGCCGGTGTCGTGGATGCAGAGGACTACAAACGTGGCCGTGCCAGCACGTTGAAAGATGCGCTGGATTTCGCGCCAGGGGTCTTCATTCAGTCGCGCTTCGGGGCGGAGGAGTCGCGTCTCTCCATCCGCGGCAGCGGCATCCAGCGCACCTTCCATGGTCGCGGCATCTGGTTGATGCAGGACGGCGTGCCGCTGAATCTAGCAGACGGCGGCTTCGACATGCAGGCCGTCGAGCCGTTGTCCTCGAACTACATCGAGGTCTATCGCGGTGCGAACGCCCTGCAATACGGTGGCACGACGCTTGGTGGCGCGGTCAATTTCATCTCCCAGACCGGCCACACGGCCAGTCCGTTCCAGACACGTTTTGAGATTGGCAGCTTTAACACCCAGCGCGCACAAATTTCCTCCGGCTTCGTGAGCGGTGACACGGACGTGTATGCCAGCATCAGCGCCTCGCACACGGACGGCTTCCGTGATTACAGCGAGCAGGAAAGCCTGCGCATCTTCGCGAACATCGGCACCAAACTCAGCGCAAACCTCGAAAACCGTTTCTATCTCACCTGGGTGGACAGCAAATCGCAGCTCCCCGGTGCGCTGACAAAAGCGCAGTTCGAGGCCAACCCCCAGCAGGCGAACCCGACCGGAGTCGCCGGTCAGCAGCGGCGCGATTACCAGCTCCTGCGCCTCGCGAATAAGCTGACATTCTCCGATGGTGACAACTCACTGGCGCTGTCTTTGTTCTGGTCATGGAAAGACCTCGATCACCCGATCTTCCAGGTCATTGATCAGCTGAGCAATGACGTTGGTTTTGATCTGCGTTATGACGGCCACCATCATCTCTTCGGTCTGAACAACGATCTGACGGTGGGACTCGGCTTCATGTATGGGAACACCGCGGACAACCGCTATGCCAACGTGAGCGGCCAGCGCGGCGCCCTGCTGGCGCAAAACCGCACGCAGTCGATGAACTTGAACTTCTACGCTCAGGATCAGCTGCATCTCACGGACACCGTGTCGTTCATCATCGGCTCCTCCGTGACCTTCGCGAACCGTGATTTGAATGAGGAGACGCTCTTCGGCCTCGATAACACCGACCGTCAGGAATTCTGGGGCTTCAGCCCAAAACTGGGCCTGCTGTGGGAAGTCACCCCAAAATCGCAGGTCTATTTCAATGCCAGCCGCAGTTTCGAACCGCCCTCATTCGGCGAATTGACCGCCATCGGCGCGGGTTTCCCCTCCCTCGTCGCTTTGAAGCCGCAGACGGCCACCACGCTGGAAATCGGCACGCGTGGTGAGGCGGAGCGCATCGCGTGGGACTTCAGCTACTACTACGCCTGGCTGGATGACGAGATGCTGACCCTCGGCGTGCCGGGCAATGCCACACTGACCACCAACGCCGGCCGCACGATCCATCAAGGCATCGAATTCGCGCTCAATGCCGACCTGTGGCGCAATCTGACCACGGCAGCCGCCGAGGACTATGACCGTCTCGTGCTGCGGCAGAATTTTTTATGGAATGACTTCCGTTTCGCCCGCGACGCCCGCTGGGGCGACCGCATGCTGCCGGGCATGCCGCCATTCTACTACCGTGCCGAGCTGCTGTATGAGCACCCCAGCGGCTTCTACTTCGGGCCCAACGTCGAATGGTCCTCGCGGCGCTTCGCCGCCGACCTGGCCCGCACCACCTTTGCCGATCCCTATGCACTGCTGGGCTTGAAATTCGGCTACAAGACAAAAAAAGGCGTCTCCTTCTTCGTCGAAGCACGCAACCTCACCGATGCGGCCTACTCGCCCACCACCGGTGTCGTGCAAAATGCCACGGTTGGCACGGCCAATCAGGTCTTCCTTCCCGGCGATGGCCGCGCCTTTTACAGCGGTGTCGAATTTAAGTGGTAGCCAATGCGTAGAGCAAAGGGCGAAGGGCGTAGAGACGCGAATCGCCCTTTGCCTGCGCTTCATCTTTCTGACCCCTTGCCCTCTGCTCTTCGCTCTTCGCTCATGAATCCAAAGCTCATCCGCAAACTCCACCGCAGCATCGGCCTGCTCTTCAGTGTGTCCGTGCTCATCGCCTCCGGCAGCGGGGTCCTGCACAACGTGATGACGCGCACGCAGGCGCCGCCGCCCTCCGCACGGCCCTCCGGCGGCGGCATGGATGTGAATGCGATCAAGCTCAGCGTCGCTGAGGCGGTGTCGAAGCTGCCCGAAGACAAACCCGAGGTTCAGGCAGTGAACCTGCGCGGCATCGGCGGCCAGCCGTGGTATCAGATTTACACCAAGACCTCGCGTGGGCCGCAGTACGTCAGCGCGGTCGATGGCAAGGTCGATCCTGCGATGGATGAAGCCTACGCCGCCGAGATCGCGAAGAATTTCCTCGCCGGAGCCGCCGTGAAAAAAACGGACTTCCTCACGGCCTTCAACACGGAGTACATCAACATCTTCCGCATCCTGCCCGTGCATCGTTTTGATACGGGCGATGCGCTGGAGACGCGAGTCTATGTTTCGACCACGACGGGCAGCGTCACGCGTCACACGGACAAACAGCGGCAGTTTGAGGCCACGATCTTCACCAACTTCCACAAGCTCGGTTTCATCCCTGGCAAAGACCTGCGCGATCTCGTGCTCACGGTGCTCACCACGGGAACCTTCCTCGTCGCCTGCCTCGGCATCGCGCTATTCTTTGCCACCCGGCCAAAGAAACGATGAAACTCGGCGGCGATTGCGTACGATTGAGCTTTATGATCCGCCGCCTCACCTTCCTTGCCATTTTCGCCGCCACCACGCTGCATGCGCAGGTGGCGGAACTCGTCTCCGTGGAAAAAATCTGGGACAAGGCCCCGCACAACGGTTTCACCGACCTCACACGCTTTCAAAACCTGTTCTACTGCTGCTTCCGCGAGGCCCCGGCCGGCGACAAGGGCGAGGGCGTCATCCGCACCTTGCTTTCAGCCAGCGGTAAGGTCTGGATCGATAACGTCACCATCAGCGAAAAAGGCATGGACCTGCGTGATCCCAAACTCATCGTCACGCCGGATGGCAAACGCCTGTACCTGCTCTGCGGCGGCCAGTCGGCGCAGGGACGCCAGCCGCGCTATGCCACCACCATGGACGGCAAGGTCTGGACGCCCGTGCAGAAGCTCCTGGCCAAAGGCGACTGGCTCTGGCGTGTCTCGATCAATCCAGCGGACAAACGCTTCTACGGCGTCAGCTACAACATCCATCCAAACTCCGGTGGTCCCGCGCCGGAGAAAGAATGGTCGCTGAAAACGTATGCCAGCGATGACGGCTCCGTGTGGCAGCTCTCCTCGATCATGAACGTGCCGGGCCAAGCGGGCGAAACGACGCTGCGTTTCCTCAAAGATGGCAGCGCGCTGGCCTTGGTGAGCCGGCAGGGCGGTGATCGCAAAGGCGTCATCGGCATGGCGAAAGCGCCGTATCGTGACTGGACCTGGGCGGCGACCGGTTTGCCGCTCGGCGGCCCGAATTTCATCGAACTGCCCGATGGCAAGCTCATCGCCGCCTCACGTGGCATTGGCGCCACCCCCGGCCCGCACATGGTGATCTATGCGATGACGGCCACCAGCCTCACGTCCATCCTCGAACTGCCCAGCAGCGGCGATTGCAGCTATCCCGGCCTCTACTGGCACGATGACCTGCTGCATGTGACCTATTACTCCAGCCACGAAGGCAAGGCTGCCATCTACTACGCGCGGGTGAAGATCAAGTAAGTGCGTACATGCTGATGCTGTAACAGGGAGAAAAAGCCCTGTAACAAGGTTGCTTCGGATACTTCTGTCGATACAGGTGCGCTCATGGCACGCTCATCCACCACTTTTCCGTCCCGCTGGCGATCAGGCAAGACAACGGTGATCCGAGTGCCAACAAAGCTTGCGGACAAACTGGTGGAGATTGCCCGACGAATGGATGACGCGGGAACCATCGTGGTGCGTGAGGAAAGTCATTCGATGACTTTGGAGTTCCCCACTGCGAGACGCGAGGTGCGCTATGAAATGCATCGTCCAGTCAATGTTTCCAGCGTCCCGCAACGCAGCCCGTTCCGCTACCCAGGAGGCAAGACATGGCTGATCCCCCATGTTCGTTCGTGGTTGGGATCGCTTGATCGCACTCCCACCCGCCTGCTGGAACCCTTTGCTGGAGGTGCGGCGGTCAGTCTCACTGTGGGTTTTGAAAAACTTGCCCGCCATGTGGTTTTCTCAGAGATGGACGATGGGGTGGCGTCCGTGTGGCGCGTAGTTTTAAATGGGCAGGCACGATGGCTCGCTGAACGAGTGCGAAACTTTGACCTAAACTTGGAAAACGTACGACGAATCCTCGACGGCACCGAAAGCTCTCTGCGTGATGAGGCATTCCGCACTCTGTTGCGAAACCGTGTCCAGCGTGGAGGCATTCTCGCCAAGGGAGCCGGGCTGATCAAAACCGGCGAGGGTGAACGTGGTCTGAACGCCCGCTGGTATCCAGAAACCCTGGCACGGCGCATCCTTGAAATCAACGAAGTCAAAGACCGCTTCACCTTTGTCCAAACAGACGGGCTGGCTCTTGTCCGCGAGCACCTGAACGACAAGGACACTATCTTTTACATCGACCCGCCATACATGGTGGCGGCTCGTCGTCTTTACACGCACTGGCAGGTGGATCATCGTGAAATCTTCCGACTGATGAGCAAGGCCAAGGGGGACTTCCTGATGAGTTACGACAACACTCCAGAGATTCAGGCATTCGCGGATGAATTCGGCTTCGAAACCCGCCAGGTGGCGATGAAAAACACCCACCACGCGAAGATGACCGAGCTGCTGATTGGTCGTGATTTGAGCTTCTTGAACCGTGGATCAGGCAACTGATATGAGTTTGGCCCTGATCTGCGCCTCAAATGCCTCCTGAGGAAGCGGCACACCACCGGTAAGCGCCTTCAATGTGTTGTCGAGTTTCGAGTAGAAACAACGCGAACGAGCCAGCCTGAACGAACCGCCCTCCGGCTCATACTTCACCACGAACCACGCAATGTCGGCATTGCTCAGATGTTTGACCTCCTCCAGGCCCACGAGTTCGGCAAAGAAGGATTCATCCACGCAAACCGCCATTTTTCTACCCCAGCGGCTCAGCTCCGGCACCTTGCTCAACAACTGTGGCAGCAAACGCTTGGGACCACTGCTCCTGAAGTCGGGGTGTCGTTTCCCCACAGGAAAACGAATGTCGTCAGGATGTTCGTGAATGTCCTGAAAGTCAGGGGCCATTGCCTTGCCTGAAAAATAGACCGCTTGCAGCTCCAAGGCACACCAATGAAGACGAGGCGAGATCTCGGGATGAACTAGAATGTTATCAATGCGTCCGATGAAATCTGCGTCTTCAGAATCCTGCTCTTTCCCTTCGGTGATTCGCTGAAGAAACCGAATCTCGCCCAGCACTTTCGGAGTTTGCGTCCCCAGCATGACCTCGCCTACCCAGCGGAAAATCTCCTCCCGATCAAAAAAACGGCTCGGGCACACCGTCACTGGGCTTCCAAGCTTGAACTGGTCGCGCGCATCCTCGCGTGAGTAGCTGCGAAGCGTGCAGACTCCTCCTGCTTTATGACACTTTCTCCCGGCACGGAACGGGCATGGCACGATTTTGACTTTCTTTGACAGAGCGATCTTTGCCAGACGGCGGCGTGCATCCGCAGTCATGCAGGCCACATCCTGCCCATACCATTCAGCAATACCGAAAAACTTGGGCGGACGCTGTGCCTTTGTCTCTTCCTTTGAGTGTTGATCCGGTTCGTTGGACATATGGGTGTGGCAGATCAACTACACCAAGTCGGCACGCGTGAACGCGGCGACGACGGGATAGCCGGCGCTTTCGATGGCCTCACGGCCACCTTCGTCGCGATCGACAAGAATGAGGGCGAAGGCGACCTTGCCGCCTTCCTCCTGGATCGCTTCAATCGCCTTCAACGTTGATCCGCCGGTGGTGATGACGTCATCGACGACGACGATGGGCTCATCCGGTTTGAAATTGCCCTCGATGCGTTTGCCGCGGCCATGGCCCTTGGCTTCCTTGCGCACGACAAAGGCCTGTACCGGCTTTGCGTCGCCCGCCATGCTGGAACTCATCGCCACGGCGAGCGTGATCGGGTCTGCGCCCATCGTCAAACCGCCGAGTGAGCCGATGCTAAGGCCGCGTTTCGCTTCTTCCTGGCGCAGCAGGTCATGCAGCACGCGCCCCACGAGCACCGCACCACGCGAATCGAGCGTGGTGACGCGGCAATCAACATAGAGATCACTCTCCTTGCCAGAGGCGAGGGTGAATTTGCCCGTCTTGACGGACTTTGATTTCAAAATCTGGCGGAGTTCTTCGCGGTCTTGCTGGAGGGACATGGGGCTGGATGCTAGATGCTGGTTACTGGATGCTGGATTCGGAGGTGGTGATCTCCACCTCGAATTCGACGGTGGCTGTTTCGGTGTTTGCTGGCTCGTCCGCAGCAGGCTCTGCGGGTTCGGCTGCTGGTGTGCTCTCTGTTGGTTCAACAGCATCCGGGGCTGGAACGACGCCATCAACGGTCAGCGTCACGCCCACGGCCTTCGCCGCTTCGGCGGCAGGACCGCCGAAGGCGAGGAGGGTGGCGACTTCGTCCTGCATCTGGGCGATTTCGTCGAGTTTCAGCTCGGGATCGCGCACGATGAAGATTTCGCCGGTCTTGCGGTTTTCGTAGAAGAGCATCTTGTTGCCATCGACTTCTTTCTCGGCGGTCTGCACGAGCTGGCGTTTGCGTTCGAGCATGAGGGCGAGGATGTAGCGCGCGTTGTCGGTGCGGGGATCGCCATCTTCGATGAAGCGTTGCAGCAAAGCTTGCGCGCTTTCCTTCGGTGCGATCTCGGGCCTGGCCTCGACGATGTTTTTTTGATACACGGTTTTCCAGGCGGCGACGGGCTTGCGCTGCTCCAGTTCCTGCGCCCAGGCGTCGTTGCACACGTCACGGCGGACGTAGCCGTTTTCCTGCGGATCAAAGTGGATGGTGGTGTGAAAGCTCTCGCCATCCTCGAACGGACGGCCGGTGAGGGCGCATTCATGAGCACGGCTGCGGATGGACCAGTTTTGCTGCATCAACGAGGTTTAAAGTTTCAGGTTGGAAGTTTCAAGTTCCCGACGCGTCAGGCAGCGGGGTGCGGCGATTGCGCGGACGTGCAATCTGCGGTTTGAGCTTGGAGAGTTTGAACTTAAAACTGGGCAGGTCGCGGTTCTGCGAGCGGAAGTGGAACAGCACGAGTCCGAGCGAGCCAAACAGCAGATGCGGCACCCACACCGTGAACCAGGGCGGCAGATGACCGCCTTTGCCGAGATTGAGGAAGAGATTGTTCACGAACATGAAGATGAAAAAGATGAACACACTGCCGGCGATGCCGCCCACAGAGCCACGCCGCGAATACGCCACTCCAAGCGGCGCGGCGACGAGCACCAGTGCGAGCGCCTGCCACGGCAGGGCGAAGCGATGCCAGAAATGCGTGCGGAAAGGGGCGAGCTTGTCATCCGCGGCCTTGGGATGTGCCTGGAGGTAGGAGACGATTTCAGGCACGCTCATGAAATCGGCCCGCAGGGCGTAGCTGACGATGCTCCAGGGGGTTTCCTCGATGCCTGGCACTTCCAGAATGCGCTGGCCGTCGCTGCGTGCGGGGAAGGGCCGGATCGCCGTGACCTGACCGTCCTGGTAAATCATTTCACTGCCGTCGTAAAAGCGCCAGCCACCGCGTGGCGTCCAGCTTGCGGTGGGTGCCAGGATCGTACGCGCCGGGGTGCCGTCGGCATGTTCCTCGCGCACCTGCACCCCATGCATGCGCGCCTGGCCGCTGCGCAGCGAAAACGGGAACGTGGCCGCGAACCAGGTGCGGTGGGTCTGCTCATTGCGAAACATGATGGAAGACGCCATGATCGAATCCGCGCCTTTCTCAGCGAGGGCGCGCACCACGGCCTTGCGATTGCCCTCCGCGCGTGGCGCCCAGTAGTAGTTGGCGGCTAGGCTCAGAAAGGCGGCGTACACCGTGCAGAGAAAGATGGGCTGCAGCACCTGGCCGAGGCTGCGGCCCGCGCCGAGCATGGAGATGATCTCGTTCGCGCGTGACATGCGTGTGAGTGCGTACAAAGCGGCCAGCAGCAGCGCCACCGGCATCACCGTGACGTAAATGTACGGCAGCAGGCCGAGGTAGAAGCCCAGCACCTCGCCAAAGCTCGATTTGGCATACTGAAAGTCCTTTAGGTTGTCCAGCAGGTCCATGATGATCCACAGCGAGCAGAAGGACACGAAACAGAACACCAGCGGATGCGCAAACGTGCGCAGCGTGTAGCGCTCCAGCAGTCCGGTGCGCCGGTAGTAATGCAGCGCGAACGGCACGGAGAGCAGCGCCAGGGTGATACTCACCAGTTTGAAGGCAAAGGCCACGGGTGCTGGCGGCTCGCCCATCTCCGTCATCTGGGAGTGCGCGATGTATTCCACCAGCTCGCTGGCAATGACCCAAACGGCCAAGGACACGGAGGCGACACTCACCGGGAACATCAAACGGCGCAGATCGCCCCAGCGCCGCCAGATGACGAGCAGCAGCACCATCGTGCCCAGGGTGACCCAGAGGTTGAGATAAGGCAGCACGCCGGCCAGCACTAAAATGCCTTTGGGCACCGCCATCTGCGCCATCTGCGCCTGCTGGATCGCCTCCCCGGCCGCATCGTCCGGATGCGTGCGGTGCCAGCCGAGTGCGATGGCGAGGACCACCCACCCAATCGCCACGGCAAAAGAACCGCGCCCCAAATAGGGGAGTTCACGCGCCTTTTGCCAGGCCTGGATCACACGTTGCTGCCACTTCATGCCGGAGAGGCGCGAGAGTCGGCCAGAGGGCCGAAGGCGTCAAGGCTGCACGGTCACTGGGCAAAAAAGAAGCCCGGAGTTTGAACTCCGGGCTTCACACCTTGAATCTTGATCGCTGCGATCAGTTCAGATCAAGGCAGACGCCTTCCACGGTGCTGCGGGCAAAAATTTTGCCATTGGCGAGGACCGGGTAGCTCCAGACTTTGCCGTCGAGCACGTCTTTGCGCGCCACTTCCTTGTATTTGTCAGGCTTGGCCTCGGCGATGACGATTTCGCCTTTGTCGCTGGTGGCAATGATTTTGTCGCCCGCGAGGATGACCTGGCCGGGGCCGAAGCCTTTTTCAGCCCACTTGTCCTCGCCGGTGCGGATGTCCACGCAGGCGAGGGGGCCTGCGCCGTATTCCTTGAAGCTGAACATGCCGTAAAGATAGCCATCTTTGACGACCGGCGTGCTCCAGTGGTTGAAGCACTGGTTTTCACGACGCCAGATCTGTTCGGCGCTGAGTTTGCTGCCTGCTTTGCTGAGCTTGAAGGCACCGGCACCGACGCCGTAACCGGCAGAGCAGTACACGATGTTCTCAAACACGACCGGCGATGCCGCAGTGCTCACCTTGTAGGGGAAGGCGGCACGCCACAGCACTTCACCTTTCTTTGGCTCAATGCCAACGAGGCCGGTCTGGGTGAAGAAAATGGCCTGATGTACGCCGAGGATGTCAGCGAGGACCGGAGTGGCATGGGTCATCTTGTCGTCCTCGCCTTTCCACACGATTTTGCCGGTGTTCTTGTTCAAACCGATCAGCGCCTGGCCTGCGCCGCCACCGGCGAGCATCAAAATATCGCCGTCGATGAGCGGGGAAGCGGCGTTGTGCCATTTGATCTGCACGCCGGCGTTTTCCTTCATCACGTCGTGGCTCCAGACCTTCTCGCCGCTGGCGGCGTCGAAGCAGAAGACGCCGAGCATGGAGTCGATGACATAGACCTTGCCACCATCCACGACAGGCGTGGAACGGGAGCCGTCGCCGCCCTTGTTGTCAGGCGTGCCGGAGTCGCCGCCGCCGTCGTATTTGGCGATGACGGTCAGAGGCTTGCTCCAAAGCTGCTTGCCGGTTTTTTCATCCAGGCAGGCGAGCATTTCACCGGTGTTGCCATCGGTTTCGCCGGTGACGAGCGTGTAGGCTTTGCCGCCTGCGACGGTGAAGGAGCTGAAACCGAGGTTCGTGGGTGATTTCCAGACTTCTTTGAGGCTCCATTTGGCGCCGGTAACAGCGGGAACGATGCCATTGCCCGCCGGACCGCGGAAAGTGGCCCAATCGGCGGTTGCGGAAAAAGCAGTCGTGGCGAGCGCCAGACCGAGGACGGTGGTGAGGTGAGTGCGTGTCATGATGAGAGTGAGGAAACGTGAACGGCGGTGCGATGTGTCTCTTTCCTGTGCCTACGGAACACGCGGAACAAACAGAAAAATCCATTCTGAACCTTTCCGTGTATTCCGCGTGTTCCGTAGGCCAAGAATTATTCCGTTGGCCTGCGTGAACGCGGCTCACGAGTCACCGTGTCTCCGGTTCCAGCACTGGTGACGAAGGGGCCATCCGCCATCGGGGCGGTCTTGGTGAAGCCGACGTCGGGCATGTCGCTGGGCTTGCCTTCGAGGGGGAAGTCTTTGCGCAGCGGGAAGTAAGGATAGCCTTCCCACATCAAAATACGGCGCAGATCGGGATGACCGCTGAACTTGATGCCCATCATGTCCCAGACCTCGCGCTCGTGCCAGTTCGCGGTCGCCCAGATGTCGCTCACGGTGGGGACGGGTTCGTCTTCGGCCACGGCGGCGCGGATGCGCAGGTGCTCATGATGACCGTAGCCGTAAATTTCGTAAACCATCTCAAAACGCGGCTCCCGGCCCAGGTAATCAAGGCTGGAGACATCGACGAGGTAGTCGAAGGCCAGTTCGTCACGGCAGTATTTCAGCAGCGGCTTCGCGCTGGCGAGTTTGACGACGAGCGTCTGCTCACCACGGAATTCCTTCACTTCCAGCACGGCATCACTGAACTTTTGCTTCAAGGCCTCGGCCATTTGGGCGGCATTCATGGTCGTAAAAAATTAAGCGGTGAGTTCGGCGATGAGTTCGCGCTTCTGATCGACGAAGGAGTGCTCGGTCTCGATTTT
Organism: Prosthecobacter sp.; assembly: GCF_046154365.1. Classification (GTDB taxonomy): domain Bacteria; phylum Verrucomicrobiota; class Verrucomicrobiia; order Verrucomicrobiales; family Verrucomicrobiaceae; genus Prosthecobacter. Next base: position 17,086 of record NZ_JBJXFV010000034.1, read on the forward strand.
GCGTTGGAGGCGCATCATGCCTTCCAGCAGCGCCTCAGGCCGCGGTGGGCAGCCTGAGATGTAAACATCGACTGGGATGATCTGATCCACGCCCTGAAGCACCGCATAGCTCCGATACATTCCGCCGCTCGAAGCGCAGGCACCCATGGCGATGCACCACTTCGGCTCCGGCATCTGATCCCACACACGTTTCACGGCGAGGGCCATCTTGTAGGTCACCGTGCCGGCCACGATCATGACATCGGCCTGACGGGGGGAGAAACGCATCACTTCCATGCCGAAGCGGCTCAAATCGTAGCGGCTGCACGCAGCGGCCATCATTTCAATCGCACAGCAGGCCAGACCCATCGGCATCGGCCACATGGAGTTCTTGCGCATCCAGTTGATGGCGGCGTCCATCTTGGTGAAGATGATATTGCCTTCGATCTTCGAATCGTAAGCAGCAACGGTGGATTCAGCAGGGGCGACCATGAGGCGTGGGGTTTGAGACGGTAAGGATTTACGCCCCGTGCGAAGGAGCGGCAAACAGATTGTGAATCTTTTCACAAAGGGGGCTGCGGACGCACCCAGCGAAGCATGGCATCGGTTGATGACAAAAAATCATTGCCCTCCGGCACAGCGGCTGGCTACTTCTGCTTATGTCAGACTCATTTCTCCGCTACACCGACCTCGCAGCGGCGATCCGGTTGGCCCGGTCACATGGAATGAGCACGGAGCAGATCATCCGAGCGCTGACGGGTGGCATGGTCTATATAAAGAAGCGCTTCGACTCGCCCGGAGAGCTGCACCGATCATGGATCTTTCGGTCCAGGAGTTCATGCAACTCCGCAAGAACCTCCCATGATCAGGCTTGTTCGACTTTGGCAATGAAGCGCTCGCTGTAGCCTTCTTTGAGGAGCTGGTCGCGCTTGACGGGTTTTCCCTTCGCTGCCGCCTGCTGCTTGACGGCCTTGAGCAATTGCGCGATGCCCTGATCAAGCAACGGATCGTCACTCTTGATCCAATGTCGTTAAGTTAAGGCGATCACAAGTTTTTGTATGCGGTGGGCGCCATGCGTTTGGCGCGAGGCGTGCGCGGATTGGAGCGCCCTGGGCGTATTAGGCAGCGGGCACGTTGGAAGCAGCCGTTCAAGCTGCGCAGCGCTGCGTCGAGCAGGTGTCCCAGCCCTTGCCACAGCAGCTTGGGCAAGTGACGGCACACGGCTGCCAGCGCATGCGTGCGGTTGA
>NZ_JBJXFV010000064.1:0-33604 GCF_046154365.1 Prosthecobacter sp.
GGCACACGACGGGGTGGGAGGGACGCTATGCCGAACTGGTGGCCTTCAAAGCCAAGCACGGGCACTTGCGCGTGACCTTGAAGAACCAGACCTCGCCTGGTTTCATGCACTGGCGTGACAACCAGCGTATTAATTTTCACGAGGGCCGGCTCAGCTCCGAACGGAAGGCGCGGCTGGATGTGCTGGGCTTTGAATGGCAGGCGCCGGGACGGACAAATGCGCCCATAGCTGATCAGAATGAAGATCTGTGGGAAAAGCGGTTCGGGCAACTGGTGGCCTTCGAGCACGAGCACGGGCACACCCAGGTGCCGAGCAAATGGCAGGTGAATCCTGCGCTGGGCAAATGGGCGAGTCTGCAACGCAAACTTCATAAGAGCGGCCAGTTGCGCCAGAACCGCGCGGAGCGGCTGAAACAGATCGGCTTTGCGTGGAAGTCCGACAATAATCACCACACGGCGGGATGGGAGGGGCGGTTTGCCGAGTTGGTGGCGTTCAAGGAGCGGTTCGGTCATTTGCGAGTGTCGATGACGAACCAGACCTCGCCCGGCTTCAAGCACTGGCGGGACAACCAGCGCCTCAATTTCCGTGAGGGCCGGCTCCGTCCCGAACGGCAGGCGCGACTGGAGGCGTTGGGCTTTCAATTGGAAGCGCCGGGGCGACTGGCCATGCATAAGGCAGAGCAAAACACTGTGCTATGGGGGAGAATGTTCGAGCAGCTCCTGGCCTATCGAGAGCAGCACGGTCACTGCCAGGTGCCGGCCAAATGGCGGGTGAATCCGGCCCTGGGCAAATGGGTGCTGCGGCAGCGCTGGCACAACAACCGCAGCTCTCTGCCGCGAGACCGCAAAGAGCGGCTGGAACAGATCGGCTTCGCATGGAAGTCCGACAAGCTTCAATATGCTCAAGGATGGGAAGAACGCTTGGCCGAGCTGGTGGCATTCAAGGAGCGGCACGGCCATCTGCGCGTGACGATGACGAACCAGACATCGGCGGGACTGTGTCACTGGCGGGACAACCAGCGCATCAACTTCCGCAACGGGACTTTGACCCCGGAACGCAAGGCACGGCTGGATGCGCTGGGCTTTGACTGGCAGCCGCCCGACCAACCGCGACCGCTGCGGCAGACCCCTCTGTCGCGACCGTTGCCACAGAACCGCCTGCCGAAGGACAGCATCTCAAACTGGGAGCATTTTTTTGCCCGGCTGGTGGCGTTCCACGCACAGCACGGGCATGCGCATGTGCCTTCGTCCTGGCCGGAGGACCGGGCGCTTTCCGGTTGGGTGCGGGAACAGCGCCGCGGCCATGTCTATGGGCGGCTGCACTTTGACCAGATCACCCGGCTGGAGAAGCTGGGCTTTGCGTGGCAGGCGGCACACTGAGCAGCGGCGGCCAGCTTCCTCGCATTGGACATCCGCGCCAGCCTATGCTATCCGCACGGCCCATGTTTCCCGCCCGACTTCTCCTTTCCGCCCTCGCCCTGGCTCCCGCGCTGCTTTGCGCTGCGGAGAAGGTTGATTTCAACACGCAGATCAAGCCGTTGCTCGAAGGTGCCTGCACGCACTGCCACGGTGAAAAGGAGGACAAGGGCGACTTCCGCATGCACACGCTGGAGGATATGAAGAAGGGCAACGAGAACGGCCCGGGACTGACGCCGGGGGATTTGAAGAAGAGTTCCATTTACACGACGCTACTGCTGCCCCCCGATGAAGACACGGCGATGCCGCCGAAGAAGGAGGGTTTGCTGGAAAAGAGTCAGATTGAAGTGATCAAGGCCTGGATCGAGCAAGGTGCGAACTGGCCGGCGGAGGTGGTGCTGGAGCAAACGCCGCGCATCAAGTTCGAGAAGCATATCCAGCCGATCCTGGAGCAGAACTGCGTGTCCTGTCACAACAAGGAGAAGGCTAAGGGCGACTGGATCATCACGACGAAGAAGGAAGCATTCAGCACGGGCGAGAATGCGCCGAACATCGTGGCCTTTGATTTGAAACAGAGCGCGATCTATCACCTGACGGCGCTGGCCGCCGATGAAGACGATTTGATGCCGCCGAAGAAGAGTGGCGGGCCTTTGAGCAAGGAGGACGTCAATTTTCTGAAGCTGTGGATTCAACAAGGTGCGCCGTGGCCGGATGATCTGAAGCTGACGGCGAAGGAGAAGAAAGCCCCCGGCACGAACAACCCGGACAATCTGGAGCTGGTGAAGAAGATTCACGCCTTCATCGTGCAGACCTCGAAGGAGAAGACGGAGGGCGAGATGAAGCCGTATGATGCGAAGGTGCCGAAGACGGGCATTCCGTTCAGCATGGTGGCGATCAAGGGCGGTGAGTTCCTGATGGGTAGCCCGGATGGCGAGGCGAATCGAGGCGATGACGAAGGCCCGCAGGTGAAGAAGACGCTCAAGCCGTTCTGGATGGGCAAGCATGAGGTGACGTGGGATGAGTATGAGCCGTTTCAGCTCACGAACGTGGGGCGCAACAAGGATGGCTCCCGTCAGGTGTGGAAACCGACTGACAAGCCGGAAGATCTGATTTCGCAGCCGACGCCGCCGTATCAGCCGATGGATTTCGGCATGGGCCGTGAGCATTTCCCGGCGATCTGCATGACGCAGCATGCGGCGAACAAGTACTGCCAGTGGCTGAGCGCGCAGACGGGGCACTTTTACCGCCTGCCGACGGAAGCGGAGTGGGAATATGCCGCCCGTGCGGGCACGAAGACAGCGTATTTCTTTGGCGACGATGCGGCGCAGCTCAAAGAGTATGCGTGGTACTTCGACAATGCGCCAAACTTCCAGTACTCGAAGATCGGCGCGAAGAAACCGAACCCTTGGGGGCTGTACGACATCTACGGCAACGTGTGCGAGTGGTGCCTGGACCAATACACGCCAACCACACCCGCCGCCGCGATCCTCGGCAACACCTGGGTGCCCTCGAAGACGCCGTATCCGCATGTCGCGCGTGGTGGCACCTATGATGACGATCCTGAACTCTGCCGCAGCTCGGCACGCAAGGCGTCTGATGCGTTGTGGAAGCAGCAAGACCCGCAACTGCCGAAGAGCATCTGGTACCTGACCGACGCGACCTGGCTGGGCTTCCGCATCGTGCGTCCGCTGGAGATTCCGACCGTGGAGGAGATGTTCGCGGCTTGGAACAACGGCGTGGCGAAGGAGTAGGTGGATCAGTCGTTGCGAGCTTTGGCGAGCTGGGAGGCATCGAGCGTTTCCAGAACGAGCTGAAGCTCGCGAGTACTTTTTGCTCGCCAGCGGCGAAGAACTAAGCTCATGCTGCCGTTTGCTCCGACCGCTTTTCCACCATGACTCCCCCCTCCTCCCCTGCCCCCAAAGGCGCTGTCGCCGCCCTGATTGCCGCATTCCTCGGCTGGCTCTTTGATGGCTTTGAAATGGGCTTGTTCCCGCTGATCGGCAAACCGGCGCTGCAGGATCTGCTGCCCACTTCGACGGCAGCCGAGCAGGGGCAGTGGTTTACGGTGATCATCGCGGTGTTCCTGGTGGGCGCAGCGACGGGCGGCGTGCTGTTTGGCTGGCTGGGGGACAAAATGGGCCGCGTGAAGGCGATGACGCTCGCCATCTTCACCTATGCGATCTTCACCGGGCTGTGCGCCTTTGTGACGGAAGCCTGGCAGTTCGCCGGACTGCGCTTCATCGCCTCGCTGGGCATGGGCGGCGAGTGGGCGCTCGGGGTGGCACTGGTGAATGAAATCTGGGCAGGCAAGAATCGCGCATGGATCGCGGGCATGATCGGTGCGGCGTCGAACATCGGCTTCCTGCTTACCGGCGTGCTCAGCTTGTATCTCAATGCGAGCCTTGAGTCCGTGTCGCACTGGATCAGCAGCATGGGCATCAGCCAGGGCACAGCGGATTATCTGCTGCACAATCGCGGCTGGCGTTTTCTGGCGGTGAGCGGTGCGGCACCGGCTTTGATCAACTTTTTCATCCTCATCTTCGTGCCGGAATCCCACAAGTGGGAGGCGGAGAAGAAGTCCGGCAGCACCTCGCACTGGGCCACGATCGATCTGCTGGGTGTGCTGGCAGCGGCGGTGGCAGCGCTGGGCATCATCGCGGTATGGACTCCGCAGATTTTTGACAAGGTGGGGAACATAGTGGCGCTGCCGGTGACGGTGCTCGGCCTGGGCATCGCCCTATGGGGCTATTTGCATCCGGTGCGTCGTTACATGACCCGTGCCCAAGCCGGTGGCAGCGTACTGGCCGCAGATCGGGCCATCATCATGCGTAATCTATTGATCGGTGCCGGTCTGGCGGCGGTGGCGCTAATGGGCACCTGGGGTTCCGCGCAGCAGGCGGCTAAATGGGCCTCCTTTCTGTCTCCCGAGGGCACCAAGTCGAACATCATCGAGTATGTCGTGATCGCCACGGCATTGGGGGCCATCCTCGTCACGATCCTGGCTCCGCTAGTGGCGGACAAACTGGGGCGCCGGGTCACTTACTTCCTGCTCTGCGTTGTTGCCCTAGGGTCCGCCATCGTCTTCTTCCAAACCAACGGTTCTTATACCGGTAGCGGCATGCCCACCTGGCTGGTGACCAGCGCCTTCCTTCTGGGCGGCCTCACCGCCTCCTTCTACGGCTTCTTCCCGCTCTACTTCCCGGAGCTGTTCCCCACCAGCGTGCGAGCCACCGGCCAGGGCTTCTGCTTCAACTTTGGCCGCCTCATCGCCGCCATTGGCTCCCTGCAGTTTGTGAACCTCATGAGCCTGTTTGGTTCGGACAAGGTCACCCAGCTCACTGGCGACGCCAAAAGAATCATGCAACTCCAGGTGGAAGCGAATGCCTTCTCCGTGCTGTCCTGCGTCTATCTCGTCGGCATGGTCTTGGTGTGGTTTGCGCCTGAAACCAAAGGGCGCTCGCTCCAGTAGCGGCAGCATGAGCTGACCTTGAGCTGCTCGGCAGTAAACTTTTCTTGCCTTTCGGCCCTTTGTACATAATAATACACTCATATTAACCTCTCACGAATAAGAAGCTATTGCTCGGAATGGGTAATAATTTATGGAATATATGATTTTACCTTGATCCTACCTTTGGAAATGATTACGTTACCTACAATTCGAGATTTTCTCCGAACCCATAGCTCTAAGGAACCAACTCCATGACCAACGGCACCAAAAACCCAGCCAAAGACCACGCCAAACTGGCAGATTTCATTCTGTTCAGTCAGCGCGAGTTCTTGCTGAACCTCTCCCGCGAGCTGAACCGAGACAATATCTCCTTCGCTCAATTCTTTCTGCTGGGTTACCTCGCGACGTCGAAGGAACTGACCATGACGGACATTGCCCGAAAGATGGGTCACTCCACGGCAGCCGCCACCGGCCTCGTGGATCGTCTTGAAAAACTTGGCTACATGGAGCGCACCCACGCCGTGGATGACCGCCGCAAGGTGCTCGTTCGCATCACTTCCTTGGGCATCGAACTTGTCAGCCGTCTGCGTGACGAGTTGCAAAGCCAAATCGCCGCCGCCATGAGCGAGACCGCCTCCGAGGATGCCGCCAGCTTCATGACGTCGTATCGCACGCTCAGCACCGAAATGGCCCGGTAAGCGCTCTCAACAGCCATAGGCTTTCTATCAAGGCGCACGGTTTAATCCGTGCGCCTTTTAACTTTTCATGCCAGAACAACGCAATGAATAATGCCCTGTGGATGACCTTCCCCGCCCTCGAAGCCCTGCCGGACTTCGCGCATCGCTTCACACTCCGCCATCCTGACATTGATGTGAATGCCGAACGTGCCGTAGTCGTGGAGCGCCTATGGGACTGGCATCGTCGGCAGGCGGAAGAACTCGGTTTTCAAAGTGCCTCGTTCTGCATTGCCGAACAGGTGCATGGGCGTGAGGTGGCGGTCGTCAGCGCTCCCCGAAGCGAGATCATACCCGGCACGGACGGATTGATTTCCAATGTGCCCGGTCTCATCATCGGCATCTATGTGGCTGACTGCTGCGCCGTTTATCTGGCCGATCCACACACTGGCGCCTTTGGCGTGGTGCATTCCGGGAAAAAGGGCTCCGAACTCGGCATCACAACGCATGCGATTGAAAAAATGCAGAAGCACTTTGGCTCCCGGCCCAAAGACATTCACGTCCAGCTCAGCCCCTGCATCCGTCCGCCGGCTTACGAAATCGATTTTGCTGCCCAAATTCGCCAGCAAGCGCTGGACATCGGCGTTCCCGCCACTCAGGTCCACGACACCGGCCTCTGCACGGCTTTGGATTTGCACCGCTTTTATTCCTATCGCATGGAGCAAGGCCATACCGGGCGCATGCTGGCCCTGCTGGGACGCCAAGCCTGATTCACGATGACTCTCCACTCACCTGCCAAAATCAATCTCTGGTTGCGCGTCCTTGGCAAGCGCTCCGACGGCTTTCACGAGGTGCAAACCCGCCTCTGTCGCCTCGCTTTAGGCGACACCGTAGAACTCGAACACCTCGGCAAGGGCACCCAAGTCTCCCTGACTTGCTCTGACCCCACCGTTCCGCTGGATGAATCGAATCTGGCGATGCGTGCCCTGCGCGCCTTTGAAAACCGCACGGGGAAGCAATCCTCCTGGCACATTCATTTGGAGAAAAAAATCCCCGCCGGGGCCGGCCTCGGCGGCGGCAGCAGTAACGCGGCCACCGTGTTGAACGGCGCCAATCAGCTCGCTGGTTCACCGCTCTCCCTGGCGCAACTGATCGAACTCGCGGCACAAATCGGCTCCGATGTGCCCTGCTTCCTGCTCGACAGCCCCGCCGCCGACGGCGCAGGTCGCGGCGAACAAGTCACTCCCGCCAAGTTCCCTTGGCAACTGCCGCTTGTCCTCATCAAGCCCCCCTTCCCGATCCCCACGCCCTGGGCCTACAAGCGCTGGGCAGACTCCCAAGAAATCCCCGGCATCCTCTATGCGCCACAGCTTTGCCCCTGGGGCGCGATGGTGAACGACCTCGAACGTCCCGTCTTCGAAAAATTCATCCTGCTGCCCACCATGAAAAACTGGCTGCTCGAACATGGCGATGTCCGTGCGGCATTAATGTCAGGTTCCGGCAGCACGATGTTCGCAATCACCGATACTCCTGCGCAAGCGGCAGAAATAGCTGCGAAAGCCCGCGAATGGTGTGGCGAAACCGCCTGGATTCAGGCCACCACCACCGCCGGTTAAACCGCTGGCGTTCTGCGACAAAAATTTGGGGCCGGACGGCTCCCGATTCCGTCCGGCCCCTGGTTTGATCAACCTCAACTAAGATCCTGCGGTGAGGCAGGGTTTCAGTTAACAACCAATCACTCTCAAGACCCAGTCTATGGAGGGCTGATTTCCTCACACGAACTGTTGAATGCATTAGTGCGGGGACTTCACGGATCGTTGAAAAAAGTTCAGAAAAATCTCCTCTCCGTCTGAACTGCGGATTATTTGCGCCCGTTTGAATCCCATGCCCCTGCCCGAACTCACCGCCGAAGAACACGCGATCTACGCATGGCAGATGTGGGTGCCGGGCATGGGTGAGGACGGCCAGCGCAAGCTCAAGGCGGCATCGGTGTTGATTTCACGTGTTGGCGGCCTCGGCGGCCTCGTCGCCTTGGAACTGGCAGCCGCAGGCGTGGGGAAACTCGTGCTGGCGCATAGTGGGGAGTTGCAGCCGTCGGATTTGAACCGCCAGTTGCTGCAAACGCATGACCACATCGGCAAGCCGCGCATGGAGTCCATCGTGCGGCGTCTGCGCGAATTGAATCCGCGCTGCGAGATCATCGGTGTGCCTGAGAATGTGAGCGCGGCGAATGCGGACAGCTTGGTAGCGCAGGCGGACATCGTGGTGGATGCGGCGCCGCTGTTTCAAGAACGACTGGCATTGAATGCGGCAGCAGTGAGAGCACGGAAGCCGATGGTGGAGTGCGCCATGCACACGCTGGAGGCGAGCGTGACGACGTTTGTTCCCGGCAAGACCGGTTGTCTGGCCTGCTATGTGCCAGATGTGCCACCCACATGGACGCGACAGTTTCCCGTCTTCGGTGCGGTGTCAGGAACCGCCGCGTGCCTCGGCGCGATGGAGGTGATCAAGCTGATCACCGGCATCGGCGAGACGTTGTGCGGTCAGATGCTGTCGATGGACCTCGCCACGATGCAATTCCGCAAGGTGCGGCTGCCAAAGCGGGCAGACTGCCCAGTGTGTCATGGTTTTGCCACATAATCGAGCACGCAGACCTTATCGAGCTGCGGCTTGAGCTTGGCGACGAAGGCTTGATGCTCGGCATGCGGCAGATAAGCGTCGAGACCAGCCTTGTCCTTGAACGTAACGAAGAAGCAATGCGTGAAGCCGTCATTAAGTCCTTCAGGACTCACATTCGTGCCCCACTCGAAACCAGTGACAGTGTCGATCTTCCTCGCGAGTTCACCGAAGGCGATTTCAAGGCTCTGCACCTGCTCAGGCGTGGCGCTGTCCTTGAATTTGAAGAACACAACATGGCGGTAAGGAGCGTCTGCGGCGGTGGCGAGGGTGGACATGGCGGTGAGGATGAAAGCGATGGCAAAAAGAGCGGATTTCATGGCCGCCGAGACTGCCGCAGGGAGGAGTTTGCGTCAACGGCTCAAACAGGTTGCACCGTGGCATCACGCATGCTCCTTAGCGGCTCTTATGAGCCATTGGGATCGCTTCCAGCAATACTTCGTTCGTTACTCCAGCCTTGGGTTTTCCATCGACATCAGCCACATGGGCTTCGAGGACAGTCTGTTCACCACGCTTGCCGGTCCGATGGATGCCGCATTCAAAGCCATGCGCGAACTCGAAGCCGGGGCCATCGCCAATCCCGATGAGCAGCGCATGGTCGGCCACTACTGGCTGCGTGACTCGAAACTGGCTCCCAATGCCGCTTTGAAGCAGGAAATCGACGAAACCCTCGAAGCGACGCTGAAGTTCGCCGCCGAGGTGCATTCTGGTGCGATCAAGGCTGCGAACGGCAAAAAATTCACGCGAGTGCTCGTCGTCGGCATCGGGGGATCAGCACTCGGCCCGCAACTCGTTGCACATGCAATCACACCAGCCAATCCACCGCTGGCGATCTCGTTTTTTGACAACACCGACCCGGACGGCATCGACCGTGTGATCGCCCAGATCGGCGAAGAACTGGCCACGACACTGACGCTGGTCATTTCCAAATCCGGCGGCACGAAGGAAACCCGCAACGGCATGCTTGAAGCCGAAGCGGCCTACAAAAAGGCTGGAATCGACTTCGCCAAGCATGTCGTGGCCGTGACGGGCGACGGCAGCGAACTCGACAAGCACGCCAAGTCACAGGGCTGGCTGGCGATCTTCCCGATGTGGGACTGGGTGGGCGGCCGCACCAGCATCATGAGTGCCGTGGGCACCATTGCGGCGGCATTGCAGGGGGTCGATGTACGTCAGTTCCTCGCCGGAGCTGCTTCGATGGATGCCGAAACCCGCCAACGCCCTGCGCGTGAGAATGCCGCCATGCTGCTGGCGCTGATGTGGCATCATGCTGGCAAGGGCAAGGGTTTGAAGGACATGGTCGTGCTGCCTTACAAGGACCGGCTCGTGCTGTTCAGCAAATACCTCCAGCAGCTCGTCATGGAGAGCCTGGGCAAAGAGCATGACCTCTCCGGGGCCGTGGTGAACCAGGGCATCGCCGTGTATGGCAACAAGGGCAGCACGGACCAGCACGCCTATGTGCAGCAGCTCCGCGATGGCGTGAACAACTTCTTCGCCACCTTCATCGAAGTGCGCAAGGCCCGCGATACCGCCCCCTTTGAGGTCGAGCCCGGCTTCACCAGCGGCGACTACCTCCAGGGCTTCCTCCGCGGCACCCGCAAGGCGCTGGCAGAGAAAAATCGTGAATCCATCACCCTCAGCATCGCGGAGATCAATGCGTTCAGCCTTGGCATGCTCATTGCCTTATTTGAACGTGCGGTCAGTTTTTACGCCAGTTTGGTCAATGTGAACGCCTACCACCAGCCCGGTGTGGAGGCCGGCAAGAAGGCGGCCACTGAGTTCCTCAGCCAGTTGGCACGGGTGCGTGGTGCCCTGTCCGCTGGAGGTGTGACGGCCGGTGGCCTGGCCGCCAAACTCGGCATCGACCCCGAGGATGCCTACCACATGCTGAATCATTTGGCGGCCAATGGTCTGGCCAAGGTGCTCGCTCAGGGCGACACACCGGCGGCGGATCATTTCGGCGCATCGTGACAATTCCTTGTTTGCACACGCAACCCCGGCACTCTATAAATCGCCCACCCCGAGGCCTTCAGTCCTCCACCAGTGCTTCATGCGCGAGATTCCCATCCACTACCAAATCGCCTGCGTCATCCTGACCGCCCTGTTCATCTGGTCGTTTAGTGTCGCGCGTGAGCCGCGGGGCTGGCGGCGCTTGTTCCAGTCGGTCTTTTCCAAATCGGACAAGTTTTCGGTGAACAAGAACAAGGTGATTGATGAGGCCCTGAAGCGCTATGGCATTGTGGTGGCCATGATTATCCTGGTGGCGGATGTTTCCTGCTTCGTCATGGGCGTCACCCATTCATTTCGGGAAAAAGCCCGCTCGCTCTCCCAGGAGCAGCGCGAGAGCATGAACGAGATCAACAAGATCAACAGCAATTCAGGGGTCTCCCCGCTGCCTTGATCAGCCGTTTCTTTTGACCACCTGAGTGTCCGCCACTAGGTCGTGCAGGCAGCGGCGGTCACGGCGAAAAATCAGCAAAATACCACCGATCATCAGCGGCAGGCCGATGAACTGAATGCTGCTGATGATGGCAAACAAAAACCAGCGCAGCAGCACGGCTTTGATAAATCCAGCCTTGGCACCATCCGGCGTACGCACAACCTGAATGCCGGTCAGCAGCTTGCCGATGGACTGGCCGCGCACGGTCAGCAGTACGATGTTTGCGAGCAGCAGGCCGAAGATCACTGCGTACATCGCCAACACGGTTTCGTTGCCCGCCTCCACCGCCTTCACAATCTGGCGCTGAAGGGCCTGCATCACAGCTGCCGAATCGTTTCGTAGCGACATGATTTCAGCCTCGAACACCGGGTCCATCAGCGCCATGAGGATCACAAAAGCCGGTACAAGCAGCAGCGTCCAGTCAATCAGACGGGCGGCCAGTCGTTGTCCCAGCGAAGCCAGCTCCATCTGCTGCACTTGATCCTGCCGCACCTCCTCACGCAGGGCCGTGATGGCGGGCGCTTCGGCCACGCCGGTTGTGGCGGCCACTTCTTTCATGTGGAACCCCAGCGCCTGCCATTCCGGCATGCCTTCCGTCCAGCACAGGTCCGTGGGCAGAAAGCGCCCGTCCCGCATGCCGGCGCTGACGTCCAGGTCATTGAAGGTGCCGAGCTGCTCTTCGCCGCGTGCGAGGTGGTATTTCATTTGGGATGCTGGTTGCCGGAGTCTGGATGCTAGATAACTGCTGAAACGTCCGCATCAAGCTCCCATCCCAACCGTTTGAAAACCATCCTCCGCGTCTTCTCCTACCTGCGCCGCTATCCACTGCTTGGCGCGGCACAAATCTTCTGCGCCATCACCGGCACGCTGATGGTCATCGTGTTCCCGCACATCACGCGTGAGGTCATGGATGTCGTCGTGCCAAATCAGCAGTGGGACCGCCTCACACAGCTCGCGCTCTGGGGGCTCGCCGCCTACTTCGCGCAGCATTTTTTCAATTCGCTGCGCATCCAGCTCAACAACACCTTCGAGCAGATGGTCATCTTCGACCTGCGCAGCGACATCTACCAGCGCCTGCAAACACTGCCGCTACGCTGGTTCGACAACCGCCCCTCCGGCGACATCATGACCACCGTCGCCGAGGACATCCCCGCCGTCGAACGCGTCCTCATTGACGGCATCGAGCAGGGCCTCGTCTCCGTGTTGCAAATCGTCGTCGTGGGCGTGTTCATGTTTCAAGCCGATGCCACGCTGACGCTCTATGCGCTCATTCCCCTGCCCTTCCTCGTTGCTGGCGCGTTGGGCTACACCAGCACCTCACGCGACCGTCACCGCAAGGTGCGCAAGGCCAGCAGCGCCATGAACTCCCTGCTGCAGGACAACGTTGCCGGCATGCGCCAGATCAAGGCCTATGCCATGGAGCACGAGGAACACGGCCGCTTCAACCGCACCAGCGACGCCCTGCGCCGTGCCACGCTGCACGTCATGCGCATCTGGGCCATCTACCGCCCCGGCATGCATTTCCTCACCAGCATCGGCATGGTCATTGTGCTCTGGGTCGGCGCACGTCAGCTCATGGCCGGACGCATTCAGGCGGGTGATCTCACCGCCTTCCTGCTGCTGCTCAAATTCTTCTACGATCCCATCGAGAGCCTGCACCAGCTCAATCAAATCCTCCAAGCCGGTCGTGCCGCCGGTGAGCGCGTTTTTGACATCCTCGATGCCGAACCCGAAGCCGACACGACGGGTGGGCGCGAACTCGCCGCCATCACCGGCCATGTGCGTTATGAAAACGTCGGCTTCAGCTACGCGGGCAAAACGCCCACCGTCCACGGCGTCACACTTGATGCCCATCCGGGCCAAACCATCGCTCTTGTCGGCCCCACCGGTGCCGGCAAGTCCACGCTCATCAACCTCCTCACCCGCTTCTACGAATACGATCAGGGCGTCATCACCATCGACGGCGCTCCCGTTCATGAACTCAACAAAGCCTGGCTGCGGCGTAACATCGGCTACGTCACGCAGGAGAGTTTCCTCTTCAACGGCACCGTGCGCGAGAACCTCGTCATCGGCCGCCGTGATGCCACCGATGAACAGCTCTGGGCCGCCCTCACCAGCGCCAATGCTGACGCTTTCGTCAAACGTCTCGCTGAAGGTCTCGACACCCATGTCGGCGAACGCGGCGTGAAGCTCAGTGTCGGTGAAAAGCAGCGCATCAGCATCGCCCGCGCCCTGCTGCGCAATCCGCCCATTCTCCTACTCGATGAAGCCACCGCCAGCGTCGATACGGAGACCGAACGGCAGATTCAGGAGGCCCTGGAGCATCTCATGGCCCACCGCACCAGCTTCGTCATCGCTCACCGCCTCAGTACTGTGCGTAACGCCGACCGCATCTATGTCCTCGACCACGGCCGCATCATCGAGCAGGGCACGCATGATGAACTCATCGCGCAGGACGGCATGTATGCCCGCCTCTGCCGCACCTCCCTCATCGCCGCAGGAGCCGCACCCGCTCCTTGACTCCGCCTGACGCCTTGACCTCTTGACTCCACCAACCATGACACGCTTCCTACCACTCCTTCTCCTCACGTCTGCTGCCATCGCCGCTGATTTGCCCAAGATCCCGGCCAAGTCCATCGCCACCAAGCAGGAAGAACTCTTCGCCGATGACTTTCAGGGCGCCACCCCCGCCAAGGCATGGGTCAAAGTCGTTCCCAGCTTCGCCGTCGCAGACGGCACGCTCAAAGGCACGCAGACGCGCGACGTCACCATTCCCGCCGCCGATGGCAAGCCGGAGATCCGCGCCCACGCCGCCGTGCATGGTCTTGAAATCCCCACCAAGGACAGTGTCGTCGAGTGCAAGATCAAGTTTGAAGGCGCCACGATGATCGACGTCGAGTTCGATGATCGCAACTACACCGGCTGCCACTACGGCCACATCTGCCGCGCTCAAGTGCGCCTGAACGGCGTCACCCTCATCGACGAAAAAGACGGCAACATGCGCAACGACATCTACGCGATGAAAAAAGACCCCGCCAAGAAGGCCGAAGTCGCCAAGCTCCTCGTCGGCCGCCAGATCACCTATCCCGCCAAGCTCGAAACCGGCACATGGTACACGCTCGTCGTCGAAACCGTCGGCGATGAGATGCGTGTCACGATTGATGGCAAACCTGCCGGCTTCTTGAAGTCCTCCGGCATCGCCCACGCCACCAAGTCCAGGCTCGAGTTCGGCGTCGCCGGCAAAGATGGCTTTTTCGACGATCTCAAGGTGTGGAATGCATCCCCTGCGAAGTAATCACGCTACTTGCCCGGGTCCTTGATGGTCGCAATGCGGCGAAGCGGATGCAAAGAGTGAGAGAACGCGGCATGCGCAGGAGGAGGAGCAAAAGCGGAGTTTGGCAACGAACAAAATGCCATCTGCCGCCAGTCGGCGGCTCCCAGTCCTTGACCTCTGGACACTCCTTGACCCTGTTGACGCATGACTCGCCTTCAGCCTTTCTTCATCTCCTGGCTCTTGATGGCGCTGTGCTTGATGATTGGTTCCACTGGCTGTGTGGTGCAGCCAAAGCGTCCTGTCGGCTCTTCGCGTGATCACACCTTCATCACCTACTGGCCGCCGCCGAAGAGCAAGCAGTTGAAGCTGGCCGTCAAAGACAACATCGACATGAAGGGCGGCGTCACCACCGCCGGGTCTGAATATCTTGCCAGGAACAGCCCGCCTGCGGCCCGCGATGCCGCCTGCCTCGCCATCGCCCGGCAACGCGGCGTAAATATCGTGGGAAAAGTGAACCTCAGCGAGTTTGCCGTCGCTCCCTCGGGCATCAATGACTACTTCGGGACGCCCAAAAACCCCTTCAACAGTTGGCGAAAGTACATTCCAGGCGGTTCGTCGTGTGGCTCGGCATGCGCTGTCGCCACCGGGAAGGCCGACATCGCCTTTGGCACGGACACGGGAGGTTCCGTCCGCGTCCCCGCCGCTTGTTGCGGCGTGGTCGGTTTGAAGACGACCTTCGGCCTCGTCTCTCTCGACGGGGTGTTTCCGATCGAGCCTGATCATCTCGATACCGTGGGCCCACTGGCGCGGGATGTCGCAGGCGTGGCTCAAGGCATGGACCTCTTGCAACAGGGATTTGCCGCACGCTACGCCGCCGCCGTTAAAAGCCGGCCCTCGGGCAACGCCATCAAGATTGGACGGCTCGTCTTGCGGGGCACGAACCCCAAGATCGACCAAGCTATCGATGACGCGCTGGATCGCGCTGGCTTTGAAGTGATCATTCTCGACGACGCCTTGCGCGTGAAGTGGGAACAGGCTCACAAGGACGGCACCACCATGGCCGCCGCCGGCACCTGGATCAGTGATCGGAAGTTCAGTGCCAAACTCGGCGTCAGCGCCCGCACGAAGTCCATCATCGTCGCGGGCGGAGTCGCCTACTCCACCCAATATCGTGCGGCCCTGGCACGGCAGGCCGAGTGGCAGCGCACGCTGCGTGAGGTTTTCAAACAGGTCGATTTCATCGCGCTCCCAACCTTGCAAACGCTGCCGCCGCGGCTGCCGCCCAGCGTGAGACTGGACCTCTTGAATGCCCAGGCCGAGGTTTCCAACCTCGAAAACATTGATGCCGTGGATTTGGCGCGGAATCCGGTGCAAATCCTCTCAGGCATTCCCGCCGCCGGCCTGCGACTGCTCGGCATCGACCTCTTCGAAGCCAAGATGCTAAATCTGCAAAACACCATCGCGGTCAATTTTGCCGGAAATCCCGCCTTGGCGCTCCCCGTTCCTCTACCGCGCTCACACATTCCTGTCACCAGTCTGCAACTCATCGGTCCGCCCATGAGCGAGGCGGCGCTCCTCGCCACCGGTCGTCTGATCGAAGCAAATCCGAGATGATCGCTTCGTGTGAGCGCAATGTCGCTCGCGCTGAATCCACGGTCGGTAAAACTCATGAATCATGTCCGTGTCGGGACCGGTGCTCGGGTTGCCACCCGGCGCGTTGCGCAGCAAGTCCCAGCCGAGATGCTCGCCCCAGCAGTTGAAGCCGCATTTCGGTTCCTGGCAGTTCTTCAAGAGGTAGTCGAGGATGCCTGCGGCGCTCACGCCGCAGGCGTATAATGTTCGCCGATGACTTTGCCACGGAGGCGGGCGGCTTTGGCACCGGCTTGATCGAACTCGAGGACGCCGTCACGCAGGCGGATGATGCGGGTGCAGCGTTCGACCATGCGTTCGTCGTGGGTGACGAAGACGAGGGTTTTGCCCTGGCTGTTGAGGTCGTCGAAGAGATCGAGGATTTCCTGGCCGGACTTGGAGTCGAGATTGCCGGTGGCTTCGTCGGCGAGAATGACGAGCGGGTTGTTGGAAAGCGCACGGGCGATGGCGACGCGCTGCTGCTGGCCGCCGGAGAGTTCGTTGGGCTTGTGATAGAGCCGATGCTCCAAGCCGACCTGCGTGGCGAGGCGCGTGCCGGTTTCAATCATGTCGGCGTCCTTGGCACCGCCGTAGTACATGGGCACGGCGATGTTTTCGATGACGCTGAGCTGCTGGATGAGGTTGTAGCTCTGGAAGATGAAGCCGAGGTTGCGATTGCGGGCCTCGGAGAGGTCGTCGTCATCGAGATGGGCGACGTTCTGGCCGCCGAGATAGTAATCGCCGCTCGTGGGCTGGTCGAGGCAGCCGAGAACGTTCAACAACGTGGATTTGCCGCAGCCGGACGGACCCATGATGCAGACGTATTCACCGGGATAGATGGACAGCGAAACGCCCTGCAACACATGCTGAAGGGTGTCGCCCATCTGATAGCTGCGGTGGATGTCCACCAGCTTGATGATGGGATCGGCCGCTGACATCACGGTTGCGCCACAGCGACAGCTTTTTCCTTGGGCTTCGTCGGTTTGACCGATTTGGCCTTGGGAATGTCACCCGCCGGGCCGGGTCGGGCCGCGTTGTTCAGTTCCACTTCGGATTTTTTCGGCAACGCGAGCGCCACGGCCTCGCCGCCCTTCAAACCGTTGCGCACCTCGATGAACTCGTCGTTGAAGAGTCCGGTGTTGATCTCACGGCGTTCCAGCATGCCACTGTTGCTGATGTAGCAGAAATGGTGGTCCTGTTCGACCTCGACGGACTGGACGGGGACGTAGATCACATCGGCAAGCTGATCGACGATGATTTCGACCTTGGCGTTCATGCCGGGCTTCATCCATGGGTGGTAGCCGTTGATGTGGACGGTGCAGGGATAGACCTTCAAGTTCGGCGTGTAGCGGCTGCTGCTGGAGTCGGGCAGGATGGCGAGTTCAGCGACACGACCATCGAGTTCCTTGCCGGGCTCGGCATCGACACGCACTTTCACCGGCTGGCCGATGTGTACCTTTTTGATCTGCGATTCATGCACGTTCACCCGGGCACCCATCTGGCTCATGTCAGGGATGGTGAGCATCGTCTGCCGCAGGCGCACGGTGGCACCTTCCTCGATGGGGTAGTTGTAGTTGTAGCTGGAGCTGGCGTTCAAATCACCGTAGGCCACCAAGCCGGGCTGGGCGGCTTTGATGACGCAGGCTTTGAGCTGGTGCTCCAACGCTTCGCGCTGGGTGACTTCCATTTCGTAGCGCCGTTTCGCGGTGGAAAATTTCGTCTCCGCCTGCGCCATGCGCGAGCGATTGGAGCGGATGGTGCGCTGCAGTTTGTTCAACGCCTCGCGGTAGGCAGCCACGAGAGTGGAGCACTGCTTGCTGAATTCGTATTTCTTGAAGAGCGCCAGCGCCGTCTCGGCGGTTTTCACGGACAACCCGACCTTCTCAAAGGTCACCTGATCGTTTTCAAGCTGGGCACCGGTGATGAACTGCTTCTGTGCCAGCCGACCGGACGACTCGACCTTCTGCTTGGCCACGGCGAGTTCGGAACGGTGCAGCAGCAGCTCATCCTCCAGTTGCCGCAGTTTCTGCTGCGCCTCGCCATCGCTCAGGGATTTTTGCTCCAGAAACGGCGTGAAGTCGATGCGTTCGCTTTCCGTGATTGCTGCCGGCTTTTTCGCCGCTGAAGGTTTGGCGTTCGCCGCCGCCTTGGGCTTGAGCACATCCGCTGCAACCGGCGTGTTGGCCTGCGTTTCGAGCACGTCCGCATATTTCTCGAAGGCATCCACGTCCTTCGGCAGTCCGGCGGTGGTCAGGATGGCCGCCGTGACCTCACGGCCAAGGTATTTTTCAAAATCCATCAAGGCAAAGATGGCCGTCTGCTTCGTGTCACGCACGAGGCTCTGGTTCTCGCTCTTCTGGATCTCGCGGTTCTCGTCCGCGTCGATGTAGTTGGAAACGGTGGTTTGGAAGTCGATCTCGTGGGTCTGAATCTTGGTTTTGAGGTCGGTGTTGTCGAGTTCGATGAGCACCTTGCCATCTTTCACATCATCCTCGGTGATCAGATAGCCCTCGGGGATGAGGCTGAGGATCTTGGTGGGAATTTCGATCTCGCTCTTCACCTCCGTGTTCTGCAACGCACGGATGTCACCGCCCTGGAGCACGTTGATCTCCAGCGGGCCGCGCTGCACGACGAAGGTTGGCACTTTCTCGGCTTCTGCGGTTCCACGGGACATGAACCACCAGCCGGCCACAGCGAGAACGCTGATGCCTGCCATGATAGTGATCCTTTTGATGGTCTTTCCCTGCTTCATTCTCCTTTGGCTTTCTCCTGGTTCAATACGTCCACCCACGAACCGTCTTTCTCAATGAACAGCACGCCCATGTCGCGCCAGAGCTGCAACCGCACCAGCGTGTGATTGATGGTGGTGGCGACCATGAGATCGCGCGTGGTGTTCATGTCACGCTGGGCATCCACAAGATTGATGGCGGTCCCCTGCCCTTCGGCATTGAACGCTTCCTCCACTTCCAGACGTGCCGTGCTGATCTCCATGCCGCGCTTCGCCAGATCATACTGATTGCGCGCTAGTTGCAGGTCGCGCCAGCCGGTGCGCACCGCGCTGCGCACCTGGTCCTCGGCCAACTCTAGCTCTCGTCGCGCACGCTGCTCGGCGATCATGGCGGCACGCAATGTGTTGCGCTCGGGCTTCTGGTTCAGGTTCAGGTCCGTGTTCAGTCCCATGGTGGTGCCGCGATTGCGTGGCGTGAGCGCAAAATCGTTGCGGTCCGGGTTGTCGAGGATGTTGTAGTTGACCACGGCGTTCACCGTGGGCAGCACCTGCTGTTTGGCGACGAGCACCCGGCGGCTGGTGTCCTCCACCTGATCGCGCGTGTTCCACAAATCCAGGCGTCCCGTCAAGGCGGTAGTGACGGCGTCATCCAGCGTCCCGTCCGGGTCGATGACCTGCAGATCCTTCATGTCCTTGTAGTCCAGCATGATGCGCTCGGTGACCGGCAACCCGAGCTGAATTTTCAGATCATCCAGCGCCTGCTCGTAATTGCGGATGGCCTGCAACCAACTGCGGTTGAACACGAGGCGCTGCTGCGACAGACGGAAGAGCGAGGACTTGGTGCTCGCGTTCTCCTTTTGCATCGCCGTTTCACGTTCCACCACGAAATTGAAAGCGATGAAGCCAAGGTGGGCGTTTTTCGCCGCCTCACGCGACTGGATGGCCCGGAAATACTGCGTGGCCACATCCACGGCGAAGGTTTTGCGATAATGCGCGAAGGAGCGGATGGCGTAGAGCACGCTGCGCTCGCTCTGCGTCAGCACTTCCGAAGCGGAAAGGTAGCCGGCCCCGCTGAGCAGAGGCTGCGTGAGCGAGAACCCGAGCTGCGAGACCGCAGAATCCGCGCCGCCGGTGAAGAACCGCACGAAATTGGTGGTGAGGTTCGTGGCGATGAGCGCGCCGGTGCGTGTCAGCGCCGCAAAACCCAGGCCGCCGGTGTTCGTCAGCGTCGAGGTGCGGACCAGATTGTTCACGCCGCTCTGCACCTTGGTGCTGGCCAGCGTGGAGGAACCGCCACCGGACATGATCGGGCTAAACTGCTGGCGTGTGAGCGTGAGGTTCAGTGCCGCGAGGTAAACCACTTCCTTTTGCAGCAGGTAGTTCCGATTGCGATGCACGCCAAAGTTCAGCGCATCAGCGAGACTCACCACGCGGGAGTTCTCCTCCAGAAAGGCACGCTCGCCGAGGAACTCCACCGTCTTCATGTTCTTGCGCAGCTCCTCCATCCTCACCGGCGGGGGTGGCGTGATGTCGAGAAATGCCTGCCCGGAGTTTGGCACCTTGCTGGCCTTCTTGCGCAGCAGGCCGAAGACCTCCTTGTCCGCCCACTTCTTGTAGTACCCCGTCGTGCAGGCGCTCAAGCCCAAGGCCAGCAGCGTGAGAAACGCGGCGGCAGGCTGGAACAGGCGAGGTTTTGGCATGAGAAATCGGACCGGCATCGGGGTGGTTGGCCGGGAGTGGTTTTTGGGGGCTTGCAATACGCCTTCCTGCGCAATGATCTATCGAAACGATGGCAAAACCTCATTGCCACCAGCGCCGTCGCCGTTACTATCGCTTCCCGCATGTCCGACCTCCCCAAAGTCGCAGAAACAGAAGAACTGCTCAAGCAGTCCTCCGGCTCGCCCCCGACCCGGAAGACGCTCATCGAGAAGCTCGACAATTGGGACGACTGGGCGAGTTGGGACGAGTTCTATCGCACCTACTCCGGTTTCGTCTTCCACGTCGCCCGCAAAACCGGCCTGAGCGATGACGAAGCCAACGACGTGGTGCAGGAGACCTTCATCGGTGTCGCCAAGAACCTGCAGAAGAAGAAATTCGACACCAGCCTCGGCTCCTTCAAGTCCTTCCTCCTCAATCAGGCTCGCTGGCGCATTCTCGATCAATTCCGCCGCCGCAAGAAGCAGCAGAGCCGCGAAGCCAACCTCTACGCCGACGAAACCGAAGATCGCCGCACACCACCAATTGATCGCTGCGCCGATCCCAACGGCGTCGCTCTCGAAAAGCTCTGGGAGAAAGAATGGCAGGACAAAGTCATGGATCTCGCCCTGCGCCGCGTGCGTGCCCTCGTCTCGCCACGCCAGTTCCAGATTTTCTCCTGCTACGTCATCAAAGGCTGGAGCCCCGAACGCGTGAAGAAAGAACTCGGCGTCAACGCCGCCCAGGTCTATCTCGCCAAACATCGCGTCGGCCGCATTCTGAAACGCGAGGCCGCGAAATTGGCCGAGACGGAGCAGTGAGGAGGTCAAGGCTTCGCCGTCAAAGGTCAAGAGAGCCAATCCGGTCACAGCACGATGCTTGACCGCTGAAAGCGCCCGCATCTCCAACACGTAGCCGTCTCATGCGCCGCACTCTCACGCTCCTCCTCGCCGTCTCATCTCTTCACGCCGCCGATCCCGTTCCGCTTTTCATCGAAGGCTATGCCGGACAACGCAGCGTGGCCCAAGGCGAAGAAATCCCGATTCACGTCAGCACCACGGCCGCGAAGTTTGAAATCGAAGTCGCCCGTCTCGGTGCCACGCGTGAGATCGTGTGGAAGAAATCCGACGTGCCCGGTCAGGCGCAGCCCGTGCCGGAAGATGCCTCCGCGAATGGCTGTCGCTGGCCGGAGAGCGTGCGCGTGCCCGTCGGCGCGGATTGGAAGAGCGGCTACTACGAGATCGTGTTCCGTGCGGCTGATGGCGGCGGCAAATGGACGCATCGCGGCAAACGTACGGCGGAAAGCAGCGCCTGGTTCATCGTACGGCAAGCCAAGCCCGGCAGCACCTCAAAGATCCTTTTGCAGCTCTGCTCGAACACCTACAACGCCTACAACAACTGGGGCGGCTTCTCCGTGTATGCCTACAACAGCCTCTCGAACAACCAGGGCCATCGCGTGAGCTTCGAGCGGCCCGGCCCGTCGCAATTCGCACGCTGGGAGCTGCCCTTCGTCATCTGGGCGGAGAAGAACGGCTACGCGCTCGAATTCGCCGCCAATGACGACCTCGAATTCCGCCCGGACATGCTCCAGAGCTACAAGCTCGTGCTCAGCGTCGGCCACGACGAATACTGGAGCACACCGATGCGCGACAATCTCGAAGGCTGGATCGCCAAAGGCGGCAACGTCGCCTTCTTCAGCGGCAACACCTGCTGCTGGCAGGTTCGCAGTGAGAGCGAGGGCCGCGCCTTCACCTGTTGCAAACAGAACTACCACCTCGATCCCGTCTTCCAGACCCGTCAGTTCAAAACACTGAGCACCGCATGGAGTCACCATCTGCTCAAGCGCCCCGAGAACGAACTCACCGGTGTCGGCTTCCTCTGGGGCGGCTACATGCGCAGCCACGGCCAGTTCATGGACGGCGACGCCAGCTACATCGTGCATCGCCCTGACCACTGGATCTACGAAGGCACCGGCCTGAAGCGCGGCGACCGCTTTGGAGCCAAGGACACCATCGTCGGCTACGAGTGCGACGGCTGCGAGCTCGAGTGGCGCGACGGCCTGCCCTTCGCCACGCACAAAGACGGCACGCCGAAGACCTTCGAAGTCCTCGGCACCTGCCCCGTCCGCTGGCATCCCGACGACGTTGAGTGGTATGAGAAATGGGAGATCGGCCGCACCGGCGCCGCCTGCCTCGGCCTCTACACCAATACCAACACCGGCACCGTCTTCACCGCCGCCACCACCGACTGGGCGCATGGCTTGCAGGGGAACGACGCGCATGTCGTGCGCATCACGAAGAATGTGCTGGAGCGGTTGACCAAGTAACGCCGTCCCGCTGGTTGACGCCCGCTCCTGAAGTCAATAAACATGCTGCCATGTCACTCGCCCAGCTCAAACAAGAAGCCGTGGATCTCTCGCCTGCCGAGCAGAGCGAGCTGATCGCCTTTCTGGCCTCGATCCAAGTCGCCGAAGACGATGAACTTCGAGCCGAACTGACCCGCAAGATCGACGACACCACTCCGGCCAACTGGGTGAGTCTGGAGGACCTCCAGAAGCGCTGGGCCAACTGATCCACATGATCGAGTATCGCCTGCTCGTGGAAGTGAGTTTTAACCTGCCTACACGAACGTCGTGACAGACAAAGAGATCATCGATATCCAGTTGGAACAAATCTTTGGGACCAAGTTTCCTCAGAAGATTCAACGACTTGTCGATCAAGAGTTGAACGAAGGGCGATGGGCTGAAGGATATGATTTGGCAGTATCGCAAACTGTTATCGATGGGCATAGTGCTCGCAGATTGCTGGAAATCGTCCTCGCTCAGCGATCCGACTTACGAATCAACCAATCTGAGCTTCATCGAGTGGTTGAATCCGAATTGCCTCAAAGTCTGGGAGCAAACGTTGCATGGATCGTTGACGTGAGCGGTGACTTCGCGCTTACAGACAGTCTTCGCGTGGCCCGTTTTAACCGTGAAACGATGATTTGGCGCAGTCCGAGGATTTCGTTCGATGAAATCGTGTTCGATGAATTGAAGGACGGCAAACTCACGGGGCGCGCATGGCTTGGGTCAAATGAACCCTTGGACTCATCATTTGTCCTCGACTTCGAGTCCGGAGCCCTTCTTGAAGGCCAAATTGTAGGCCCCTAGCATCTTAGAATTGCTTACGTTCCGTGAGGGTTTGGCAGAACGAAGTAGCGAGCGCCATAACTCCCGCATGAAATCCACGCTGCTCCTCCTCGCGCTCACGTCATCGCTTTTCGCCGCGGATCGGCCCGCAGTTACCGTGCCGCGGCAGACGAGCGGGGACACGGCGGTGCAGCCGAAGTGGGAGGAGACGTTGACCATCACCGTCGGCACGAAGGACGCGGACATCGTCGGGAGTGACCAGCGGGCCATCCAAGCGGCGGTGGATCATGTGGTGAGGCTCGGCGGAGGCACGGTTCGCATCCTCGCAGGCTAAGTGGCTCTCATCGAGACATCCTACTCCCCCTCCAAAACACGCTCCAGCGCCTCGGCCTGCTCCTGGAACTTCTTCGGGTTGGACTTCTTGAGTTTGCGGAGGTTGGCGAGCTTCCAGGCGATGGCTGGCATGGCGGACAGATGCGATTGCTTCATCAGGCTCCAGTCCGGCTCGGCATGCACGAGTCCGAGCAGGAACTGACGTTGCTCGTGGGTCAAGCGGTTGGGAATCTCGGTGAAGAGCTTTTCACGCACCTCCAGCAGCTCGGGCAGTGCCACGGTGCCGTCCGCCATGCCGGCGAACTCGTTCACAAACGCCGGCTCGATATTCAGCCGGTTGCCGGACAGCACTTCATGCACGGGCCGGTTGTGCCCGGCGAGGTAGCAGACGAAGCATTCGATCATCTCAGAGGTTAGGCCACCCTCCCGATAGAGGCTGAGGATGTCGAAAAGATCACGCGGGTGCTGCCGGTCCATGGCGGCAACGAGTTTGCTGGCGTAGAGTTCCGCCGTGTGGAGCACGTGGACTGCGAGACCGGTCTGGAAAAGTGCCTGCGCCCTCGGGGCCAGCGGTCGTGTCTCCACCGGCAGCACGGTGCCGCGAAAGACGTGGTTCACCTCCACCTTCACCCGCTGGCGGCCGCGCTGCACAAAGAGCTTCACTTCATTGCCATCACGGGTGGCTCCGATCTCGCAAACGCAGCCGGTTTTCTCGAGCGCCGCCTGCATCCGCTCCATCTGGCCTGAAATCATCACAAACGCCTCCTCCCGCGTGAGCGTGTGATCGCGGACGACCAGATCGAGATCGACGGACAGTCTCGGCATGTCCCGCAGAAACAGATTGATGGCTGTGCCGCCTTTCAGGGCGAAGTGGTCATCCTGAAAGACTTCCGGCACCACGGCAAGCAGCAGGCGGACGGTTTGGACGTAGTCGAGGTTCATCACGATTTAACGATGAGAAGGCTGCCGTCCTTGAGGCGGCGAATCCAGCGCCCCTGGCCGAGCCTGCCAGCGGCGGCCTCACGCGCCGCGCCAGCCCACGGCAGGCCGAGTTCCTCCGCCCACACGACGCAGAGCCGGGCGGCCT
This sequence comes from Prosthecobacter sp., assembly GCF_046154365.1. GTDB lineage: Bacteria > Verrucomicrobiota > Verrucomicrobiia > Verrucomicrobiales > Verrucomicrobiaceae > Prosthecobacter. The sequence goes on from NZ_JBJXFV010000064.1 coordinate 24,530, forward strand.
TCACCTTCTGGCAGTGGCGCAAAAGCTCGCCCAGCAGCGTCATGCGCGGACTGCGCAGCGCCTCCATGATACCGCGAGCCTCGTCAGTCTCCTGATGAACGCCTACCTCGCTGAGCATTTCGAGCAGCGCCCGCTCCGGGGCCGAAACGAGGGGGCCATCGGCTGATTCGGGCAACGTGGCGAGTCCTTGCTCCTCAGACAGTTCTTCATCAAAAAGCCGGCCCGCATGGTATCGGGCGGGAAACCGCTCATGAAACCAGTCCGGCAATGTCGCCTTTTTCAGCCCATGCAGGCAGATGACCTCACGCGGGGCGAGGTTTTGAACAAAGCCCTGCCATGCCAGCGCCGTCTTTCCGGCCACATGGAGGTTTGGCAGGCTGCGTGCCAAAAACTGGATGCTGGGATCGCGCCGCAATTGATCGCCCGTGAACATGAACACGCCGCGCCCCAGGCGCACGAGCCATCCCGTGATCACATACTCATGCGCCAGCGCCGACGAGATCCCCGCCCGCCCCAGGTCTTCGGTGCTCAAAGGCATCCCTTGGGGCAGGTTGAGTTGTCGGAGATTGATTGCTTTAGGCGTCACAGTTCAAAGATTCCTTGAACTAATCCGCCTAAAGCAAACAAACTCAAGGCGGGTCTTTGGTTTTCATCCACCGGACGAACTGCGGCCTGTCCATGTGACGTTCCCACCACGAACGGCTTTGTCTGACAGCGCGGATCAGGCATAGCAAGCGCTTCCGCCCTGGGTCATTGGGTTTTACCGGCAAACTTGATCCTGTCAGAAAAAACACCTTCTTTTTCTGACAGGATGCAGGTATTATCCAGCCATGAAATCCCTCGAGAATGAAATCCTGAAGCGCCTGCGGGGCCGTGGGCGTGGCACGGCGGCGTGTCCGGCGGACTTTCTGAACCTCGGCAGCCGGGCAGCGGTGGATCAAGTGCTGTCTAGGCTGGTGAAGAAAGGCACGCTGGAGCGTGTGGACCGGGGGGTGTATGCCCTGCCAAAAATAAGCCCTGTGCTGGGCAGGCTCTCGCCGGAGCCGGAGGCGGTGGCGCAGGCCTTGGCACGCCGGGGCGCGCAGCGATTGATACCCGCCGGGGCGCATGCAGCGAACTTGCTGGGCCTGACCACCCAGGTGCCTGCCCGGATCGAATACCTCACCGATGGGCCGCCGTGTCGGGCGATGATCCAAAAGCTGCCCATCATCCTCAAGCGCACCACGACGCTGGCTTGCGGCAGCGTGATGGAGAAGGTGACGGTGCCGTCGGAGTTGGTGCGGACTTCAGGTTCCATGGACAACCTATGCGCCATCTCTAACTGGGAGTACAGTTATAACTTTAGTGACTAACCATAGCTATTAAATCTAATGGGCGGCACACCCGTGATGCAGGAGCGGGAGATGAATTTGGTCACAGCTTGGATCTTCGTGGTGCTACTGCCGTTATCGGTGCTTGGTCGGATGACACCACTGCTGGAGGCAACACAGGCAGTGTTTACATGTATGGTCGAGACGGAACGACTTGGACCGAACGGGGTAAAATCACCGCTCCCGATGCTGCTGATGACGACTACTTTGGCGGCTATTCCGTTGCACTTGATGGAGACACTCTGCTGGTCTCCTCGTATGCGGACGACACGCCGCTCCCCTCCTTTTTCTCCGGCTATGTGGTTTCCGGCCATGGAAGTGTGTATATCTTTCGCCTGAGCGATGTGGAAATCTCTGTCGAGCAACCAGTGGGAACAAACCTGACGGATGGCACTGCCACGATCACGTTCGGAGATCTAAACGTGGGAGGCACAAGCCAGCTAAAGATGTTCACCATTCGCAATTCAGGTCCGACGAGCCTCCTCGGAGTTGCCGCCATCAAGGATTGAGGTAGGGACGGCGCATTGAGTTGCGCCGCCCCTCCCACCGAACCGGACTGGCGGTTCTCCCGCATCCGGCTCTCCAGTCAGTAGTTGGCTGCTTTCCGCAGGCTGATGATTTCAAGTCGGCGGGCGTCTTCCAGGTCGAAGAGCCCGAGCTTGGTAAAGTAGTCGTTGCCCCAGCGGTAGTGATCGCGGCCTCGCCCGCGCCCCTCGCCCCCTGCCCTCTTGCGCAGGATGCTTCGCAGCCGTCCGCGTATCCATTGATCCACATCGCGCAGCGCTCCTGCGCTGGCGTGTTTGAAGTAATTGAAGAACCCTTGCAACTTGGGCCGCAGCATGTCCGCGATTTCCTCCAGGCTGTGCCCGTTGGCTCGCTTGGTGAGCGGCTTGATTGCTTCGCGTAGCTTCTTCTTGCTCTTGGGTCGAATGAACCGGCGGATGCTGCCGCTGGTTTTGCCGCGCCAGAACCTGAACCCCAGGAAGTCAAAATGCGCCTTGGGTTGCCCCATATCGACGATTTTGGTTTTCTCAGGATGCAGGGTCAGCTCGGCTTGGGCGCTCCATTCACGCAAGGTTTGCAGCACGGTTGCGGCGGCTTCGGCGCTTGGACATAGGATCACCATGTCGTCGGCATACCTGACCATTTCGTGTCCGAGTTTGCTCATCAGATGATCCAATGGGTTGAGGTAGATGTTCGCCAGCAGCGGACTGATGACGCCGCCTTGCGGCGTGCCTTCGTCGTGTTCTTCCGGGTCGATCCAGCCCATTGGCTCCATGATGCCTTGTTTGAGGAAGCTTTCGATCAGCGTGAGCACGCGCCCATCGGCGATGCGCTCGCGCACCAGCGCCATGAGGCGCTCATGCGGGATGCTGTCGAAGTAGCCCTTGATGTCCACATCCACCACATGGACGAGTCCGCTTTGCAGCAGTTCGTCCACGCGGCGAAGGGCATCCTTGCAACCACGTCCGGGTCTAAATCCATAACTATGCTCGGCAAACTCGCGCTCAAAGATCGGCTCGATGGCCATTCTCGTCGCGGTCTGCACGATGCGATCACGCACCGTTGGTATGCCCAACGGTCGCTTCTCACTGCTGCCTAGCTTCGGGATCATGACCCGTTTCACTGGCTTGGGTTGGTAGGTGCCTTCGCGTAGGTGCTCATTCACGTCGAGCAGACGATTTTGACTGTCTGTTGCGAAGTGCTCCACCGTGATGCAATCCACGCCGCAGGCCCCTGCGTTAGACTGCACCTTTGCCCATGCCAGTTCGAGGGGCTTCGTCGCATAAATTTTGTCGATGAGACTGAACCACACGTTTGATGTCGCCTCCGCTCCACCCCTGCGGGGCAGCCTGCGGCTGTCTGTCTCACTCCGTTCGGCTCCTTTAACCCCTCCTTCGAGGGCCATCAGCATCTTCTCGCTCCAGACTCCGCGTTGGGCCTTGTGGCGTTGCCACAGACTTTCTTCTGCTTGTTTATCCGTTGCCGGAACATGCGCAGATCGTGCTTCGCCTTGTCCTTCGCTCGAAGGTTCTACTTTCCTACCGCCGTTGATTCGCTCTCGCTCACCCCTTCGGGGCAGTTCGTTCCTCACTGTCTGTCTCGCTGCTGCTCGGCTCGCTCCACCGGAGTTACCCGGCTTCGACGCTACTATGGCGGCTCTGACTCCTGCCGAGGTTGGTCTTGCGACCGCCTGCCTCGACAGGTCTCCTGTGTTAACGCCACCACCCTTGCCTGGCATACCGCCACCAACCACCCCAACATCCTCCAGGACGAGTTCCGTATCTCGCCGTCCTGGACTGCCGCTCATCGCAGCAGGGCTTCGCCGGTACCTCGCAGGCTCGCCGATCTGTTGTGGCCGAATCGTGTTCATTTGTATTGCGGTCTGTCAGGTTCTTTTGGTTGCTCTCCACCCCGCCTCACGGCGACGCAGTTACTTTAAGTTCTCACCCGGAACACGGTTCCAGATGGCCGAGGTATTCCACCTCGGAGGGTTGTGGCGCTCCACAGCGCACGAGCTTCAAGCCGCTGGCTGCGCCGATTTCTAATTCTATCGACGGCTTCATCAGCGCTAAGCTCAAAGAGCATGGACTCACGATGTCGCCGGAGGCTGAGCCCGCCGCGTGGCTGCGGCGCGTTTCTTTTGATCTTACCGGCCTGCCGCCAACGCCGGAGGAAGTTGCCGCATTTCATGAGTCCTATAAGTCACATGGGATCCATGAGTCCTATTCCTCAGTCGTCGAACGCCTGCTAGCATCCCCCCGCTACGGCGAGCGCTATGCCCAGCACTGGCTGGATGTCGTGCGCTACGCGGACACGCACGGCTTTGAAGTAAACACCGAGCGCCCCAACGCCTGGCCTTACCGCGACTACGTCATCAATGCCTTCAACAACGACACGCCGTATGATCGCTTCATCAAAGAGCAGTTCGTCGGCGATGCGATGGGCCAGGACGCCGCCACCGGCTTTCTCGTCACCGCGTCCGTGCTGCTGCCGGGCCAAATCGGCAAAGACGATCAATCCAAGCGCCTCGCACGGCAGGATTCCATCGACGAGATCGTCGTAAACATCGGCCAGACCTTCCTCGGCCTCAGCATCGGCTGCGCGCGCTGCCACGATCACAAATTCGACCCCATCACGGCCAAAGATTACTACGCCATGCAGGCCTTCGTCGCCGGTGTCGAGTATGGCGACCGCGATCTGCACACGCCAGAAGCCGAGGCCGCCCGTGCGGAAGCTGCGCGACTCAAACTGCGCCTCGCCGAGATCGACAAAGAACTCGCCCGCTTCGTGCCCCTGGTGAAATCCGGTGCCGAGCGCCCCATGATCAATGCCCGTGAAAATGCGGACCGTTTTGCGCCGATGAAGGCCAAGCGAGTGCGCTTCACCATCAAGGCCACGAACAATCTGGAGCCTTGCATTGATGAACTCGAAGTCTTCAACACCAGTGGTGAAAACGTCGCGCTCGCCACCGCAGGCACGCTGCGTAAATCCGGCGGCGACATCGGTGTCGCCGAACGCCACGAGCTGCGCTTCATCAACGATGGCCGCTACGGCAACGGTCGCAGTTGGATGGCCGCCGAGAAAGGCAAAGGCTGGGTCGAGCTGGAGTTCACGCAGGAGCAAACCGTCGAACGCATCGTCTGGGGCCGTGATCGCGAGGGCAAATTCACCGACCGCCTCGCCATCGACTATCAAATCGAGATCAGCGACAGCGCAGGCCAATGGCACACCGTCGCCGATGCGAGTGATCGTCGGAAATTCAACCCCAAGGACAAAAAGGAGGCAAAGCCAACGCTCAGCGGCCTCAGCTCGGATGAAGCCAAGCACGCCAAGCCGCTCATCCAGGAAAAAGCCGACATCGAAGCCAGGATCAAAGCTGCTGGGAACGCGCAAAAAGTTTTCGCCGGCACCTTCCGCACGCCCGACAACATTCATCTCCTCAATCGCGGCGACCCCGAGCAACCGAAGGATGAAATCACTCCTGCCGTGCTCAGCGCTCTCGGTGATTTGAAGCTGCCAAAGGAATCTGCCGAGCAACAACGCCGCCAAACCCTTGCTGAGTGGATTGCGAGACCGCAGAACCCTCTGACTGCTCGCGTCATGGTCAATCGCCTCTGGCAAGGCCACTTCGGCACCGGACTCGTGTCCACACCCAGTGATTTCGGCCACATGGGCATGAAACCCAGCCATCCCGAACTCCTCGACTGGCTCGCGGCTGAGTTCATTCGTAGCGGCTGGAGCGTGAAGCACATGCACCGGCTCATCGTGCTGAGCGCGGCGTATCGGCAGAGCAGCCGTATTTATGATTTACGATTTATGACTTATGATTTGGCCGCCAAAGCGAAGCCTGATTCTGAAATCATAAATCATAAATCAAGAATCATAAATTCCCCCGCCAACACCATTGATGCCGAATCGAGGCTCCTCTGGCGCTTTCCCTCCCGCCGCCTCGAAGCCGAATCCATCCGCGACTCGATTCTCGCCGTCAGCGGCCAGCTCAATCTCAAGATGCATGGCCGCGGCTTCAATCTTTTCGATCAACGCGGTGGCCTCAGCGGCTTCGATCCCATCGAGACCTTCACGCCCGACAATCAGCGCCGCATGATCTACGCCCACAAAGTCCGCCGCGAGCCCGAAACCGTCTTCGGTGCCTTCGACTGCCCGGATGCTGGCCAAAGCGCCGCCATCCGCCGCGCCAGCACGACCCCCATCCAAGCGCTCAACCTCTTCAACAGCCTCTTCACCCTCGCCCAAGCCGAAGCCTTCGCGTCACGAGTGAGAAAGGAAGCTGGTGATGATCCCACCAAGCAAATCAATCGCGCTTACCAACTCGCCCTCAGTCGAGAACCCACAGCAGATGAGTTGAGCGACACGGAACCCATCATTCGCAAGCATGGCATCGCCACGCTTTGCCGTGCGCTGTTTAACTCGAACGAGTTTCTTTTTGTCCCCTAGTTGCATCCCTCATTGGCCGGACCGCGTGAGTGGAGATAGGATGAGTCTTCATGGAAAGAGACTCATTGGAACCACCCTACCTGCACGGAGGACCGCTTGGCCACGCCGCATTCAAGACGCAGCCGGAAGACTTCGTCGTGGAAGAGTTGCTCGGCTTTGAGCCTTCGGGCGTGGGCGAGCATTGCCTGGTGTGGGTGGAAAAACGGGATCTGGACAGCAACGCGGCCGGTGCGCGGCTGGCGGATGCGCTGGGACTGCGGCGGCGGCTGGTAAGTCACTGCGGCCTCAAAGATCGTCATGCGGTGACGCGGCAGTGGTTCAGTCTTCACATGCCAGGACAGCCTTCACCGGAACCAGCGGGGCTGGAATCAGAAGGCCTGCGCGTGCTGCGAGTCACGCGTAACACGCGCAAACTTCGGCGCGGCATCCACCTCGGTAATCGCTTCACCATTCGACTGCGGAATCCTGACTTCGACGCAGCGGCTGCCGAGGCACGCTGGAGCCTGATCGCGAGTGTCGGCGCACCGAACGTCTTCGGCAGTCAGCGCTTCGGCAACGAAGGCCGCAATGTGGAGAAGGCGCTGGCCATGTTTCGCGGTGAATTCACTCCTGGCGACCGGCTGCTGCGCGGACTGCTTCTTTCAGCGGCGCGCAGTCATTTGTTCAACGCGGTGGTGGCTGAGCGCTTGACGCGTGGCTGTTGGGACCGGGCTCTACCGGGCGAGGTGTTTGGCTTTCCCGACAACGGCACCTTGCTGCTCATCGAGAATCAGCGTGGTGACGAGATGCAGCGGTTCGCCGATGGAAAAGTGGAAATCACGGCACCGCTTTGGGGCAATGGCGAGTTGCACAGCGCCGGTGAGGTCCGTGATCTGGAGATGGCGGTGATGGCACGCTTCCCCGAACTCACCGCCGGGCTGGAAGCCGCAGGATTGCGCCAGGAGCGACGCGTCATGCGCCTGCGACCGATGAATCCCGATTTCGTGATCTTGGCAGGCGGTGATCTGCAACTGAGCTTCGATCTGCCACGCGGGTCTTACGCCACAGCCGTGCTGCGGGAACTGGCGGTGCTCGACGAGCCTTCGACGGCGAAAACTTCGTAAAATATAGCCATCCAGCGGAGATTATCATTCGCCGACTCCATGATGCCGCTCCCCGAACACCTCTCGCCCGCAGCTCACGCCCTGCTCGATCGTCGTCGCTTCCTTTCGAGCAGCGCCACGGCGCTCGGCTCCATCGCGCTGACGCGGCTGCTGGCGGCAGATGGGATGCTGATCGACCCCGCACGCCCATATGCGCCGAGGCAGCCACATTTCCCGGCGAAGGCGAAGAACGTCATCGTCATCTTCTGCGCCGGTGCAGTGAGCCAACTCGAAACTTGGGACTACAAGCCAGAGCTGATCAAGTGGGACGACAAACCACTGCCCGGCGGGCCAGCAGTGACCTTTCAAGGCCCTGCGGGCAATCTGGCGCGACCGCAGTATGCCTTCCGTCCACGCGGCCAAACCGGCAAGTGGGTCAGCGACATGATCCCGCATCTCGCGGAACTGACGGATGACTTCGCGTTCGTGCATTCGCTCACGAGCAAATCCAACACGCATGGCCCGGCGGAGAACTTCCTCTCCACCGGCTTCGTGCTCGATGGCTTCCCAAGTCTCGGCTCGTGGACAACGTATGCGCTGGGCAGCGAGAACCAGGATCTGCCGTCCTACGTTGCCATTCCCGATCCACGCGGCGTGCCGCAGAATGGCGCGAACAACTGGGGGCCGGGGTTCCTGCCAGCCGCCTTCCAAGGCACGACGATGAGTTCCAAAAATCCCGTGCGACATCTCGCCGCGCCCGGAGTCTCCGCACAGGCCGATCAAGCCGCGCGTTCACTGCTCCAGCGCATGAACGCCCGGCATCTGGAAGCCAATCCAGGCGATGGGAAACTCGCCGCACGCATCGCCAGCTACGAACTCGCCGCGCGCATGCAACTCAGCGTGCCGGAGATCAACGATCTCAGCACCGAACCCGCGCACATCCTGAAACTCTACGGCGCAGACGACACGCAGAATGCCGACAAAGCCGCGTTCGCGAAGAACTGCATCCTCGCGCGTCGCTTGATCGAGCGCGGCGTGCGCTGCGTGCAGCTTTTCAACGGTGCCTATGCCAGCGGCGGCAAACTCAACTGGGACGGCCACAGCGATCTCAAGGGGCAATACGACGTACATGCTTCGATCCTCGACCAACCTGCCGCCGCCTTGATTCGCGATTTGAAACAACGCGGCCTGCTTCAAGACACGCTCGTCGTCTGGTGTACCGAATTTGGCCGCATGCCGTTCTTCCAAAAAGGCGCGAAGGGACGCGATCACAATCCTGACGGCTTCACCTGCTGGATGACCGGCGCAGGCGTGAAGCCCGGCGTGAGCTGTGGCGAGACGGATGAACTCGGCCAGAAGGCCGTGCAGGACATCCATCCGCTCTACGACTTCAACGCCACCATCCTCCACCTCCTCGGCCTCGATCACGAGCGCCTCACCTTCGAGCACAACGGCGTGCAGCGCCGCCTCACCAACGTGGAGGGGCATGTGATCCGCGACATGCTGGCGTGACCGCTGCGCGGAATGACGAATGCAGAATCAATGTCGTTAAGTTAAGGCAGAGGCAAGACAAAGGGATTGAAAAGCCGGGATGATGGGCCAGATAGAGAAGCGCTGGAAGCCTTGATTTCAGGGGATTCGAGCGACTATAACCACCATGGACC
>NZ_JBJXFV010000043.1:0-17367 GCF_046154365.1 Prosthecobacter sp.
TTCTTTTGGTTGCTCTCCACCCCGCCTCACGGCGACGCAGTTACTTTAAGTTCTCACCCGGAACACGGTTCCAGATGGCCGAGGTATTCCACCTCGGAGGGTTGTGGCGCTCCACAGCGCACGAGGAGTCAGCTCCGCCGACTTCACACTCAACACGGCAGTCTTGGCTGCTTCGGTTGCCGCTGGGGATAGCACTACCTTCACCCTGGTCTTCTCGCCGACCACCGCAGGCACAAAGATCGCATCGCTCCAAATCACCAGCAACGATGCCGATGAAGCTCCCTTCGACATCGCACTAACCGGCCAAGCCTATTCGTCCACCACCGACACCGACAGTGACGGCATGAACGACTGGCAGGAGTTCCAACTCGCACCCCTCGGTTTCAACTGGCAGGTGAATCAAGCAGCAATGGTGAACACCTACTTCTCCACGGCCAATCTCAACGGGCTCTATACGTCCAGCCAGGTCCAGGACTTGAACGTAGGCACACCCTTGATCCAACTGAATGCCACCACGGGAGAGTTCATGCTGACATTCGGCGTCGAGAAATCGACGGACCTCAGCCATTTCGTTCCGTTTCCAATGACGGCCCCACAGACGCAGATCAACGGTCAGGGTAAGATGGAGTTTCGTTTCACGGTTCCAGACAATGCGGCGTTTTTCCGCCTTAAAGCCCAGTGATCAACAAGATCGACCCAAGCAAATATGGTGACACGGGTTTTGCAGTGAAGACACCCCTCCGGAGGGTGAACGCGATGCTTTTTACCGCGATGCCGCGCCAATCTCCTCCTTTTGGGGCTTTGAATATGAGCGCCAATGTCCGGGCGTCGATCCCCGTCGGCCTTCCCGAGAAAGAACGCGGACGTGCCTTCTTCCTCCGCTACTACGGCGAGCCGCTGCCGACCCGAACCAGCGGAGATCGCTTTTTGTCAGAAAAAACACCTTCTTTTTCTGACAAGATGTGGGTATTCTCCAGCCATGAAATCTCTTGAGAATGAAATCCTGAAGCGCCTGCGGGGCCGTGGGCGTGGCACGGCGGCGTGTCCGGCGGACTTTCTGAACCTCGGCAGCCGGGCAGCGGTGGATCAGGTACTGTCCAGGCTGGTAAAGAAGGGCACGCTGGAGCGGGTGGATCGGGGGGTGTATGCCCTGCCAAAAGTCAGCCCGGTGCTGGGCAGGCTCTCGCCGGAGCCGGAGGCGGTGGCGCAGGCCTTGGCACGCCGGGGCGCGCAGCGATTGATTCCCGCCGGGGCGCATGCAGCGAACTTGCTGGGCCTGACCACCCAGGTGCCTGCCCGGATCGAATACCTCACCGATGGGCCGCCGCGTCGGGCGATGATCCAAAAGCTGTCCGTGGTGCTCAAGCGCACCACGACACGTAATCTGGCGACCGCCGGTCGTGCCAGCGGCACAGTCATTCAGGCCTTGCGGTTCCTCGGACAGAAAAATGTGGATGAGGAGGTGATCCGGCGGCTTCGCTCGCGGCTCAAAGAGAAGGAAAAAGCGCAATTGCTCCAGGACATCCCGCTCGCACCAGCATGGATGTCATCGGTCTTTCGTCAGGTGGCGCTGAACCCCAACACGCAGCCATGAACGCCATCGCTCAGCTCAGGGCCCGTGACCGGCGTGATCTTTTCACCGAGGCTGCGGCGCGATCCGGTCTGCCGCCATTTCATCTGGAGAAGGATTTCTGGGTATGCTGGACGCTGGGAGTGCTTTTCGGTCATGCCGAAACCCGTCAGCACCTCACCTTTCGCGGTGGCACCTCGCTGAGCAAGGCATGGCGCATCATCGAGCGCTTCTCGGAGGACATCGACCTCTCCATCTCCCGGCAGTGGTTTGAAGACGAAAAAGATCCTGGTGAGCCCGGACTGCCTCCAAAGGAGGTCGAGAAGCGTCTCACCAAACTCCGCCGCAATTGCCGGGTGGCGATTGAAACGAAGCTGCGACCGGTGCTTCAAGAAGCCATCGCCAGCCTGCCAGGCTCTCCTCGAATCGAACTGGAGCCGCTGGAGCAGGCACGCGATCCTTTCTGCATCCACGTTCACTACCCGCAAACCGATTTACTGGCCCCTGAGGACTACAACCGACCCTCGGTCAAAGTGGAGCTGAGTGGTCGAGCGGAAGGATGGCCCATGGAACCACGAAGCTTCCGTCCGTATGCAGTGGAGCATTTTGCCCAACTGGCGGAGGGAACGGAGATCACCGTGCCTACAGTGTCTCCCGCCCGCACTTTTTGGGAGAAGGCAGCTCTCGTGCATGAGCAACTCTGCCGACCGGGAGATCGACCGCCTGCCGCATTTCAGGCCCGGCATCTCTACGACTTGCATCGCCTCTGGCAGCAGCCCGAAATCGTGAAGGCACCGGGCATGACGGCATTGTTTCACAACGTGCGGCAGCATCGTGCCGCGTTCTTTGGTTACAAATGGATGGACTACGCCAATCTGACCGCTGCCGAGTTGAAACTGGTGCCATCCACCGCTCAGGAATCCATGTGGCGAGAAGACTACGCCCGCATGAAAGCGATGTTCTTCACTGATCCGCCCTCGTTTGATGAAGTGCTCGCCAGCCTGGGGGAGATCGAGCGTGGAATCGCTGCCCTGGCGTAACATCTGCATATCATGCCAGTGAAGGGAGTTGGGTGATCTCACCGTGACTCCCGCATGAAACCCACGCTGCGCCTCCTCGCGCTCACGTCCTCGCTTTTCGCCGCAGAGCGGACGGAGGTCACGATTCCCCGCCAGCCGAGCGGCGGCACGACGGTTCAGCCAACGTGGGAGGAGACTTTGACCATCACCGTCGGCACGAAGGACGCGGACATCGTCGGGAGCGACCAGCGGGCCATCCAGGCGGCGGCATGGTGCGCATTGAGGGCAGCAAGACGAAGGGATTGTGATTGTCACTTCATCGCGTTCGTGATGAACTTCGTCTGCTCGCGCCGTTTGAGTGCGGTCACTTACCCAACTATGAAACACACGCTCCTCCTCGCTCTCTTCGCCGCAGCGCTCGCCCAGGGTGAAGATATCCGCCTTCAGCCGCCGAAAGACCTCAACGGCTACTTTCCCTTCAATCCGCCTTCATCGTTGAGTGAATGGGACGTGCGGAAAGACCATGTACGCCGCCAGATCCTCGTGGCCGAGGGTTTGTGGCCGATGCCGACGAAGACGCCGCTCAACGCGGTCATTCACGGCAAAGTGGAGGGCGATGGCTTCACGGTGGAGAAGGTCTATTTCGAGAGCGCGCCTGGTTTCTTCGTCACCGGCAGCCTGTGGAAGCCTAAGGACATCAAAGGCAAGGTTCCAGGCGTCATGTTCGCGCACGGACATTGGAAGGATGCGCGGCTCTCACTGTCCACCGATGACGTGGTGCGTCGAGAGATCGCCGCAGGCGGCGAGCGCTTCGAGCGCGGTGGGAAGAGTATCTTTCAGTCGCTTTGCGTGCAACTCGCGCGCATGGGCTGCGTCGTCTGGCAGTGGGACATGCTCAGCGACTCGGACTCCATCCAGTTTTCGCGTGAGATCGTCCATACTTTTGCCAAACAACGCCCGGAGGCGAACAAGACGGAGAATTGGGGCCTCTACAGCCCGCAGGCAGAGTCGCATATGCAATCCATCATGGGTCTGCAAACCTGGAACGCCGTGCGCGGCCTCGATTTCCTGCTCTCGCTGCCCGAGGTCGATCCCGAGCGCACTGCCATCACCGGCGCAAGCGGCGGCGGCACGCAGACGATGCTGCTCGCGGCCATCGACGACCGCATCAAGCTCTCCTTCCCATGCGTGATGGTCAGCACCGCGATGCAGGGCGGCTGCACTTGTGAAAACGCCAGCCTGCTCCGCATCGGCACCGGCAACGTCGAATTCGCCGGCCTCTTCGCACCGAAACCCCAGGGCATGAACACGGCGAATGATTGGACCAAAGAAATGGCCACCAAGGGCTTTCCTGATTTGCAGAAGCTCTACGAGACGCACGGCAAAAAAGACAACGTCATGCTCCTGCGCGGCGAGCACTTTCCGCACAACTACAACGCCGTCACGCGCTCCGCGTTCTACACCTTCGTCAACAAGCACTTCAAACTCGGCCAGCCCTCGCCGGTGATCGAACAGGACTACGAACCGCTCACCAAGGAGCAGCTCACCGTCTGGGACGACAAACACCCCGCACCGAAAGCCGCTGATCCCGACTTCGAGCGCAAGCTGCTCAAATACTTCGCTGACGACTCTGACAAGCAACTACGTGACGCTGACCCACAAATCCTGCGCCAAGCCGTCGAAATTGTGATCGGCCGCACCTATGACAAAGCAGGCGAGGTCGAATGGACGCTCAAAGACAAACAGGATCGTGGCGACCATCTCGAAATGACCGGCACGCTGACCAACAAGACCTACAACGAGGAACTGAATGTCACCTGGCTTTATCCGAAGCGGTGGAATGGCTGCGTGGTCATCTGGCTCGATGACGCGGGCAAGGCCGGCCTAGCCAACAAGCAAGTGAAGGAATTCGTCTCCGGTGGTGCTGCCGTTTTGGGAGTCGATTTGCTCTTCCAAGGTGGCGAGCCGCTCAAACAAACGCGCGTGGTTGCCAATCCGCGTGAGTTCGCCGGTTACACGCATGGTTACAACCACGCGCTCTTCGCCCAGCGGACGCATGACGTGCTCACGCTCGTCACTTTCCTGCGAAACACGAAGGTTGGCTCGCATCCGAGTCCGAAGACCGTCTGCATCGCTGCCTTCGGAGCACAAACCGGTCCCATCGCCGTTGCGGCTCGCGCTTTGACCGGCGAAGCGGTGGATCGCGCGGCTGTGGACACGCATGGATTCCGTTTCGGCCAAGTCCTCGACTACCGCGATCCGATGTTCCTCCCTGGCGGTGCCAAATACCTCGACCTGCCCGGCATGATCAATCTCCACGGGCCGCACCTGCGCTGGATCAAAGGCGAAGGCAAAGATCCCGAGAGCCCTGCTACGGAGTGGCTGTTGAAGTAGCTTCGATTGGCAATCGAAGTTCCCCGTTCCCCAAACCATTCGACTGCCAGTCGAATCTACCAACGATCCATGAAACTCGCCTTCATCATTCTCTCACTCGTCGGCTTGGCCGCCGCACAAGACACCCCGCTTCCAGCCAAGGACAAATTCCACCTCTTCCTGCTCGTCGGGCAGTCGAACATGGCCGGACGCGGCACCGTGGAGCAGCAGGACAAGACACCGCATCCGCGTGTGTTGATGTTGAGCAAGGAAGGCACCTGGGTTCCGGCGGTTGATCCGATGCATTTCGACAAACCGGCTGTCGGCGTCGGTCTCGGCAAAACCTTCGGTCAGATCATTGCCGAGGCGAATCCCGGCGTGACGATTGGGCTCATTCCGTGCGCTGTCGGCGGCTCGCACATTGACGCGTGGCAGCCGGGGGTGTTTTACGCGCCGACGAAAAGCCATCCGTGGGATGACATGGCGAAGCGTGCGGCCATCGCGTTGAAATCCGGTACGTTGAAAGGCATCCTCTGGCACCAAGGCGAGGGCGATTCGCTGCCCGATCTCGCTCCAGCCTACGAACCCAAGCTGCATGATCTCGTCGTCCGCTTGCGCAAGGAGCTGAATGCGCCCGAAGTGCCGTTCATTGCCGGGCAGATGGGCAAATTCGACGGCGTGCCGTGGACACCGGAGAAGGTCATCGTGGATCAGGCACATCAAGACTTGGCGAAGAAAGTGCCACACACGGCTTTTGTGAGTGCCGAGGAGCTGAAGCATAAAGGCGACAAGGTTCACTTCGATTCGGCATCGTTCAGGGAGTTGGGCAAGAGATACGCGGAAGCGTTTCTCAAGATGACGGGGAAGTGAATTGGTTTTTCGAACACGTCGGAGCGATTCGAAGCGGCCCCTCACCCTCACCCGCTCCCCGAAGGGGCGAGGGAATCAGAAATTCTCCCTCGCCCCTTTGGGGAGAGGGCCGGGGTGTGGGGTGAATCGAACGTCCACCAGACTCACGTATGCACGGAAGAGCCATCCCAGCTCACTCGTATCATCACGCATGCTTCGCCTTCCATTTCTCACCATCATCGCTGCTCTCACTGCAACTTCCCTTCACGCTGAATTCAAAGCCGGGGCCGCGGTCATTGACATCACGCCGCAGAAGCTGCCGGTGTTGGTCAATGGCGGCATGTTGAGCCGCTATGTGGACAAGATCAACACACGGGTGAATGCGCGGGCCATCGTGGCGACGGATGGGAAAGAACAGATCGCCATCGTAGTGGCGGACAGTTGCATGATGAGCCGTGAAGTGCTCGACGAGGCAAAGAAGATGGCGGCGGCGAAAACGGGCATCGCGACGGATCACATGTTGATCTCGGCGACGCATGCGCATTCGGCCCCGGCGTCGATGGGATGCCTGGGTACCGATCCTGATCCGAATTATGTGCCGTTTTTGAAGGAGAAGCTCGTCGAGGCCATCGCTGCGGCGCAGGCGGCGATGGTGCCAGCCCGAATCGGATTCGCAAAGGCGAACGCGGCGGAGTTCACGGCGCTGCGGCAGTGGATTCGCCGGCCGGACCGCATCGCGGAAGACCCCTTCGGCAACAAAACGGTGCGCGCCGCCATGCATGCGGGTGCCAAATGGGATGAGGCCGTGGGTGAAGCGGGGCCGGAAGATCCTGATCTGTCGTTGATCTCGATTCAGACGAAGGATGGCAAGCCGCTGGCGGTGCTGGGCAATTTTTCGATGCACTACTTCGGCGACAAGGACATCAGCGCCGATTATTTTGGCCTGTTTTCGGAGGGATTGAAGCAGCGCATCGACCCGCAGGGCCAAATGGTGGGCATCATGTCGCATGGGTGCAGCGGGGACATTTATCGCGTCGATTACAAGGTGCCGGCGGAGCAGCGTCCCAAGCCCACGATCAACGAATACACGCATGGGCTGCTGGACATCGCGATGAAGGCCTACGCAGGCATCAAGTATGGTGACGAACCTGTAGTCGCGATGGCGGAGAAGCGCATGACGTTAAAATACCGCGTGCCGGACAAGCAGCGGCTCGAATGGGCACAGCGCATCGTGGCGGCGATGGGCGAACGCGCAGCGAAGACACCGACGGAAGTTTATGCGCGTGAGCAGATCATCCTGCATGAGCGGCAGCAGACGGAGATCGTGGTGCAGGCGTTGCGCATCGGCGACATCGGCATCGCGACGACACCGAATGAAACGTATGCGATCACCGGCTTGAAAGTCAAAGCGGCGAGTCCGCTGCCGCACAACATGGTGATCGAGCTGGCGAATGGTGGCGACGGCTACATCCCGCCGCCAGAAATGCATGCGTGGGGCGGCTACAACACTTGGGCGGCACGATCTGCGGGTCTTGAAGTCATGGCGGAGCCGAAGATCACGCAGACGGCGATCACATTGCTCGAAACGGTCAGTGGAGCGCCGCGCAAGCCGTGGGGACTCAGTGCTGGCCCTGCGTCGAAGGCCGTGATGGATCTCGGGCCGGTGTCGTTCTGGCGTTTGAACGAGTTTACTGGTCCCGTGGCCGCTGATGCGACCCAACATCATCGCGATGCCGCCTATGAGGGTGGGGTGGCCTACTACCTCGACGGTCCACATTCGATCGACGGGCCGCACTCGCAGGGGTTCTGCGCGGGAGATGTCAATCGTGCGCCGCACTTCGTTGGCGGACGGTTGTGCTCCCAGATGACCGCCGTGGCTGACAAGTACTCCGTTTCGATGTGGATCTGGAATGGCATGCCCGAAGACGGCCGCGATTTCTGCGGCTGGTTCTACTCCCGCGACCACAACCACGGCATCAGCGCCTTCGGCGAGCATCTCGGCATTGGTGGAAAAAGCGGCAACACCGGCAGGCTCGTCTTCCAAGCCGGTGAAACCATCCTCGTTGCCAAGACCGCAGTGCCGCCCTGGCGTTGGACCTGGCAGCGTGTCACACTCGTGCGTGATGGCACTGCGGTGCGCGTCTATCTGAATGACCGCCTTGAAATCGAAGGAACAGCCGCCGTGGTGAAAATCCCGGGCGTCTTCTTCGGCGGGCGCAGCGACAACGAGAACAATTGGGAAGGCCGGCTGGATGAGATCGCGGTGTTTGACCGGGCGCTGAGCGCGGCGGAGGTGGCGAAGCTGGGTTTGAAGTAGCCTGCATTTCTTACACCCTCGCGTGGCATGAAGTGCTCAGTTCTCAGTGCTCAGTCAAACTCACCAGGGGAAATTCAAACTGAGCACTTTGGCGTGCGGGCCACGAACACAGGGCGACCTGCTTTCACCAGGTAGTGTGAGAATGCAGGGTAGCACTGGCGGAGCTGTTCGTTTGCACGGCTGCATGCGCCGAACTGTCCCTTGCATCCACCGCCCGGCTGGCTAAGAACGGCAGTCCCTCAATCAAACAGGGCTCCGGGAACGACCTGGAGACTCTTCATGTCAGAACACAAAAACTCAAACAGTTGGACCCTGGCCCTCGTGGCTTTGGGTGTGGTTTTCGGAGACATCGGCACCAGTCCGCTTTACGCGCTGAAGGAATGCCTGCATCACGCCCCGCCCTCGGTGGCTGATCCGCTTGGCGTGCTGGGACCGCTGTCCCTCATGTTCTGGTCGCTGATCGTGATGGTCTGCTTCAAGTATCTCGGCTTCATCACGCATGCCACCAATCAGGGGGAGGGCGGGATGTTTGCGCTCCTGACGCTGTTCCGTTCCGCGAAAGGCTCTTTCAAGCCGCAGACCACGGGCACCATCGTGCTGATCGGCATTTTCGGTGCCTGCCTGCTGTATGGCGACGGCATGATCACGCCGGCCATCTCGGTGCTCTCCGCCGTCGAGGGCCTGGCCCTGCTGGATGCCCAGCTCGGCACCGGGCTGGCCAATTACGTCGTGCCCATCTCTGCCGCGATCATCTTCGGACTCTTCCTGCTGCAGCGTCATGGCACTGCCCGGATCGGCAAGGCCTGTGGCCCCATCATGGTGCTCTGGTTCATCACCCTGGCGGTCCTAGGCATCATCAACATCAGCAGCTACCCCGGCGTGTTCGCCGCACTGTCACCGCATCACGGGGTTAATTTTCTCCTGCATCACGGGCATGAAAGCTTCGTGCTCATGGGCCTCGTTTTGCTGGCCGTCACCGGCTGCGAGGCCATGTATGCGGACATCGGCCACTTTGGCCGCCCGCCGTTGGTGCGGAGCTGGTACTTTATCGTGCTGCCGGCCCTGATGTTGAACTACCTCGGCCAGGGTGCGCTCGTGCTTTCCGACGTCAAAGCTGCGCTACAGCCCGGCTACCACCACTTCTTCAGCCTGGTGCCCCAGGTGGCTCTGATCCCGGTGATCCTGCTGGCCACCACCGCCACCATTATCGCCTCACAGGCCATGATCACCGGAGTTTACTCCCTCACGCAGCAGGCCGTGCAACTCGGCTACCTGCCGCGCTTGAAGATCATTCACACCAATCCTGACGTGCGCGGCCAGATCTACATGCCACAGGTGAACTACCTCCTCATGGTGGCCTGCCTCGCGCTGGTCTTTCATTTCGAGTCCTCCACCAATCTCGCCGCCGCTTACGGCCTGTCCGTGGCCATGGACATGACCTTCACCAGCGTCCTCTTCTTCCTCGTCGCCCGGTTCGTCTGGCTCTGGCCGTTCTGGAAGGCGTTTATCCCGCTAGTGATCTTCCTCATCCCTGAGATCGGCTACGTCTCTGGCAGCCTGCTCAAATTCTTCGCCGGCGCTTGGTTCCCCCTCGTCATTGGTCTCAGTATTTGGATCATCATGAAAACGTGGACCGATGGCCGCGCCATTCTGTTTCAAACCATGCAGCGTGGCCGCCTGCCGGTGGAGTTCCTCGTCGATGAGATCAAGAAGGACCGCATCATCCGCGTGCCGGGCACCGCCGTCTTCATGTCCGCCAGCGCCGACGGCCTGCCGCTGGCGCTGCTGCATCATTTGAAGCACAACAAGGCGCTGCATCAGCAGGTCGTGCTGCTGACCGTGCGCTTTGAGGACGCGCCCTACGTCGAGGCCGCCGCCCGCCATGAGATCAGCGAGTACCACGATCAATTCTACCGCGTGCTGCTGCGCTACGGCTTCTCCGAATCACCCGACGTGTTCGACGATCTCTGCACCGCGATGGGCGAGAAGACCAAGGTCAAGCGCAACGGCATCACCTTCTACCAAAGCCGCGAAGTGCTCCTCACCAACGGCCCCGGCAAGATGGCGCAGTGGCGCAAGAAGCTCTTCGTCATGCTCTCTCGCCTCTCGCGCCCTGCCACCGGTTACTTCGAGTTGCCCCCACGGCAGGTCATCGAGCTAGGGATTCAGTTGGAAGTGTGAAGACGTACCGGTGATCGGTATTCGGTGATCGGTATTCGGTGATCGGTGGGCAGTCAGGTGGCCTCTTAACGCTTTGCAGCACCCCAACGCCGCCGCGTTTCCCCTTCAATACGGCCGCCACTTCCCTGCATCACGTGCCACAACCTGCGCCTCTGCCCAAATTTCGAGTTGCCTCCCCTCTTCGCCGCTCCTTGATGATTCCTACAAATCGATTTTTATGACCCGACTCCCCGCCCTGCTGCTGCTCGCCGCCCTCTCACTGACAGGCTGCGCAAACACCGCCACCATGAAGTACACGCCGGGACCCGATGGTGAAACGGTGACCCTGCCCAAGCACCATCTGGCGGTCACTGTGCCGAATGGCTGGAGGACTGCCAAGACCGCGCCCGCCAACACCCTGCTCTTCGCGGCTGCCAACAACGGGAACCCGCGCTTTGTCATCGTCGGCCCGTTGGGTGCGAATGACCCCGGCTCCAAGGACGCGCTGGTGGCGAACGCGGCGTATCAAAAAGGCATTCAGCGCACGCTGGCCGAAGGGGGCTTCACCAAGATCGAGCGCTCCGGCATGTTCGGTCTGGCTGGCGCCAACGCCTTCCGCTGCGAGGCGTCCACACGCGACAAATCACAGTCGATCTTACAAGTACATGTGCCCTACAACAACCGTGTCTGGGTGCTCTCGTTCTACTCGACCGGACAGCACATCTCCAAGGTTTCTGCCGTGCCAAAGATCCTGGGGTCGTTGCAGTTTGTGCCTTGAGCTGGGGAAGAAGCCAAGCCGTCAAGAGGGTCAAGCAGTCAAGCGTCGTGCTCTTGACCACACCTTAACCTCTTGACCATTCCTTGACCACGTTCTGGCGAACGTTGGCTACGGCCTAAAGATCAAGCCAGCTAGCCGATCGGACATTCCGCTTGCGCCACGACAGGCATCACCGCACCTTCCGCCGGTTTGGAACAGCATCATGGCCTCAAATCTCAACACCTCGAAAACGCTGAAGCCTTATTTGGAGGTCCGCAGGGTCTTCTCCGAAGCGCGGCGGCAGCAGTTGCTCACGCAGGGGCCGATCACCCAAGCGGCCATCCAGCGGATCCAACAGAGCAGGAAATACGCGCACTCGCCCGTTTCGGCCATGACACGGGCCTGATCTTGGATGCTCAAGCCGCCCGCTGCCTGATCGAAAATTCGGAGTTTGTTGGCAAAGGCATGGAGCATCTGGTTGTCGCGCCTGAAGGCATGAACTGCGTGCTCAAAGACTATGACCCTCGGGTGTTTGATGCGGAGACCTGCGAGGTTTTCTACAAACCTGCAGAACTGCTGTTCGAATACCTGACCGACCACATCCTGGCCAATCACTTCTTTGGTGATGATATTCGGCTGCGGGGCTTCTGCCTGGATCAATCCCATCTTCACGTCCTGCTGACTCAGCCGTTCATTGAGGGCCGGCATCCGGCATGGCAGGAGATGGTTGACCTGCTCGAAGCACAAGGCCTCAGCCATGAACGCCAGGGCAGCAATCAATCCAGATTTTGGGTGGATGGAGGTTCAGCCGGCAGGATTCTGGTCACGGATGTTCACGAAGATAATGTGATCGTCACGGCAGTCAGGAGTGCCCACCCGATTGATGTTCACTTTTCTTTCCCCAGCAGGTCAGCAAGGTTCGGGGTGCTGAGGAATCTTGGTTTATGGGAGCAACTCACATCCTCCGCTCCTTCACCTCCACCGTGATCTCTGCGAGGAAGTCGGCGACCGGTTTGACGCCGAGATCGCCTTTCTTGCTGTGGCGGACGGCGACGCTTTGGGCAGCGGCTTCTTTTTCGCCGAGGACGAGCATGTAAGGGATCTTGTCGAGCTGGGCGTTGCGGATCTTGGCACCGATTTTGTCGGCGTCGTTGTTGAGCGAAACACGCAAGCCGGCGGCTTTGAGCTGAGCGAAGATTTCATCGGCGAAGGCATCGACCTTCTCGCTGATGGTGAGGATGCGGACCTGCTCGGGGGCAAGCCAGGTCGGGAAATGACCGGCGAAGTGCTCGATGAGCACGCCGCAGAAGCGCTCCATGCTGCCAAAGGGCGCACGATGAATCATGACGGGACGATGCGCCTTGTTGTCGGCACCGTTGTAGGTCAGATCAAAGCGCACGGGCAGGACGTAATCGACCTGCACGGTGCCGAGCTGCCATTCGCGGCCGATGACGTCTTTGATGACGAAGTCGATCTTCGGGCCGTAGAACGCGGCTTCACCGGGCTCTTCGGTGAACGGCACGCCGAGTGTGGCGGCGGCTTTGCGGCAGGCGTCTTCGGCCTTGTCCCACTGCTCGGGATTGCCGGTGAATTTGCTGCTGTCGGGATCACGCAGACCGACGCGGACGCGGTAATCCGTCATGCCGAGGGTGCTGAGCACGATCTTCACGAGGCTGAGGCAGCCGAGCACTTCTGCGGCGACTTGTTCTTCGGTGCAGAAGAGGTGCGCATCGTCCTGCGTGAAGCCGCGGACACGAGTGAGGCCGTTCAACTCACCGCTCTGCTCCCAGCGATACACGGTGCCGAACTCGGCGAGGCGCACGGGCAAGTCGCGATAGCTGTGTGGCTGGCTGTCGTAGATCTTGATGTGATGCGGGCAGTTCATCGGCTTCAGCAGGAAGCCGTCGAGAAGCTGCTCGTCCGGCAGCACGCGATCTTCGGGCACGACTTCCTTGCCAGCACGCTCATTGAGTTCCTGGCGCATCTTCGCGGAGACCGCACCGAGGCGTTCCATCACCTCACAGCAGCCGCAGCCTTCTTTGATGACCTTCGCGAGATCGTCGTTCTCGATCACGGGGGCGAACTGGCTGTCTTTGTAATAAGGAAAGTGGCCGCTGGTCTTGTAGAGGCCGACTTTGCCGATGTGCGGTGTGAAGACCTGGCTGTAGCCCTGCTTGCGCAGTTCCTCGCTGATGAAGTTTTGCAGTTCCTGGCGCAGGATCGCGCCATTCGGCGTCCACAGGATCAAACCCTGCCCCACCGCTTCGTCGATGTGGAATAGCTTCAATTCGCGGCCGAGTTTGCGGTGATCGCGCTTCTTCGCTTCTTCGAGCTGCACGAGATGCTGTTCGAGTTCTTCCTTGGAAGGGAACGCGGTGCCGTAGAGGCGCTGGAGCTGCGGTTTCTTCTCGTCGCCCATGTAGAAGGACGAACTGACCGACATGAGCTTCACATGTTTGCACTTGCCGCTGTAGCCGACGTGCGGTCCGGCACAGAGGTCGATGAACTCACCATTCTGGAAGCAGGAGATCTGCTCGCCTTCAGGAATTTTGTCGATGAGGTCGAGCTTGAAGACGCTCGGATTGCCCGGGCGCTCGGTCAGACCGCCGAGACGACCGCTTTGCGCCATCGCCTTCGCTTCGTCACGGCTGATGCCCTTCCATTCGAACTTCTGGTTCTCCTTCGAGATCTTCTTCATCTCCGCCTCGATCTTCTCGAAGTCATCCGGCGTGATGCGATGGTCCGGCAGGTCAAAGTCATAGTAGAAGCCGTTTTCGACCGGCGGACCGTAGGCAAACTGGGCGTTCGGCCACAGGCGCAGGATGGCGGTGGCCATCACATGGGCACAGGAGTGGCGCAGGCGATCGATGTCAGACATCTGAGCGCGTTCTTCGAGAGTTTTTCGTTCGGCGGACATGGTTGTAAGAGGGCGGCGGACATGCCGCAGGACGAACGCAGTTTCAAGGGGGAGGTTCAGAACCCTTTACAGTTCCGCCATTCGCAGTTTTCAGTTCTTCCATCCCGCCTCACGCCAAGCATGGAAGAACTGAGAATGGCGGAACTGAAAACTGCAAATGCGGTGGCAAGAGACCGAATCTCGCTATGGAGTGCCTGCTCCATGACTGAAGCCCCCTCAACCACCGCTGATCCTGGACGCTGGATCCGTCTCGCCCTCGTCATGCTGCCGGCGGGCACGATTCTGCTCGGCATCGCTTCCTTTGGCATCTGGCAATGGAAGAAGGATCAAGCGGCGGACCGCTCGTTCAAGTATGCGATGGCACTGCGGCGAACGATCAGTGCGGAAGGCATCCAGCGACATACGGACATCGTACGCGAAGCGCTGAGCAAACCGGACCGTGATCTGAGCATCCCCGGTTATCTCGAATCAACGATGGGCGCTGAGAACATGGGCTACACGGTGCGCCGCACGCGATTCGGCACGGATCAATCCAACATCGATGCCGAACTGACCGGTAAAACACGACCGCGTGAGATCGTGATGGTGCTGGCGCTCTACAACGATGATGTCACGCGTCTCGAAGGCACTGCCCAGGCCATCTCCGAAGCCTTGAGCATCGCGCATGAGGTCACGGGCGAAGCCGTCGTGCGTTCACTGCGGTTTGCAGTGATTCCCGACACGGGGGAAGCCTTGCAGAATTTGCGGGAAGGCATGAGCCGCGATGACGAACGGCTGATGCATCTGTTTGTGCTGGGATCACCGGACATCAACCAGTTGCGGCGCATCACGCGTGCGCTGGACACGACCGCTAAAGGAACCCGTGTGATCCCCCGTCTCGCCACGAACTCAGCAGAGATCACCATGACCTCTGCCCATGAACTCAAAGCGCTGCTCCTGCATGCAGCAGAACGCCCATGATCGTCACCTGCCGTCAGATGCAGCAATGCGAGGAAGCCGCGTTCGCACGCGGGGTGGGTGCGGCGGCATTGATGGAAGAAGCGGGGCGCGGAATCGCGAACGTGGTGCGGCAGTTTGCACCGCATGCGGGATCGCTGGTGCTGTTTCTGGGCAAGGGCAACAACGCAGGCGATGCACTCGTCGCAGCGCGTGAACTGGTCATGGATGGCTGGAAGCTGCATGCACGGCTGTGCTGTGCGC
The DNA here is from genome assembly GCF_046154365.1 of Prosthecobacter sp. GTDB lineage: Bacteria > Verrucomicrobiota > Verrucomicrobiia > Verrucomicrobiales > Verrucomicrobiaceae > Prosthecobacter. Next base: position 15,163 of record NZ_JBJXFV010000043.1, read on the forward strand.
CGGAAGCGATGAAGGAACTACCGCGCAGGCATCTGACGATGTTGCGTAGTCATGTGCGCTTCATTGACAATGCGACGACGTTCGATTTTGCGCCCGGGCCGGTCGTGAGTCTCGATGGTTTGCTTGGCATCGGCGCACAGGGGCCGATGAAACCGGAGTTGCAGGCGCTGGCACGTGAGATGAACACGCTGCGTAGGCAGAAGCATGCGCTGACCATCGCGATGGACATTCCCTCCGGCCTCGATGGTGACCATGGTGATGCCTGTGAAGATGCCGTGGAAGCCGATGTGACCGCCGTGGTGGCGCAGATCAAGGCGGGGCTGCTCGAAGACGGTGCCGATCATTTTGTGGGCCGCATCGCGCTGGTGCCGCTGCGTGAATTGTCGAACGTCGAAGGCGATGCGCATGCTGAAGCGCTCACGCCGGTGTTGCTGCGTGCATGGCTGCCACGTCGTGCCCATAACATGCACAAGGGCGAGGCCGGACGTGTTGGCATCATCGCCGGATCGCCGGGATTTCTCGGTGCGGCGGAGCTGGCATGCCGTGGCGCATTGCGTGCCGGTGCGGGTTTGGTCACGCTGCTGGTGAAAGAGGATGTGTATCCGCTCATCGCTTCCCGGATGCCGGTGGAGGTGATGGTGAAGGCCGTGGATGATTATCGTGACGTGCTGGACATGCGCTTTGATGCGCTCGCCATCGGTCCAGGGCTGGGTTTTGATCACGAGAAAGAAGTGCTTGAAGTGTTGAAGCAATCGAAGCTGCCGGTGATCGTCGATGCGGATGCGCTGACGATGCTGGCGCAACATCCTGAGGTGCTGGATAAGACCGGGAAGCTGCCACGCCTCATGACGCCGCATCCCGGCGAACTGGACCGCCTGCTGCGCAATTTCCCCGGCTGGCATGGCATGAACCGTCGCAAAGTGGTCGAAGCGCTCACCGAAACCGCTCCGGGCCGCACGCTGCTGCTCAAAGGCGCACGCACGGTGATCGCCACACGCGGTCAGCCGACGCTATTCAACTCCACCGGGCACCCGGGCATGGCCAGTGGCGGCATGGGCGATGTTTTATCGGGCGTGTGCGCGGCTTTGGCTGCGCAGCACGTGCCGTTGCATCAATGCGCGGGTCTCGCGGCGTGGTTGTGCGGTCGCGCGGCTGAACGCGTTGTGGTTGAGGAACGCATGGCACAAGAAGCCGTCTGTGCTGGCGATGTGGCCGCGCATCTCGGTAGTGCCCTGCTTGATTTGACGCAAGGCTGCTTCTAACTCATGCCGTGGCTGCATTCGCCAGAATGCATCTGGCACTTTTCGCGCAAACACCCGAACTCCGCGCTCTGGCGAGCGCAGCTACAAGACCCACATGGCCGCACACGCTGACAACTTTTCCATCTCAACCCGAGGCAAGGGCACCTACGAGATCACCGAGCGCTGCCAGCAGATCGTGCGAGCCAGCGGCATCCGCACGGGCACGGCGACGGTGTTTGTGCAGCACACCAGCGCGAGTCTCGTGATCTACGAGAACGCCGATCCCTCGGCACGCACCGACCTGCACAGTTTCTTTGATCATCTCGTGCCGGAAGACACGCCCTACTTCGTCCACACGCACGAAGGGCCGGATGACATGCCGAGTCATCTACGCATGGCGCTGACGCGAACGTCGGAAGTCATTCCGGTGGTGAATGGCCGCCTCGCGCTCGGCACTTGGCAGGGCATCTTTCTCTTTGAGCACCGCCGTGCGCTGCATACGCGCAGCATTGTGGTCAGCGTGGTGGGAGAGTGACCGTAGCGGCTGGCGTCAGCCTGCCGTCGTATCACACCCCGCCGCTGCAAAACTACTCGAACGGCCCCGCCGGCTTCGCACACGAGCCCGGCACCGCACTCGGTGCCTCGTTGCGCGGCCATTTCATCCTCGATCAATTCCCCAGTGGCGCGATGACCGCCTTCCAGCTCGCTCCGAGCGGCGCGTCCTTCGTCATGAAAAACGAACGCGTCATTCACAGCGGCATCATGGGCATCGGTCTGTGCTTCGCGAACAACGGCGGCCTCCTCGTCGCCGATTGGGTCGGCGGTTATCCCCTCGATGAACTCGGCCACATCTGGCTCGCCGACGATCCCACCGGCCAAAACAGCCCCGAGCGTCAAGAAACGGCTAAACTGCTCGCCGCGGACCTCGATGCCTCACACCTCTCTCATCGCGATCAACGCGTTC
>NZ_JBJXFV010000051.1:0-41601 GCF_046154365.1 Prosthecobacter sp.
TGATCGAGCGCATCGAGCGTCGCCACGAGAAACGTCGTCGTGCGGCAGCCAACGCCCTCAAACGCCAACGCAAACGGGAAAAAGTTGCTCCGGCGAAGGCTTCAACCTCCTAACAAAGCAGAATTAGCCATGCTTCCGTGGCTCGCCTCGGCGGCTCCGTTTACGCCTGGCAATGTCGTGGTTTATCGCGTCGGCGCGGGTGGTGCTCCCACGTTGCTGAACACGGGCAACCCCGTGTTCCTGGATGAATACACGCCGGGCGGCACACTTGTGCAGTCCGTGGCGATGCCTACGTCCATCAGCGGGGCCAACAAGCGGCTCATCGCGTCGGGCACGGCCTCGGGCGATGGCATTCTCACTCGCTCCGTGGATGGGCGATACGTGATCGCGACGGGCTACGATGCGGCGGCTCCGTTCACGAGTTTGACCAGCACCGCCGCCAGCACGGTGAACCGCGTGATTGGCCGTGTGGACGCATCCGCAACCGTGGACACCACCACGGCCATCGCGGATGCAGCCTTTGCCGATAACCAGCGCGGTGCGGCCTCCATCAATGGCACGGCCTTTTGGACCAGCGGCGGCGCGACGAGTGGCGTGCGGTATGTGAGCAGCTTGGGTGGCACCACTTCCACGCAGCTCAGCACCACGATCACTGACATCCGGCAGCTCGGCATCTTTGGCAGTCAGCTCTATGTGGCCAGCAGCGCAGGCGCGATCCGCATGGGCCAAGTCGGTGCGGGAGTGCCGACCGCCGCCGGCCAGACCATCGTCAGCATCACGGGCTATCCCACCAGCGGCGCGAACCCCAAGGGCTTCGCTTACTTCGATCTAGATAGCGGTGTGGCAGGCGTGGACACGGTCTATGTGGCCGATGATGGAACCACCACGGGTGGCATCATCAAATATTCGCTGACGGGTGGAACGTGGACCTCACGCGGCATCACGGGCGTGGCCACGGATACGTATCGTGGCATCACAGGCTTTGCGTTGGGCAGCACCGTCACGCTTTACCTCACTCGCAAAGGGGGCGGTGCCGCAGCGGGCGGAGGTGAACTCGTGTCACTCGTGGACGCAGGTGGCCCCACAGCAAACATCACTGGCACCCCCACGCTGATCGCCACCGCGGCAACAAACACCGCCTTCCGTGGCGTGGCACTGGCTCCACAGGCCATTTTGCCCGATCTCATCGTCACTGGCATCACGGCGCCAGCGAATGCCTCCACCGGCACCAACTTCAGCTACACGATCACCGTCGCCAACAGCGGCACGGCTACCGCCAACAGCGTGGCAGCACGTTTCACCATCCCCGCTGGCCTGAACTATGTGACTGGCAGCGGCACGAGCAGCTTCAGCCCAGCGCACTCGGCTGGCATCGTGAATTTCACTGGCGGAGCGCTAGCGCCTGGTGCCGTAGCCACGCTCAGCGTGACCGTCTCCACCGCTACGGCAGCCACTTACACCGCCGCAGTCGACTCCGTGACCATGGATCCGAGCAGTGCGATCACCGAGACCTCTGAGTCAAACAACGGCAACACCAGCACCGCCGTGACAGCCGTCACCATGCCGAACACACCGCCGAGCTTCACCACGCATCCGGCCAACGTGAGCATCGCCAATGGTGCCACCACCACGCTCACCGTCCTCGCCGCTGGCAGCCCGGTGCCGACTTATCAGTGGTATCAGGGGCCGAGTGGAAACACTTCAAACCTCATCGCTGGTGCCACGAGTGCGAGCTTCACCACGCCCGCTTTGTTCGTGAATGCCACCTACTGGGTCCGCGCTACGAACACGCAAGGCACCGCAGATAGCACCGCCGCGCTCGTCACCGTGGCAGCGTCCTCGAATGCGAACCTCAGCCTGCTCACGGTTGGCTCGCAGTTGCTGCAGCCGAACTTCGATCCAGCGGACACCAGCTACATTACCTTCGTCGCCAGCACGGTCACCAGCATGACAGTCACTCCCACTTTGGCCATGCACCTCGCCAACCTCAGCGTGAATGGCACAGCCCTCGCCAGCGGAGCCACCAGTGCGCCCATCACTCTCGCTGAAGGTGCAAACGCCATCGCCATCGCCGTCACCGCTCAGGATGGCACCACGTTGAAAACTTATGCCGTGAATGTGTTCCGCAGCGCACCGCCGCTCGCAGCGGGAGCCATTGCCTTCATCGGTTTCAATGCGGATGGCCTCGATGACCTCGCCTTTGTCGCTCTCACAAACATCCCCGACAATGCGGTTATCCATTTCTCCGACAACGAGTGGAATGGCACCGCCTTCACCGACTTCCTCGAAAGCGAATTCGTCTGGATGCCGCCCGCAGGTGGCATCGCCGAAGGCAGCGTGGTCGTCATCAGCAACATCGGCGACAAACCCACCGCCTCGACCTCACGCGGCACCATCGTGTTTAGCGATGGCACGCCCGGCCTCGGCACCACAGCGGAGTCGCTTTATGCCTTCAATGGCGGCACTCGCGCACCCGAAGGCTTCCTCGCTGCGATCTCCATGGATCCCGCCTTCGTCGTCACCGGCACCGGCCTCACCCTCGGCAGCACCGCCGTGAAACTTACCGACAGCGTGGACGGCGCGGCCTATGTCGGCCAGCGCAGTGGTCAGGCCACTTATGCCAGCTATCTCAGCCTGATCGGCAACACCGCCAGCGTAGCGAACTGGTCGCAGATCACCGACGTTTCCGGCGGGCTAGGCACGGACTTGCTGCCGTTCTCCACCGCCTCGTTCTCGCTCATCGGCTCGGCTATCTACACCAGCTCAAACCGCGACGTGCTCAATCCCAATCGTGATGTGTGGACCAGCGCAGGCGTCACGCTCGGCAGCAAACTCAAGATGGTGAATCTCGGCCTGCAAGGTGTGGGCCGTGTGCCCGCCAGCCAGCTCGATCCCGTCACGGGCGAGACCATCGGCAGCATCTCCGACCTCCAGATCACCGGCTTCACCAACAACGGCAACGGCAGCTTCAGCGGCAGCTTCCACTTCATGCCTGATGGCGGTTACCGCAGCCCCAGCATCGATCCAAACTTCGCCGCTCGCATCAACACCTTCTCCTTCACCTTCACGCCCTACACCGGCAGCACCGCGATCACGGCGCAGAACCAAATTGCGATGACCTTCGGCAGCTCCACTCGCTTTACCTTTGATCACGATAGCAACAACGGCACGCCCGCCATTTTCACCACCGGCCTGACTCCGACCGGCGTCGGCACGCAGTTCGGCATGTCGGTGCCTGTTTATTCATCCAGCGCCGTGCAGAGTGACGGCAGCTTCGCCAATCGCCTCTGCTTCACCGGCGAAGGCCTCGTGCTCGATAAGCGTGCAGGCAAGACCGGCACCGGTTGGATCAGCGATGAGTTCCGCCCCGGCGTTTATCGCTTCGACAGCAGCAAACAGCTCGTCGGTCGTGTCGGCGTGCCCGAGGCACTCGTGCCACGCTCCGCCCCTGGCGTGACCGATTTCGCCACCACCTCTCCCAGCTCCGGTCGCCGCGACAATCAAGGCCTCGAAGGCCTCGCACAAAGCCCCGATGGCACGCGCCTCTTTGCCATGATGCAGAGCGCTACCATCCAGGAGAGCGACAGCGGCAATGAAGGCCGCTTCAACACACGCGTGCTGGTCTATGACATCAGCACCACCGACACGCCGACCGCTCCCATCGCCCAATACATCCTGCAACTGCCACGCATCGATGACACCGGCTCCACCACCAACGGCACCACCGTCACCCGCACCGGCGGCCAGAGCGCCATCGTCGCCCTCACCAATAGCTCCCTGCTCGTGCTGTCCCGCGATGGCAACGGACGCGGCTCCGCTGGCTCTGCCTCGCCGGTTTTTAAATCCATCCTGCTCGCCGACCTCAGCAGCGCCACCAACCTCGGCGCGGCCTACGACGCCGAAGACGGAGCCGCCGCCCCCATAGGCACGCTTAACGGCACCATCACTCCCGTCTCGTGGACTCAGGCGCTGAACCTCGTCGGCGGCCTCGGCACCTTCACCACAGAGGTCGCCAAATTTGGCCTCAATCTCAATGGCGGCCACGGCACCACCAACACCCTCAGCGACAAATGGGAAGCGCTCGGCCTCGTCCCCGTCGGCGACGCCGCCAACCCGCACGACTTCTTCCTCTTCATCGGCAACGACAACAACTTCAGCACCTTCGGCGGCAAAGCCATGAACAGCTCCGGCTCGCTCACCACCTACAACGCCGACATCGCCATGGACAGCATGGTCCTCGCCTACCGCGTGCGTCTAGCCGCCCCCACACTCACCGTGGCCTCTCAAACACCCGTGGCCAATATTCCCGACAACAGCGCCACCGCGCATGATTTCGGCTCCACCGCCATCAGCGGGCAAACCACGCAAAGTTTCACCATCACCAATGCATCGCTCTCCCGCAGCGACAGCCTCTCCGCCGCCATCACTGGTGCTGATGCCGCCAGCTACGCCATCACCGCCCAGCCCACCACTCAACTCAGCGCCAATGGCACCAGCACCCTCAGCATCCGCTTTTCACCCACCAGTGCAGGCGTGAAAAACGCCAGCGTCGTTGTCACCATCGTCATCGAAGGCATGACCACCACGCATACCTTCCCCATCACCGGCACTGGCGCTAGCCCGTCTGAGATCTCCACCTGGCGGCAAACCTACTTCGGTGAGTCCAACAACACCGGCAACGCCGCCGACACCTTTGACGCTGATGGCGACGGCATCGTCAACCTGCTCGAATTTGCCCTCAACACGGTGCCCACCGACGCCAGCAATGCCCAGGGCATCGGCGCACTCCCCACCGGCTTGATGGCTGACTCCGACTCGCTGCTGACCGACCGCTTTGCCATCACCTTCCGCATCCCATCTCCCAGCCGCTCCGCCATCACCCTCATCGTGCAAGTGAGCGACAACCTCACCACCTGGACCGACGTCGCGTCCAAAGTCAGCACCGGCGCCTGGACCTGGCTCGGCGGCGGCACCTCGCGCATCGTGCAAAGCACCGCTAGCAGCATCACCACCCTCAAAGTCGGCGACAGCGTGTCGATCAACAGCGCACCTCAAGCCCGCCGCATGATGCGGCTCAAAGTCACTTCTCCCTAAACCAACACCACTGAACCACCCCTTGGATTCCCGCCATGCTGGCTCAACGATTCGAACTCAAATACATCATCCCAGACTCCATCACTGCCGCCATTGATGCGTTCATCGCCGTGCACATGGAGCTCGACCCTTACTCGGACAAGAATCCCGAGTGCTCCTACTCCATCCACAGCGTCTACTTGGACTCAGACAGTCTGCACACCTACCACGCAGGCATCCAGGGAGACAGAAACCGCTTCAAACTGCGAGTGAGGTTCTATGACGACAATCCAGAGTCCGTGGCCTTCTTGGAACTCAAGCGCCGGCACAAAGAAGTCATCCAAAAGAAGCGCTGCATGTTGCCACGCCATGCTGTGATGGAGGCTTTAGCCGGAGACACCTCTTACGTTCGGGACAAGGACCGTGAAGCCCATGACGCCTTTTGCCATCACATGTATCTCATCAATGCGACCCCTCGAGTGCATGTCGGGTATGAACGTGAAGCCTGGGTCAGCCGTGATGGCAGCGCCGTGCGAGTCACCATCGACCGCAACGTCAGAGCCGAGGCCCAATTTGATCTGAATCTCGCCACCGCCATGGCCGAGCCTGTTTATGTCTTTGGCCAGAGCACCGTGTTGGAGCTGAAGTTCACCGATCGTGCGCCGGACTGGATGTTCGAGATGGTGCGCCTCTTTAATCTCAAACAATCTGGCGGCCCCAAATACGCCGGAGGCATTCGGCTTATAGGCGAGCAGTGTCTCCATGGACCACGCAACGAATGCTTCCAGCTTCCCTCCCTCCAGTGCGCCGACGAAAACCGAACCTCCTCCGAGTTCGAAACCCCCATTTCCCAAAGTCTGATCCATGCTTGACCAACTGCTCCAAGGCGACTTCGCCGCCAGACCCATAGATTACCGCATCGTCACGCTGTCACTGCTGATCTCGTTTTTATGCGGTCATCTGATTGCTTGGCTCTACACCTGGACGCACACCGGCCTGTCCTACTCGCGTTCCTTTGTCAAAGCGCTCGTCATCATGCCGGTCATCGTTTCCCTGGTGCTCATGGTGCTCTCCAACAGCCTCGTCACCGCCTTCGGACTCATGGCCGTGCTCGCCATCGTGCGCTTCCGCAATGTGCTGCGTGACACCTTGGACACCAGCTTCCTCCTCGCTGTCATCGTCCTTGGCATGGCCGCCGGCACCCAGCGCTTCACCACCGCCATCGTCGGCTGCGTCGTCGTTTCTGCCATTTTCCTCTACCTCTGGGGCACCGCCTTTGGCACACGCCAAAACTTCGACTACATCGTGAATCTGAACTGGAAGCGCCCGCTCGATGAACTCGACGTGCTGTCCAAGCTCCTCGCTCGTCATAGCCTGCTCACCACCTGCGCCGCGCAAAACGGCTCCCGCTCAGGCGGCACCGACATGTCCTACCGCGTCATGCTGCGTGATCCCGCTCGGGCTGAAGAACTCATCCATGAACTCCGCGAGCTGCCTGGCGTCGAACGCGTGCACTCCATCCCCGCTGAAAACGAATCCGAACTATGAGCCAAACCCTCAAACCCATCCCCGTTTCATTCAAACGGCGAAGGCACCAGTTTCAGTCCAAAGTCGTCCCACTGCTGGTCTTTGGCGCTGCTGTATTCTTAGCAGCCATGCTCTGGCGTGACGCCGTCTCTCCCGCCATGCTCATCGGCGAGGTCACCTCCGTCAAAACCAGCGTGACCAGCTCCGTCGCCGCCTCCGTGCTGCGCATGCACCCGCAGCGCCTACAAATGGTCAAAGCAGGTGACATCATCGCCGAATTGCGTCCCACCGACACCCGCGAGGCCTTGGACTTCATCCAGAGCAAACTCACCCTGCTCCGCCTCGAAGCCGGCATGGGCGACTCCACCCAGGATGTCACCGCAACTCAGCGCCGCGAGATTCTCGACTTCGAACGCCTCCGCGTGGACTGGCTCATGGAAAAAGTGAACCTTGCCATCGCCGAAGGCAAAGCCAAACGAGCCACCCTCGAACTCGAACTCGCCAAAAGCATGGTCACCGAGCCCGCCAACTCCCAGCGCTACCTGCAAGACGCCGATCTCGCCAAAACCACCGCCGACGCCGAACTCACCGAGCGCCGCTCCTTGGTCGAAAGCCTCGGGCTTCGTATCAAAGCCCTCGAAGCCAGCGGCATCCAGTTACCCCCCACCCAAAACGAACGCTTCAAAGAGGAGGTGGCCACCCTCGAAGAGCGCCTTTCCACCTTCAGCAGCAATCAAGACACCATCACCCTCCGTACACCCGCCGACGGCATGGTCACCGAGGTCCTGAAGCGCACCGGCGAAAACGTCACCGCTGGCGACAACCTCGTCGTCATCACCTCCACCCAGCCGCAGAGCATCATCGGCTACCTGCGTCAGCCACTCCCACTGGATCCCATCGTAGGCATGGAAGCGGAAGTGCGTTCGCATAACCGTGAGCGTTCGCAGGGAGTAGCGACGGTGACACGCGTGGGCGCTCATTTTGAGCCAATCCTCAATCCAGCCCTGCATCCAGCGACAACACCAGAGGTGGGCTTGCCCGTTCTGGTCTCACTACCGCCGAATCTGAAACTGCGACCCGGCGAGCTGGTCAGTATCGTCATTCGCCCTTCCTCAGGGAACAAGCCCACTCTTTGACTACCTTATGCGTGGCTCCCTAGCTCTATCCTTACTCTTCAGCGCCTCGGCATTCGCTGCCACACCAGCGGCACCTGCTCGCCCATCAGCGGCTATTCCTTCTGCCGAGTCCATCGCCGCCATGGTGCCTGCGAGTGGAAAATTGAGCGAGCGTGAATTGATCCTCATGGCCATCTCGCAGCGGCCAGATTTGGAAAAGCTCCGTGGAGCCATCGCTACGGCTACCGCGCTCAAACGAGCCGCGCGTGATCTAGAGAACCCCGAGCTGCGCTTGAGCTACGCACAAGATAGGGATGATCGCATTGATGACCCCTACACGGAGTATGAGACCCTTCGGAGCAGCACCAGCGAGACTGCCACCACAATCACCGGCGAGAGCAGTCTATCCATAGGCGCGGGCGGCGTGGGGACCGCCAAGACGTCCACCGGCGCTGAGACTAGCCTCACCAACAAAAACCGCACCCGTGTGATCGAGCGTGAGGTCACACCTGGAGCTACCAAGGATGTCATCGTTGAGCGTGTCTACGAGACCAATAGCAGCACCTCCTCATCCCGCTTCAGTGAGGCCGAACTAAAAGGCACCACGCCGACGAATACAGAGGGGACAAAACAGGAGAGAGAAAAACGCAGACTCGTCGGCACCACACGCCGTGAGATCCTGCATCCTGACGTTAGTGGCCGTGACAATGCTCTAGGCATCATGCTGCGTCTAAAGCTGCCGCATCCCTGGGAGCGCAAGGCCCGCATCCAGCGAGCCGCAGCCGAGATCAGCCTCGCTGAAGCCGAATATTACGCCGGAGAAGACACCGTGGTGAGAACCGTGCGCAAGACCTTCCAAGAGCTAGGCATCCTGCAAGGCAAGCTCACGGCACAAAACGCCCGCAAGACTGGCCATGAGGCCTATCGTGATTGGCTAGAGTCTCGCAACACACCCAAGCTCGGCCTCGATCTCGCCGCAGCACGGGCAAAGGTGCATGGCTGCATGGCTGACATCCGCAGCCTCGAAGACAACATCGCCACCATGCGCGGAGAGCTAGCCGCCTATTGCGGCCTCACCGATGCCAATCGCATCGACACCACCAGCAAGACTCGCCTGATTTACAGCCCCAGCACATTGGATGTCGAATACCTCACCAGCATCGCCATGTTATATCGCAGTGATGTCCTTGGGGACCAAGCCCGGCTCGCCATCGCCCAGGCGGAACTCGCTGAAGTCAATGCACGCCGTATTCCCTTCAGCACCTTCGTGGATTTTGGCTACACCGAGGTAGAGAGCCTGCGCCGCAGCGGCATGAGGGGTGAGTGGTTTGGCCGCGTCGGTGTGTCGATCCCGCTGTGGGATTGGATTGGCGTTAACAAGAAACACAAAGTCTTTGAAGCCACTCAGCAGTCCCTCGGCACAAAGATCGAGCTGCAGCGCCGCCTCATCGCCGCCGAGATCAGCCAAGCGGTGAAGCGCCTCGCCGCTGCTGAGGCTCAGCTCAGCAGCCAAGACAAGGATTTAGCCGAGCTGAAGGCTGATATGAAGAAGTCCATGAACGATGCCCAAATGGCCACGCTCGACGTGGATGATCTCGCCAAAGCCAAGCGCATCGATCAAGAGTTCGCCGACCTCACTCAGCAGTTTGAGCTGAGCCGATTCACCTCGCTATCCGCCTATCAAGATGCCCTCATGGCCTTGGAGAAAGCACTTGGCATCCGCCTTGAGCGCGCGCTGAGCCGGACGCATACCCCATGAATGCATCGCGAGCGCTGGTCACGCTATTCGCCATACTCAGCCTCCAATCTCATGCCGATGAGGGCTGGTTGATCCGTGCTGGCACAAGCATGAGTGTCGAAGGCACAGTTCAAGATCCAAAAGACATCAGTGGCGCCGCTAGTTACGTCGGTGGCAGCGGAGTGCTCGTGAGTGATGAAACCAGAGTCGTTCAACCCTTCCGTTGTAACCTGCCGGACGAGAAAATCATCATCGGCGAGCCAGTGAACTTGCTGGCTAGTGACGGCAAAGAGTTTGATCTCGAAGCCATCACCGCCGCACAAGAAAGCGCCTGTTATTATGCAACCGGCTCACACGGCGTCGCCCGGAAGTCCGGAAAAGTGCAGGCAGATCGCCAGCATGTCTTCCGTCTGCCAATTGAACCCTCATTAGGCAAGATAAAGCCTGAATCCATCACGGTAACGACCCTTTTGCCCGTCCTGAAGTCCGAGCCGCTTCTAAAAGACGCCATCGGCAAAAGCTCCGATGAAGGCGGACTCGACATCGAAGGCCTAGCCGAGCATGACGGCACACTTTTCTTCGGCCTCCGCTCACCCAATCTCGGTGGAAAAGCATTCATCATCGAAGTGCCAGCCAGCGAGCTATTCGCCAATGCCGAGACTGCCACGCATCGCACCCATCAGCTCGCGATAGGGAAGGGGATTGGCATTCGAGACATCGCCGCCATTCGAGATGGCTTCCTGCTCATCGCAGGTCGCGCTGGCAATGACGAATCCGTATCGGGCTTCACGCTCCATCAATGGGCCGGTCCAGGCGGTAAACTCACGAAGATAGGCGAGCTACCCGCAGCAGCCGGAAAAGCCGAAGCACTGCTTGTCGCAGATGAAAGTGAAGCGGAGGTAACCGTCGTCATCTTTTACGACGGCGTAACGAACGGAGTGCCAATGAGTCTGCGGATCATCAAACCTGGCCCCTCTGAGCCCCTTGCAAAACCTCTGCGGTGAATCCAAACCTACCCAGCGGTCAATGACTGGATTTTCACCCTCCGCCCTGACGGCCTGAAGGCCGGGAATACTCTCAGCTGCCATGCGCTCGGCTTTGGAGAGTATTCCCGGGCTTTAGCCCGCTAGAGCTTTGTATGCGGAGTGCGCCCTGAAGAATCACATCGCTCGGCCTGCGGGAGTTCGGACGGCCTGAAGGCCGGGAATACTCTCTGCGGCCATGCGCTCGGCTGTGGAGAGTATTCTCGGACTTTAGTCCGCCACAGCTTTGCATGCGGAGTGCGCCCTGAAGTATCACATCGCTCGGCCTGCGGGAGTTCGGACGGCCTGAAGGCCGGGAATACTCTCTGCGCTGGGCTTGAGACTCATTTCAGCGTCATGAGGTAGCTCATGAGGTCGGTGATCTGGGTTTCGCTGAGGGCGTCGATTAGGCCTTCGGGCATCAGAGAGCGGCGGATGTAGCGGGTGCTGCGCACTTCGGGTTTCGGGATGCGGCGGTCTTGCTGGCCGGGCTGGCGGATGACATACGCTTGCTTGTCCTCGCTGATGTAGAAGGCGTCAACGATGTCGCCGGTGGTCAGCTCGAGGCGGAAGATGCGGTAGCCGGGCTCCATGGCGGCATTGGGGGTGAGGATGTTGCGCAGCACGGCTTCGAGGCCCATGGCTCCGGCACCGCTGAGGTTGGGGCCGATCTGTCCGCCGGTGCTGCCGATGGTGTGGCAGGCGAGACAGAGGGCGGAGAGGGCTTTGCCGTTGGCGATGTTGCCAGGCTTGTGGGCGAGGGCGGTGTAGCGGGTGAATTTCTTGTCGAGGGCTTCGGCTTGGTCGTTGGTGAGGATGGGCGGGTAGTCGGTGGTCTTGGCGATGCGGGTGCCGTTCTGCAGGCCTTTGACAAGATCGAGCGAGTCTGTCTGACCCGATCGATCAAAGGCACCACGGATGTCGCCGGCGGTGCGCTCGGTTTTCCAGACTCGGAACTCGGTCATCATGCCCTGGGTGCCTTTGGCTGCGCCGCTCCAGCCGATGCGGCAGTTCTCCCACTTGGTGGGCGCGGGGACTGCGGAAACGGCGTCGAGTTCGCCATTTTGGTAGAGCTTGAGGTTGCCGGTGGCGTCGCGGGTGACGGCGATGTGGGTCCAGAGGTCGGGTGTAATAGGCTTGGTGGCGACGAGGACGTCTTTATTGAGCGGAGGGCCAGCGAAGACGCGGAACTTGGATAGGAAGAAGTTCATCTCGACGCCGCCGGGCACGCCGAGGAGTTCGTCTTCGTTGCTGATGCCTTCGCTGAGCCGCACCCAGGCCTCGACGGTGAAGGGGCCGTCGAGGGTGATGTGGGAGTCGATCCAGGCGTCGTCACTGCCATCAAAAGCGAGCACGTCGTGGAAGACGTGGCCGAGGCTGGCCATGAGCTTGGCGAGTTCTGCGTCTTTGCCGAGGACGAGGCTGAGGCGCTCGGCAGTGGGGCCGTCGAGGTCGGTGGTGGGGATGCGTTTGCTAGAGAGAGCGGCGACGATGGCTGTGGCACCGGGTTTCGATGCTGAGAGCGCGTTCAAGGCGGCGTGCTGTTGGGCGGTGTTGAGGCTGGGGTAGAGTGCGAGGAGTTGCTCGGCGGCGTTGGGGTTCTTCGAGGAGGCGAGGGCGGCGAGGGCTTCGTCGCGGAGCGTGGGGTCGGAGGATTTGGCGAGGTCGGCGAAGACATCGGTGGCACCGCTGCGCAGTTCCCGCAGGGCTTGCAGCGAGGGGAGTGCGTGGGTGTTGTTTTTCACCATGGTGAGGAGGTCGGTCTCCAACGCGGCGAGCTGAAACGCGCCGATCAAACTCACGCCGAGGGCTCGCTGGTTGTCGTCGCCGGTGAGCAATGCTTTGCCAGCTTCTGTTAACAAAGGAGCGATCTTCGTGGGATCGAGCTTGGTCTTTTGAGTGAGCAGGCTGTTGGCAACGGCTGCGCGGGATTTGGTATTCGAGAGCAGGGCTTTCAAGGCATCGCCACAGCCTGCTTCGTCGGGGAACTGGGCGAGGCGGAGCAGCTCTTCGTCGTTGGGGGCGCGGTCGAGTTGCGGTAGGAGCTTGGCGACGCGGGCGGCGCTTGCTTTGGGTTCGAGGGCGAGGGAGGCGAGAACGCGTGCTTCAACGGGGAGCTTCGCGGCTTCGTCGGTGTCGAGGAACTTGGTGACGGCTTCGGGCTGTCGCTCTAGGAACAGGCGCACGAGATAGCGCTCGAACTCGCGGTCGTAGGCTGGTCCGGTGGGGACTTGCTTGGGGTTGTGCGAGGCTTGGGTGGTGGGGCCGGGGAGGGAGGGTTTGGCCATACCGAGCAGCAGTATCATGTCGTCGGTGGCTTCTCCTTCGCCACCATTTGCCATCGTGGATCTGGCAAAAGACGAACCCGCCGATTGGATCAGTTCTCGTCTCACTTCGGATGACAAATCACTGATCAAGGTTGGCACCACTGTTTTGAATCGATACCCAAAGCTGAACGGATTAGAGGACGGAGTAATTCGCCCACTCGCAGCAATCGCCTCCCGTCTAGTCTGCCAAATAGGGTCAGACAGAAGATCTGGAGAAACGCTCTCTGCGGCAAGCGATTGGTGATTGTCGATCATACAGTGCAGTGCCCACAACGCTTGAATTCGGGAGGCTGGCTGGGCATTAGCGGCCGCAGCAATACGGCAAAGCTCTGGCACAAGCGTTTGATACTCAAAAGGGGCTCCGCCATTCCCATTGGCGTCGTTCCAGCGATCCGCCAACGTCTGCCAAGCGATATGCGCCCGCGCCGTGGGCTGAGTGCCGAGCAGGGCGAGCAGTGCCTCTGTGCTCAGCTTGGTGAAGTCGGGGATTGGAAAGTAGCCATCTCGCTCCGCGAGATGAGCATTGTGCGTCGTCGAAGCAGTTGATTTCGAATCACCGCCAGCACCCGTTGGCGATGCGCTTGGCTTTGAAGCAGCGTCATCGGTCTTCACCGTCGCTTGCTCATCTCGCGGAGCGAGATGGCTACTTTGCTTCGGCTTCACACGCCAGATGCGGCCACGCGTCTTGTCACGATCTGGGTGCGCTCTGGGCACTTCGTTGTGGCTGATGATCTTGTTATACCAGTCGGTGATGTAGATGCAGCCGTCGGGACCATTGGTCATGCCGACGGGGCGGAAGAAGGGGTCGTCGCAGGTGATTAAATCTTCTGCTTGCTCCAAGCGCCAGCCGTTGGGGGCTTTCTCGCTGCTGGGCTCGCGATGCATGGCGATGGTCTGTATCTTCGAGATGATGGGGTTGGCGACGAACATGCACAGGCCGTCGTCCTTCACGCTGGGGGTGAGTTTGCGGAACGCGCCCTCGCCCAGCGCCAGTCCGCTCAAGCCCGTGCCGCCCATGCGGATCTCGGTCTGCGGGGGCATCCCGGGCTGGTAGCTTTTGCGGTGGCTCTCCATGCCTCCGGGATAATACGCATACTCGTGGAAGGGCATGACGGGGTAGCCGTAGTCGTTCGCTTCCTGAATGAAGGTTTCGCCTTCGCCAGTGATCACGAGGCCCCAAATGTTGTTCGGGCCTACGCTCGTCACTTCGAACTGCGAGCCGTCGGGCCTGATGCGTGCCATGGAGCAGCCGGGCCAATCTATGACCTGATCGCTGCCGGGCTTGTGGACTTTGCTGTTGTTAAAGAGACCTTGCGCCATCCAAATCCAGCCGCCGGGAGCGCGGGTGAACTGATGAGGAAACAGATGTGAGTCTTGCACGCCGAAGCCGGTGAGCACGATGTCGAAGGTGTCGGCCTTGCCGTCGCCGTTGGTGTCTTTGAACAACTTCAAGTCGTGGCCGTGCTGGACGTAGCAGGTGTCGCCATTGCCCCAGGGCAAGATGCCGAGCGGGATGGCGAGGCCATCGGCGAAGATGGTCGGGCTGGTAAGTCCACCAGCGGGCAGCGCTGCGTTGAGCGATTCACGCGGATAGACCAGCACCTTGTCCTTGCCCTTGTTGGCATACACGGCCTCGGCGGCGGCGGGGTTTTCGTTGGCATCGACCGGATACTCCAGCGCGGTCTGGGTCCACATGCGCCCGCGCTGATCGAAGTAAACGCTGATGAACTTGCCGAGGCCATCGCTCTCCTTTGCAACGAGTTCGATCTCGTAGCCGGGCGGGAGATGAAATTGCTTCAACTGCTCCTCTGCGGTCAAAGCAGTGCCTTCGAGGTTGTTGTAGTTTGCTCCGGCGGACTTCTTTAGCGGGGCGGCGAGTTGTAGCGCGGCTTCGATGCCACCGAGCTTCTCCCAGGTCGGTGCATCGGGCGTGGCGGGGAGTTCCTCGATGGTGACGTCTTTGACCTGCGCGAGGCAAATGCCGCCGCTATGCACCTGCGGGGCGATGTGGCCGTCGAGGGCGATGTTTTTATCCTGCTCGGTGTAGTCGATGCACAGCACGCCGTTGATCCAAGTCTGGATGCGCGGGCCTTCGGCGCGGATGCGATACTCATTCCAACCGAAGAGGTCGATGGCCTTGTCGAGTGCGGCCTGTTGTTCGGCGGAGGGAGCCCAGATGACTTGGTTGCGTCGGGACTCGTCATAAATTTTGCCAAACCAGCCTTCACCGCAGTCGATCTGGTAACCGGTCATGTGCGCGCCGCCGGCCACGCGCTGGCTGCGGATCTGGATGCCGCTGTTGAGCATGCCGGTCTTGGGATCGCCGCTGACTTTGATTTTGAGTTTCAGCTCGAAGTTGTGGAACGACTGCTTGGTGCTGATGAAGACGTTCTCTTTGATGGTCTCGGTGGTGGAGCCGCCGGTGAGCATGCCGGCCTCGACGCGCCAGAGCTTGGGATCAAAGTCCCAGCCGTCGAGTGTCTTGCCATCAAAGAGTGGCACTGCCTTTGACGCCTCATGGGCCATGCCGGTGGCTATCGAGAAGGCGAGCAAGAGAAGGGTGAGTGCTAGATGGAGGGAACGGTTCATGCGGGGCTATGGAAGTAGTAGGCCAATGATGAGCGAACCTTGCACCAACTCCATATCGCGAATCCACAAGCGCATTTGATCACCGTCTAGCCCCTACCATCGCGATACGCCGAGGGCCGTCTTCCGGTCCAGCGCTTGAAGGCGTTGGAGAAGGTGAAGGGATTGTCATAGCCAACGACGTTGGCGATGACCTCCAACTTATCGCCGGTGCTGGTCAGCAGCGCGACGGCCCGACGCATTCGCAGGTAGGTGATGTGCTGGATGGGGCTGCGGCCCAACTGCTGCTGGGCCAATCGGCGCAAGTGCTCCTGGCTCACGTGGGCGATCTTGGCCAAGCCTTCCAGAGCCCAGTCGCGGGTCAGGTCGCGCTCGACTGCCTGCCACACGCACCACAGCCGATCATCGCCTTGGTAAGGACGTGCCGCGCGGGCGACGAATCCATGAATCAGCTCCACCCAGTGATGCAGCGTGGCAGGCTCGCAGTCTTGCCTTTGCACCTCAGCGGCGAGTCCTGCGATGGCATGGCTGAGCGGTTGGACGATGCCTTGATGAATGACCGGACTGTTGGACGACAGAATGGGTGATGTCTCCCTGGCCTCCTCGTAGCGCACCCAGGCGAAATGCCACACGTCGCCCTTCTTCGCACGAATGCCGGTCGGCGCGAAGGCAGGCAACAAGCAGATCTCGTTCTGAGCAACCGCCCTCCATTCGCCATCGATGAGAATCTCGCCCTCGCCTTCCAGAGTAATCAACGCAAAGGTCCCCGAGGCCTCCGCACGCACGACCTCGAACGGCGCAGAGGCCCACATGCGGCCTACATGCGCGATGTGATGCGTCTTGAGCAGCGGGCAAATGGGAGCATCGACAAGCCAAGAGCGCTGATCCCGCCCATCGGCACGCACCACCTCGCGGCGAGTGGATTCGCCCAGGTGCTCTTTGTCCCGAATACTGCCTGCATTTGCCATTGCTCATAGATTTCCACCCTGAAGGATGAAACTCAATACACCAGATGCTTCGGAAAATCCACCACCCGAGCACAGGCGAGCTGCTCCATGACCTGCTGCAACTGCCGCTTCAACATCGTCATGGTGTGATCGCCGCCGCGTGCTCCGAGGGCACCCACGCCATACATGAAGGAGCGGCCCATGAAGGTGAACTTGGCTCCACTCGCTAGCGCGCAGGCCACATCGGGGCCACTGCGAATGCCGCTATCCATCATGAGCGTGGTGCGTGTGCCGAACTCCTTCGCGAGCGCCGCCAGCGGCTTGATGGTGGACTGCCCGGCATCGAGTTGGCGACCACCGTGATTGGACACGATGATGCCATCCGCACCGAGTTGGATCGCCTTCTCGGCATCATCGGCATTGACGATGCCTTTGATGACGAGCTTTCCTTTCCAGCGCTCGCGGATCGCTTTGATCTTGTCCGCATTGAGCCTGCCAGAGAAGGTTTTGTTCATGAAAAGACCGAGATGCTTCATGTTTAGCCCCTTGGGGATGTAGGGCTTCATGGTCTTAAACTCCGGCGCTCCAGCGATGAGCTGACTGAATGACCAAGTCGGTCTCATCATCATTTGTGATGATGATGGGTTATGATAGGAAGCGCGGCTAGCACTATCAGTCGGTTCGGTGCATGCCGAGGCTGTTCCATGAAAGGGAATCTCTTTCCGAGATCGCTTGTGTCCCTGGGTAGGCGGCCCACCAAGCAAATTCCATGCAAACGCGAATTTGTGCTTTCCACTTTTTTCGAGCTCCAGGCCGTCAT
Source organism: Prosthecobacter sp. (assembly GCF_046154365.1). Classification (GTDB taxonomy): domain Bacteria; phylum Verrucomicrobiota; class Verrucomicrobiia; order Verrucomicrobiales; family Verrucomicrobiaceae; genus Prosthecobacter. Next base: position 17,156 of record NZ_JBJXFV010000051.1, read on the forward strand.
GAAGCCTTCCCACGTTCAAGCAGGCAGGCGCACACTTACCCCTCCAACGGCTTGCACCAGCACGTAAATGCTTACCAAACGAGCATCCCGCGCTGGCTTGATGTGGGACATTGCCTCTGATTTTCCGACCCCTTCTCACTTCCTCTCACCGTTAGGTTGCAGGCCGCTGCGGACGGCCATGAGGCCTGCTAAACCCTGATGAGCAAGGCTGTTGCGCACGCATCATGATCAGCCGTGATAAGCGACGGTGCAGGCGTGCTGAGGCGGCAGCGGAAGGTTCCCAAGTGTCATGGTTGTGCATCATTGTTGCGCAACAAGGTTGGAAGGGCGCGATGCAGTGGATTTCTTGGCTGAGGCTGCCTCGCCGCCGAGGCATTGCAGCACATCCGAGAACATTTCCAGCCAGCCGTTTTCGTCACCCGCAAGCCCCTGATCGAACAATTTGATCCATTGAGCCAGTTCTTCAGCCGCCATACGCAGTTGGAGGCAACCTTCGTCGGTGCGCTTGCTTCGCGCTTCGGCTTCAGCGGCAGCCTCCCGCGACTGCAACTCCGTCCTCAAGCTGTGCTGGATGGATTCAAGGTGAGATCGAAGCATCGAGGTCGCTTTCCCCATGATCTGGTGCCTAACCTCCGCGTGGGCCTGGCTCAGCAGTGTGTAGCGTTTGGTGGTGAGGCGTTCGTCAGCGAGCACGGCTAGGCGTTGCTCGTTTTCCGGGGAGGGATCAGCCTTGAAGGCCCCGTATGCGGCCTTTTGATCGAGCATGGCACGCTCCGGGCGCAACTGCTCCATCCGTTCCGAGTGCCGTTCCCAGCTGTCTTGCAGGGATTTGAGGGCGATGACCTGGGCTTTGCTGAGGGCGGGCAGTTTCAAGGATTGGATCAGGAGGTTGAGTGAGGGCGGCATGGTGTGTGTGACTGGTCGATGGTGTGAAGCGATGAGTGCTAGCGTTGTGGCGCAAAGATGGATTACAGCAATGGATGCTCAGCCGTGGTTGCGGCAGCCTGGGATGGAGTGGCTTTATCGGCGAAGAACAGGGGCAGCAGTTTGCCGCCACCGATGTCCATGGCGGCATCGGCCTGGAGCTTGCCATCCTTGAGGCGCAGTAGGAGCGTCACGCGGCTGTGGCCGGTGAGTTGAGCGAGGCGGTTCAGCGAGACGTAGCAGCGTGTGGTGGCAAGGGTGCTCATGAGAGGTTACCACCAACGGTCATGTCAACACGTGGAGCTGAAGTGTCGGCAATGATGACAGGTCGAATTCGTTCCCGGATTGGTGCCCTGCCGGACTGCCCCCATCCGCTTTGGCTGAATCCAGAGGCCACGATCTCAGCAGATCATGCTTTTTCTTGGCTGGGGACACTTGGGACACTTTTTCCAAACTCTTTATGCACGGCAAAAAAACTTTTCTTCATGCTGGTTGAGGGGGGGCTACATGTTTTTTTCGCATGTGCTAAAGGACTTCCAAAAAGGTGTCCCAAGCGTCCCCAGATCGGACTCGACTGGGCTCGATGCATCTTGAAACCGAAGCTGGGACTGGATATTGAGAGACCTGTTTTTCTCATGCCAAGCCTGTTCGTGCGCCTGGTCAGGTTGACACGGCTACCACGGGTATGAATGGCAATTCACCCCAACGCACCGGCATCTGGCTGACCGAGCATGAACTGGCGCGGCATCTGCACATCAGCGTGCGCCACTTGATGAACCTGCGCAAAGCCGGCCTGCCGCATATCCACCTTGGCGTGTCCATCCGGTACGACTTCCTTGAAGTGATGGCGTATTTGCGCGACCGGCGAATTGTCCCCTCGAAAAACCAATCCTCGACGGCTGACTCGGGGTCCACGGTCACCAATCCTCCAATTGGGAAGCAAAAGTCGTGAGCCAGGATGCCGCCACCCCCATGCGCCCAGGCATTGGGACGGTCACTTTGCAGCGACTGGGCATTCGACCGGTTTCGCCAGAGGAAGCCAAGACTCTCATCGGCCAGTCCTATGCAGGCCTCTTCATCCCCTATGGCATCCATGTTCAGGGCAGGCCCTTTGGCCGACTGCGCCTCGACCAGCCATTGAACGACCGCAAATACACCCAGGCGGCCGGAAGCGGCGTGCATCCTTACATCCCCGACTTTCCAGAACTTTTTGGTCAAGCCGATCTCGTGATCGTCGAGGGCGAGTTCAAGGCCATCTCGCTATGTGAGGCCGGTTTCCGTGCCGTTGGTATCAGCGGGTTCTATGGCTTCATGCAAGAGGGGAATCTTTGCCCGAGACTGGTCACTCATCTCAAGGACCACCCGTGTCGGCGCATTCTGTTCCTGGGCGACACAGACACGGCGCTGAACTTCCAGTTCGCCGACGCTGCCATCAAGATGGCCAAGCTGATCGCTCCGCTTCCAATCCTCCTACCCCGCATTCCGTGGTCAATGCCCAAGGGTGTGGATGACTGCCGGGAAAGGCTGGGTGCCGCCACGTTCTCGGGGTGGTGGCTGGATGTGGCTGGGCGATCCATTGAAGTCTCTGCCAAGCTGGAAGCCGATCTCCTGGCCGTGGAGCTTTTCAAAGAAGCGCTGCCAATTTTGCAGGAAACCGAAGGGCTGGAACATGCCATGGTGCTCCAGCGCCTTGGTAGAATGGCATCCTGTCTAAATCCAATCGCCCAAGGGGAACTGGCGAGGCTTTGCAAGCGAGCCTTTGGCATCAACCAAGGAACACTCAAACAAGCTGCCAAGAGTGCACGGGAAAAACCTGCTGCGGCCTTTGTGCCCAAGGAAGACTGGCATCCGGTGATGGATGATTTTGGCGCCCCCGTGGTCCTCAACGGCGAGACGGGGGCGGTGGTCGGACTCAATGAACGATTCTGGGCAGGCTTGGTGGCCCATCAGAGCGAACTGCTGCATGAACCCACGGAAAAACGGTTCTTCCGCTACCATTCGGAAACCGGGTTGTGGCGGCCTGAGAGCGAACCCAGCATGGAGCAACTGACCTGCCGGACCGTGACCAAGGAGACCGAGTTCAGAGAAGACTGCCTCGAGTTGACCAGCATGCGCTTTGCCAAGGCGGTGGTGGGCCATCTGAAGGGCATTTGCGAAAGGACCGATGTTTTTGCCCAAACACCGCTGGGAATTCATGCGGCCAACGGCTTCCTCGTCATCGGTGATGAATCCATGGAGTTGCAGGAGTTCAGCCCCTCTCACTTCAGCCGCAACTCCTCGCCGATTGCCTTTGATCCGAAGGCGCGCTGTCCGGTGTTTTTAGACAAAGTGTTGCGGCCTGCCCTGGATGAAGACGACATCAGCCTGCTGCAATACTATGCGGGACAGTGCCTGCTGGGCCGCAACTTGACGCAGACTGTGCTGATCCTCCATGGTGAGGGCGGCACGGGCAAGGGCACTACATCCAATGTGATTCAGAAGCTTGTCGGCGTTCACAACTGCCAGGAACTGCGAACCGAACACCTTGAAGAGCGTTTTGAGCTCTATCGCTACATTGGGCGCTCGCTGCTTTACGGCGCAGACGTTGATCCAGGCTTTCTGCGCACCAAAGGCGCGCATACCTTGAAGCGCATCGTCGGCAATGACCTGCTAACCCCGGAGGGGAAAAATAGCAATGAGGTCTTCAATATCCGTGGCGACTTCAACGTGCTCATCACCTGCAACAACCGCCTTTCGGTGCGGCTATCAGGAGATGTGAAAGCATGGCGGCGGCGGTTGCAGATCATCGAATTTCATAAAGCTGACGGGAACACTCCCATCATCCGTGAACTGGACAACTGGCTCATCGAACATGAAGGGCCGGGCATCCTCAACTGGGCCATCGTCGGAGCCTCCGAGGTGCTCGCGGACTCGAAGGCGGGCAGAGCACGTGAATTGTCGGCGGCCCAAACGCAGCGACTCGAGGCCCTGCTCGGCATGTCCGACTCGATTCGAGGATTCCTGCTGGCCAGGGTGGAGCGTCGCGACGGTGAATGCCTTGAGAAGAATGAACTGCTTAAGGCCTATGCAGATTACTGCGGCGACCAGAAATGGGATCCGCTGCCGGAAATGGCTGCACGCAAGGAACTGAACAACCGCATGCTGGAAATGTTCGGATCCGTGGAACGCAAAAGCGCCGGGCCGGAGCGCAACCAGCGGGGCTATTCGAACGTGGCCTTCATAGAACAAAACAACGATTATGAACAGAACCTCGTATGAAAAGCCGGCGGTGCGCCGGGTGATTCCCTTGTCGGAGCTGGGCAAGGAGCCTGCACGCCCCATCCATCCGACATCCCCGAACGCCGATGGCCCGCAGGCGATCAAAACGCGTACAGCAGGTTCCGAAATGGCAACTTTTGGCCCGCGCTTCCGCTCCTTGGACCCGCGCGTTCCGCAGTTTCGGGAGCCGCCTGCCGGGGAGTGGATTGTGGGGCTTTATCGTTCGGATGACGGCCTGTGGTTCCCGGTTTTACTTTGGGCTGATCCCAAGGTGGATCTTTTCTGGGATCCGAGCCGCCTTGAGCATGTGAAGCCCCCGGGCAGCTATCTGATGCTGGAAGAGCAGCCCAAGATTGACGGCGAAAGCGGCTATCCGATCAAAGGCGCGGTGGTCAGTCCGTTTTGACGGCCCTGGTGATCTTCGTTGCGCAACGAAGATGCCCGGTTGGTTGACATCGCACCCCGTGGATGAGCAACCACATGCAATCAGGGGCAGACAGGCCCTCTCAGGCGCAATCGCAGCCTCTATCACCCCATCTCTGGACGGCACGCGACGTGGCATGTTTCACCCGCTGTAGCCTTCGGCAGGTCGGCTATTTAAGGAATGAGGGACTGCCTTTTGTGCGCATTGGCCGCCTGGTCCGCTTTGATCCTCCTCGCGTGATAGCCTGGCTGCTGCGTCAGACCATATCGCTGAGCACCATTCAACCGAAGGAGGTGGCATTGTGAAAGCCGCGTCCACACGACATGGCGGGGATGGGGCCGACACGAATTATACCCGTCGGCAACGCAGCAGTGACTCGACCTACCAGCGTGAATACCGCGCCTGGGTGGCATCACTTTCTCCTGAGGAGCGGCAGCAACTCGCGGAATTGGGACTTGATCAACCTCAGATGTCCGACACCAGCGGGAGCGGCTTTCGTGATGCTGCGGAGAATCACCAATGCTCCATCCAGCCTGAGGAATTCGATGAACCTGCCGATGATGTCGAGTCGAATCAGGGCAATCCCGACCACGAAGACGTGCTGCACTTCGTGCGCCGACTGGTGGGTGAACTGCTTGGCCAGGACAATGTGCGGCTCTCCGTCGAGTGCCTCGCCGTTGCCACCGGCATTTCCTATATGGGGGATTCCATGACGGAAATCGCCCGTCGTTACGGCGTCACCCGCGCTGCGGTCAGTAAGCGCTGTGTGGAGTTCACCGACACTCTCGGCCTGGCCCCCAGCCGCGCCATGCGCTCCACGAAGGCGCGTCAGAGCTACCGTCGCCGCCGCATGGATGAACTCAACCAACAGAACCTCGTGCCATGAGCCTCACCCTACCTGACTCTCCCAAATTCACCGTCTCCCGCACCGGCCTCGCCGTGCATGCATCCCTCTCATTTGCCGAATGGGCCGCTCTGGCACCACGACTCAACGAGGCATCGCGCTGCATCGGCTTCCTCATCGGCGACTGGCTGGTTTATGGTCAAACACAGTTCGCCAGCCCGACTGCCAAAAAGGCGGCCCGTGTGTCTGCCGACGACTATGCTGCCGCCGTTGAAGCCACCGGACTGGACCACACCACATTGGCCACCTATGCCTATGTGGCGAGGCGCGTGCCACATTCCTTGCGCCATGAAATCCTTTCCTGGGAACACCACAAGGTGGTGGCGAAATTGGAACACGACGGCCAATCGCTCTGGCTGCGTATTGCAGGGAGCGGCAAGGCGGTGGTTTCCACCCGTCGCCTGCGCAAAAGCATTTCGGCGGGCAGGCTGCTGAAACCGGCGGACATGAAGCTTGATCCTGCCGATCGTGGCATCCCCAATCACATCCCGCCGCTCAATCGTCTCTGCGCATGGTGGTCAAATATTCAGAAAGAGCAGTGGTTGCATCGAGCCACGCCACAGCAGCGTGCGGCACTCAAGCGCGACCTGCTGCCCATCGTGAAAATCTATGAGCAGCTTTGACGCAGCATCATGGCAAAGGCGGCTCGATGAGGGCGGGCAGACGTGGATTGATCTGGCTCCAAAACAGCGGTGTTAGCTTTTTATCGAGATCACTTTCGTCTTGGCAGGTCCAAGAGCCATCGGTGAGCATGGTCGCTGCTTTCTTAAACCAGCTCAGCAGCTCGGAACTGAGATTCAATGACACTGTGAACTCGTCATCGCCGATCATGGAAGCTGCTGGGCCACAGCGGTCCCGGCGTGCCTGGTAGTCGTCCCAAACCATCAGGCCAGAGGGCATGATACGGACCAGAAACTCTCGCTCGCCAAATGATAGGCTGTAGCTGAACAAGACCTCGGGATGTTCGGAATTGGGCATCAGGGTTTTTTGCGGCGTTTGGTTTCCAACAGTTGGATCAACTCGCCACTGAGTTTCATCACCCGCCCAAAATCACGCAGCAGGGTCTCCACCTGCTCAGCTGTGGCACGCTGGGGCCACTTATTGTCCATCATGTCGCTCCACCATGCACAAAGCCTGTTGATGTATGGAATATGATTGTTTCTGCCACGATCCGCAGGATCGGCCACCATCTCATCAGGGGTGAGCACGCGCCCGGCGATGATGCTCTTGCGCAAACGCATCGTGCTGATGGCTCGCTGGTTCTTTTTGGGTGCCGCCAGCGCCAGCCAACGGCGCTGTTCGCCGGCATCGAGCTTGGCGACCACCTTGTGATGTTCCCACGCCAGGGCTTCACTGCGTCGGTTCCTGGCCACCCGCCGCGCAACGTAAGCGTAATTTTGCAGGGTGGCCCTGTCCAGACCTGTGGCTTGGATAGCTGCGTCATAGGCTTCGGTAGCTACCCGTCTAGCGATCGGACCTTTGCGGAAGGTGGCATCGCCATAGACGAGCCAGTCACCGATCACAAAAGCAATGCCGCGTGCGGCATTCCCCAAGGAAGGGGCGACTTGGCTCCATTCCTCAAAGGTTAGAGGCGCGAGGACATCCAGACCCGTGGGAGAGATTTGGATCTTGGAATGGCTGGGCAGGGCGAGACTCATGCAGGAACTGGATCACGAAACCATGACAGTGACCGCCGGACAAGCTCATCGGCGAACAAAATCAGGCAGCACCAGTCTGGTCTGTAACAGGGCCGCAATCTTCATTGCCACGGAACCAGAAACCGCTTTCCGGCCCAGTGCGCTCCGGGCAGGTAGTGGAGGGCTTGAAGCGGACGAGGTGACCCAACTTGCGAAAAGGAAGGCCCTGTCGTTCCCGCAAGGTGATGACGTGCCTGCATGACAAAACATGACAACTCAAGCTCATCACCTTGCGAAACCATGCGCATGCACCCGCGATTCCCTTTGCAGACAACGAAGGAAACACGCAGGTTTACGCATGGATCAGAAACCCAAGCAAGGCCAACGGGCTTGCGTCATGCAGCCCAGGGTTCGCAGAACCCTGGGTTCACGATCCAACGAAAAACCTCCCCAAGGACGAACCCCATCGGGGTTCCGTCCATCGTCGCCGAAGCAGGACGGAACCGCGTTGCGGTTCGCTCTTGAACAACGAGGTCGTTATCGTCGCGGACCCAGGGTAGCGCTTCGCGCAACCCTGGGCTGCATGACGGAAGGCCCTTGGCCTTCAATTCATTTCATTCCATCCACGACTCCATTTCTGTCCATCCCTCCATCCCTCCATCACTCCAAAACTCCACCACTCCCTCTCACTTCCCGCTTCTCACCTCGCACTCCCCCGCTAAAAGAACCCATGCGCCTCCTCCACACCGCCGACTGGCATCTCGGTGCCCGCCTCATCGAGCGGGACCGCTTCGCTGAGCACGCCGCGTTTCTCGACTGGCTCATTGAAACGCTCCGCAGCGAGAAAATCGACGCCCTGCTGCTCAGCGGCGATGTCTTCGATGCCGCCAACCCGCCGCAGGAGGCCGTCGCCCTCTACTTCGACTTCCTCAAGCGTCTCGCCGACCTCAAAACCGTGAAAGCCGTCATCACCGGCGGCAACCACGACTCTGCCTCGCATCTCAATGCCCCGCGCGAACTGCTGCGCCGCTTCGAGGTGCATGTCTTCGGCCACGCCGGTGACAACATCGTCGATCTCGGCGATGCCGTCATCGCCGCAGTGCCCTTCCTGCGTGAACGCGACCTCCGCCAGGCCGCCGCCGGTGAAACGACCACCACCGTACACGAGCAAGTTCGCGCCGCCATCCGCGCCCACTACACCGCGCAGCTCGCCGCATGTCGCGACATCGCGAAGGGCCGCCCCGTCATCGCCATGGGCCACCTCACCGTCCTCGGCGCCACCACCAGCGACAGCGAACGCGACATCCACATCGGCAATCTCGGCTCCGTCGGCGCGGACATCTTCGCCGGCTTTGACTACACCGCCCTAGGCCACCTGCACCGCCCGCAACGCGTCGCCGGGCAGGAAACCATCCGCTACAGCGGTTCCCCCATCCCCCTCAGCTTCTCCGAGGCCGCCGACGCGAAGTCTGTCGTCATCATCGAGATTTCAAGCCCTCACACCGCAGAGGTGGGAACGCCGCAGAGTTCAGAATCTAAAAACTCATCTCTGCGGCGTTCCAATCTCTGCGGTGTGAAACTTCTGCCCATCCCCAGCACTCGCGCTCTCATCCGCGTCACCGTCGATCGCGCCACCCTCGCCGCCGATCTCGCCAACGTGCCCGCCGGAGCCTGGGCCGAAGTCACTGTGAAGCTCGACGCCCCCGAGCCCGACCTCGACCGCCAGGTCCGCGAAGCCGCCGCTGGCCGCTTCGAAACACTCAAAGTCCTCGCCGATCTCCCCGCCACCGCCCTCACCCCCTGGCAACCCACCGGCCCCGCCCTCAGCGAACTCCAGCCCCGCGAAGTCTTCCGCGAACTGCTCAAGGAAAAGCAGATCGAAGGCGAGGAACTCAGCGCCGTGTTTGATGAACTGCTGGCGATCCGGGAGGCGAAGGTGACAACCTAATGGCAGACTTGCTTTATATGAGGAACTTGATGTCGAAATTACTTTGCGCAGCTCTATTAGTCGTTCTCGCTTCCTGCGACGACGCCCTGAATTCAAAACCTGCCAACAGCGAACTACTTGGCCTTTGGACGTGCAAGCAACTGCCTGCGAAGTTTCTCAAAAACATCGGCAGTCCTGCTTCGGTGGTGAGTTCCATTCAGTTGAATGGGGACGGATCATTCACCGCCCAATCAATTGCTAAAAGGTCGCCTGATCGCCTGACCGATCTGCAAGGAAAATGGTCGATTGTGGACCCTTCTATGACGCCGAGCGGCAAATGGTCGGTCGAAATCGACGGCTATTTCTTCCGGCTGGCACGCAAAGGGGGAAAATTGGTTCTCGAACAGAGCATTGACGTCCTTAAAGGCTATGAGGCCGAGTTTGAGCGAAAAACCTCCCGTTGACTGCACTTCATCCTGTCAGACCTCTTTATTCCCCCATGCGCCTCCTCGCCGTCCGACTCCAGAATCTCAACTCGCTCAGCGGCGAGCATGTCGTGCGGTTTGATGCGGCCCCATTGAGCGCGGCGAGGGTGTTTTTGATCACGGGGCCGACGGGCGCTTGGAGCCGTTGATAAAGGCCTTGGCAAGGCGCTTCGGAACCGTCTATATCCTGTTTTGCCATGTCATCTCGCGATCCGTTTCCTACCATTGCCAAGCTGGCCTCCGAGTGCGGGGAGTCCTGGCCCAGGTTTCAGCAGGCGGCGAATCTGACCCGACAGGCCGAGGCCGCCTTGATTCAGGCGCTTCAAGCTGAGGCAGACGGCGGCCGATTGCTCGACTGGGACTCCAGTCTGGTCTTGTGCGGGTCGTTTGCGCGCTACGAGATGGTCCCAGGCAGCGACTGCGACTGGACGCTGTTGATCAACGGTGTGGTGAGCAACCAGCATGCCCGCACCGCACGGTCAATTGAAAGGGCGATCCAGAACGCTTCCAACAAAGGACTCAAGTCTCCGGGATCGAGCGGCACATTTGGCAACATGTGCTTTTCTCATGAACTCGTGCATCGAATCGGCGGCGCGGCCGATTCGAACGCGAACCTGACACGCCGTATTCTCATGCTGCTGGAGTCCAGGCCTGTGACCCTTCCATCGGGAGATTCATCGCAGGATGTCTGGAATGCCGTGGTGCGCAGCATTCTGGAACGCTATTTCGAAGAGGACGCTCACTTCTCCGCCTCAAGCGCTCGCAAAGTGCCACGGTTTCTCCTCAACGATCTCACCCGCTATTGGCGGACGATTGGCGTGGACTACGCTGCGAAGTATTTGGAGCAAGACGGCAACAAATGGGCGATTCGCAATGCCAAGCTTCGTCTGAGTCGGAAACTGCTTTTCGCGGCTGGGATGGCCTTTTGCTTCGCTTGTCAGTTGAGGCCGCCAATACATCTGGAGGCTGGTCATGATTACCTGTTCGGTGAGTTTGCTCATGTGGATGAAGACACCACTGCGCCGTTCATCGCCGCCGCCGTGGCTTTCGCTGGCACTCCGCCGTTGGAGTTTCTCGCCGCGTTTGTGGACACCTTTGTGACGGATGCAGAGAAACGACGCACCGTCAGCAGGCGTGTGTTTGGTGCCTATGATCAGTGGCTAGCCTTGCTCGCGGACGAGAAGTCCAGAGAGGTGCTGGAGAACCTCAGCCAAGAGCAGGCCAAACAGGAGCCTGTTTTTCAACGAGTCCGGGAAATCAGCGCCGAGTTTTCTGCTGGTCTAAAGCTTCTCTTCTTTAACCGCGATCAAGACACTGATGAGATCGCCAACCTCAGCCTTGAATATGTCGCCTTTTAACGGACACACCTCTCACATCGGTTTTTCCACCGGAGCATTGGAGCGCGGCAACTATCGTGACGCCGTCCGCTGGATGGTGGGAAATAACATTCATAGCATGGAGCTGTCCGCCTTGAGATTTGACGAACTGGAGCCGCTCGTGTCGAGCCTCGGTGACCTGCCGCTGGATAAATTTGATTATGTTTCTTTCCACGCACCGAGTTCGTTCAGTCCAGACAGAGAGGAGCAGGTGATCGACCTGTTGCAGCCGGTTTACCGTCGCGGTTGGAATATCGTGGTGCATCCCGATGTTATCTACACCCCTGCGCGATGGCTGCGTTTTGGCGAGCAACTCCTCATCGAGAACATGGATCGACGTAAACCCATCGGCAGGACATCCACCGAGCTGACGGATCTCTTTAGCCGCCTGCCGAAGGCCCGCTTGTGCTTGGATGTCGCCCACGCCAGACAGATGGATACGACACTGACCTTGCTTTGGGACATCATCCGGCGCTTTGCGGATCGCGTTGCAGAGATTCACATCAGCGAGCTGGACTCCAGATGCCGTCATCAGCCCATGTCGCGTGGAGCTGTGATGGACTACAAGAAGGTCATGGCCCGTGCAGGCTGGCTGGCCCCGGTCATTGTGGAGTCCATGCTGGATCGCGATAGGTCTGAACTTCGGCAGAACGAATTGCTTCTGGCGAAAGAGGCGATGTCATCTGGATGAGTTGTGTGTTCAAGGATTCCCATCATGAGTGGAACCCGATCCGGCCATAATCCGGCCATATCCGGCCAGCGTGATTTTCCGCTGCTGACCCCATGCGCCTCCTCGCCCTCCGACTCCAGAACCTCAACTCGCTCAGCGGAGAGCATGGGGTGCGGGTTAAAATCTTCCCATCTCTGTGGTGTAAAAAATCAACGGTGAGGAAACACCGCAGAGCACCGGAACCCAAGGCGGCTTGAGGGTGGAACGGAGAGTAACTTTTTGCCCGAAACCGGGTCGGAAGAACATGCATGGCCTTGATTTTGGCAGGCGAGTGGTTGGGCGGAGGAGTTGTTCTGGTCCATTCCTCTGCCCAACCATTCCCCTGCCATTCTCAGGAAGTTATTCGGAGATTGGATGAGCGCAGAGATCAGAATCTGATTATCCAAACCGACTTGAGTGGCATAGTTTGATTCCCCTCATGCGCCTCCTCGCCGTCCGACTCCAGAATCTCAACTCGCTCAGCGGGACGCATGAGGTGCGGTTTGATGTGGCGCCGTTGAGCGCGGCGGGCGTGTTTTTGATCACGGGGCCGACGGGCGCGGGGAAATCGACCTTGCTGGATGCGATGACGCTGGCGCTGTATGGCCGCGCGGCGCGTTACGGGAACGAAAAGGCGGATGAGATGATGAGCCGGCACACGGCGGAGTGTTTTGCCGAGGTGGACTTCGAGACGGGCGGGCGTCGCTTCCGCGCGACGTGGCGGCTGGGGAAGACGAAGACGGGCAACTTGCGGCCCGTGCAGCGCACGCTGGCCGATGCCACGACGCTCGAAATCCTCGCCGACAAGGGGCGCGAGGTCGATCCGCTGATCGAATCGCTCACTGGACTGGATTACAACCGCTTCATGCGCTCCGTGCTGCTCGCGCAGGGCCAGTTCGCAGCGTTTTTGAAGGCGAAGCCAAACGAGCGGGCTGAGCTGCTCGAAAAAATCACCGGCACCGAGATCTACAGCGATCTCTCTGTGCTCGCCTACGAGACGCACAAGGCGAAGGACGAGGCGGTGATGCGCCTCAAAGCCAGTCTCGGCGCGGTGACGGTGCTCGATGACGAAGCCCGCACGAAACTCGAAACCGACCTCGCCGAGGCCCGCACGACCGCCGAACGCCTCAACACCGACAACCAGGCCGCGACGAAGCACTGGCACGACCAACGCGAACACGCGTCCATCGTCGCCGAACTCACGAAGCTCGCCGAATCCGGTCGCGTGCTGCAAACCTCGCAGGCGGAGGCCGCAGCGGAGGTTGCCAAGGCCAAAACCCTCGCCGATGACGCGAAGCAGCAGCGCACGAAACGCGAACCGGTGTGGGAACAGGCCGCCGGCCTGGCGGCGCAGAGTGATCAACTTGAAAAGCAGCTCGGCGAAAGTCGTGCGACCTATCAAACCTGGGCGAAGGAGCAGAAGGCCGCCGCGTCACGTCGCGAAGCCGCCGAGAAAGCGCTCGCTGTGCATCTGGATGCCGCACAGGCGCTCGAAGCTTGGCTCAAGCAAAACGCGGCAGATGCAGAACTCGCCGATCAACTGCCGAAACTGCGTGTAGCGGTGCGCGAATGGCGCACGGCTTTTGAAAAACTCGCTGAAGGCCGGAAGCGTCATGCAGAGGCGCAAACGCTGAACCAGAAGATCACCGAGGCGGAAGCGCAGGCGGCCGCTTTGACGAAAAAAGCCGCTGAAGGCACCGCGAAGACGAAAACGGATCGTGCCGAGCTGGAGCGGCTCACGAAAACTCTCGAAGCGCAGCGCGAGGTGACACGGCAGGCGGAGCTGGTGGCCGGTTTTGATGAGCACCGGCATGATTTGAAGGCGGGAGAGGCTTGTCCTCTCTGCGGAGCCACCGAGCATCCGTTCGCGACGAGCGGCGCGAGTTTTGAATCGCAGCTCCAGACCGCGCGGAAGCTGCTCACGACACTGGAGAAGCAGTGCGAGAAGGCAAATCGCGAACTGGCGACCTTGGAACGTGATCTGGCGAAGAACGAGGCTGAAGTGGCCGCCGAGCAGCAGCGCACCGCCGAGATGAGGAAGCGGGCGAGTGAGCTGAAGGCTCCGAGTGATGGAGTATTGGAGCAGTGGAGTGCGGATGAGGAGGAGAAGCGTGGTTCGCTGGTGGATCTTCCACGCTCTGGCGAGCGTGGCTACACTCCTATCGACGCGGAGCGTGAACTCGACGCGCTGGACAAGCGGGCGGGTGTCTTCGCCAAGAAGCAGCAGGAAGCCGCCCAAAAGTTGAGCGAGCGCCAGAAGCTCGCAGGCGACATCCAGCTCGCAAAGCAGGAGGAAGCCGCGAAGACGAAGCGGCTCGACGAACTGAAAGCCGAAGGTCTCACACTCAAATCGAAGTCCGATGCGCTGAAGCAATCACTCGCGGAACTGCTCGGCGGCCAATCACTCGCCGAAGATCGTAAGCAGCATGAAGCCCGCGTTTCTGCCGCCGAGAAATCCTGGCGTGATGCCGAAACAAAACTGAACACACTGCAAACGCAGCTCGCGGCGACGCAGGCGAAGCTGGAGCAGCTCGAAGTTCGCCGGGTGCCGTTTGAAGGGCAGGCGGTGCTCAGCGCGGAGGCTTTGAGCGAGCTGGAGACGAAGGCAAAGCGTCTGAACGATGAATTCGCGACGAAGCGCACCGAAGTGGGGTCGCTGGAACAGCAGGTGAAGAATGATGACGGAGCGCGGAAACGCCGCGAGGCCGGTGGAGCCGAGTTGCAGGCGGCAGAGATGGAATCGTTGCGCTGGGGACGCTTGAAAGAGCTGATTGGCTCCGCAGACGGCGCGAAGTTCTCGCGCTTCGCGCAATCGCTCACGCTGCGACAGCTCATCGGCCTGGCGAACGAGCATCTGAAGGTGCTGGCGGAGCGTTATCGCTTGATGGCCGCACCGGGCGATGAACTCGACCTGCGCATCGTCGATCTGTATCAGGCAAACGTGGACCGGCCGATGGAGAGTTTGTCTGGTGGTGAGAGCTTCCTGGCGAGTTTGGCGCTGGCGCTGGGTTTGAGTGAATTGGCGAGCCGCCATCATCCGATTGACTCGCTCTTCATTGATGAAGGCTTCGGCACGCTGGATACGGAGACGCTGGAGGTGGCGCTGAGTGCGCTGGAAAATCTGCGCTCACGCGGGAAGACGATTGGACTGATCTCGCACGTCGATCTGCTCAAAGAGCGGCTGACGACGCAGGTCCAAGTGATTCGCAAGCCGGGAGGAACGAGCGAGATCAAGGTGGTGGCGTGAGCATGTAGGATGGGTGTGGCTTTAGCCCGCCCGTCTCTCAGCGTTCACGATAACACTCATGCGTCCAAACCGTCGGGCGGTGCTGCGGCAACGACTTGGGGAGTGGCATCGCGTTTTGGCGCAGCACACACCCGACCTACGTCACTTCTTCTCAAACACCACTTTACCGCCCAGCCACGTCTTGAGCACCTGCGTCTGCACGAGGTCGTCGATGGGACAGGTGAGCGGATCGCGATCGACGAGGATCATGTCGGCGAGTTTGCCAGTTTCGAGGCTGCCGGTGTGCTGCTCGTTTTTGAGGAGGAAGGCGTTGTTGGTGGTGTAGAGGCGCAGGGCTTCTGCGCGGGTGAGGGCGTTTTCGAGGTGGACGTGGTTGTCGAGCTTGCGGGCTTTGCGGGTGATGGCGGTCCACATGCCGAGCCAGGGGTTGTAGGGATTGATGCTGCGGAAGGAGCCGATCTTCTGCATGTGGTCGCTGCCACCGCCGACGATGACTTTTTGGTCGAAGCAGGCGCGCAAGGGCTGGAAGCGGGTCATGCGCTCGTCGCCGAAGTGGTGGGTGAGCGTGCGACCGTCCATGTGCAGCCAGATGGGCTGCAAGTCGATGCAGACGCCGAGTTTGGCGGCCTTGGCGATGGAGTCGGGGTGCATGAAGTTGCAATGCGTGACGCTGCTGCGCGCGGCGCGGACGCTGTGGCGCTGGTTCACGTCCTCGTAAGTGTCGATGAGGAGCTGCACGGCGGCATCGCCGACGCTGTGGGCGGTGAATTGCAGTCCGGCGGCGGTGACTTTTTCAACGAGCTGCTTCAAGCGGTCGGCGGTGATTTTCTGCACGCCGTGATACTGCGGATCGCTGATGCCGTAGGCTTCGCTGATGCCCCAGGGCTGGATCATCCACGCACTGCCGGTGAGCATGCCGCCGTCGAGATAGACCTTCGTGCCGATGATCTGCAGCATGGGATCAGGCTGCGTGCGCGGATGCTGCACGACTTCGTCGATGGCCTTTTCGCACGCGGGCCAGAGGCTCATGCTCGCGATGCCAGGCGAGACGCGCATGCGCACGGTGAGATCACCTTTCGCGAGCATCTTCTCGTAATTCTCGACACTCTTGAGGCTGGAATCGCGATCCGCGACGGTGGTGAGGCCGACGGCGTTGTAATCGCGGAAAAGCTCGACAGTGCGGCGATACGTATCCTCGGCGGTGGGTGATTTGGCGGAGGTGGGCGCTTTGACGTTGTGACTGAGGCTGCGCAGCAGACCGGTGGGTTCGCCGGTGGCAGAATCGACCTCCATCTTGCCCGCGCTGCCTTCCGGCACTTTGAAATCGCGGCTATAACCACCGAGTTTGAGCGCGAGGCTGTTGAGCATCGAGTCCGGGCCGGTGGAGAAGACGATGGGGTTGTTTGGCGCGATGCGATCGAGTTCAGCGCGGGTGGGATAGCGTTTCTCTTCGAGCCGCGTGATGAAAATCTGGCGCACGCTGATGAGTTCACCAGGCTTCGAGGCCTTCACACGAGCCGCGATGTAAACGAGCACATCGGCGATGGTTTCCATCGTCGGAATCTCATGATCGAACTCGGTCATCGCAGCGCCGGGATGGACATGCGAGTCCATGAGGCCTGGAAGCAGCGTCTTGCCAGCAAGATCGAGAAGCTGGGTGGAATCGGCCTTCAGCGCGAGAACTTCGTCGTTCGTGCCCACGGCAGCGATGCGGCCATCCGAGTCGATGGCAATGGCTTCGACGATGCGGAAGGCTTGATCGACGGTGATGACCTTGCCGTGATGCAGGATGATCGACGGGGCAGATTGGAGGGAGGTTGCGAGGAGAAAGGCCAGGAGATGCTGCATGAGAGCCATACGGCATCTAAGGCAAAAAGATGGCAGGTAAAAACGACGCTGATCTGACTCAAACGCGATGATCCCCGGATGCACATCCGAGAGGTAGATGCCCAAAGACCTCTCGATGACTGTTATGAACGCCCAGATGACTTACCAAAGTAGAAGTAAGGGTAGCCTCCGGAGTTCTTTGTGATCGCCACGATAGCAGGTTCGGTGATTGTCACCGGGCAGTTCTTCTGCTTCACCGGAATGGTGATCGCCTGACGGCATTCGTCTTCATTCAAACGCCGCAGTGTAACCCCATGAAACATGCGCTCCGCGAAGGTGCGCGCTTCAACGAGCTTCGGAAACAAGGTAGGCAGGCCCGTGAGCACCATCAGGAAAGGCATGCCCTTCTTCTGGATGGACTGGAACACATCCAGCAGCAACGAGAGCGGATACTGATTCCGCTCCGCCTGATCGCCAAGATTCTGCGCCTCGTCATAGGCCAGCACGATGCCTTTGCAGGGAGTGGTGGCGAGGCAGCTCCACACCAGCTCGAGCACCGCTTTGAGCTTGTCCGCTGACAGTCTCGGTGTGCCGTCATAGACCCGCTTGAGCAGGTCGAAATCGAGGTGGACCTTGATTTTTTCAGGCTGCGCCCCGAATCCGAGCTTCTGCTTCTATACCTCCTGCACCACGACACCAATGGCGCAAGGTCGGCCAGGATGCGGATGGCGATGTTGTCCTCGCTCACACTGGCGGATTCGGACAGGTCCGTGCCTGCCCAAAGCCAGTCCGCCTGCATGGCGATGGGCTTGAATGTCTCCAGCAACACGGTTTTGCCTACACCACGCAGTCCGGTGAGCACCATGTTGGTCATCACGAGGCTCTGCGTCAGCAGTTTGGCAAACTCGGCCCTCTCGTCTTCACGACCAGCCAAGTAAGGCGGCGGATGCCCGGCACCGGGACGGAATGGGTTCTGGAAAACTGAGGCGCTCATGGTTTTAGGAGCATTCAACCACATGGCTACATTTATCTCAGCGACTAAATGTAGCCAAACAATGCAGTGAAGCTAAATCAACCCTGCGAGCGCTCTCGCAGCCGCCCCCCCTCGCCCTATTTCAGCGCACCTTCGTCCTGGCTGTCCACATCGAGCTGGCGGACGCGTTTGCGGTCGCGTTCGTTTTGGACGGCGGTGCGGAGTTTTTCGCGGACGACTTCGACACCGGGAATGGCGCGCATGGGGACGGTGGGGGTGGTGGCATCGGAGGTGACCATGGTGAGATTGCCGAGGCCGACGAGGCGCAGGAGCAGCGGTTGCTCAATGGCGTAGTCTTTGACGCGATAGAGTTCGAGTTCATCGACCCGCTTGTTCAAGATACCGCTGCGGATGCGCAGGCGCTGCGAGGTCAGCTCATAAAAGGTGCATTTGGTGACCCACCAGCGCACGAGCCACATGATGAGCGGAATGACCAGCGCCACATAACTGAGTGCACCGACTCCTGCGGTGGCTAGGCCGAACATGGTGGCGGCGAAGGCAATGCCGACGGCGAGCACGATGCAGAACAGATAATACCAGAAGTGAACCCACTGGGAGGTATGGCCGCTCCAGAGAACGGTTTCGGCAGAGGCTGGGACAGAGGAGTCGTCGTTGTTCATGAGTGTGGATGTTGGTGGTGATGCTGCGTGGTTGGAAAATCAGAGCATGGAGCAGAGTTCGTCGAGTGCCTGCTTGGTGCGCTTGATGCCTTCGATCTCGGGGTGCTTGTCGCCTTCGTATTCGATGCCGATGTAGCCCTTGTAACCGGCTTTGACGACAATGTCGATGAGGCGCTGGAAATCGAGGGTCATCTCGCGGCCTTCGCGGCGGTCTTCGGTGTAGAATTTGCCGGCGCCGGTGTCCCAATCGTAGGCCTTGGCGCTGACGGCCTGTTTGACCCACGGCATGAACTCGCGCAGGCCTTTGTAGGGGTTGTAGAGTTCGCCTTTGACGCGGTCGGTGTAAAAATTGCCAAAGTCTGGCAGGATGCCGACGCGGGCATGATCGGCGGCTTGCATGACGCCGGTGAGCCACAGACCGTTGCTGGAAAGACCACCGTGATTTTCGACGACCACAAACAGGCCGCGCTTGTCACCTTCAACGCACAAACGGTGCAGGCCGTCGGCAGCGAGTTTCATCTGCTCGTCCGCGCTGAGTTTCGGATCGCTGGCGGCGTTCACACGAATGCTATGGCAGCCGAGCGTGGCGGCGGCATCAAGCCATTTGAGGTGGTTCTCGATGGTCTTTGCCCGCTTCGCTTCATCGGGATCGCCAAGATTGCCCTCGCGGTCGCACATGATGAGCAGGCCCTTCACGCCTTCGCCGTCCTGGCGTTTTTTCATCTCGCCGAGGTAGGCGGCGTCCGCGGCCTTGTCGAAGAACATCTGGTTCACATACTCGACGCCGTCGATGCCGAGGCTGCGGGCGATTTTGGCAAAGTCGAGGTGCTCATGCGGCGCGGCGTTGCCTTTCTTGAACATGCCTTTGTTCAACGACCATTCGGCGAGCGAGATCTTGAACGGCGGCTCCTTGTCTGCGGCGATCACGTGGCGTGAACCCGCAGCAGCGATGGTGGCGGTGGCGAGTTGCAGAAAATGGCGGCGGGAGGAGGTGTGGGTGCTCATGGGCGTGACGGCGCGCATTATGGCGTGCGGTCACACGAAAGCTCCAGCAGAATTTTCGCCCCGGCTTTGTAACAATGGCCTACGCCGCCTTGCGCTCGACGCGCTTGCGCAGCATCGCGGCACGTTCGCCTTTAACGACGCCTTCGTTGATGGTGACACCGCGCACGTCCAGACGGCTGGGCACGTCATACATGACATCGAGCATGATGCGCTCAAAAATGCTGCGCAGGCCGCGTGCGCCGGTGCCGCGTGACACGGCCTCCTTGGACATGGCGAGCATGGCATCGCGGGTAATAGACAGTTCGACGCCGTCCATGTGCATGAGCTTGGCGTACTGCTTTGTGAGGGCGTTTTTCGGCTCGGTGAGCACGCGCATGAGTTCCTGCTCGGTGAGCGCCTCCAGGGAACAGATGACGGGCAGACGTCCGATGAATTCCGGGATCAGGCCAAATGACAGCAGATCTTCCGGCTCCACATCCGACCTAATTTTAGGCTCTGCCAGCTTCGCCGCGTGGGACGTAGCAAAGCCCATCGTTTTGCTGCCACGGCGGCGCTCCATGAGCTTGTCGAGGCCGACAAACGCCCCCCCGCAGATGAACAGGATGTTTTCCGTGTTCACCTGGATGTACTCCTGCTGCGGATGCTTGCGCCCGCCCTGCGGCGGCACGTTGCACACCGTGCCTTCAATAATTTTTAGCAGCGCCTGCTGCACGCCTTCGCCAGAGACATCCCGCGTGATGCTGACGTTTTCGGTCTTGCGGCCGATCTTGTCGATCTCATCGATGTACACGATGCCCATCTCGGCGCGTGAGACATCATAATCAGCGGCCTGCAACAGCCGCAGGATGATGTTTTCGACATCTTCGCCGACGTAACCCGCCTCCGTGAGCGTGGTGGCATCCGCGATGCTGAACGGCACATTCAGGATGCGTGCGAGCGTCTTGGCGAGCAGCGTCTTACCGCAGCCGGTGGGGCCGAGCAGCAGCACGTTGCTCTTTTCGATTTCAACATCATGCGCATCGGGCAGCGTGGCGGCAATCTTCTTCGGCGCGCCGCCGCTGCGTGCGGCCTGCTGCTGCGAGTGCAGGAGGCGCTTGTAGTGATTGTGGACGGCGACGCTCAGCACCTTTTTCGCCTGCGGCTGGCCGATCACATGCTGATCGAGCAGCGCAGCGA
The DNA here is from genome assembly GCF_046154365.1 of Prosthecobacter sp. Taxonomy (GTDB): domain Bacteria; phylum Verrucomicrobiota; class Verrucomicrobiia; order Verrucomicrobiales; family Verrucomicrobiaceae; genus Prosthecobacter. Next base: position 37,708 of record NZ_JBJXFV010000051.1, read on the forward strand.
TGTCCGCCGGCCGCGGCACCAGCAGCGACGGGCCGCCCTCTGAATCCTGCGAGGACTCCTTGTCGAGGATGTTTTTACAAACGTGGATGCAGTTGTCGCAAATGTACACGCCCGGCCCAGCGATGAGCTTTTTCACCTCCGCATGGCTTTTGCCGCAGAAGGAGCAGAGAGTGACGTTGGAACCGCGAGCCATGGTTGTTTTGGGGTGACTGATTGTCGCACGAAAGCGTGAGTGCCGTCAAGGCATCGCTTCAACAGAACGTAAAACGATCTGTCCTTGGTCATTCCGTCCATAACCGGCGTTGATTATTAATCCCGACGGAGCACGAGCGGTCAAAACTTGGTCCCGCATATCCCATTCATGACCGTTAACACGCTCCAGTTGATCCCAAGCGGTGATGCCAAGACCATGAATCACCGCACCGGGTGGCACTGGAGCAGAATCCATGAGCCATACCGGCGGCACGAGGGCTTTGAGCGCCACAAAGTGCTGCTGCCGCAGTTCATTGCGCCAAAACGAGCGCAGCGCAGGCAGATGCAGCAGCGCATGCTCCAACGGCGACGCGGCAAGTGATTCGCTGCCACCGGCAAGCCGGATCTGCTTCGGCATGACAGCGAACGTCAGCATCCATTCATCCGCAATGGCGGTCACCGGCACCACCGGCAGCCAACGCGCCAAAAACTCGCCCACTGCACCGGTGATGCGGCCTTTCGTGACACGCGTCTGCAACACCTCACGCGCAGCGGCCCAGCGCACGACACGATAGCCTGCGGACTCGACCGCTGCGCGCAGCGGGCGTGGCAAGGCTTCCAGCAGGGCATGGTTCATCATCTCGGCGGGTTTCCTAGCCGCAGAAGCAGCCGGATTCAAAACGAGAAATTGCACAGACGGGAGGAGCATGGACATTTTCAGTTCATGATACGCTTCTCACTTCATTCCAGCACACCATCCGTCACCTTCGACCGGAATGTGCGCGGCTTTTCGCTGCTGGAACTGCTGATCGTCGTCACCGTGATCGCCATCATGTGCGGACTGCTCATCACCAGTTACGGCGGCGGCCACCGCGAAGCGATGCAACGCATGGCCAACCAACGCAACGCCCAGGAAATCGTCTCGCTCGGCGTCTGTGCGACGATGGGCGGCGCCGACTTCGTGGTGAAAAATAACAAGCAAGCCACGGTGGAGAACCTCATCACCGGCACGGTGGGTCGGGATGGCATATGGAAGGGCAAGACCTTCCGCCTCGGCGGTCTTGATCCCCAGCGCCTGTCAGCCGCGCTGAACTTTGTGAAATTCGACGCCGGACTGCTGCTCTACGAACCTGCTGGCGGCCAGCTTTGATGGGGAAGTTGATGGTCTATGGTTGATAGATCAGAAGCCGGAAGATGTGAACACAGCACGCGCTCAGATATCTGGCTATCAACCATCAACTATGCCTCGGATTAATCCGCTTTGACCTCCAGAGTCAGCGTGGGGGGTAGCTTCATCTGTTCCCCGGCACTTTTTGCCGCCGCTTCGTCCGGAAAAACGACCACGATCTCGCGGATGCCGCTCTGGGCTTGATTCGTCGGTTCCTTCAAAATCCACTGCTGCACAAACTTCGCCACCGACTGGCGGCTGGCCTCACGCACGCTGCGGAGCTTGCTCGGCACCCCCGCGCGCGCCTCCAGAATCTTCGTCAGGCCCTTCTCCAGCGCCGCCAGATTTTCCGCCGCATTGAACCGCATCCAGCCCGCCGCCGATTTTTTCTCCATCGTCTCGGTGCGGATCGCCGGCGGCAGCGAGGGCCGGATCGCCGGTGCCACCACGATGCAGCGCCCGTCCTGAACCTCCAGCCGCCACTCGTCAGACAGCTTCAAATGGTAGCGATAGACCACCACGCTGCGGATTTCGGACTCCGTGGTGCCGAGGTAAACCACATCGAACAGCGTCTTCGAATCAAACTTCGTGATCGTCTCCTCGCTCTCCAGCGTTGCCAGTTCCAGCACGTCACCGTTTGTCGAGACGATGCGCTTCACATTCTCACGAAACACCTCGGTGATGGTCTGCTGCTGAAATTGCTCCGCCAGCCACTTCAGGCCGGAACCCAGCTTATAAAGCATCGTGCTGCTGGTGAGCCATACCACCAGAACCATGAGGGCCAGTATGACAAAACAGCCGAACCGACGACGCGGAGCTGGAATAAGGGCGGCATTGGGTTCGGACATGACTTGGCGAACATGCCCGGCCCACTGGCGCTGCCAAACACGAATCTGGTGAAAGTTGCTGCATGCGGCTCGTGTCGGGATTGGGGTGGCGATAATTTGCCTTGATTCATTACCTTCAGTAGTGGCATCTTTGCTGCTGTCATAAGACAGCCCCCCTCCCGGCCATGCAATCACCGCCCCGCTCCCTCCCTGCCCGCTTCGTCTGCGGCGGCAGTCTCGTACCCATTCTCATCGTCGTTGCCGCGCTTGCGCTCAGCACCGCCATCTTCTTTTTGTTCACCAAGAAAAAGATGCTGGCACAGCAGGACGCAGCAGCACCTGTGGTGGCTGAAGCCAAACCTGCCGCGCCAGACAAGAAACCCGCCAAGGACGCCCCATCAACCCCACCTGCGCCCGTCACACCGCCAAAACCAGCACCACCCGTGCCTGCGCCAGCCCCAGTGGCCTTCGGCTTCGCCCGTCCGCTAGATCTGGGCAAACAGCTCGTGCGCAGCCTCGCCACCGGTGATTTTGCCACCGCTGGCAAGCTCGCCGCCTCCGCCGATGCTGCGCAGTCGGACAGCGCCGCGAAGCTCTTTGAAAAACTGGCAGGCATGGGCTTCAAGCCCGGCACAGAAGATCAGGTAGAATTCCTCGGCCTCGTCGAAAATCGCACCCGCATCGCGGTTCCCTTCACCAAGCCCGGCACCAACGAAACGGTACGCATCCAACTCGATCTCGAACGTGACGAGCGCATGGGCTGGAAGATCGCCAAAGCCACGCTGCCCAAGGCCATGAGCAGCGCCATCGCGGCGTTGCCGGCCATGATCGTCCCCTCTGCCGCAGGCACACCGCCGCCCGCACCCGGCACGCTCGCGCCTGCCGCACCGATGAAGCAACTTTTCACCGTCGAAGACGGCACGGACGCGCTCGCCTTTGCCAGCGACTTCGTGCGCCTGCTTCTGAAGCATGATTTCGCCGCCGCCCGCGCCTTTGTGGATGACGCCAAAGTGCCGGTCGAACGCCTCGTCGGCCTCTGCATCGTGTTTGAAGAAGGCCAGTATGCGCTGAACACCAGCAAACCGCTCATCGTCACCATCGCCAATCCCGAGGTGTCGTGGGTCATTGCACAGGTGCAGTCGGAGACGCTTCAGCAGAACACCGAGTTCGGCGTCGAACTCAAGCGTGGCGACATCGCGCAGCCATGGAAAGTCGTCGGCCTGAATCTCTCCGACATCCTCGGCTCCTTCGCCAAAAACGCCTCCAAACTCGGCGTGCCTTACACCCCCATCGTGAAGAATCCAAAAGGCGGCGAATCGCTCGCACTCTACTTTGAATACGACCGCGCCGAGTTGCATCCGCGTGCCTTGAAGCAGCTTGAGGTCATCTCCGCGCTGATGCGGTCTGATCCCTCCAAAAAACTGCGCATCGCCGGCCACACCGACGAAAAAGGCCGCGATGACTACAATGTGGGCCTCTCGCACGACCGTGCCGAGGCCGTGAAAAAACAACTCGTCACCCTTGGAGTCCCCACCGACCAAGTGGTGACCACCGCCCTGGGCAAAGCACAGCCCCTCAGCCCGAATAAAAAATCCGACGGCACCGACGATCCTGAAGGCCGCAGCCACAACCGCCGCGCCGAAATCTATCTCGATTTCTAAGCCGCCCTCGCGTCTTGCGTCATCCTCGCGTCCGCCTAGTCTGGCG
>NZ_JBJXFV010000070.1:0-23245 GCF_046154365.1 Prosthecobacter sp.
CCAACCTGTATCTCAATGACCTAGACCATGCCGTCCCTGAGCGGACGCAAAACCAAGCCGTGATGGTGCGCTACGCCGACGACTTTGTAATCTGCTGCCGACCCGGCAAAGGAGAACAAATCCAAGCACGCGCCAAGCGCTGGCTGGAGAGCCGAGGTCTGAAGCTTAACGAAGAGAAGACCAAGCTGGTCAACATCCGAGCGCAACACGCGAAGATGAACTTCCTGGGCTTCACGATCAACTGGCGAACCAGTCGGCGCACACGGCGAAATTACCCACATGTCGAGCCATCGGCGAAGAGCCAAGCGAGCCTTCGAGAGAAAGTGCGCGAGGTGATCAACCGCAGCACGACATGGCGGGGGGCGAGTGAAGTGGTGGCAGAACTCAACGTCAAGATCAGGAGCTGGAAGGGGTACTATTACTATGCCAACAGCAGTGAAGTGTTTGGCGAACTGAACCGGTATGCAAGTGCGCGCCTAGCCCGATGGCACTGGCGCAAGCATGCAGGACGAGGCAGCCTGTGGAAAGAACACAAACCGGAGGAACTTGTGAAGCGCTATCGGCTCTATCAACTGCCGCTCAAAGTGGCAAGGCGCACATAATGGCCTCTGATGAACAAAATTCGGAAAGCCGGATGCGGGAAAACCGCCCGTCCGGTTTGATGAGGGGCAGGGGAGCTGCGGCTCTCCTGCCTACTCTACTCAGCTCGATCCCTCTCCTGGCGGGCAGCCAATTCAGCAGACCTGCGGCTCAATCACGTCACAGCGGCCTGCGATGAGGGATAGGCAGGCAATGCTGCGATCCTGAAGCGGGTAGGTTTGGGCACCGGTGAACTGTGCTGCTTTGTCAGATGGGAAGGATGGGGTCAGGGCGGTGTCGAAGGCGATCTGCCAGCGGGTGTCTTGCGTGCCTGGCAGCACAAATGGGTGTGCTTGGGTGCCGTTGTTGAACAACAACAACAGCGGCCGTGAGGAACCGTCATGCGCATCCAGCAGCGCGCCGAAATGCCAGCGGGAGTCGTTGTGCCATTCCTCGTGGCAGAGCAGGGTGCCGTCGCCTTCGAGCCAGGCGACATCGCGCAGGCCGGTGTTGGGATTGAGTTTGCCGTCGAAGTAGGTGCTGCGACGCAAGGCGGCGAGGCTGCGGCGGAAGGCGGTCATGCGGCGGGTAAAGTCCAGCATGCCTTCGTCACAGCGGCTCCAGTCGAGCCAGGTGAGGTCGTTGTCATGGCAGTAACCGTTGTTGTTGCCACGCTGGGTGCGGCCGCGTTCGTCACCGGCTGTGAGGAAGGGGACGCCAAGGGAGCACATCATGGTGGCGATCATGCCGCGGCGCAGTTTTGCGCGCTGTTCCACCACTTTGGGGTCAGCACTCGGGCCTTCCACACCGCAGTTGCTGCTGTGATTGTTGTCGTCACCGTCGCGGTTGTCCTCGCGATTGGCCTCGTTGTGCTTGCGCTCGTAGCTGACGAGGTCGAGCAGCGTGAAGCCGTCGTGCGAGGTGAGGAAATTGATGCTGGCCAGCGGCGGCCGCTGGTTCCAGCCATAAATGTCCTGGCTGCCGCAGAAGCGCTTGGAAAATTCGGCGGTGCTGCCGCGATCACCACGCCACCAACTGCGCACGGTGTCACGATATTTGCCGTTGAGTTCACGCCAGGGCTCGGGGAACTGGCCGACTTGGTAGCTGTCCTCGCGCGAGATGTCCCAGGCCTCGGCGATGAGTTTGACCCGCGCGAGCACCGGATCCTGTGCCACCGCGCTGAGGAACTGCGATTTCGCATGAAAGCCGTCGATCTCATTGCGTGCCACCGTCACGGCCAGGTCAAAGCGGAAGCCATCCACGTGCATCTCCGTGACCCAGTAGCGTAGGCTGTCGAGAATGAGCCGCAGGGCAGGGGTGCTGGCGGAATCGACCGAATTGCCACAGCCGGTGACGTTGATGTAGCCCGCACCTTGCTCGCTGTAGTGATGACGGTAGTAGCTGTGGTCATCCAGGCCGCGAAACATCAGCGAGGGGCCGTGCTCGTTGCCCTCGGCGGTGTGATTGTACACCACATCCAGGATGACCTCGATGCCGGCGGCATGCAGCGCCTTCACCATGGATTTGAATTCGCGCACTTGTTCTTGGGGATCGTGCGCGGCGGCGTAGGTGCTGTGCGGTGCGAAGAAGCCGATCGTGTTGTAGCCCCAGTAGTTCGTGACACCGCGGCCCAGCAGGAAGCCGTCATCGAGATGCTGGTGTATCGGCAGCAACTGCACGCTGGTGATGCCGAGATCACGCATATAGGTGGTGATGGCGGGATGTGCGAGACCCGCATACGTGCCACGCAGTTTGGCAGGAACGGCAGGATGCGTTTGGGTGAAGCCCTTCACGTGCATCTCGCAGATCACCGTGTCGCGCCATGGCACACGCGGGGCGGCGTCACCTGACCAGTCGAAGGATTCGTCGATCACGACGCTTTTCAGCGCCTTCGCGCCATTGTCGATGCTGCCGGGTGCATGGAACGGATCCGGCTCGGTGCGCATGCTCTCCGCTGCGTCCGGCACACCGTGAATCGCGCGTGCGTAAGGGTCGAGCAGCAGCTTCTTCACATTGAAACGCATCGCGTTTTGCGGCAGCCATGGTCCGTGCGCCCGGTAGCCGTAGAGCGTACCTGGACCGGCTGTGCGTACTGTGGCGTGCCATAAGTCACACTCGCCGCGCTGCATGCGCACGCGGGCGGTTTCGCGTGTGGCATTGCTGCCATCGTAGAGGCACAGGTCCACCGCTGTCGCATAGCGTGAATGCACCACAAACTGGGTGCCGTTCGGCGTCATGGTGACGCCCGGTGCCAGCGGATGGTCGCTGGTCTCGAAGGAAACAGGGGCGGCGGCGGGGAGCACGTCCGGCTTAGCGGTGAGGGGGGGCGTGCGGGCAAATTTTCGTTTCCAGCTAGGCAGCAAAGGTCGCATGAGAGCTATCACGCACAACGTTTGCCATGCCGCCATGAAATATCGCCCGCGTGCCCGCCTTTTTCTGCTGCTCCACACCCTGCCGGTGCAGGCGGTTGCCCCCCGCCGCTCTCGCACGTTTTGAAACAGCCATCCAGGCCTTCGAGGCCGAGGATCAGGCCAAAGCGCCACCGCAGGAGGTGACGTTGTGGAAAGAGATCGTGGGATCGCTGCTGAAGTGACGACTGATCCCAGCGTGGTTGGTGCATAAAATGCGACCGCCTGCATGAAGCCGACGGCAAATTCGTTGGTTCAGCCCCCCAATGTTCATGCTACAAGCTCACCTCAAACGTGCGTCGTTGCTTCTCATGCTGCTCGCAGGCAGCACGATGGCCGCCGACATCGAAATCACCGAGACGCTTCAGCTTCCCGAGTGCCATAGCATTGGCTGGGTGCGGGCGAATGCGGACGTGAAAGGACAAGGCGCGGGCAACTTCATCCTCGATGAAGCCAAATGGGGCACGCCCGCAGCGAATCAGGTCATCGAGCAGCATTGGGACTGGAACCTCAGCGATGCGCAGTGGGCCGAAGCCGTGAAGCAGAAAGGCGAAGGCAAAAAGGAGGACGTGAAGTTCGACCTCTGGTTGCCTGAGGGCATCGGCACTGCCCGTGGCATCGTCATCATCTCCGGCCACGGCAGCGGCGAGACGCTCTTTAAGCATCCCGAACTGCGAAAGATCGCGCGTGAGCTTCGACTCGCGATTTTCAAGTTCGTCGGCAATCCCATGCAGCGCGGTTTCTGGCCTCGCAGTCTCCTCGATCATCGCATCGCGGCCTTCGCTGAAAAAGTGCAGCATCCCGAGCTCAATCACGCACCTCTCTTTCTCTACGGCCACTCAAACGGCACCGGCTTCTCCGCCATCTATCCGGCTGTCGAAGGCTCACGCGTCTGGGCCTGGGTTTCCATGCGTCCAGGAACCTCCTTCCAAGTGTATCAGCCCAAAGCCGCAAAGACTCCCGGCATGGTCATCTTTGGCGAGGACGATCCCTTCTTAGCTCGTCCGTCCAAAGAGCAAAACCTGGCCGTTGTCGAAGCCATGCGCCAAAAACACGCGGCGCTCTGGCTTTACGCTGTTGAGCCAAAGACGGGTCACGGTCCCGGCGAGAAAACCTGGCCGCTCGTCTTCTCCTTCCTGCGCCACAGCTTCGCCGCCCGAGTGCCTGCCGATGCTGATCCTGCCAAAGGCCCGGTGAAACTCACCACGCTCAAAATTGAAGCCGGTCATCTCGGCCAAAACTGGAACGCTGCAAAAGGCGGCTACCAAACGTTGCCCATCGCGCCCACCGTCGACTTCACCGGCGACAAATCCACGGCCTCCTGGCTCCTCAACGCCGCCTTTGCCGCCGACTGGCAAACCTTCCAACGCGATGGCCAGCTCGCTAAATAATCTCACCTCCAACCACTATGAAACTCACCCTCGCCCTATTCGCATCCCTCAGCGTCTCCGCTCTCGCACTCGATCCTCACGTCGAAGCCGTCACCCGCATTGTCGAAGCCGCCAGAGGCAAAGTCGAGAAGACCGAAGACGGCCAGAGCCTCAAACTCGTCGATCTCCAGGTGCCAAACGCAGGCCCGCACGACCATCGCAAAGACGATCCGTATGACGCGGCCTTCTTCGAGCACCTCAGCCACATCACCACGCTGGAGTCGCTGAACATCATCTCCACCAAAGCCAACGACGAATGGATCGCGCCACTCGGGAAGCTCACGAACCTCAAAACACTGCGCTTCACCAATAACGGCAAACTCACCGATGCCGGCATGGCGACCTTTGCAGGCCTCAAAAATCTCGAAACCTTCTCCTTCGTCGGCACCGCCATCACTGGCAAAGCTTACGCTCAATGCGCAGACTGGACCAAAGTCATCAAAGTCAGCCACCGTGGTAGCAGCATCAACGATGAAGGCCTGAAGGAACTCTGCGACCACCTGCCCAACCTCGAAAGCATCAGTCTCGCCCACGCGAAGTTCACCGACGCTGGAGCGCCCAACCTCGCGAAGCTCACGAAGCTCAAGGGCCTGGAGGTCGGCACCTCGAATGCGACACCACAGGCCTTGGTTCACCTCGCAAAGCTCCCGCTGGAGTCCTTGCAACTCGGTGAAGGATTCGACTCCATAGAGTGCATCCCAATGATCAAAGGCATCGCCACGCTGCGCCGTCTCACCTTGACCAATGCCACGAAGCTGACCGATGCCGAGCTGAAGACCGTCGCGGGCCTCACACAGCTCGAACATCTCGAACTCAGCAAAGTGCCGCTTCCTGATGAGCGCCTCACCGTGCTCGCTGACTTTGCCTTCCTCAAGTCCATGCGCCTCGTGCCGGTGAAAGAGCCGTTCAGCGACGAAACGCAGGCGAAGATCAAAGCGCTGCTGCCCAAGACCGCACTCACGTTCAAGTGAGCCTACTCACATGCTCACTCGCACATTCGTTCTACTCACGGCGCTCAGCTTTCTCGTTCAGCCAGCCACATTTGCCATCGAGGCAGCGCTTCTCGATCAAGCCGCCTTCACGCAATGGGTCGCAGGCAATGAAACACCGATGCCGGATGCGCCTAAGTCGGTGGTATGGACCGAGAAGGACATACCCGACTGGCGCGGAGCGAAGTTTGGCAGTGGTCGCGAAAGCGGCGTGCGGCATCTGCGCATCGGCTTCAATAAACCAGTAACCGTGGGCAGCGTGCTGGTCAGCGGCGGCGGTTCGTTGAGCGTGCTGAAAGCGAGCGCGAGTTATCCAGGCAATCTCGCCGATGATTCGCAATGGCTGCCTGCGGACCGACTCATGCATGGCGCGACGACACATGCCGAGGTGCTGGAGGGCAATTTCGGCCTCTGGGTGTTGCCGCCGGGCACGGAGACTCGGGCGCTGCGATTCAGTCACCAGCCAGCGCCGGGAGATCGTGAGATGACGGGTGTGCTCGGCGGTGTGTGGCTGATGAATGAACGCATGGGCAACGTCGCGCCACAGGCGCTCGTGCAGGCGCGATCACGCGATGATGTGTCCGCGAAGCTCGTGGATGAATCCAACAACCGCATGTGGCAGGCCTGGGACAATGGCGAGGACGGCGTGGCGCTTCCTGTGACAGCGGAGCATCCCGAAATCGTGACGCTGACTTGGCCGAAGGCGGTCAGGATGCGCGATGTCTGCCTGCTGTGGACCGGATTCCAGTCTTGCGAGATCGACGCCTTCACTGGAGCGGATGATGTGAGTATTCGCGAGGCACCGGCAGCGAACTGGCAACGTGTTGGCAAAGGCGAGCGCCTGGAAGCCCATTATCCGCGGCCACTCGCGCCACAGTGGGTTCCTTTTGAAAACGAGGTCACCACTCGTGCCCTGCGACTGCGCATCACGAGCGGCGTGAAGTCCACGCATCCGCACCTCGATAGCAAAGTAAAAGAAGGCCGTCGCGTATGGCTGGGCGAGTTGATTGCACTGGTGCCGCTCGGCGATGCGGCGCTTACAAGCATCGTCTTGCCAAAGACCCGCGAGGAATCGCCGCCGATCCCGGTGAAGTTTACGCTGCCGGAGGCCGGACTCGTCACGCTGGTCATCGAAGACCTGCAAAACAAACGCGTGCGCAATCTCGTCAGCGAGACGCCTTTTCCCGCAGGCGAAAACATCGCGTGGTGGGACGGTAGCGATGATCTGCTGCGCGATCCCGAAGCCGCGAAGCACGGCGTCTATCACATCCCCACGCGTCCCGTTGCGCCTGGCAGCTACAAGGTTCGCGGTCTGTGGCACAAGCCAGTGAAGCTGCACTACGAGTTCAGCTTCTACAGCGCGGGCAAGCCTGCTTGGCCCACCGCTGACAACACCGGCTGCTGGATGACCACACACACGCCACCATCGAGCATGGCCTTCGTTCCAGGCACTCGCACGGCGGATGGACAACCGCTCATCTTCATAGGCGCGTATGTCGCCGAGGGCGGCCATGGCTTGCAGTGGCTGCGCGAGGACGGCACAAAGGTCGGCGGTCAGCATTGGGTTGGCGGCACCTGGACTGGCGCACCTACGCTCGCCGTCGATTCCGGTGCGAAACACATCGCTGATCATTTTTGCTACGTCGGCTCCGTCTGGGATGGCGAACTGCGCCTCACCGCGAAGACGAGCAAGCTGGAGGACAAACCCATCTTCCAAACCCAGCTCGGCACCGATTCACGCATCAAGAAGCCCAGCGATGGAGAAAAGCCGCCCGTGCTCGAAGGCTTTGATGGTGGCGACAAAGTTTTCGTGCTCAGCGGCATCGCCGCTCACGATGGTGTGATCGTTTGCTCGATGATCCGGCAGAATGAGCTGATCTTTGTCGATGCAAAAGCTGGCAGCATCATCAAGCGAGTGCCCATCGACAATCCGCGCGGCGTCACCTTCGATTCTTCCGGCAAGATGCTCGTGCTCAGCGGCACGAAGTTGCTGCGCGGCGCGGAGACGCTGATTACCGGCTTGGATGATCCGCGTCATGTCGCCACCTCTACGAACGGGGAGATTTACATCACGGATCGCGGTGCATCTCATCAGTTGAAGGTCTTCTCGGCGAACGGCAAATTTTTGCGTGCCATCGGCAAGCCCGGCGCTCCTGCCATTGGCGACTATGACCCGCTGCACCTCAACAATCCGAACGGTCTCGCCTTGGATTCACAGGGGCGTGTATGGGTCGCGGAGTCTGACAACTTCCCGCGTCGCGTGTCCGTGTGGCAGGCGTCAGACAAGTCTGACCAGTCCGCCGCGTCCGACAAAGTCCGACTCATCCGAACCTTCTACGGCCCCACTGAGTATGGAGGCGGTGGCGTGCTCGATCCGCGTGATGCGAACAAGTTCTTCTACAAAGGCATGGAGTTCGCGCTCGATTGGAAAACGGGCACGGATCAGTTGAAGCGTGTCTTCGCACGGCCTGATCCCTTGCTCGAAGCACACGGCGGTCACTTCTCGCCAGACACGCCGTTGTATCCATCGCAACGCAGAGGCGAGCGCTACTTCACAAGCTGCTTTACGCACAATCCCACCGGCGGCGACAATGCCGCCTTCATCTGGCGAGATGATGGCAAAGTCGCACATCTCGTCGCCGGACTCGGCAGCGCTCATGCCTGGGAGTTGCTGCGCACGCCGGAATTTCGCTCCGTCTGGCCGCAAGGCACGAAACCCGAAGACGAGAACCCGAATCCCGACAAGCACGCGACCTTTGCCTGGTCCGACACCAGCGGCGACGGCAAACCGCAGCCTGATGAAGTGAAGATGATCAAAGCGCCTTCGCGTGGCGTGACCGTGACGAACGATCTCGCGATTCTCATTGCTCGCTTCGATGACATGACGGCGAAGTTTGCCCCGACGAGCTTCGATTCACGCGGCGTGCCGCTCTATGAGCTAAAACCCGAGAAGATTGGCCCCGCAGGCGGTCAGCCGCCATCCAGCGGCGGCAATCAAGCGCTGCAAACTCAAGATTGGACGCTCACGACGAATGCGGCAGCGCCCTTCTCGCCCCACGGCATCGGCGGCATGTTCAAAGGTGAGCCGCGCTGGAGTTATCCGAGCGCGTGGCCAGGCTTGCACGCGAGTCATGAAGCAGCGGTGCCGGATCGTCCCGGCATGGTCGTCGGTCACACGCGCTTGCTTGGCGACTTCATCCAAGGCAAGGCCGGGCCGATGTTCTGCATCAACGGCAACATGGGAAACATGTATTTGTTCACCGCCGATGGCTTGTTCGTGAGCACCTTCTTCCACGACATCCGTCTGCGGCCAAACTGGGCCGCGCCCGTCGCCACACGGAACATGGACGTGACCGATGTCTCGCTGCACGACGAGAACTTCTGGCCCAGCATGACGCAGACACCCGATGGCAAGGTCTTCCTCATCGACGGCGGTCGCACCAGCCTCGTACGCGTCGATGGGCTCGATTCGATCCAGCGGTTGCCGGATCAAACCATCACCGTCACTGCCGCCGATCTCGACAAATCACGCGACTGGTTCGCCCGCGCCGAGATCGCACGGCAAAAAGCCCGTGGCACCGGCATCCTCAGCGTGCCGATGCGCCAGCAAGCGCCAATCGTCGATGGCAAGCTCGACGACTGGCCCGCGACGACCGATTGGGCCTCCATTGATCGCCGTGGCATCAAGGCCAACTTCAACAGCGACTCCAAGCCCTACGAAGTCAGCGCATCACTCGGCATCGCGAGTGACCGCCTCTTCGCCGCCTGGTGCACCACCGAAAAAGATCTGCTCGCGAACAGCGGCGAAACCCCGAACGCGCTTTTCAAAACCGGCGGCTGCCTCGATCTCATGCTGCAAACCGACACCGACCAGCGGTTGCTCGTCACGCTCATCAAAGGCAAGCCTCGCGCCGTGCTCTATCGTGCCAAAGTCCCCGGCACCACGCAGCCGGTCAGCTTTAGCAGTCCATGGCGCAGCATCAGCATTGACGTTGTCGAAGACGTGACCGCAAGCATCACCTTCGCCACTGACAGCGCTGGCAACTACGAGATCAGCGTTCCTCTAACCATCCTGCATTGGCAGCCCAAGGCTGGCGATGAAGTGCGCGCCGACATCGGCGTGCTGCGCGGCGCGAACTTCCAGACCACACAGCGCATCTACTGGTCCAACAAAGCCACCGCCATCACCGCCGATGTCCCCAGCGAAGCTGAGCTGACACCCAAACTCTGGGGCAAGTGGCGCATCACTGCCGAGTAATACCCAACCAACATCACGATGAATCGACTTCAGCTCGTTCTGCTTTGTCACGCACTTACTCTCAGTGGGCTCATCGCCGCTGAGTCAGAATCCATCGGCGTGCCTGTGGGCTATCAACTCCCGACGACGGGGCCGTTGCCGCAGACGTATCGCGTCACGCTGGCCATCGTGGATGCGCAGAAGCCGGACTGGATCATCAGTCAGTTCGCGGCGGGCGTGGTGCGCACGGTGACGGCGGAGAATGGCGGCAAGTTCTCCGAGGTGTGGAATGGCCTGGATGACAACTTCATGCCCGTGCCGCCGGGAACGTATGGCTTGAAGGGCATCTACATGCCTGCGGCGAAGTGGGCGGTGGATGGCGAGCATCACTCGATCACGCCGCGTTATGTCACCAGCGCGGACGCCTGGCGGGCGCTGCCGGGTGAAGCAAAGCTGCCGATCGTGGTGGGTGATCCTGTGAACAGCCCCATCGGCGATGTCGATGTCGGGGCCAATGGCATGGGCGTGTTTTGCTATCAGTATCTGGAGAACTCACGGAACTTTTACGCGGCGGATTTCAACAAGCCGATCAACTACGATCAAGCCACGCTCGGCTACAACTCCGGCGGTGCCGCAGGGGGCAAGGCGGTGACCACCGATGGCATCACCTCATGGTGCAGCGAGAGCGAGGGATTCGTCTTCCGCACCGATGGGAAGAAGTTTGGCAATGAGGATGGTCGCTATCGCAAAGGCGTGCATCAGCAGGAGGGCAAGGTCACCGCGCTGGCAGCGTGGCGTGATGCGACGGCGGGTAAATCGTTTGTTTATCTGGCGGAGCGTGGACGCCTCGTCAGGGATGAGAAGCATTGGCATTCGCCCACGGAGAGCTCGACGGACATGGTGAATCAAATCATCGTGCTCGATGGCGAAACGGCGGAGCGCGTTGCAGCGGTGCCAGTGACCGAACCGCTCGGTGTCGTGGCACGCTGGGGTGATCGGCTGTGGGTGTTGCACAAAGACGGTGATGGCTTTGCGGTCAGCGCCGCCGCATTGAAGGCCGGAGTGCCTGAGCCCGTGCTCAAACGAGTGTTCAAAGTGCCTGCGGGCATCACGCCCGATGATCTGGAAGTGGATAGCCACGGGCGCATTTACCTGGCCGATGCCAAGGCGAATAAAGTGACGCAGCATTCAGCCAGCGGGGAACTGCTGCGCACCTTTGGCAAGCTCGCGGCGCAGCGCGCCGGCAGCTACGATCCCGAGTCGTTCATGTCGCCGGAGAAGCTGTCGTGCTGGCGCGATGCGGATGGAAAAGACCGCCTTGTCGTCGTCGAGCGGCATGGATTTGATCGCGTCAGTGAATGGAACGCGGATGATGGCAAGCTGACGCGTGAATGGCTCAGTGCGCAGACTTTTGCCAATGCGGGATATGCAGTAGATCCGCGCCATCCTGAGCAGCTTTACATGCAGGGGCATGGCGGCTGGTTGCTGCGCTTCCGGGTGAACTACCAGACAGGCGAGTGGCGTGCGGAGGCGGTGTGGCCGGATGTTTGCACCGGCCGCTTCGAGCACCGGCACTTCGGCTTTCCGCGCATGATTTACCGTGGTGACACGCGCTACCTCGCGTGGTCGCGTGGCAATTTTATCTATCGCGAATCTGGCGCCCGCTGGCTGCCATCGGCGGCAATTTTGACCGAGGGCGAGGGCAAGGAGCGCAAGCGCTACATGTGGCACGATGCGAACGGCGACGGCCAGGTGCAGGATAGCGAATACCAGCCGCATCTCACCATACCGCCGGCCAATCCGCGCTACTGGGGCGACTCGTGGCTTGATGATTTGTCGCTCGTGGCGATCCAGGAAGGCAGCGCGGATGTGTGGCGGCTCGCGCCCGAGTCCTTCGATGCGCATGGCAATCCGATCTACGCGGCGGACGGCTGGAAGAAGCTGCTGACCGACCCCGTGCTCGATGCGCGCAAGCAAGGCACCGCCACGGCGACCTTCGGCGGCAACGAGATCGGCGACCGCTTCTCCTCCGCGTGGGCGATGGTCGCAGGCACGATGCAGGACGGTTTTTATGTGAATGCACGCGGCCCTGATCTCGGCGCAAACTTCGGCGCGCAGCAGAAGCTCTCGCGCTATGTGCCAGATGGCAAAGGCGGCTAACAAATCGCGTGGCGCGTCGGACGCGTGGCCCTCCACGGCACGGCGGACGAGGGCGAGGTCTATGGCTCGATCCATGTGATGGCACCGATTGGCGGACTCATCACGCAGGTCGATCAATCGCGCATGGGCATGGTGCTTTACACCGAAGACGGCCTGTATGTGGACACGCTGTTCCCCGATGAACGCAGGACCGGCGGCAAGACCATGGGCTCCTACAACCTGCCCGGCGAGTTCTTCACCGGCTATTCCTTTGCCAACAAGGACGACGGCAAGGTCTGTCTCGCGCTCGGCAAGACCACGCCCATGATTTTTGAAACGGAAGGCTGGACGGCGAAGGGCAACCCCACCCAGCGCCTGGAGACGCTGCAAAAAACCGTGACCATCGCCGCGTCGCAGATCGCCGCCGCGCCCGAGTTCGCGCTGGCCGTGCGCAAGCAGCGCGGCGGCGGCACCACGGCGCGCGTGGCCTTGTTTGCGCCGATGCCCGGTGGTGGGCCTGCGCTCAATGGCTCCATGATCGGCTGGGAAGTGTGCGAGCCTGTCGCTTTCGCCGCTGATGCCAAACAAACCGTCGAAGTGCGCTGCGGCTTTGATCCTGCGCATCTCTACCTGCGCTGGCATGTGCGGCTGGGCCGGAAGTTTGACCCCAAGCCGCTCGAACCTGCCGAACGCATCTTCACGCATGATCGCGAGGCCGACACGATGAGCTTCTACATCCAGGGCGATGCTGCCGCGAAGCCTGCCAAGAACGCGAATGGCCGCGCTGGCGATGCGCGGTTCGTTTTCGGCCTGTTTAAAGACCAAGATCGGGTGAAGCCCGCCGCGCTGGCGATGCTGCCAAAATGGTTCGGCGCAGGCAAGCCCAGCCCGCTGACCTATCAAACACCCGCAGGCGGTGCGGCGGTCTTTGAGCACGTCGGCTTGCTCGCCACCGCCAAACTCGGCCACTCGATGGATGCCGATGGCGAAGGCTTCGTCATCGCCGCCGCCATCCCGCGTGCCAGCGTGCCGATGCTGCCCGCCTTCACCGGCGAGTTCCGCACGCAGGTCAATTTCGACGCCACCTTTGGCGGGCATAACCGCGTCTGGTGGGCCAATGCCGATGGCTCCGCCACACGCGAAACGTATGACGAACCCACCGAAGCGCGGCTCTATCCCGGCTCGTGGTCGCAGTCGAAATTTGAGCCCGTGAGCGTCCTAATCGTCCGCGCCTGGCATGCCATCGGCCCGTTTGGTTTCGCCAGCATAGCACAGCTTCATCATGGCAAAGACCGCCCCGAAATCACCCGCACCCTGGCCGCCACCGCCTTTCCGCCCGAGCAAGGCATCGACCTCAGCGCCATCTTCACCGGCGAGCAAACGCAGACGCGCAAAGCCGCCCGCACGCTCAAATGGAAGCCCGCCAGCATCAGTGGCGACATTGTCTCGTTCGACACCGTGCTCGGCTGGAAAGGTTACGAAGATGAAGGCAGCGCGTATTTGGTCACCTGGGTGCATTCGCCTCAAGCCGTGACCGTCAAACTCAAGCCGCTCGATGAACATCACGGTCATCACGCCGTGCGCATCTGGCTCAACGATCAAGCTCTGCCCAGCCTGCATCCCAAAGGCCGCAGCGCGAAGGATCTGAATCACACGTTCGACGCCACCCAGCCCGTCGAGCTGCGCGCTGGCTGGAACAAGCTGATGCTCCGCTATGACCAAGTCTGGGGCGGCAACCAAATCGGCCTCGCGGTGGACGTCGCTCCCGAAGTGCTGTGGTCATTGATGTTCTCTCCCACACCGCCCGCGAATTGAATCCCCATTTCCCGTGAAACAAACGCTCTTATTTTTTTCATCACCCTCCTGCTGCTCATTTCATCGCTTCACGCAGTCGAACTGGTCTTCCCAAAACTCGAAGATGCCAAACGCATCCACGGCGAACTCGTTAGCTGTTTTGCAGGCTTGACCTTGGGGCAGGAAATTCATCCAATCAGGGATATGAAACGAATTATCATCTCCCTGGTGCTGCTGGCCACGGCCTGCTTTGCCCAGAGCGCGAATTCCGCAGCGGACCAGGCGCAAGCTTTTGAAGCGACGACCACCGCCGGTGCCAAACTACGTTTTCCCGAAGACTACAAAGGCAAGATCGTCATGCTCGACTTCTGGGCGACGTGGTGCGGGCCGTGCATCGCCGAAGTGCCCAATCTCACGGCGG
This sequence comes from Prosthecobacter sp., assembly GCF_046154365.1. Lineage (GTDB taxonomy): Bacteria > Verrucomicrobiota > Verrucomicrobiia > Verrucomicrobiales > Verrucomicrobiaceae > Prosthecobacter. Next base: position 13,998 of record NZ_JBJXFV010000070.1, read on the forward strand.
TTTTTGCCGATCTGAAGCCGAAGGGCTTCGAGGTGCTCGGCATCAGCCTCGACAACGAACGTACGCAGGACAAGCTGGCGCAGTTTACCAAGGACAAAGGCATGGTGTGGCCGCAAATTTGCGATGGCAAAGGCTGGGAGGCCGAATTGGGCAAACTCTACGGTGTGCGCGCCATTCCCGCCTGCTTTCTTGTCGATGGCACCACCGGCAAACTACTCGCGAAAGGCACCGAACTCCGCGGCGCATCACTGCGACCGACGATTGAAAAAGCACTCGGCCTTCCGCTGAGCAACACGCCACCTGTCGCCGCAAAAGCGGCCACGCCTGCCGCTCCCGCAGCACCACCTGCTCCGCCTGATCCATTGCTCGAAATTGCCGCAGAAGCAGTGAAGTCCGGCAAATTCATGCGGCATGATGCGGTGGTGGCGCAGATGAAGGCGCCGAAGCCAGGACAAATTGTATTGCAGCAGCCGCTGGATGAGCCGCAGTCTGGCCGCCAGATCGCCACGATGGCGCGTGAGGCCTACCTGCGTGCTGGATGGTATTACCGCTGCACGAAGTGCGACAAGATGCACCTCAATCTCGCCGGTGCTTATGCCGTGGCGCCGGATGTCGTCGCCACCGCCAATCATGTGCTCGAACCGCCGACGGCGTTGAAGGAGGGCTGGCTGATCCTCGCGGATGAACGCAATGAACTGCACGCCGCCACCGCCGTGCTGGCCTCGGATGCGCGCATGGATGCCGCGCTGGTGCGTGTGGCTGCTGGTGGCCTCAAGCCGCTCGCGTTGCGTGGCGATGCCGTGCAGGGTGAAAAAGCCTGGTGCTACAGCGATCCGCTCGGCAATCGCAGCTATTTCAGCGATGGCATCGTCAACCGCATCTACGCCAGCGGCGGCTCCAAGGATCCTGCCATGCTGCGCATGAACGTGAGCACCGACTGGGCGCAGGGCAGCAGCGGTGCCGCGATTTTGGACGACTCCGGCAATGTCATCGGCCATGTGGCCCGCATTCAGACTTTCCCACGAGCCACCAGCAGCAGCAATCGTCCCGTTCAGCAGCCCACCGGAACCACGCTGGTGCTGCATGAGGCCATCGCCGGCAAGGCCGTGCTGCAGCTTGTCGAAAGAACTAACGCGGCGGCGGCGAAGTGATGGGCCGGCGGGGGACTGATGCGGCGCATAAAAAGCGTCATGCCACGACCTCCAGCAGCAGCTTCTGGATGTTGTTCTTCCCTGACTTTGGAAACGGGCGCGGCATGGGTTGCGCGATGCCGTTGGCATCAATGGTGCGGCAGCGCAGTTCGTAGCTGCCGGGGGCGATTTTACGAGGTGCGGCGGTCCAGCGGCAGAGCGTGTGACGCAGGGGCCATTCGCGCGGCTGTTTCGTCTTGGGATCGAACTGCGCTGGATGCAGTGGTGCGGTGTTGAAGCCTGCAATCGCCATGCCATCGAAAGGCACGATCTGTGCATCCTGCCACGCGGCTTTGGTGAAGTGCGGATCGTTCGCGGGCAGCGGCTCCTTCACGTTGCGCAGCCAGAACTGCACTTGTTTCAGGCCGGAGATGCCGATCTGGGCGTTGCCGTGGATGGTGTAGGCGTCACTGGCGCTGATCTTGCCGGGCAGGTCGGCGAAGCGGGCGAAGGTCTTGAGCCAGGAGTTGATGTCGTTGTTGCCGTTGGCGTAAGTGTCGTCGGACTGGTGCGCGTTGGTGAAGCCGATGCGCTGAAGCCACTTCACCGATTTGAAGCCATAGGCCTCCGGCACGATCATGCGCACCGGGCCGCCGCGTTCGCCGGTGAGGAATTCGCCGTTGAGCTTGTAGCAGAGGATCACGGGCAGCTCGCCGGGCGGATCTTCAAAGATGCGGTTGATCGGCAGGTAGCACTTGAAGATCTGCTTCGGGTCTTCGTTGTGATGCCCGTGATACCAGACATGGCGCAGGTTTTCGACCGGGCCGCAGTGCCACAGCACATCGCGCAGCGGCACGCCCTCCCACAAACCGTGGCCGAGCGGATCGGCGAGGTTGTTGCAGGTGATGACCTTCAAGTAGCTGACCGCTTGCGTTTTCGCGATCTCCATCAGCTGATCGAACGTGAGCGCAGTGCCATCGGCACGCAGCATGGGGCGCTCGATTTTCGCATTGCTAGCGGCATCGGCGACGATTTCGAGCTGCCAGGTCTCGCGCAGCATGCCGATCTCGCGCTGTTTCTCGATGGGCAGCTTGTAGGGCAGCGGATTGCCGCGTTCGACGTTGTAAAAATCACCCGAAGGTGTGATGCAGCAGCCGCCATCCTCGCACACGGGACCGGCTTTCTTCCCGGCGGCGTGTGTTTCGGTGCCAGCGAACGCGGTGGCTCCTGCGGCTCCAAGTTTGAACAAGTCGCGGCGGCTGAACGATTTCGGTTTCATGGCGACAGATCAAACGGCCGCACCCTGGGTCACTTTGCTTTGAAAAAGCCGCGCTGCTTCTCGCTGATGGGTAGGCCGAGCTGCTCCATCACTTGAAGCATGTCCTCCCACACCGCACGCTTGGCCGCCATGCCACCGTTGAGTTTTTCTTCAAGCAGGAGGTGGGAGGGATGGTAGGTGACCATCGTGGGAATGCCGCTGGTGCGGTGAAATCGGCCACGCAGACCGCCCACGCTGCCGGAAATGCCGAGTCCTTCCGCTGCGGTGGGTCCGAGGGCGACAATGACCTGCGGCTTGATGAGATCGATCTCGGTGAGCACGAACGGCAGGCACGCACGCATCTCCGCAGCGGTCGGTTTGCGGTTGCTGCGGCTCTGGTCGTCTAACTCGGGGCGGAATTTGCAGATGTTGCTGAGGTACACCTGCGGACGGTCGAGTCCCATTGCCTTGAGGATGCCGGTGAGCTTCTGTCCGGCGGGACCGACAAACGGTTCACGCAGTGTCTCCTCCTCCGCACCGGGTGCTTCGCCGATAAACATCAAAGACGCATGCGGATCTCCCACGGCGAAGACCATCGTCTGCCGCAGGCTTTCCAGCGCACGTGCCGGCTCCCACGTCTCGGCCATCGTCCGCAGCGCGGCGAGTTTTGCTTCAATCGTGTCGCCTGTGACTTCGATTAGTTCAGCTTTCTTCGTCTCCGGCGGCGGAAGGTCGAGAATGCGGCGTGCTGCGGGCGCGGATTCCACCGCAATCGGCTTCGGTGGCTCCGGCTCGCGTGGTATGGGCTTGCGGCTGAGTCCCTGCGCCTTCGCCAACGCACCGGGCCGCAGCGCAATGTGCGTCGCACCTTGAAGCTGGCGCTGCTGCAGGTGCTGTTTGAGGAGAGTCGAAGCGGCTGACATGTGGGGAGAATGGCGAATGACGCATGAATGTCGAATGCGGAGATGGATATGCACACTGCTGCGCGGTGGTGAAGTTTAGCCTTTGCAATTGGCGGCGGAGTCTTAACATCCGCATCAACCATCCACTCACGCCATGAACCGCATCATCGCCGCCGTGCTCAGTGTGCTCCTCATCGTCGTCACCTGTGCCGCAGGAGCCGACAAGTCTAAATCGCCGAAGCTGCCGGAGTATCCGAAGCAGAAGAACATCAACACTGCCCTCAAGCAGCTCGCCAAGGCCCAAGAACTTGCCAAAGGCTCTGGCAAAGAGGTTGCCGACGCCCTCGTGTGGCTCAAAAAGGCCGAGATCCAATTGTCGAAGGACCGGGGCAACAAGCACGGTTCCTTCAAGGAATCGGCGCACCGTCTGACTGGTCAGGCGGCCAAGGATCTGGAGGGCGGTCTCAGTGACAAGGCCATGCACAACATCGAGGAAGCCATCGCCGCCACGCACAAAGCTGGCAAGGCCGGGGAGGATTGAGCTTCGTCACGCTCGGTGGCTCAGCCGAATCTCCATCCACACGGCGAGAATCAGCACGACGCCGCGAGCGATGAATTTGCGCTCCGGCGGCACGGCCATGGGTTCACCGGCCGCGCCAACGGCGCGCAGGAACCCAGCCCAGGGCCAAGGAGCCTTGGCGAGTGCCGCCCTGGGTCGGCGGAACCATCGACCTCATGGGACCGAAGGTCGCGCTCTAAAAGAGCGCAGGAAAGGCAGCGGCAGCTCTCCTGCGCTCTTGCAGAGCGCGATGACCTTGATCTTGATGGCCCCACGTTATCCCAGGGCTTTCGCCCTGGGCTGGAATCCAGCAGCCCTTCAGGCTGCTGCTGGCACACTTCACCGCACCCACTTCCCGGATGAACCCACATTTTCGTCCGCGCAGGATTTCACGGATGCTTCGCGGGTCGCGGCGCATGTCGAGCACGGCCACCACGGCGCTCACTCCTCGCTTCGAGACGCCGGTGCGCCCTGACTTTACCGACGAGTGGCGGACCTGCCCGCAGTGCTACAGCGTTGCAGGCGGAGGAGCGGAGGTCGCAGTGGTTTTTGTCTCCATGCTCTGCCCCCACTGCCGCTTGGCCCCTCTGCGGCAACGTCTCGTCTGTCAGTTAAGAGGTTGATTCGCCGACTGAAACAAGCGCGGATTCTTTGAGATCGTCTGCAAGGTAAAGTTCGCCCAGTCGCTCCACCCGTTCGATTAAATCCCCCAAGGAGGGTGCCAGGCCCGAAACCTTGGCCCAGATCAAGAGTCCGAGCGTGCCGGTGACTGACAGGCCCATCTGCCGTGCGACGGAGCGTCCTTTGAGTTCGTCGATCAGCAGCCAATCGGCCTTCAATTCCAGAGCAAGGGTGATGGCCTCAGACTCACCTGCGTCGAGTTTATCTCGCAGCTTTGCCACGGCGGCGGCGCTGCCAGCCATGCGGACTTGCAGCCAGCCCTCGGAGCGGGCGGCATCGAGTCGTGCCAAAGCGGCCGTGTTGCGCACCAGCCGCGATTCGTCCCAAACAGCCTGCGGTACAATGACAAGCGGCCAGCGGGCTTTGAGCAAGTCCAGTAAATCGCCAAGCGCCAAGGCTGTGAGCGGCGAGTTGTCAGTCACCACGAGCAAAGGCCAGATCCTCCTGCAGCATCTCCTGCGTGTATTGGCGTGGAATCTGCCGACGTGCCAGTTCATGCCAAAACTCGGGCCTTGAGATGCCGAGCATGGTTGCCGCATCACCACTGGAGACTCGGTTCCGCGCATAGAGCCCGCACACGGCCTCGATAATGAGGCTGCGTTCCTCACGCGGCTCCTCCTGCGCCAGCAAGCGTGCCAGGAGGTCCGGGATCTGAAGCGTCAGAGTCATGCGGCACATGCTATGATTTAACCCCTTATTGGCAAGCGCCAGATTCCGTGTGCCTTTGATCCCGACAAATGAGTCTCACCGTGCGCCTCACGCCCGGCGGCTCAGCCGCATGTCCATCCACACGGCGAGAATCAGCACGACGCCGCGGGCGATGAATTTGCGCTCCGGCGGCACGGACATGAGCGTCATGCCGTTCAGGAGGCACGCGATGATCAAAGCACCGAGCAGCACGCCCAGCACCGTGCCGCGTCCGCCGCGCAAACTCACGCCGCCGATGACGCAGGCGGCGACGGCGTCGAGTTCCATCAAATCACCCACCGTGGTCGTCGATGATCCGGCATATGCGGTCTGCATGAAGCCGGTGATGGCTACGATGGCTCCCATGCCGCTGTAGGCGGCGATGACCGTGCGTTTCATCGGTACACCGGAGACGAACGCGGCCTCGGTGTTGCCGCCGATGGCATACAAGTGCCGGCCGAGGCTGGTGTGCTGCGTGACGGTGTAAACAATCATCGTCACACCGCCGAGAATGAGCGAGGGCAGCGGAATGCCGCGAAACTGGCCGGTGACGAGCACGAACAACGCGATGGCTTGCGCGGTGATGAACAGCCGCATGAAGGCCATCTCTTTGCTGTCCACGGTGAAGCCGTGCTCGATGCGGCGCTTGCGGGCGCTGAGGGTGGTGAAGATCAAGGCAAGCACGAGCACAGCGGCGAGCATCCAGCCAAGATGCACCGGCAGATAATAGGTGGTGAGCAGCGAATACACATTGCTCTGGCCGCCGGGAGCAACGGGAACGGTGGCGTTGTCGATGACGAGCCAGAACAGGCCTTTGAAGATCAACAGTGCGCCGAGTGTGACGATGAACGACGGCATGCGCTCGCAGACGATGAACGCGCCCATGGCCATCCAGATCAGCACACCGCAGAGCAGTCCCAGGCCGAGCGCGGCGGGTGCTGGCAGGTGATGCTGAAACACCAGCACGCTCGCAATGCCGCCGAGCAATCCCACACCGCTGCCAGCGGACAAATCGATGTGCCCTGGTAGCAGGATGAGCAGCATGCCCATCGCCAGCGTGGCGGTGATCGAGAGTTCGGTGACGAGCATCGACAAATTGCGCGCGCCGAGGAACGCCGGCTCTTTAACAGCAAAGAATGCGCAGATCGCGAGTAGCGCGATGGCGATGGGGAGTTCGCGGAAGCGGAAGTTCACGGGTGAGGCGGATTTGACCGGGAAGAGATGGAAGAACTGAGAATGGAAGAACTGAGAATGGAGGAACTGAGAATGGCAAATGGCCTGAGAAAGCCCGGCGCGGCCATTCTGGAGCCATTTTCAGTTTTCCATTCCTTCATTCTCCATTCCTCCATTTCAGTTCTGGGAGGCGAGAATGATGACCAGGATGATCAGCGCGATCACACTGGCGATGGTGATCTTCACCCAGCTCAGCGGATACTCGCCACCGATCTTGCCGGTGGCGGCGTTGACGGCGACCTGGTAGTTTTTCGTGCCGTAGGTGTAAGTCAGCAGCCATACGGGCAGCAGCACGTGTTTGAAGGTCTGCGCACTGTATTCGGGAGCGATTTTCAGGTTGCGGTTCGTGTCGCCCGGAATCTGCGTGGTGCATTGCTGGCGCAGCAGATTGTCCATGCGGTTGCGCGAATCTTGTGCGGCCTCAATGAGATCGATTTGATACTGCTCAACGACCCAGCCGGAGAGATAACCGGGATCGTAGGGCAGCAGTTCCCGCGTGGTGGGGAAGGGCTGGAGTTTTTCCAGCAGGTTCGTATGCACGCCCTTCGAGGCAGGCACGAGCACGTCATCGAAGTCGCTGCTCACATGGCCGGCGGCGTGTTCCCAGCGCGTGTGGCGGGTGCGGTTCCCCTTGCTGTCAGTCGTGTAATAATAGTAGCCGGCCTCTGCCTCCCACGGGCACTCCGCATGCGCATCAAAGGTCCAGTAAGGCAGGTACAGGCCGTGCAGCGTGTCGGTGAGCGCTTTTTGGCCGAGTGCATTCGGCGCCCAGAAGTGGCTGCCATACCAGCGGCGGATGTCCTCACGCACCTGGCTCTGCGCGATCTTGAAGGGAAGCTGGCTGCCGGGACGGATCGGTGAGCCGACATCGTCCATCGCCATGATCGCGGGTGAGCCGCAGAAGTCGCAGTTCTGTGCCACGCGCTTTTCATCGAAGACCGAGATCGCATGGCAGCTCTGGCACTTCACCGTCTTGCGCACCGCCGCCCAGCCGCGCTGGTCGTCGGGAATGGCACGCAGTGCCGTGACGAGGTCATTTTCCTCCACCAGCGTGCCGTCGGTCTTCAGCTCGGCGGGAGAAACGGTGCTGCAGTACGGGCAGACGAGCGCGTGTTTCGACGGCGTCCACACGGCTTCAGCGCCGCACGCGGGGCAGGCGAACTTGGAGATGGCGGTAACTTCGGACATAGGAACAGGCGGGGTGGCAGTTGCGCACGATTAACCGGAAAAAACCGAAGCCTGTCCATTCCAAAAAACAGCGCGCAGCATTTTGCCTTGTCTTCGACCTGGGGTCTGCGCAAAATGTCGGCATGAGACTCCAACAACTACTCTCGATCAGCCTGCTTGCTTTAGCGACCGCCGTTTCCGCCGCCACCGTCAAAGACCGCGAGGGTGCGGTGCGTGATGAGAAAGCGAAGCTCGAAAACGACACGCGCTGGAACTGGAACGACATCGACGGCGGCTTTCGCCTGGCCAAGACGACCGGCAAGCCGCTGCTCGTGGTGCTGCGCTGCGTGCCGTGCATGTCCTGCGCCGGCATCGACGCCAGCGTGTTGCAGGAGCCGGAGCTGGTGCCGCTGCTGGACCAGTTCGTCTGCGTCCGCATCATCAACGCCAACGCGCTCGACCTCTCCCGCTTCCAGTTTGATTACGATCTCTCGTTTTCGGCGATCATGTTCAATGGCGATGGCACGATCTACGGCCGCTACGGCTCCTGGCTGCATCAAAAAGACCCGCTGAACAAGACCACCGCCAGCTTCAAAAAAGCGCTCACTGCCGCGGTCGCCATTCATCAAGGCTATCCGGCCAACAAAACGGCCCTCACCGGCAAACAGGGCGGCCCCACGCCTTACCAGACGCCGGTCGAGTTCCCCACGCTCGCCGCGAAGTATCAGAGCAAGCTCGACTGGGACGGCAAAGTCATGCAGAGCTGCGTTCACTGCCACATGGTCGGCGACGCCTTCCGTGCGCACTACCGCAGTCAGAACAAACCCGTGCCCGTCGAGTGGGTCTATCCGCAGCCTTCCATCGAAACACTCGGCATCACACTTGCCACCGATGACATCGCCAAAGTGGATGCCGTCGCCGCTGATTCACCTGCGGCTAAAGCGGGCGTCCAAACCGGCGACGTTTTCGCTTCAATCAATAGCCAGCCGCTCGTTTCCATCGCCGATGTGAGCTGGATTTTGCATCGTTCACCGGACTCGGGGTCGTTGCCCGCCATGATTCAGCGCGACGGCAAAGAAATCGCCCTCAACCTCGAGCTTCCCGCCGGCTGGCGCTTGAAATCCGACATCGGCAAACGTGCGGGCACCTGGCCGATGCGTGCGATGGCCTTCGGCGGCATGAAGATGGATGACATCGAGGACACCGAGCGCGGCACCCTCGGCCTCAGCAAGGATCAGATGGCGCTGCGCATCTTCCACGTCGGCCAGTACGGCGAGCATGCGAAGGCCAAGCAGGCGGGCTTCCTGAAAGACGACATCTTGGTCGAAGTCGGCGATTTGAAACAGCGCATCACCGAAAGCGCCATCATCGGCCACCTGCTGCAAGAGCACCTCCCTGGCGAACAACTGCCCGCCGTCGTGCTGCGCGGTGGAAAACGGGTGGAACTGAAGCTGCCGCAGCAGTGATGGAGCGAGCGAAGGGAATGCTTCTTCCCACTGTGAATGAGTGATGGATTTATGAAACTCTGGAGAAGCCGTCTTGCCCCTGTGCAGCCTTCCGGGTAGAGCCGCCCGGCAACGGGCTGCTCAACCCGGAAGGCTGCTTACCCGTTTCGCTGCCAGTCAATTCTC
>NZ_JBJXFV010000067.1:0-18537 GCF_046154365.1 Prosthecobacter sp.
GGGCATCTCGATGGGGTCATTGTGCTGGAGGCGGAGAAGAAGCTCGTAGCTTCGATTGGCAATCGAAGTCAGGAAGCGGACGGGCTTCGAGTGCCACTCGAAGCTACGGCCAATCCGCTCCCCGCCGCGGACGACGACGCCACACCCGCCAATCTCAAAGGCCTGCGCAAAATCTACCGCGACGCCTTCGCCAAGCTCGACGCCACCCGCGCCGCCAATCTCAAAGCGCTGACCGACCCGCTCTCCCTCCGCCTCAAGCAGCTCGAAAGCACGCTGACGCAAAAGAACCGCGTGCCCGATGCGAAGACCGTGCGGGAGTATCGCGAGGGATTAGGTAGGGCGGCTGGTCCTCCAGCCGCCGCGACTGGCCCTGCGGCTGCAAACCCACCCAACCCGGCGCTTGCAGGAGCAAGCGCCCTACCCAGGAAGAAATTCCCGCCCGGCGACGATCGCAAGGCGGCGGAGTGGGTGCTGTCCGTCGGTGGCAGCGTCAGACTCGCGGGCGTCACCGCAAACATCACCGATGCCGCTGATCTCCCACGCGGTCGGTTTGAGGTCACGGGGGTCTATCTCGAATTCACCGCCACCAAACGACCGCTGGCTCCGGTGGACAACCTCCTGCCACTAGCCGGGCTGAAAGGACTCACGCGGCTGAATCTGATCACCCTGCCCATCACGGCGGAGCATCTGGAGATTTTGCCTTCGCTCCCTGTGCTGAGCGGAATCCAGATAGTCCAGACTGGTGTGAAGGACGAGATGTTCCGTCATCTCGCAGGCTCTTCTCTACAGTTTCTCGACATCGGTAATGAGCCTCAGATCACGGGCGAGGGCATTGAAGTCCTGGCAGCGGCCAAAAGCCTTCAAATTCTCACTTTGAATAACTTTCGACCGACAGAGGAGGGGTTGCGCCAGATTGGGAAATTAAAGACACTCATGAATTTGGTCTTGTCAGGAAGTGATAGCCGCCTCCGTGACGAACATCTCCCTTTGCTGGCGGGGCTCGACAATCTCCGTTCCCTGTCGGTGCGCCGCACAGCATTGACGGCTGATGGTCTTGCGATGCAGAAACAGTGGTCCAATCTTCCCATCTTGGGCTTTGACCTCACCCCCGGACAGTCTGGTACGGAGGCGGCGGTGCTGGCCGCAGCCTTTCCCAAGCTGGAATCCATTTCATTAGAAGGCGCACCCACATGGAACTACACTGCGGATGATTTGAGGGCCTTGAAAAACTTCCCGCGCCTCAAGATCATCTTGTTTGTCTCTTCCGCCCTCGCGGACGAGGCCATGACTGGTGTGCTTGATCTGGAGAAGCTGGAAGGTATGCACTTCCGTGACTGCCAGAAACTGACGGATGCCGCCCTGGAGACGCTCAGCGGCCACAAGAAGCTGAGTTTGGTCTCGCTGGACATTTTACCCAAGATCACCGACGCCAGCCTGACCAGCCTCACGAAGCTGCGCAGCCTCAAGACCCTGGAACTCAAGAGCTGCCCCAACCTCACCCCCGCCGCCATCGCCGCCTTCGAGAAAGCGCGCCCGGATGTGACGGTGGTGCGGTGAACCGTAGGCGCATTCGCCAGAATGCGGAAGGCGGGCGTCCCCCGGCTCTCGTAAGCTCTCCAAACCCCTCGTTCTGGCGAACGAGCCTACAACGCGCGATAGGCGCATTCGCCAGAATGCGGAAGACGGGCTTCCCCAGGCCCTCGAAAGCTCTCCAAACCCCTCGTTCTGGCGAACGAGCCTACGATGCGCGGTAGGCGCATTCGCCAGAATGCGGGAGGCGGGCGTCTCCTAGCCCTCGACGGCTCCCCAAGCCCTTCGTTATGGCGAACGAGCCTACGGAGCGCCATCGCGGCGTTCCAGCAGGAGCGCGGAGCAGGCGTGGAAACTGACCGGCGGGCCAGATCGGCTATGCTTCCCGTCATGAGCATCACGGCCACCGTCATGAATGACACGATCAAGCTGCCCGAGGATGTCCTCATCCTGCCGCAGACGAAGCAGCGCCAGAGGTTTGCTGAGCGCTACAAGGAATTCATCGGCTGCGTCAAGGACGCGCCGATGGATGCGGCGGACAATCATGACCACGACCTCTACGGCGCGCCGAAGAGCAAGCGATGCCCTCACCCGTGGCCGTCATTTCGAGCAGGCGGGGTTCAAGGCGGTCTTTGCAGTCTAAAACCCCTGCCACCTGAGTCTCTTGCAAAACCTCTTCCAAGCGCAGTCTGCATGTTTTTGCCTGCCCATCTTTTTGCCTTCAATACCTCCCGATCTCAAGCTTGGCGGAGGCTTGCGCCAGAATGGAAGGCAAAAACATGGGCAGGCGAAAATATCCTGCATCATGTCTGACTGATGTTTTGCAAGAGACTCACCTGGCTGGAATGAACCACCAGCGCGGTGCCGACAGCTCTGAGCCGTAACCATACAGAAGGTGAACCACAGAGGCACCGGATACCCAGAGGATTTAAGAAACACCTGGAAGTCACCTCATGGTGAAGTCGGTCAACAAGACTCTTCCCTCTGTGTCCCCGGTGTCTCTGTGGTTCCATTGCATGGATACGGCTGAGGCGAGATCAGGGTCCGATGAGGCAGGACATGAGCAACGAGGGAGCACTCCTCAAGACACCTGGGTAAATCGTGCCACCCCTCGCGCCTTAAGGCCGCGTGGGGGGCGAGGGCGCGGACGAGTTCGTACCAGTCCTGGCTTTCGGTATAGCCGGAGAGTTCAAGCTCGTGTAGCAGCGGGCGGATGATCTGCTGCTGTACCTGCAACGGTTTGTGATAGAGCACGGGCCAGAGGACCTCGAGATTCCGGCGAAAGTCGGTGACGGCACCACTCATCTGCAGGTGCCAAGCGTATGGGCAGAGCAGGATGTCTTGGAGCAGCTCAGCCTCCGTGGGATGCCCGCCGCTCAGTTCCTGCACACGGAGGAAGGCGCGGAGGTCTTTGGGTTCCAATCCATTCAGTTCAGGCTTACGGCGGCGGTGCAGCTTTCCTACCAAGGCATCACGGACCTGCGGCAGCATGATTTTGATGCCATGCCTTATCTCATGATGCGCACGGCCAAACCAGCTCTCGGTGGACCGAAACGCGCTGGGCGGGGTGATGAAAAGCGGTCGATCTGTTCGCCAATGGGTGTGTTCCAGTTGGGCGGTGCATCACTCCAGTTCATCGGAATACTAGGTCTAGTGGTTGTTACTGCCAGCGGAGCCGGCGACCTGCTTTTTGCTCGAGGCGGATGAGTTTCATGGCCTGATCTAGGAGGCGATTGCTGACTCCTGGATCCTGAATGAGTTCTTGGGCAAAACGCACCCACTTGGCACGTGTGCGCAGACGCTCGCTGCTGAGGATCCGGGCGACCACGAAGGCCTTGTGGTAGTCGTAGTTCGCCGGGCGTGCGAGATACAGCTCACGGATGCGCTCGCCACGCTCCACCGTGGGCGCAGCGATCTGCTCACGCGTGAGGCGTGGAAGTTCAGCAAGCTCGGCGGCGGTGATCCCAGGCATGGGGTGGATTGTGTGCCCATTCCGGCAAAAGTCGAGGATGAAGCCAGCGGCCGCAGCAGAGCGCCTGCCGCATGACTCCATGCTGCGCTATGGTGAAAAACCTTCGGCAATGTGAATAACTTCTTGCCAGTATCTCCACGGTCTGACACTCTCTAGCAATTACCGTGATTCATTCAAAAAATCACATTCTGGGATCGGTAGGCTTGGCACTTCCCATGCGCCAAAGAACAGCCGTCCCTGCCATTTCAAGGCAGTCAACCACCATAACCACTGAACCACCATGGACCGCGACGACCATCCTGCATCCGTAGCTCAAACCCTCATTTCTACCCGCACGTCTGATTCTGGTCCCTCTTCTGTGAATTCCACCGCTTCCACCCCCGCCCGCCGCCGCCGCCCCGCCACTCCTGTAGGCATCAAAACCTTCGTCCTCGACACCAACGTCCTGCTCCACGACCCGGCCTGCATTCACCGCTTTGCCGAGCATCACATTTGCATCCCGGTGGATGTGCTCAGCGAGCTGGACCGCTTCAAAAACGAGATGACCGAGCGCGGTGCGAATGCGCGCGAAGTGCATCGCGCCTTGATGAAGATCTTTGCCACCAAGGGTGCCTCTGTGACCACCGGTGTGCCCACCGATGGCGGCGGCAGCATCCGCGTCGTCGTTTATGACCCCGATGTGGCCTGCGAGGTGCCCAGCGTGCTGGAATTCCAGCGCATCTTCCCCGCCTTGGAGAAAGCCGACCACCGCATCCTCGCCTGCACGCTCTGGCTGCGCGAGCAGGTCTCGCCGCCGGTCATCCTCGTCAGCAAAGACCTCAACATGCAGCTCAAAGCGCGTGCCGTGGGCATCGAGTGTGAAGATTACCTGCACGACAAAGTGGAGCCGCGTGAAGTGGCGAACTTTGACATCGCCCGCGTTGAAGTCAGTCCGCATGAATTGCAGCGCTTCGCCAGCAGCGGCCGCCTCACGCTGCCGGAAAACCGCACCGCCGGCATGGTCGTGAATGATTACGGCCTGCTCTCCGCCGGTGACAAAGCCACCATGCCCGCGAAGCTCAGTGCGCAGGGCGAATTCGTCCGCCTGCATCACACACCTGAGTCGATCAAGGTCGGCCAGGGACGTGCCATCAAGCCGATGAATCTCGGCCAGGCCTGCTTCCTCGATGCCCTGCTTGATCCCGAGATCAGCCTCGTCACCTGCTACGGTCAGGCTGGCACTGGCAAGACGCTGCTCGCCGTCGCCGCCGCCTTGCAGCAGGTGTTTAACCGCACCTACCACGGCCTCACCGTCAGCCGTCCCATCGTCGCCATGGGCCAGACCGTGGGCTTCCTGCCCGGCTCCTTGCAGGAAAAGATGCGGCCATGGCTCCAGCCCGTGTATGACGCGCTCGATCTCCTCATGCGGCCGCTGGAAGGCACACAGCAAGGTCCGGCGCGCAAAAAGAACCGCTTCATGCCCGAGGCGCAGCAGCAGATCACCGCGCCCGCCGCGCCCTATGACCCGCTCATCCAGCAGGGCGTCATCGAAATCGAAGCGCTGTGCTACATTCGTGGCCGCAGCATTCCAGATCGCTTCTTTGTGCTCGATGAAGCCCAGCAGCTCACCCCGCTGGAGGCCAAAACCATCGTCACCCGCATGTCACGCGGCTCCAAGCTCGTCCTCGTCGGCGATCCGGCGCAGATCGACAACCCCTACGTGGACAGCCGCAGCAACGGCCTCGTGTACACCCGTCAGCGCATGCGCGGCCAGCCCTTTGCAGCGCACGTTCCGCTGGTGAAAGGCGAGCGCAGCCCGCTGGCCGAGGCTGGCGCACGCCTGCTGTGAACCGCGTTTGTTGTGGAAATTCACGTTCGCAAAAATCATCCGCGATTTTTTGAAACGGAATCGACATCCCCTCGTTTAACACGCCACGCGCAGACTTGGGCCACCCAAAAACCCGCGCTCATTCAAACCAAACCAAATCGACCAAACACACTATGAAAGCGATCACCACGATCCTCTCCATTCTCGCCCTCACCGCCACCCTTAACGCCGCTGAAGGCGATGCGCCGAAGAAACCCGCCGCTGAAGGTGGCAAGAAGAAGGCTCCTCCAAGTGCGGATGAAATGATCAAGAACCTCGACAAGGACGGCAACGGCACCCTCTCCAAAGAGGAGTTCCTGGCATCTCCTGGCGCCAAGAAGGACGCCGCCAAGGCTGAAGAGCGCTTCGGCAAGATGGACAAGAACAAAGACGGCAGCCTCTCCAAGGAAGAACTGACCCCGAAGCCGAAGAAAGACGCCAAGTAAGCGTCACTCTTTGACCTGAAGTCATCCACGCCGCACCCGCCCCGCGCGAGTGCGGCGTTTTTTGTGGCTGCGTTCGCCAGAACGCGGAAGAAGCACCCATCAACACAACGTACGTTGTTCATCTTGAAAACCTGGATTGATGCTCAGGCCATCAACTATCAACCATTCACTATCAACTCTGGTTTTCAGCTTCACGCCACATGCTCCTTCGCACCTTTGCCATCTGCCTGTTTCTCGCCGCCACCGCCTCAGCCGCGGTGGATTACACCACGCAGATCAAACCCCTGCTCCAGCAGCACTGCGTGAAATGCCACGGTGCCACCACGCAGAAGTCCCAGCTCAGGCTCGACACCGCCGCCGCAACACGCACCGGCGGCAAACGCGGTGCCGCATTGCCCGATCTCCTCATCCAGGTCATCTCCGGCACGCATGACGAGATCCCGCAGATGCCCTACAAGCGTGGCCCGCTCGACTCCTCCCAGATCGCCCTCGTCCGGCAATGGATCGCCGAAGGAGCCAAAGCTCCCGCTGATGAGCAGCCCAGCGACGACCGCCACTGGGCCTTCATTGCTCCTGTGAAAGCGCCGTTGCCACCCAACGGCCCCACTCATCCCATCGACGCCTTCATTCACGCCCGTCTCGCCAAAGCCGGCCTCAAGCCTTCACCACCCGCGTCCCCCGCAACACTCATCCGCCGCCTCCACCTCGATCTCACCGGCCTCCCGCCCACTCCCGCCGAAGTCGCCGCCTTCATCAAAAATCCAGCATCCAGCATCAAGGATCCAGCATCCAGCATCAAGAATCTAGCCGCCAGCCTCCTCGCCTCCAAGCACTACGGCGAGCGCTGGGCTCGCTGGTGGCTCGATCAGGCACGCTACGGCGACAGCAACGGCTACAGCATCGACGCCCCGCGCAGCATGTGGCCGTATCGAGATTATGTCGTCAACGCCTTGAACCGCGACATGCCCTTCGACCAGTTCACCATCGAACAAATCGCCGGTGACATGCTGCCCAAAGCCAGCCGCGACCAACTCATCGCCACCGGTTTCCATCGCAACACGCAGATCAATCAAGAAGGCGGCATCGACAAAGAACAGTTCCGCATAGAGAGCGTCTTCGATCGCGTCGCCACCACCGGCACCGTCTGGCTCGGCCTCGGCATCGGCTGCGCGCAGTGCCACGACCACAAGTTCGATCCCATCAGCCAGCGCGAGTACTACCAGTTCTTCGCCTTCCTCAACAACCAGGACGAGCCCACCCTGCCCGTCCCCAATCCCGGCCAGGATCTCGTCAAACTCAAGGCCGAGCATCAACTGTTGCTCAAACAGATCGACGCCCACATCAAAGAGCGCATGGCCGTGCTGCAAGAATGGGAAACCACTCTCGGCGAAAAATCAAAGAAGCTCCTTCCCGCCGATGCACTCAAATCCATCGCCAAGGCCGCCGCCAAACGCAGCGCCGCCGATCAGCGCATCCTCTTCAAAGCCATGACCGGCACGGCGGACTCCATCTTCAATCCGCTCTACGACCGCCACCTCGAACTCGACAACATCCTCACCAACGGCACCACCACCCTCGTGATGAAGGAACTGCCCAAGCCGCGCAAAACCACCCTCTTCATCAAAGGCGACTTCACCCGCCCGTCCGAGGAAGTGCAGCCCGGCGTGCTCAAGGTGATGCATGCACTGCCCGAAAACACCAAAAGCGACCGCCTAGCACTCGCCCAGTGGCTCATCGACCGCCGCAACCCGCTCACCGCCCGCGTCCTCGTCAACCGCGTCTGGCAGCAGTACTTCGGCCGCGGCATCGTCGAGACGGAAAACGACTTCGGCACCATGGGCCGCCTCCCCACGCATCCCGAACTGCTCGACTGGCTCGCCGTCGATTTCATGGAGCACGGCTGGAGCCTCAAGCACCTGCATCAGCTTATCGTCGGCAGTCAGACCTATCTTCAATCCAGTGCTCAGTTCTCAGTGCTCAGTGCTCAGACTGCTGCGACGCCGCGAAGCGAACACTTGGCACTGCTGCGAAGCCGCGAAGCGAACACTGAGCACTTGCTCCGCAACGCCCAAAGCACCGACCCCAACAACTACCTCCTCTGGCGTCAAAACCGCCTGCGCCTCGACGCCGAAGTCGTGCGCGATGTCTGTCTCGCCACCAGCGGCCTGCTCTCGCTCAAAATGGGTGGCGCACCGGTCTATCCGCCCATTCCTGAAGGCGTCATGTCCTTGGGGCAGGTCAAACGTGCCTGGCCCGTCAGCAAAGGCCAGGATCGCTACCGCCGTGGCCTCTACACCTTCATCTTCCGCGCCACCCCACCGCCATCCCTCAGCGTTTTCGATGCACCCGACGGTTTCAGCAC
The DNA here is from genome assembly GCF_046154365.1 of Prosthecobacter sp. GTDB lineage: Bacteria > Verrucomicrobiota > Verrucomicrobiia > Verrucomicrobiales > Verrucomicrobiaceae > Prosthecobacter. The sequence continues at coordinate 8,157 of NZ_JBJXFV010000067.1, forward strand.
CTGCACCCGCCGCATCCGCAGCAACACCCCGCTGCAAGCCCTCACCCTGCTCAACGACGCCGCCTACGTCGAGTTCGCCCAGGCCCTCGCTGCACGCTTGATCAAAGAAGCCCAAACCGACGACGCACGCATCACCCACGCCTTCCAGCTCTGCGTCTCCCGCCCTCCCAGTGACAGCGAACGCCAATCCATGACCCGTTTGCTTCACGCCGAACGCGATTCCAAAGCCACCGAAGCGCAATGCTGGCAGGCCCTCGCCCGCGTCATGCTCAATCTGGACGAAACCATCACGCGGGAGTGATTGGCGCTTGGAGGTTTTGAATCCAGCTATTTTGCTTCGCGTCTCGCCCACGCATCGGCCTCAATCAATTCCTCCAACGAGGGATGCGCGATGACTTGATGCGCAGTCATGACGCGTTCGACGGTCTGCCAGATGCCGGGGAATGCGATCTTGCCATTGAGGAAGGCCTCGACGGCGACTTCGTTGGCGGCGTTGAGCACGGCAGGCAAAGTGCCGCCGATGGTGCCGGCGTGGCGGGCGAGATTGAGCGCAGGAAAATCATCCACGCGAGGAGCCTCGAAGTGCAAGGCACCGACTTGAGCGAAGTTGAGCGGCTTGAGGTTGTTCGGGACACGGTCGGGCCAGGTGACGGCGTACTGAATGGGGAAGCACATGTCGCTGTGGCTGAGCTGGGCGATGACGCTGTTGTCGGCGAACTCGACCATGCTGTGGACGATGCTTTGCGGATGGACGACGACCTCGATCTTGTCCATCGGCACGTCGAAGAGCCACTTCGCCTCGATCATCTCCAGGCCTTTGTTGAAGAGCGTGGCGCTGTCGATGGTGATCTTGCGGCCCATGGTCCAGGTGGGATGCTTCAATGCCTGCGCGACAGTGACCTGCGGCAGTTGATCGGCAGGCAGCGTGCGGAACGGGCCGCCGCTGGCGGTGAGCAGGATGCGCTGCACGTCGCTGTGGCGATGGCCTTCGAGGCACTGGAAGATGGCGTTGTGCTCGCTGTCCACGGGCAGAATGTTCACTCCCTTGCGTTTCGCAGCCGCAGTGACGGCTTCGCCGGCCATGACGAGGATTTCCTTGCTGGCGACGGCGAGATGCTTGCCTTCCTCAATCGCCGCAAGCGCGGGTGCGAGTCCGGCGGTACCGACGATGGCGACGAGAACCATGTCGGCATCACTTTGCTTTACGAGATCGATGAGTCCCTGTGCTCCGGTGTGCAACACGACATCCGCAGGCAGCAGCGCACGCGCTTTGGCCGCAGCGGCGGGATCGGTGAGGGCGACGTGCTTCACGCCGGTCTCACGAACTTGTTCAACGAGTGCCTCGACACTGCTGTTCGCGGCCAAACCGACGATCTGCATGCGCTCCGGGATGTCGCGCGCGACTTTGAGGGCGCTGGTGCCGATGGAGCCGGTGGAGCCGAGGAGGAGAACTTTGCGCATCACAGAACGTGGGGTTGAGATCGTCCTCATCCTCCTACTCGAACTCGTCCTCGATCATTGCGGAATCGATGCAGTGATTAGCGATCGAGATGCCGCAAACTAGCCGCTGGGTGGCTCGAAGGGTTGGAAGATGGCGGAGTGGCAGAATCGAGGACGAGTAGGAGTAGGAGTAGGAGGACGATTAGGATTGGCTTAGCGGGCGATGGCCGAGAGGTAAAAATAGAACACCGGAGCGGTGAAGAGCAGGCTGTCGGTCAAATCGAGGATACCGCCGATGCCGGGGAGCGTGTGGCCGCTGTCCTTGATGGCGACGCAGCGTTTGAGCACAGACTCGGCCAAGTCGCCGGTGACGGCGGTGGCACAGAGCACCGGGGCGAGGATCATGCCGTGCATCCAGGTGATGGGAGCGATTTTTTCAGGCATGAGGGCCAGCAGGATGGCCGCAGCACCGAAGGAACCGATGAAAGCGCCGACGAAGCCCTCCCACGACTTCGCGGGACTGATATGCGGGATCATTTTGTGCTTCCCAAACAGCACGCCGACCACATAGGCCCCCATGTCGCTGAATTTCGTGACCATGACGAGAAACAGCACCAGAAAGATGCCGGTGATCCCCTTGCCGTCCGACTGGAAATACATCAGCCGGGCGATGAAGCCGAAGAAGATGACGGTGTAAACCACACCGAAGACGGTGTTGAAGATGCGCTGGAGTGTCACGGCACCTTCGAGCTGCAGGCGGTAGCAGAGCAGGAAGGAGCCATGCACACTGGCGGTCAGCGCGGCAAGATCGAGCCACATCGGTGGCACGTCATGCCGCGTGGTCGTGTACCAGATCACCGAACCCCAGTACACGATGCAGATGACAAAGCCGAGGGCGTTGAAGGAACGGGCATGCAGATCATTGCGCAGCAGCCGGTAATACTCCACGGCACCAGCGACGCCAAAGAAGCCGGTGATCGCAATGACGAGCCAAGTGTTCTGCCATTGCAGAAAAGCGACCGTGAGCAGCGACCACAGGAGCAGCGTGCTGAACAGGCGGGAGGCGAAAACGCGACGCCTGCTGGGCGGGGGCGGAACGGTGGGTTGGGACATGCGGCGGGTGGAGAAGCTCCGCCATTTAGAGCGTATCCCGCCCGCTTGAGCAATGCGATTTCGCGTTTGGCATTTGTTCATGCCCCGTAAATTTCAACCCTCCTAGGCTCCGACCGAGCCAGTGGCAATGTGGGTTTCCAGCATACGATGGATCTGAGCAACGTCTGGCTCCTCAGCGGCAACAGCGCGAATCGCGTGCGCATTTCGGCCTACTCACACGGCAAACTGACAGTGGGGCAGTGTTTTCGTTGGTCGGCGTGAAATTCGGCACGGTTTTGATTGTCACCCGCCTACTCGTGCGGGATGACCGTCCCGTGCTCCATCACAAATTTCAGCGGAATCTTCGGGTTGTTGATGTCCTTGCCGCCGGATTCATGCCACTTCCGCTCCCACGCACCGAGGTAAGGCTCAAGCTGCTCCGCTGACATGCGGTAAAGCGCCTGCAACTCGATCCCCTTATAGACCGCGAACACCCAGCGCACCTTGCGGTATTTGCCAATGATCGTTGGGTTTATGTGGTGGTGCGTGGAGAAATTGTTTTTTCTCAATCCGATGTTTACGGACTTGAGTTCATATTCGTTGCCGTCGTCATCCACGGCGTCGTTCCCTTGAAGGTTTTTGAGTGCTTTGAGACCAGTGAGAATCAGCACTTGAAGTATCTTCCCTCCGTTGCTCTGAAAGATGTCATCAATGCCATGCTTGGTGGCGAGTTCCTGAAGCTCGCGCATCGCAGGAAACAGACGGTTCAGCTTGGCCTTGTCCGCATGTGCCTTCATGACTTCTGGCCCTTGATGAGTTTTTCCAGCGGCACGTCCAGTGACAGCGCCAGACGCTCCATGTTGTCGATGGAGATGTTGCGCTCCCCGCGCTCGACCGATCCCACATAGGTTCGGTGCAGGCCGCACAAGTCCGCCAAATCCTCTTGCGAGAGGCCTTTCGCGAGCCTCTGCTCCTTCAGATTCACGGCGAATCGCTGGCGGGCATTCAGTTGTGGCATGGTGCTGCAATGAAAGCCGGGTTGATGCCTTTGAATCTACAGACTATAAGTGGCGCGATGTTGCTGACGAAGTCCAGCCCCCTTTACCAGACCAACCACGGTGCCGCCTACTGTGGTGACTCCTTGCAGCTTCTTACCGAGCTGGAGGATGGCAGCATCGACCTCGTCATGACCAGCCCGCCATTCGCTCTGCTGCGGGAGAAGGAATACGGGAACAAGCAGCAGCACGAGTATGTGAACTGGCTCGCTCAGTTTGGACGGCTGGTGAAGGATAAGCTCAAAGAGAACGGCAGCTTTGTCCTCGATCTCGGTGGCGCTTACGAAACCGGACAGCCCAGCCGCAGTCTGTATCCCTTCCGCGTGTTGATTGAGTTCTGCGACACTCTCGGCTTCCATCTCGCCGAGGATTTCTATTGGTACAACCCTTCCAAATTGCCCAGCCCCATCGAATGGGTGAACAAGCGCAAGCTGCGGGCGAAAGATGCCGTGAACACGCTCTGGTGGTTCAGCAAGACGCCGTGGCCGAAGGCCAATGTCTCGAAGGTGCTAGCCGAATACAGCGACCGAATGAAGAAGCTCATCGAAGACCCCGCCGCCTTTTACACGCCGAAAAAACGTCCATCAGGCCACGACATCGGTGCGAGCTTTGGCAAGGACAACGGGGGTGCGATTCCGTCCAACCTGCTGCAAATCCCGAATTCAGAGTCCAACGGCTGCTACCTGCGCGGCTGCAAAGCAGTCGAGGCCAAAGGCCACCCCGCCCGTTTCCCGGCGAAACTGCCGGAGTTCTTCATCCGTTTTCTCACCGATCCCGGCGATGTGGTGCTCGACATTTTCGCTGGTTCCAACACCACTGGCCAGGTCGCCGAGCGCGAAGGCCGCCGCTGGCTGGCCTTTGAAGAGCGTCTCGATTACCTCGCCGCCAGTTCCTTCCGCTTCTTCAGCGAGACGGCCACCGAGAATGACATGAAGCGGACATACGATTCCCTGCTCAAAGGCGAGACCGTGGACTTCCGCAAGGCTGCTTATGCATCAACGAGTACCAATGGACGGAAAGTGGTGGAGGCACCTGGATTCGTGTCAAAGCAGCGTCGTGCCGAAACTGTGGAGCAGGGGCTGCTATTGCTGCGTGAAAAAGCAGATTCACTCGAACCATTGCCTCCAAGGAAAGCAGTGAAGTATGAGAAACCGAAACGACGCAGAAAACGAGCCGGCACGACCTGATCAGAATCATCAAAAGCCGCCTTCAAAGAACGCTCTCAGCTCATGAAGCCCCTGCCCTTCCTGGCAGACCTCGTTGAGATTCGCGACCGCAGCGGGGATGTGCTGCAAGTAATGCGGCTTGCCGAGGTTGCGGCTGAGATTGGCATACGCACCGAGGGCCTGCATCAGACGCTGGGCGGCGCAGAGGTAGAAGACTTCGCGCACGTCGTTCAAACCCAGGCCGCGATGCGTGGCATAGTAGCTGAGCAGCTCGAACCGCTCGGTGCGCGTGAGATTCACATACGGATCGTAAAGCAGGGAGGCGAGATCGTATTCGGCGCGGCCGAGGCGCAGCCCCTGGTAATCGACCAGCCAGGCGTCTTCGCCCCGGATGAGCACGTTCTGGCTTTGGAAATCGCGATGGACGAGGCAGCGCGGCAGTTTGGCGAGGCGGCGGCGAAGCTGTTTGAGCGTTTCGTGGGCGGCGGCGTATTCGGAATCAGGGAAATCGCGTCCCAGATAGCCGCGCACGAAATGATCGAGGAAGTAGTTCTGCTCCCATTCGTAAAGCGCTTCGTCGAAAGCGGGCTCCAGTTCATCGAGATCGGCCTGCGTGAGCGACTTCTCGCCGACACCGTGAAATTTCGCCGCCTCGCGCAAGGTCGCTTCGTAAAGCGGGAAACGCCGACTCCAGGGCTGGTCGTTGAAGGAATGCAGGTCGATCCGGCCCAGATCTTCCAGCCACACGCACAGCCGTTGCTCATCAAAGGCGAACACCTGCGGCACATGCGCACCGATTTTCGCCAGACGACGTGTGGCAGGCACGAACTTCGGATTGTCGCGTCGTGCCAGCGTGTAAACCATCAGGACCATCGGTGGGCGGCCATCCTGCCAGTTGAGGCGGTAGAAATGACGGTCGGAGGCCCCTTTGAGGATCACTTCGACTTCGCAGGCAGCATCCTTCAGTTCAGGAAACTGTTCGTGCGTGAAGAAAAGCAGGGCCTCGTGTTCGGGGAGCATGGAGGCGTGAAATTAAGCAGTGTGCGCGACAGCCTGCCTTAGAAATCTGCATCTTCACGCAATCCCGTCGCCGTGATGCCGCTGCGGACGATGCAACGCTTCAGCACCGAACCCGATGCGACACGACCGCCGGGCCAGACAATGGTGTCTTCCAACTGCGCCCCCGTTTCGATCACGGCACCAGCGCCGACGACATTGATGCCGCGCAACACGGCTCCATCTTCGATCTGCGCCGCCGGATCAATCGCCGGGCCATACCTGCCGTTCAACGCCGAGTGCGCGGACAGGTAAGCCGTGCGGCTGCCCAAATCCCACCAACTGCCCTCATCGATCACGACGGCACCGATCTTGGCCCCCTCACGAATCATGTTGAGGAAGATCGGGATGACGGACTCGACCTTGCCGGGCGTGATCCAGTCATGAATGGCCGGATCGCAGGCGTAGATGCCGGTGAAAAGATATTTCCCTTCATCACCAGTGCCAAGTTTGTTGCGAATGTCGGTCACGCGGCCACGGCGTGGGTCAAACGCGATGTGCAGGGACGGTCCATGGCTGCGCAGCACCAGCGTGACGAGATTGCCGTTCTCACGGTGCTCCATGAGCAGCGGTTTGAGCGGCAGGTCGGTCAAGATGTCGCCGTTATAGACGAGGAACGGCTCGTTTCCGAGCAGGTCGCGCACGTTGGCGATGCCGCCGGCGGTTTCGAGGCGCACGGGGCTTTCATTGCGAAATTGAATCGGTGTTCCTTGGTGAATTTGATCTGGAAATGCCTGCGCATAGGCCTCAGGCAGATGATGCGTGTTCACCACGAAACGCGAGACGCCCGCCGCACGCAGATGATCGAAGGCGTAGGTGATCAGCGGCCGGTGAAACACGGGCACGAGCGGTTTCGGAAGCTGTTCCGTCAACGGTTTGAGCCTCTCGCCAATGCCTGCGCCTAACACGAATGCCTGTTTCACGCGCGGCATTTACGCGGACGCGATGGCGGTGCAAATGGAAGTTACCACAGAGACTCAAGCCGCGCGTTTCTTCCGCAGCCAAGTGACGAGAACCACGATCCCGACCACCGAGACGATGGCTGGCAGTGCATAGCCGCCGCCAGCCCCCATTCCGCACATCGGGCAGTCCATCAAGGACAGCGGTGGCACCTCCGGTGCCGTGACCGGCGGCGGAGCCTTGGTGCGCGGCGTGAAGGTCTGCAAATCCAGCACGTAGCTGGTTTCACCCGGAAAGAGGATTTGATAGCGCTCCACCTTCTTGCCGAGGGCGGTGTTGTGATAAAGGAGGCTCAGTGTCCCCGTCGGCAGCGCCTTGATGGAGTAACCCGTCGTGCCATCGGGAATCTTGCCCTTCCAGGTGCCGGTGAGCATGACCGGGTCCTCCGGCTGCTTCAGCGGCACATTTTCCATGGTGGTGAAATCCCACGTGAAATCAGGCTTCACCTCCACCACGGGATCGAGCACGACCTCAAGTACGCGTTGGATGTATTCCCGCGCCTTCGCCTTCAGCTTGTCTTGCTGCTCCGGGGCCGTGACGCCCAGGTCGGCGTTCGTGAGGTAAGGAGCCACATTCGGGTCCGGCTCGAAGCTGCGCGGGTCGATCTCCACCTGGAGCATCCAGTCCCCGTTTTGCTCAAAATTCGCCCGCACCGCCACGTCCGGCAACGGGTGGGCAAAGCCGGAGGCCGCCAGCAGCAAAAACAGGCCGAGATGGAGGAAAAGCGCGTTGGGTTTCATCGCTGGAGCGTGGCACAGGCCGGGGGGCTGTGACGAGCTTTTTTCAAATACCCCACATTTTTTGATTGGCAGGACTCCCCGGTCTCGTTTTGAATGCACGCAAATCCGCCCGGTCACTTCCCTGACGGAAAGCTAACCACACCAAACCAACATGAAATCCATCCTCACCACCCTCGCCGTTCTTGGCCTCTCTGTCTCCGCCTTCGCAGGCTGCGGCAAAACCGAAACCACCAGCGGCAAGCTCAAGTCCGTTGACGCTGACTCCAAGTCCATCGTCATCGAGTCCGGCGGCAAAGACGTCAAGCTCACCCTGACCGCCGCCGTCTCCGGCGCTGACAAGCTCGTCGGCAAGAAAGTCACCGCCGTCAGCTCCCACAAGAAAGTGGAGTCCCTCAAGGAAGGCTGATCCATTCTGCGGTGATTGATATTCACCCACGAAGCCCGGAGGCAGCCCTCCGGGCTTTTTCATATCTCCACCCGTATCATTTCCAGCTCACCCACACCAAACACCATCATGAAAGCACTCATCACCCTCGCCCTCATCGCCACCAGCCTCACGCTGAGCAGTTGCAAAACCTGCCCGTTTGCCAAGAAACAAGCCTCCTGCTGCGCTCCGGCCCAGGCTTGCTGCGACGCCAAACCTGCTGCCGGCAAGACTGCCCACAAGCATTGATCTCCTCTCGGACAAGATTGAAGCCACGAAAGCCCGGAGCATGTCTCCGGGCTTTTTCATGCCCGCATTGCGCCGATTCTGCCGCTGGCTGCGCCTCCCTTGGCGTCCTTTCTTTAAACATGCACGCCGCGTGCAAGTTTAACTCCATGCCCTCGTAAACCGGGCATGAAACTCAGCCTCTTCACCGATTACTCCCTGCGCGTGCTCATGTTTGCCGCGCTGAAGGGCGAATCGTTTTCGCTCAGCGAAGTCGCCGAGGCCTACGGCATCTCGCGGCACCATCTCGTGAAGGTGGTGAACTACCTCGCCAAGCTCGGCTACCTCGAAACCCGCCGTGGCCGCGGTGGCGGCATCTCCCTCGCCATGCAGCCGGAGGACATCCGCATCGGCATGGTGGTGCGCCGCACCGAGGACACGCCCTTCATCGTCGAGTGCTTCGACCAGCAGCACAACACCTGCCCCATCAACGGCTCCTGCCGTCTCAAAAGCGCCCTCGTCCAGGCGGTGAACGCCTTTTACGACACGCTCGACCACCACACGCTGCGCGACCTCGTGGCCGGCAGCGAAGGCGTCCGCATGAACCGCATTCTGATCTCTGCGTGAGTCACTGACGAATTTCCAGCTATGAACGCTCCTTGGTCCAACTCCACGACCCGACACCCGTCCGCATCTCGTTCGGGCTTCGTCATTCATTCGTCATTCGTCATTCTGATTTCGTCATTCCTCCTGCCACACCCTCTTCAAGCCGAGGATGAATACGAAAACGCTCCCATCCGCTACTCCGACACCGCGCCCAACGACGCCACGCAGCGTCTCGAACGCCTAATGGCCGCCGGGAAAGTGAAAATCGACCGCACAGATGCCTGGAGCATCTTGCGCGATGTGATGAAGCAGTTCGACATCCCACAGGAATCGCAGGTCATGGTCTTCTCGAAGACCAGCAAACAGAACGACCGCATCACCCCGCAGACACCACGCGTCGTTTACTTCGGCGACAACGCCTACGTCGGCTACTGCCTCGGCGGCAGCATCGAAGTCTCCACCATCGACCCGAAGCTCGGCCCCATCTTCTACCTGCTCGATCCCTACGAGGAGCCGCAGCAGCCGCTGCACTTCCAGCGCGACAACAGTTGCCTGAGCTGCCACGGCGGCCCCTTCACCCCCGAAGTGCCCGGTGTCATCGTGCGCTCCGTGTTTCCCGGCCCCGCAGGCCATCCCATCATGAGCCAGGGCAGCACCGTCGTCGATACCACCACACCGTTCAGCGACCGCTGGGGCGGCTGGTACGTCACCGGCAGGCACGGCAGCGTCCTGCATCGCGGCAACGTCACCGCCACTGAGAAGAATGACCAGACCATCGACATCGACTTCAAAGCCGGTGCCAACATCACCAACCTCGCCCAATTCTTCGACACCACGCCCTACCCGCGCAAGCAGAGCGACATCATCGCCCTCATGGTCCTGGAGCATCAGACCAGCGTGCAAAACATCCTCACCAAGGCGAATCACACCTCCCTGCGTGCCATGCACATGCAGACCAGCCTCCAGCGCGAGCTTGGCGAAAAAATCGAAAGCGAACCCACCGGCACCGCCCGCCGCATCATCGACCACTGCGCCGAAGACGTCGTCGAAGCCCTGCTCTTCAAAGACGAGGCCGAACTTCCCGAAGGCGGCATCGAAGGCGATCCCGCCTTCCAGACCACCTTCACCCAACGCGCCCCGCAAAGCAGCGATGGCCGCAGCCTGAAGGACTTCCAGCTCCTCAACCGCCTCTTCAAGCACCGCTGCAGCTACATGGTTTACTCCCTCACCTTCCGGCACCTCACCGCCCCGCTGAAGCAAACCGTCCTCAACCGCCTCTGGACCGTCCTCGCAGGCAAAGACACCACCAGCAGCTACACCTACCTCACCGAAACCGAACGCACCCACATCCGCCGCATCCTCGCGGAGACATTGCCCGGAGCGCCCGCAGAGTGGAAGAAGACGCTGGCGGCGAAGTGAATGGCCTGCCGGGAGAAAGCTCCACGCTTCATCATTAACATGTGCCAATGCAAAAACGGCTCAGATGCTTAATTCTGCTTTGTTAGGAGGTTGAAGCCTTCGCCGGAGCAACTTTTTCCCGTTTGCGTTGGCGTTTGAGGGCGTTGGCTGCCGCACGACGACGTTTCTCGTGGCGACGCTCGATGCGCTCGATCAGCG
>NZ_JBJXFV010000068.1:0-81830 GCF_046154365.1 Prosthecobacter sp.
TGGACCTGGAAATTTTTCACCTGCGCATCGCGTGCAGTGACGGTGCTGGAGAGGTGCATGGCCTGTGCTTTTTCGCCCAGTTCCTGGCAGGCGATGTAGCGGATGCGGCTGCCTTTGCCGGCGACAAGATCGGCCACGGCGAGGCTGAGGCCAGTCTCGGCCTTCCAAGTGCGGTAATGATCGACGACGGTGACATCGGCGTTGTCCTCAGTGACGATGAGCGTGTGCGGGAAGATGGCGGTGTGCTCGGCGGCGATCCAATGGAAGATCTCGATCGGTTGCTCGATGGCGATGCCTTTGGGCACGAGAATGACAAGGCCGGCACGAACGTGCGCGAGATGCAGCGCGGCGAACTTGGCGGAGCCGAGAGTCATCTCGCGCTGCATGAAATGCTGCTGCAGGAGTGCGGCTTGAGATTGCAGCGCCTCTTCAAATGGCAGGCAGATCACGCCAGGGGGCAATCTGTCGGTTTCGGCGACGACGAGGCGGTCGTTGACGAAGACGAAACGTGCGGCGGTTTCAGCGAGGCCTTGCGATGCGGCAACGGCTTCGGCTTCGATGTGCTCATTGGCGGCTGCGGCGGGTTGATAGGTGCTCAGCGCGATCTTTTTCGCGTTGGAGTAGCGCCAGGCTTCGTCCTTGAGACCTGGAACGGGTAAGGATTGGAAGTTGCTCCATGCAGCAGCGGCTTTTTCGAGGAACCAAGCAGGCGCGGCGGATTTTTCGCGAGCAGGAGCGATGATTTCGAGTCCGGCAGGTGGTGCGGCGATGGGTGCGGCTTCGGAAGGCATGGAGGAGGTTTTGGAAGCGGGGGCGAGAGTGGCGGACATGGAAAAATGACGAATGACGAATTCAGAGCCGAGCGAAGCGAGACAGACTGCCGCAGGCAGCCCGAAGGGAAGCGAAGCGCATCAATGACGAAGGAATGCCGAAGACCGAATGACGAAACTTTGAAGCTGCGGCGACGAAGGGCGCGAGAGCGTTTTGGAGTGCGCCAGTCCTCTGGCGCTTTCGAGCGTCCACTGGCCTGCGAAAAGCTCCAGAGGGCTGGAGCACTCCAGGACGCTGCCGCGTGGCAGGATGCCCAGATGGCACACTAGCCCCGGATTTTTGCGGTGTAATCGGTTTTGGGTTTCGTGTTTTCATCTTCACGATTCCAAGTGGGAAAGCGCCTCTAAAATGGACGCTTCGGCTTGTTTGAGGGCGGGCATGGCAGCGGACGGCACAGAAGCTGAGTTCGCGAGGATCGCGGCGATCATGCCGCGCACGGAGTGGAGCTGCCAGGCGAAGCGTTGCGTTAGGTCAGTGGGTGTGTAATCACCCTGCCAGCCGAAATCGTTTTCCACATCGACAGCGGCAGTGGTTTCGCTGTGCAACAGGCCATCGACGAAGATGAGGCGCTTGTGTTCGGCGCGATGCCGGTCTCCGCCTTCATTGCGTGGCAGGTTGCGGAAGAGTTCGAGGATGCCGTGCCATTCAAAGTCCTTGGCTGGCAGTTCGATGGGCTTGTCGTTGTCGTCGGTGTCCCAAGGCTTGAGCCAAAGACGACTATCTTTGACCTCGAAGTCACCTTGCATGCCGCCGGAGCGGTCGGTGGTGCTCTTGGAGAGCCATTCGAGGCCGGCGTGATGAACGGTGTCGAGCATGCTCATGAGGACACCTCCTTATTAGAGCCGTCTTGTGTGCTTGCGGCGATGGACGCAACCCCGTTGGGGTTGAAGAAGATTTGGGAATCTTGGGACGTCGAACCCAGGGTAGCGCTGCGCGCAACCCTGGGCTGCATGACGGAAGCCCGTTGGGCTTCAATCCGGTGCTGTTCGTCATTCGTCATTCGGATTTCGTCATTGTCGGCGCTAGCCGACGCTGCCTTCCATTTCGAGGTCGATGAGGCGCTTCAGCTCGACGCTGTATTCCATCGGGAATTCCTTGGCGAGGTCGTTGATAAAGCCGTTGACGGACAAGCTCATCGCTTCGGCTTCGCTGAGGCCGCGTTGCATGAGGTAGAAGATTTGATCGGCGCTGACCTGGCTGACGCTGGCCTCGTGCTGCGTGGAGTGCTGGTTGCCACGGACGCTGATGGCGGGGTAGGTGTCGGTGCGGCTGTTCGTGTTGATGAGCAGCGCGTCGCATTCGGTGTTGTTTTTGCAGCCTTTGAGATGCTTCGGGATGTGGACGAGGCCGCGATAGGTGGCGCGGCCTTCGCCGATGGAGATGGATTTGCTGATGACGTTGCTGGTGGTGTCATCGGCGGCGTGGACCATCTTGGCACCGGTGTCCTGATGCTGGCCGCTGTTGGCGAGAGCGATGCTGATGACTTCGCCACGGGCGCGTTTGCCCTTCATGATGACGCCAGGGTATTTCATGGTTAGGCGGCTGCCGATGTTGCAGTCGATCCAGCGCACTTCGGCGTCTTCCATGGCGATGCCGCGCTTGGTGACGAGATTGAAGACGTTGCTGCTCCAGTTCTGCACGGTGACGTATTGGATCTTCGCCCCTTTGAGAGCGACGAGCTCGACGACGGCGCTGTGCAGTGTGGCTGTTTCAAACTTCGGCGCTGTGCAGCCTTCCATGTACATGACCTCCGCGCCTTCATCGCAGATGATGAGCGTGCGTTCGAACTGGCCGAACTGCTCGCTGTTGATGCGGAAGTAGGCCTGGAGCGGGTGTTTCACCTTCACGCCGGGCGGGACGTAGATGAACGAGCCGCCGCTGAACACGGCGCTGTTGAGCGCGGAGAATTTGTTGTCGCCAGTCGGGATGACTTTGCCGAACCATTTTTTGAAGATCTCGGGGTGCTCTTTGAGGCCTTCACTGCTGTTCACAAAGATCACGCCTTGCTCGGCAACGGCGGCTTTGATGTTCGAGTAGGCGGCCTCGCTGTCATACTGCGCCTCGACGCCGGCTAGGAATTTCCGTTCCTGCTCAGGGATGCCGAGGCGGTCGAAGGTCTTCTTCACATCCTCGGGCACATCGTCCCAGGAGCGCTTCGGCTTCTGACCGTCGCTGAGGTAGTAGCGGAACTCATCGAAGTGGATGTTTTCGAGGTCCTTGGTGGCCCAATGCGTGGGCATGGGCTTATCCTGGAAGACTTTGAGCGCTTTGTGGCGGAACTCGCGAACCCAATCGGGATCGCCCTTTACGTCGCTAATGAAATCGACGGTCTTCGACGTGATGCCGAAGCCGGAGTCGAATTTGTTGCGCTCCGGGAAGGTGAAGTTGCCGGTGTTGTCGGCGCGGATGTCGGAGATGTCGTTATCGACGGGTTCTGGGGCGGTGACCATAAAAGTGAAAGGTTAGAGGTGAGAAGTCAGAAGTGGTTAGTGCTGAGTCGCTGCGGGAGGATCTTCGCGGACGGTGAAGGATTCCCGAGGCGTGGACTGGTAGGTGACGGGATTGCGGCGGACGATGGGGCGGTCGGCATAGACCCACCCTTCGCGTTTAAGCTGCTCGCCTACTTCGCGCATGTGGGCGTTGAATTTGGTGTGATCGTAATCACAACTGGCAAAGATGGCCTCACGATTGGCGCGCACTTCTGCGACGATGGGGTCTTCAATGGCGTTCATGGTGGTGGTTAGATGAGTTCGTCGGGTGTGCCGATGACCGGCGGGACAAAACCTGCTTCCCGACAGGTTTCTTCGATGCGTCGGAGCATGTGCAGGTTGTTGATGTGCGTGCAGTTCCAGGTGAGCAGAAAGTCCATCGAGTGGACCGCGGCGATGGCAATGTGATAAGCATCCGATTCGGCTTTCTGCGGAAGACCGAGCCGGGCAATCAATCGCAAAGCCAGCGCATCGGATTCTGGAGTGTCCGCGAGCATGGGGATGCCTTTGAGGCTTTCCAAGCGCTTGGCTGCCATTTCAGCTTCACCACCGCGTGACTCCTCGATCACATACGAAGAGATGAAGAGGTCGAACTCCTGTCGGCGCTGCACCCAAAAGTCCCGCGTCGCTTCCTGGTGCCCGGCGAGCACGACATCACGACTCGGCCGTGCCACGAGGTAGCTCGGAATGGTCGTTTCGATGTACACGCTGGGTTTCATGATGGTGATTGCCGATTAAGCCGCCGCTGCCAAAGGCTCCTCATGGACCCAGTCGTAGCCTTTTTCTTCGAGTTCGAGGGAGAGCTCTTTGCCGCCGGTTTTGACGATGCGGCCGTCTTTGAGGACGTGGACGATGTCGGGCTGGATGTAGTTCAGGAGGCGCTGGTAGTGGGTGATGACGAGGAAGCCGCGGTTCTCGCTGCGCATGGCGTTCACGCCGCGGGAGACGATCTTGAGGGCGTCGATGTCGAGGCCGGAGTCGGTTTCGTCGAGGATGGCGTATTTCGGCTCCAGCATCATGAGCTGGAGGATCTCGTTGCGCTTCTTTTCACCGCCGGAGAAGCCTTCATTGACACTGCGGCTGGTGAAGCTGCGGTCCATCTCGAGCTGGTCCATGCGGGCGTAGAGCTGTTTATAAAACTTCACCGCGTCGATGTCCTCGCCCTTTGGCAGACGGGCTTTCAAGGAAGCGCGGAGGAAGTTGGCGTTGCTGACGCCGGGGATTTCGTGCGGGTATTGGAAGGCAAGGAACAAACCGGCGCGACTGCGGGCATCGACGGCCATGTCGAGGATGTTTTCGCCATCGAGCAGCACTTCACCGCTGGTGACTTCGTAATCGCTGTGGCCGCAGAGGACTTTGCTCAGCGTGCTCTTGCCGGAGCCGTTCGGGCCCATGATGGCGTGGACTTCACCTGGGTTGATGGTGAGGTTCAGGCCTTTGAGGATTTCGCGGCCGGGGATCTGGGCGTGGAGGTTTTTGATTTCGAGGGACATGGGGGAAAAGGGGAAGGCGATTTATGATTTATGATTCTCGATTTATGATTTGGGGAGGTGATTCGCGGGCGACTCTTGAATTGGGCAAATCAAGAATCATAAATCGTAAATCATAAATTCTTGGCGGCGCAGTTCTGGCAGGTGCCGTGGATGGCAAGGTCGGTGCGCGTGACTTTGGTGCCCGCAGGGAGGTTCCAGAACTTGGCGGGGTCGAAGTCGGCATTGGGATGCGCGTCGATGACCTTGCCGCAGGTCTCGCAATGGAAGTGGACGTGCTCGTGGAGGTTCGCGCAGTAGCGGGACTGGCCGCGCTCGAGGTGGACGAGCTTGATGAGACCGTGGGTGGTCAGGTGCTCCAGGCAGTTATAGACGGTGGCAAGGGAGATGGCCGGGGAGCGGCTTTTCACCCGATCGAGGATGTCGTAGGCCGTCGGGTGATCGGTGGAGGCGGCGAGGACATCGAAGACCTCGCGGCGGTGGGGGGTCAGGCGCACGTCAGCACCCAGCACGGCGAGACGGCAGTCCAAGCCAGAGGCTTTGGCAGGAGGGCGTGGGGTAGAGGGGGGCATGGCGCTTTAGAATTAGAATGATTCTAACTGCATTGGAAACGCCCCTTTGGCAAGGCTGGATGCCGCTTCATCTGAAAAAAGCATTCTTCGAGGGGACGGCCTTCCCAGAGCCATGCTACTCCTCCGGCATGACTCGCACCCAAACCGAAGACCTCCCCTGGATCGCGCAAAACTCCCCCAAGGGCAAATATGGCATCCAGCGCCGCAGTGTCTCGCAGGGCGCAGGCGGCCAGAAGGACATCGGCACTTGGGGTGGCGGCCACCCCTTTGACCTCGAAATCCACCGCATCCCGGCTGGAAAGATCAATTTTCCGCTCCACGAGCACTCCGCCCAGTGGGAGGCCTATTACATCCTCAGCGGCAGCGGCAAAGTGCGCACGCCGAAAGGCAAGGAAGCGATCCAAGCCGGTGATTACCTCGTCTTCCCGCCCGGCGAAGCACACCAGCTCATCAACACCGGCGCCGAAGACCTCACCTACCTCGTCATCGCCGACCAGCCACAGGCCGATGTTATCCACTACCCCGATTCCGGCAAATGGATGGTCAAACCGCAGCGCAAGGTGTTCGAGATGACCGAGGCGGACTATTTCAAGGACGAGGAGTGAGCCAATCCGCGCGCAAGCATTCCGATTTCACGATCACGAAAAGCAGGCATGCTGTGCCATGAAGCCATCCATCCTCGCCGCCTGCATTTTGCCAGCACTGCTCGCCAGTTGCCGCACCACGCCCACAAATTCAGTCGAAGACCAAGCCTTCTCCCAAGTGCGCATAGTGCTCGAAACGAACTGCGTCCACTGCCACGGCGACAACCGCCTCTCCTCCATGCCGCCGATCAACGACACGCATGCGTTGTCAAAACTCATCGGCAAGCACTGGATCGTGCCCGGCAAGCCAGAGATGAGCCGCTTCTTCCAGGTCATCACCTTCCCAGACACCATCCCTGGTGCCATGCCACCAACAGGGCATGCGATCTCCAAGAAGGATGTCGACACTCTGCGCACCTGGATCAAAGCAGGAGCCAAAGTACCGCAGCAGAACATCAAGTTCACGCCACGTGGCGAAATGCCGCGCTCGATCTAGTCTGTCACTTCAGCAACTCGGCGGGCATTCCATATTGCTCCGGCCATATGATAAAAAAGGCGTCGCTGTGCCCTGCTGCGAAATCGACCAATTTCCAACCATCCAGCGTTCGCAGCCAAAGCGCGACCGTGTCGCTGTTGCCGAGTTCAGGATACTCCACCGGCTTTCCATTGACATCGACCGAGCTGCCACCGAAAAAAGCCCAGTTGCGATACACCCGCAGGTGACCTTGAAATTTGACCGGTTGCTTGGCGATTTTCTCCGCTCTTTGGCGGATCAATTGGAACAAGCTTTTGCGCAATTCCGAGTCTGCATCGAGTTCCGTCGGCTTTTCGAACGCGGGCTCATAAAGCGTGCGCCATTCCTCCGAGCCGGACTTGATGGTCGGAAGTTCGGCGGCTGTTAAACAGGATCCCAAACAGCAGGCGGCGGCGAATCGTAGAGCAACGGCATTCATGGCAGGAGTCCCGCCAGACTGCCGCATGAGGCCTCTTTCGTCATTCGGAATTCGTCATTCGCCATTTTCCGCCTACCCTCCGCGCCCGCTTCGCCCCATGCCGCACATCAGTTACCCCCCCGATCTTCCCATCACGCCACGCCGTGAGGAAATCATCGCGGCCATTCGGCAGAATCAGGTTGTCATCCTTGCGGGCGAAACGGGTTCAGGAAAGACCACGCAGCTCCCCAAGATGTGCCTAGAGGCCCTCGACCGTAGCCACGTTCGCCAGAACGTGGACTCCCAGCGCTCCGCAGGCCAAATCGGCTGCACCCAGCCACGGCGTGTGGCGGCGATGAGCGTGTCCAAACGCGTCGCGGAGGAGCTGAATGTGCCGTGGGGCCGCGAAGTGGGCTGCAAGATGCGCTTCAGCGACGACACCAGCCGCGACACGCGCATCAAGTTCATGACAGACGGCATTCTCCTGGCCGAGATCCAGAGCGATACGATGCTGCGGAACTATTCCGTGCTCATTCTCGATGAAGCGCACGAGCGCTCGTTGAACATCGACTTCCTGCTCGGCTACCTCGTCGGTTTGCTCAAAAAGCGGCCTGACCTCAAACTCATCGTCACCTCTGCAACGATCGACACGGAGGCCTTTTCGGCCGCATTCGGTGGTGCACCGATCATTGAGGTCTCTGGACGGCTTTATCCCGTCGAGATTCGTTACGCACCGCTTGTCACCGAGGAAGACGACTTCGGTTTTATCGACGGTGCGGTCTCCGCTGTCGAAAATGCCCTCATCGAAACCGATGACGGCGATGTGCTCGTCTTCATGCCCACCGAGCGCGACATCCGCGACACGCGTGACCTGCTCGATGGCCGTCTCGGCGCAGGCTTCGAAGTGCTCGCGCTTTATGGCCGCATGGCTTCCGCCGAGCAGCAGCGCATCTTCTCACCGGGCCGCAAACGCCGCGTCGTCATCGCCACGAACGTCGCTGAAACATCCATCACCATCCCGCGCATCCGCTACGTCGTCGATACCGGCCTCGCGCGCATCAGCCGCTACAATCCGCGCACGCGCACCAAGCGCCTGCCCGTCGAAGCCGTGTCGCAAAGCAGCGCGAATCAACGCGCAGGCCGCGCCGGCCGAGTGCAGGACGGCATCTGCATCCGCCTTTACTCGCAGGAGGATTTTGAGAAGCGCGACCGCTTCACCATGCCAGAAATTCAGCGCGCGAACCTGGCCGAGGTCATCCTGCGCATGAAGGCCTTCAAGCTCGGCGAGATCGAAGACTTCCCCTTCATCAATCCGCCCAGCAGCGCCGCCATCCGCGCCGGTTACGATCTGTTACACGAACTCGGCTCGCTCAACGAGACGCACGAACTCACGCCGCTGGGCCGCGAACTCGCACGCTTGCCACTCGATCCCACGCTCGGCCGCATGCTGCTTCAAGCACGCATTGAGAAAGCATTGCCCGAGCTACTCATCATCGCCGCTGGCCTCAGCATTCCCGATCCACGTGAGCGGCCCGAAGAAAAACGCGAAATCGCCAACGCCGCGCACAAGGCCTTCGCCGCGCCCGAGTCCGACTTTCTCACGCTGCTCAAAATCTGGCAAGCCACCCCCGGAACCACCAATGCACTGCGCAAATTCTGCCGCTCTCACTTCCTCTCCTTCACCCGCATGCAGGAGTGGCGTGATGTCTGGAACCAGCTCTGCGACTGTTTCAGGGATGATTTAAAAGATTCAAAACCTCAGCCTCTAGGCCCCTCTGCCCCTCTGCGGCAAAATCGAGCGGCTGAAACGTTCGGATTAGCCGCAGAGGAGCAGAGAGGCAAAGAAGCAGAGAAGGGGATCAGTTTGGATGATTCCATCCATCGCTGCATCCTCGCTGCGCAGCTCGGTCACATCGCCATGAAAGAGGAGCGGAACCTCTACAAGGCCGCTGGCAATCGCGAAGTCACCGTCTTCCCCGGCTCGAATCTCTACGAGCGCCGCGAGAAGAACAGCAAGGGCAAGCCCGGCCAGGACAAAGGCCGCCAGCCACTCTGGATCGTCGCGGGCGAGATCGTGCAGACCACGCAACTCTTCGCACGCACGCTAGCGAAGATTGATCCCAACTGGATCGCCGAACTCGGCGCGCACCTTTGCACTCACAAATACAGCGAGCCGCATTGGAACCTCAAATCCGGCCGCGTGCTCGTCACGCAGCGCACGCTCATTCACGGGCTGGAGGTGAAGCGCCAGCACATCGACTTTCTCAAGGTCGATGCCGTCGCCGCCACGCAGATGTTCATCCGCGCCGCGCTCATCGACAGCCAGGAGGTGCCCATCACGCTGCGCTTCTACGCGCACAACAACCTCCTGCGTCAGCGCATCGAGACCATGCTCACCCGCGTGCGCAACAATCGCGTCTATGCCATCGAGGAGCGCCTGTTCCGCTTCTACGACCAGCGCATCAAAAACGTCTCGTCCATTCACGACCTCAACCGCGTCGTCAAAGAGCACCTCGACGAGCAGCCGAACTTCCTCTGCGCCACCGAGGCCGATCTCACCGCTGGCGAGGACTTCGAGTGCGACCTGCAGCAGTTCCCCGACAAAGTCTCGCTCGGCAACACCGCGCTGCCCGTCACCTACAACTACAAACCCGGCGAGGAGAGCGACGGCGTCACCGTGCAAGTCCCCGCACAGCTCGCCGGCCATCTCACCAGCGGCCAGGTGCAGTGGATGGTGCCTGGTAACCGCGAAGAACTCGCCAACGTCATGCTGCGTGCGCTTCCCAAAGTGATCCGCCGCCAATTGATGCCCATCGACCCCAAAGGACGCGAAATCGCCGCCGCCTTCGATCCTGGGCGCGATGACTTCCTCACCGCGCTCGCCGATTTTATCACGCGCCGCTACCGCATTCACGTCCGCGCCGAAGACTGGCCGCCGCAAAGCCTGCCCGCACATTTGCAGCCACGCGTGGAGGTTCTGGACCCGAAAAACAACAGCGTCATCGCCTCCAGCCGCGATCTCGATGCCATCCGCAGCAGCGTGCAAAAACAAGAGGTGCGCTCGGATGCCTGGGAGAAGCTCCTGCCTCGCGTCGAACGCTTCGCGCTCAAATCCTGGTCCTTCGGCGATCTTCCTGAGACCATCCTCGTCGAAGAACTCAACGGCACGCCCATCCTCGGTTATCTCGGCCTCGTCCTGCGGGACAACGAGATCGACGTCCGCCTCTTCCGCACCCAAGCCGAAGCCGCACGCACCACACCACCCGCCATTCGCAAGCTCGCCGAAAACACCCTCGCCAAAGACCTCCTCTGGCTTCCCAAAGAACTCCGCAGCATCAGCGCACCCGCTTCCAAAGCACCTGTGGCCAATAACTTTGGCGCACTCACTCAAATCCAGCCCACCGCCGCGCCAGCGTCCAATCTCAGCACCCAGGCCCACGAGCACATCCTCGCCCACATGCTGCGCCTACAGCCCGTCTTCCCGCTCACCGAGAAACGCTTCTTCACCCTCTGCGAAACCGTCCGCCGCGATCTCCCCGCCGTCACCCACCGCGTCAAAACCCTCTTCACGCAGATCCACGACCTGCGCGCCAAACTCCTCGCGCTCCCCAAACGCTACCCCGGCCTCGAACAAGACCTCGCCCGGCTCATTCCCGCCGACCTCCTCGCCACCACACCCCACGAGCAGCTCCAGCATCTCCCCCGCTACTTAAAAGCCATCCAAGTCCGCAACGAGCGCTGCCTCGCCAATCCCGCCAAAGACATCGAAAAATACAACCTCATCGCCGACTTCGACGGCTGGCAGTCCCACGTCCCCAAATCCCAGCACGAAACCTTCCGCTGGATGATGGAAGAGTACCGCGTCCAAGTCTTCGCCCAGGAACTCGGAACCGCGCAGCCGGTAAGCGTGAAGCGGCTGGAAGCGCTGTGGGTGTAGTTGTTTGCAGAGTTAAGCACAGGGAGGCGGTGGAATGTTCGACCTCGCCTCTCTCATAGCGGCCATGCGCTCTGCACGTTTCTTTCTCGCAATCGGATCACTGAGAAAAGCAAATCTGGCTCCCTGAGGCACGCGTGAAGGATAAAGAATTAGGCTCTCGAACTGCCAAGCCGAACTCGGTTCCCCAGTGCGTCCTTCAAGTGCTGAGTGATGGCGAATTTGAACCTGAGAGCTGCAAAGCTGGCAGATTCAGGCATGGCTGAGCCGTTGGATCTCAAACACACAGCTTCCGGTTTGATTTTCCGTCACACCAGTTCCGACAGCGTGCCGGTGCTGTCGGAGAAGTTCTCGGTTTCCACGCCCATCTTCTGCGCGACGGAGAGGAGCACGTTGGCGAGCGGCGGATGCTTGTCGGGATCATGTGCGATGTGCTGGCCGTGCTTGAGGCCGTAGGCGGCACCACCGGCGACGATGAGCGGGAGATTCTTGGGTGAGTGCTCGCCGCGTGGGCCGCTGTTCATGCCGGAGCCATAGACGACCATGGTGTGATCAAGCATGGGACGACCACCTTCGTCGGTGGATTGGAGGAAGGTGAGGAAACGGCTGAGTTTTGAGAGGTAGCCGCGATCGACGGCGGCGAGCTTGGTGAGCATTCCAGCATCGCCACCGTGATGGGAGAGTTCGTGATGGTTTTCGCCGCCGATGCCGAGTCCGCCAGCCTCGCGGGCCCACTCGAAGGTGATGACACGCGTGGTGTCGGTGGCGAAGGCGAGGTAGCTGATCTCGAGCATGACATCGAGCCACATCGGGCGGTCGTGCGCGTCGCCGGGTTTGCTGTTGAGCTGGAGGCCTTTGGGATCGACCTGCGGCTTGGGCACGTCCACCCAATCGACTTGACGTTGCACGCGCAGCTCGGTTTCACGCACGGAGTTCAGGTATTCGGCGAGCTTGGTTTGATCGGAGCGACCGAGTTTTTTCTCGAGTGCCTGGGCCTCGCCGAGCACGTCGTCGAGGATGCTGCGCTTCTCGGCATAGCGCTTGAGCGTGGCCTCGCGCGAGGCGGCATCGTCGGGGACAAAGAGGCGCTCAAATAGACGCTGCGGGCTGTTCTCGGCGGGCAGCGGCGTGCCATTGCGATCAAAGGCGAGCGTGTGGCTGTGACCCGCACCGCCAGTGCCAGACATATCGCTGATCTCGATGGAGGGGAAGCGTGTCTTCGCGCCGATCTGCTCGGCGATGACTTGATCGACCGAGATGGCGTTCGTGTAATCCTTGCCCGGTACCGCACGCAGATCAGCGCCCGTGAGCCATGTATCGCCACCACTGTGCCCGCCCGTGGAGTGCGGATGCCCGAGGCCGGTGAGCACGCTGAAGTTGGCTTGATGCTCCTTCAATGTTTCGAGCGTGGGCGAAAGCTTGTAGCCCTTGCCCTTCGACTCCGGCACCCATTCGAGGATGTTCACACCGTTTGAGACATAACAAAAAATGGCGCGCGGTGTTGGCTGTGTGCCTGACTTGAGCAGCGGCTTGTAAGTCGAAGGCGCGGCATGAACCGAGCGCGGCAGCATGGCTTCGAGGAACGGCAGCGACAGCGAAACGCCGAGTCCACGCAAGGCGGTGCGGCGGGAGAGAGGGGTGTGGAAGAGCGGCGTCATGGTTACTTGGTGGTGAAGGACTCGGAGGTGGCGATGGCGGTGATGAGTGAGCTGAGCGTGTATTTCTGCGCCTTCATCTGCTCGACGAAGCGGCGGATGGCGGGGCGGTCGGAGAAGCCGAGTTCGCGGCCCAGCGCATAAGTCGTGAGCTGGTTCGCGAGTGAGGTCAAAAAGAGGTCTTCCTTCTGCAAAAGCTGCTGCTGCAAGCCTTCGACGCCCTTGAACTCGGTGCCGTCGGGCATCTTCGCACTGGCATCAATAGCGGGGTCGTCTTTGCCGATGCGGCCGTTGTAACCGTGGCCTTCTTGATCGCGCCATTCACCGGTGGCGTTGAAATTTTCCAGCGCGAGGCCGAGCGGGTCGATCTTGTCATGGCAACGGGCGCAGGAGGCGGCTTCGCGATGAATCGAGAGTCGCTGGCGCACGGTGGCTTTGTCGATGCCGGGCACTTTGGCCTGGATCTCGCCGACGTTCGCCACAGGCAGGCCGGGATCGGTGCCGAGCAGGGTTTTCATCACCCACACGCCGCGCACCACGGGCGAGGTGCGGGTGCCGTTCGATGTGATGCTGTGAATGGACGCCTGCGTGATGAGACCGCCGCGATGCGACTCCGGCGGCGCAGGCACGCGACGAATCGCATCGCCCTTCACGCCGGGGATGCCGTAGAAGCGGGCGAGGCGTTCGTTGATGGTCACGAAGTCGCTTTTGATGAGGTTGCGAGCATCGAGATCGCTGCGCAGCACTTCGGCGAAGAAACCTTCTGTCTCGCGCACGATGGAGATCTCCAAATGGCGGTCGTATTCGGGATACAGCGTCTGCGAAGGCGGGTTTGCGCCGACTTTGCGCAAGCCGAGCCATTGACCGGCGAAGTTCTTCACGAAGGCCTCGCTGCGGGCATCGGCGAGCAGGCGCTTCACCTGCGTGCGCATGACTTCGGGCTGCTTGAGTTCTCCTGAAGTCGCGAGGCGTATGAGTTCGTCATCCGGCATCGATGACCAGAGGAAATACGAGAGGCGCGAGGCGAGTTCGTGTGGTGAGAGCGGGCGTGGCTTGGCCTGCGGTGCTTCAGGCTCGACGAGGTAAAGAAAGTTCGGCGAGGCGAGCACGGCGGCGAGCGGCACCTTGATGGCTTCGATGAACGAAGGCTTCTCCACGCGCAGCTTATCGAACAGCGCGAACTTGGCATCCACCTCATCAGCCTGCGCGGGGCGGCGATAAGCTTTCGTCATGAAGCGCGTGATGACTTCGCGGACATAGGCTTTCTCGTCCTTGTCTTTGGTCGGCGAATCAAACAGCACGCGCTGATGACTCGGCGGCGGCCAGCTTGCATGCACCGGGCCTTCGAGTTCGATCCAGTCGATCATCAGCGAGGGGCGCGCGAAGGCATCGCCGCCTTGCATCCAGAAGTTCTCCAGCATCTTCGGGATCTCATAGGCATTGCTGAAGCCCAAGCCGGCTTTGAGCGTGGTGAAGTGCGCCCGCACCTCGTAGTTCTGCGGTGCTGACTCGCGGGCGTCGATGTCCATCTCCGCGATCACCTTCGGCGTGCCGCCGAGATGCTGCGTGAGCTTCACGCGTGCGGAGCCATAGTCATAGCTGCGATGCGTGGTGAAGTGCAGCAAGTCGCTCTCGAATGCGCGGTCGTGATACACCGCGCCCTTCGGGTTCTTTGCCATCTGATCGTCGCGGCGCTTCGTCAGCATCGTCTTTGCCGAAGCCACCACTTCATCGCGTGTCGGCACACGACTCGCCGCGCGGATGCGAATCACATACTCGCCCTCATGCGGCACGGCGAAGTCACGGAAGCCCAAACCCTTGTCCCAGGAGTCGTGGTGGATCACTGTGAATCCGTTCTCGGTCTCGTTCTTGCCATCATTGAGCAGGATGTTCTGCCCATCGCGCTTCACCCGCAGCCGGTCGCCGCCCTGGGTGTTCTCTTCAGGATCAAAGCGCCACTTGATCGCCGCAGGCTGCGCGCCCTCGACTAGCGCACGATCCAAAATTTGCCGTGCCGCCGCATAATACAGCTCCACCTGCATCGGCGACATCGTCAACGCCTGGCCGTTGTTATCAAAGCCGCCTGCGGGCGGGTCTTCGGGGAACTTCTCCGACGGCTGAAAATCCACTCCCACGAGATCGCGGATCGTGTTGTCATACTCCGCACGGTTCATGCGCCGCAGCACCACGCGCGTCGAGCGCTTCGCGATCTCCCCACGCGCCAGTTCCATCTCCAACCACGACGCGAACTTCGCCGCTGCTTCCGGCGCAGGTTGCGGCTCATCCTCTGGCGGCATCTCGTGGCCGTTGATGGAGTTCACCACTTCCTTCCACTTCGCCGTCACCGCCGGATCACCGAAGTCATTCGCCAGCGTGTCCAACCGCAGCTTGCCCTTCTGCTTTTCCGGTCCGTGGCATGTCACGCAGTGCTCTTTGATAAACGGCTGCACGATGCCGGAGTAGCCAGCCGCATCCGGTTTCAATACGATTTCAGCCGCGGTCGAGAAGCTGATGAAAAAAACGCAGGCGGTGAGAGGAAGCGAAATGTGATAGGGCATGTCTGTGAGCGTTCGTGAGGCAAATAGAACGCTGAAACCGACATTTCCTGACCAGTTTTCCTATGACCCGAGCTCGTTGTGAGATGGGGTTATAAAATGATGGTTACAGAATGATGATGAGGGGGAATGGATCGGCATCATTTTGTAACCATCATTCTGTATGATGATGAATCGGGTTAGTCTGAAGTATTGATTGGCGGCCTTCGCGAGCGCTTGACCACGCCACTTCTTAATTCCCCGCTTCCGTCGTCTCGCTGACCACGCTTGCCTTGCCGTCTTTGACCTCGATACGCAGCTTCAGGCGGCCGAATTCCTTCTTGTAGCTCCAGCCGACTTCGGCATCCCAGGTGGTGGCGCTGGTGGACTGGAGTTTGCGGAGTTGCAGCACGAAGGCAGCGAGGCGGGTTTCGGCATCGACGATGGTGTGGTCGGGGTCGATGTCTTTCAAATTCTGCGCGTTGATGAATTTGAGCTTCAGATCGGCAAAGCGTCCCGTGAAAACATCGGTGGCAGGCGTCATGCCGTCGCGATTGATTTCGCCGAGCACGATGGCGTAGCTTTTGGCGACGCCGGGATTGAGATCGGGCAGCTTGGTGATGAGATGACGCAGCGCCGCCTCGCCAGCGTCGCATTCATAAAGATTGAGCGGCAGGGCGGCCGTATCCGAGGAATCGCAGGCGGCGAGACCGAGGCAGAGGCTGATCAGAAGAAGGCGGCGTGTCATGTTCGTGTTCATGGCATGGAATACGCAGCTTGGCAATGCAGCGTCGCTCGCCATGCTCGCCGCATGTTCGACATCCGCGAAAAACCCAACATGGTCGAGAACGCCTTTCTCATCGGGGCCTACTTTGACCGCCGCAATAAGCAGGAGGGCTTCGATTTGCTCGAAGAGCTGGCCGAGCTGGTGACTACGCTGGGCATCAACATCATCGGCAAGGAGCTCGTCTTTTCCCGCGAGCATACGGCCCGCTACCTGATTGGCAGCGGCAAGGCGGCGGAGTTGATGAAGCAGGCGAAGGACATTGGTGCTGACTGCATCGTGTGGGACAATGAACTCAGTCCAGGACAGCAGCGGGCGTGGGAAAGCGAGGGCAACATCTGCGTGATCGACCGCCATGAGGTCATTCTCGATATTTTCAACATGCGGGCGAAGACGCGTGAGGCGCGGCTGCAGGTGGAACTGGCGCGGATGGAATACTCCATCCCACGACTGACGCGCATGTGGGCACATCTTGACCGTCAGGGCGGTGGCGCAGGCGGTGGCCAGGGTGGAGCCGGGGCGGCGCGTGGTGAAGGTGAAACGCAGCTCGAGGTGGACCGTCGTCTCGCCAGCAAGCGGCTCGACAAACTGCGTGCCGATCTCGAAGACGTGAAAAAGCAGCGTGACACGATGCGCAAGGATCGCACGCGCGTCTTTGTGCCGCATGTGGCCATCGTCGGCTACACGAACGCAGGCAAATCGTCGCTGCTGAACAAACTCACCGCCGCCGATGCTTATGTGGAGAACAAGCTCTTTGCCACGCTGGACACGACCACCCGGCGCATGGAGCTGCCGGACGGTCAGTCGCTCCTCGTCACGGACACCGTCGGTTTCATTCGCAATCTGCCACACGATCTGGTGCAATCCTTCCGAGCGACGCTGGAAGAGGCCACGCAGGCGGATTTTCTCATCCATGTCATCGACGCCAGCTCCATGCAGGCCGTCGAGTTTTATAAAACCACCACGAAGGTGCTCGGTGAACTCGGCGCGGGTGACAAACGCGTGCTGCTGGTGCTGAACAAGGTTGATCTGGTGGATGATGCGCGGCTGATGGAGTTGCAGCGTGAGTTTCCCGAAGCCCTGGCCATTTCCGTCAAAACCGGGCAGGGAATGGACGATCTCCTGCACCGCCTGGACGAGTTTTTGATCGACCGCGTGGTGCGCCTCGAACTGGATTTGCCGCTGGACCGCATGGATCTCGTCGCCCTGGCACATCAGGAGGGAAAGGTGCTCACCGAAGACTACGAAAGCGGTCGTGCGGTGATTCAATGTGTGATCCCGAAGCGCTTCGAAAGCCGGTTCGCGGGCTTTGTGCCCGGTTTTGTGGAATCCGCCGCCCGAAACAAAGGAAAGAAGTAAAAAAGCGCCGCCAATCGCAGTTTTCTCCCACTCATGTTCTCACTCGCCAACAAAACCGTCATCATCACCGGCGCCGGATCAGGCATCGGCCAGGCCATTGCTGTTCTTTTTGCCAAACAAGGAGCGCATGTCGAAGTGCTGGATCTCAAGCAGGACTCGGCACAGGTCACCGTGGATCAGATCAAAGCCGCTGGCGGCAGTGCGCGTGGCTCTGCGTGTGATGTGGGCAGCTATGCCGAAGTGAAGGCCATCTTTGACGAGGTAGCGAAGCAGCACGGCAAGATCGACATCCTCGTGAACAACGCAGGCATCGCGCACATCGGCACCGCTTTGACCACGACGGAAGAGGACATGGACCGGCTGCACCGTGTGAACACCAAGGGCGTGCATGCCTGCGCGCAGGCCGCGCTGACTCACATGACCGAGAAGAAGGCCGGTGTGATCCTGAACATGTGCTCCATCGCGGCGCAGATGGGACTCGCGGATCGTTTTGCATATTCGATGACGAAGGGGGCCGTTTTGATGATGACCTACTCAATTGCGAAGGATTTCATCAAACAGGGCATCCGTTGCAACTGCATCGCACCGGCACGCGTCCACACGCCGTTCGTGGACGGTTATCTGGCTAAAACGTATCCCGGCCAGGAAGCCGAGATGTTCCAAAAGCTCAGCGAAGCCCAGCCGATCGGCCGCATGGCCAAGCCGGACGAGATCGCGGCGCTCGCGCTGTATTTGTGCAGCGACGAGGCGTCCTTCGTCACGGGCAGTTCCTATCCGATTGACGGTGGCGCGGTGAACCTGCGGTGACAGCCCGGATTCAAAGACCACTGACTTGCACTGACTGACACTGATGAATTTCAGCTTCTGAGTCAGTGCCAGTCAGCGTGAAGTTAGTGGTCCGCCATCAAGACACTTTTCAGCCGCCGCTGGCGGCGTTCATGTGGCGATCGCCGCACTTCGATATCCGACCTGACCGTCCAGCTTTTTTTGGCAGTTGTGGGAGGGCCGTTGCCAGTAGCCTTACGGTATTCATCCACTCACCACACAGGAACACGAGCGGGGCTGTCCATAGCTCCTGGCTGCCCATGAAAAATGAATGAGGAAAAAGATTGCGGAAAAATAAGGTTCCTGCTGAGATGAAAATAATTCAGCAAATTAAACATGCGAAACACTCTTCCATGCCTGATGCCGACTCCTACGCTTAGCGCCATGATGCGCTTGAGCGGCAGAGCGGCAGAGCGGCAGGGCCTAAAGGTTCGGTGTACCGTTTGGCTGGGTTTTCAAGCTGCATTTGCTCTGCCAGGCGTCCTGGGAAGGAGGGCGGGGAGATGACGGCCACCGCCATTGGATTCACCTTGGGTGGTTTGGCGGTATGCTCGCGCATCTTGGGCCGCACGGTCCCCGCATCCGGCCGCACCGGCAAATCAGCGGCCCCTGCGGGCCCACTGTGCGGCCTTACCGGCGGACCGCCGGTACATGAGGTAAAATCATCCGGCCGCACCAGCGGGCTACCGGCACCTGCGTACGGACCGTCCGACCTCACCGACGGAGTGTCCATAGGTGCGGTCAAATCGTCCGGCCTCACCGACGGAGCGCAGGGAGGTGGCAGTTTGGCACAAACACGGGGGTGGTGGCCTTTTTTGGGCGGTTTTTTCACCCTATACGACCATGAGATTGCTGCATTGGGACGCCATCAATCCCCACTCCATCCCGCCGGGCCAGCCCTACCGCTGGGACGATCCCAACCTTTTTTTCGGCCCGGACGGTCTCGGCTATGCCCGTGAACCGGGAGATCAAAATTTCATTTCATACGCCGCTCCTGCACCCACACCCACTCAACCCAAACCTAAACACAAGATGCCTAAATCAGACTACCTCAAACGCCGGGATGCTGACTTCGCCGCGCAGCTCAACACCTTCAAACTCAACATCGGGCAGTACAGCGCCACGCTGGGTGTCACCGCCGCGCAGATCAGCACGCAGGCGGAGGACGCGGCCTACTTCAGCCACACGCTGGCCATGCAGGACGTGTGCATCAACTGCGGCCAGCAGTGGACGGGGTGGAAGGATTTCATCCGCGAGGGTGGCACCCAATCCACCACCGCCCCGGCTCCGGCGCTGTTCCCCCCTGCCGTGGCAGCCGTGGACCCCGGCGTGGAGCTGCGCTTCCGCGCGCTGGTGAAGCAGATCAAGGCGCACACGGCCTACAATGAGAGCACCGGCCAGGTGCTGGGCATTGAAGGCCCGGTGCAGACCGGCCCGGACTTCGCCGTGCTGCGGCCGCTGCTCAGGCTGGAGATCAATGGCGGTCAGGTCGTCATCCGCTGGAGCTGGCAGGGCCATGCCGCCTTCCTCGACATGCTGGAGCTGGTGGTGGACCGCGCGGACGGCAAAGGCTTTGTCACCGTGGCCTTCGACACCACGCCGGACTACACCGACACCACGCCCTTCCCCGCCACGCCGACCAAGTGGACTTACAAAGCCATCTACCGCGTGGGCGACCAGCGCGTCGGCCAGTGGAGTGATGAGGTGAGCATCACCGTCGGCGGGTAATCCAGCATGCTGAATCCTCGAACAAACAACTTATGAAAACACGATTGATCGTCCTGATGGTTGCCCTCGCAGTTGCGGTGGCATTCTTGGTGAGCCAAAAAACCGAGAGCTCTGTCAGCTCGCCAGCGGAAAAGAAAGCAGGCCAAAAAAACAAGCCCGCCGCTGCGCCGTTGCCAGATGGTTCGTCAGCACCACTTGCTGGCTCGCTGGCCGCACCTTCACAAAGCACGGCTGTTGCCAATACGACCATGACCAGCCAGTTGCTGCCCGTCACGAGCGGGCAAACCGACGCGCAAGGATTTGAAGTGGTCGCCTGGCCGGGTGGAAAACCTCACTATGAAGGAGAGCCGGTGGTGGCCCAGGTGACGACCGGACAAGGCAAACGGAATTTGCATCTGGAGGTCAACCAGATGGGCGAATACCCGCGGGTGCAGGTGGCACCGCAGGAGAGTGTGAACATCAAGCTCCAGTTTCAGACTTCAAAGACCGGCATGCCGGTCGCGCTGACCGCGCAGGATGGCGGCACGCTGGCGGGGGCCAAGGTGAGCCAGCGTGTGGTGCTGGATGACCAGCGCTCCGTCTTCTTCGATTTCGCTGCCAGTGCCAACGTGGGAACGCATCGCGTCACGATTGCCACGCCTGCGGGCGAGGTCAAGACGCTCGATTTTTGGGTGGGTGAACCCAACACCATGCGCACCACGGCTCAACGCTGATTTGCCTTTTCCCGAACCGTTTTTCAACACACACACGCTATGAAATTGAATTCTTCCTGGTTGTTCCTGGCCGCCACGGTGGTCACCGGATCACTCTTGTATGCCGACGGCAATCCCTGTGCCAACCAGTCGCCCGGCGGCCCTTCACAGCCACCGGGTTGCACCGGCGGCTCAGGCGGCGGCGGGAGCAACAAACCCTGTCCCGATGAAGATTCGAGTCCGCCGCCGAATGACTGCAACGGCACGAATTTCTTCAGCGCTTACAGTGGCAACGCGCACCGGCATGTGTCGGACCTGCGGGTGTTCGGCTCCGTGGGTGAGATGCCGCTGCATTTTGCGCGTTACAGCAACACCCGCCTGGCACCGCAGGCGACCAGCCAGGGGCGGTTCGGACGTGAGGGGGTGTGGACGCACAATTACCAGTGGTTCATGCGTAGCGGCGGGACTGCGGGCAGTGGCCAGCCACAACTGCGCGTGGGCACGCCCAGCGGTGCAGACCTACTTTTTGTGCGGGATGTGAATGATCCGACGCTGTGGGTGGGCACCTCGAACGCCAACTGGGAAATTCGGCAGAACGGCACGGAGTACTCCCTTCATAATAGCGCAGGCGAAGTCTATCGCTTCCTACAGCGGAACAACACCAGCAGTGGCGCGATTTTTTACCGCATCGAGAGCATGGAGGATGTGGCGGGCAACGTGTACACCTTCACTTACAGCAATGCGAATGATACGCTGCTGCGGCAGGTGACGGATCCGACCGGGCGCTGGCTGAAGCTGACCTATTTGAACCAGGGTGGCTTTGCCCAGCAACGGGTGACGCTTGGTTCCAGCCCGGCGGACACCACCACCGGCGTATGGAATGAGATCACCGTTACCAACACGACGTCATGCCGGTTTCTGACGCTGTTTTATGCGAATGACTTTAGCAATGACCCGGCGCTGCCGGTGGCGGAACTGGAGTTCTATGATGAGAACAATCAGTTAATCACGGGAACGCCGTTTGGCAGCGACCCGGTGTTTGCCACGGGCCAGGAAATGGACAAAGCCTTCGATGGGGATACGGCAACCTACTACCGCTACGCCTACATGCGGAATGGCTATGTGGGGATCGACGCCGGCACGGCGCGGACCGTTTCCAAGATTCGCTACTTCATCTCTTCTGGCGTGGTGGCGAGCGTGGCTAACGCCAGCTTCATCGGCATGAATGACACGAACAGCGCGAACTGGGTGGTGAAGGAGGTCGCGGCCAGTGACGGACGCAGCGTGGTGTACAATTACTCCATCTTTGAAGACCCCAGCACCTGGTTCCGCTGGGGCACGCTGACCTCGGTGAACTACCCGGACAGCACCGTGGCGGTGTATTCCTACACGCAGGTGCATGAGTTCACCCGGCCGATCCTTGAGCACAGCATTGATCCGCGCATCGTGGGCCAAGGCACGACGATGCAGTATGTCTTCGATCCTGATACCGCGCTGGGCTTCCTGCGGGAGGAGCGCAGCGGGCTGACGGGAGAGACGATTGCCAGCACGGATTTCATCAGCGCGCACAAGCCGCAGGCGGTGTACCCGAACGGCGCGGTAGTGAACTACCAGTTCAACCTTACCAATGCCAATCTGGCGAATCAGGTGGACGCCAATGGCGGCACCACCGCCTGGACCTATGCGGCCAGTGGCGCTGGGCATGTCGCGACACGGAAGGACGCACGCGGGTTTACCACCACCTACACGCGCACGCCGCTGGGCAGCCTGTTGTCGAAAACCTATCCTGACACCAGTGTCGAATCCTGGACCCGCGACAGCCGTGACCGCGTGCTCACGCACACGCTCAGCGGCCCTGGCATCCAGCCACGCACGACGACTTACACACGGGATACCAGCGGACGGGTGGTGCGTGTTGACCATCCCGATGCCACGTTTGAACTGTGGACTTACAACGCCTTCGGGCAGGTGCTCACGCACCAGCAGCGCAACGGCGGCGTGGAGACAAGTGTGTATTCCACCACCGGCTTACTCACCAGCTACACGAATGCGGCAAGTGAAACCACGGCCTACACCTACAACGGCCTCGATCTGGTGGCGACACTGACCGACCCACGCGGCAACACGACCGGCTACACCTACAATGACCGCGCTCAGGTGACCTTGCTAACCCAGCCAGATGCCAGCACGCGGAGCTTTGTTTATGATGACAATGGCAACCTGATTCAGCAGAGCAATGAACTCGGCAACGTGTGGGCCAGCAGCTACGATGAGTTCAAGCGCCTTACATCCACCACGGACCCGCTGAACCGCACCACCTTGGTCGCCTACGGCGAGCCGGGCGGCGGCTGCAGCGCCTGCAACACGGAATCCAAGCCCGTTCTCATCACTCTGCCCACGGGCCGAAAGAAGAAGTTCGCGTACGATTTGAAATGGAACCTGATCACAGAAACGTCCGGCTACGGCACGCCGCAGGCAGCCACGACTACCTATGGTTACGACGCTGGTGACAACGTGACCGCCATCATGGACCCGCAGGGAAATACCACCACGCTGGCCTACGACAGCCGGGACCGGCGCATCTGGGTGAGGGACGCGCTGCTGCGCCGCACGGACTACACCTATGATGCGGCTGACAACCTGCTCACCCAGAAGCGTCCGGGCAATGTGCTCACCACTTACACCTATGATCTCATGAACCGCCGGGTGAGCACGGTGGACCCCAAGACGCAGACGACATCGTTTCAATACGATGTGGAAGGTAATCTCACTCACCTCACGGATGCACGCGGCAACACTTACCTGCATACGTATGACTTGGTGGACCGCCAAACGCGGCTCACCTACCCCAACGCTAGCTTTGAAGCGTGGACTTACGATGCCGCTGGCAATCGCCAGACCTACCGCACACGTGCCGGG
This sequence comes from Prosthecobacter sp., assembly GCF_046154365.1. Classification (GTDB taxonomy): domain Bacteria; phylum Verrucomicrobiota; class Verrucomicrobiia; order Verrucomicrobiales; family Verrucomicrobiaceae; genus Prosthecobacter. The sequence goes on from NZ_JBJXFV010000068.1 coordinate 23,329, forward strand.
CAGGTGATGACCGCCACACTGGACGTGCGGAATCGTGAAACCGCGCAGTCTTGGAGTGGTGGTGCGCCGAATGTGAGCCGAAGCTTTGATGCCGCAGGCAGGCTGCTCGCCAGCAGCAATGGCAGCGCCACCACCAGCTACAGCTATGATGTCGCCAACCAGATGCTCACAGAAACTCAAGGCACAGCGGGTGCGCCTGCGGCATGGACTTTGACCTATGCTTACAACGCCGACGGTCTGCGCCAGAGCGTGACCTATCCAGGTGGCGAAGTGATCGAAACCAGCTACACGACCCGCAACGAGGTGGAATCCATCTCCGCAGGTGGACCACCACCGCTGGCCAGCTACAGCTACAATGTGGACGGCACGCTGGCGCAGAAGGTGCTGGAAAACGGCACCACGGCCAGCTATGGCTATGACGTGGCCGATCAACTGCTCAGCGTCGTGCAGAGTTCCGGTGCCGGTGCGCTGGCCCGGCGCGACTACACCTACAACACCCGTGGCCTGCGCACCGCCATGCAGGTGAATGCGGGCACCTGGGATGTGTACGGCTACGACCTCACCGACCAGGTCACCAGCGTGAAGTACAGCGCCGCCAGCAACACCGGCACCACGCCCGTGAGTACGATGACTTACACCTACGACGCGGTGGGCAACCGCACGCAGGTCAAACGCACCGGCACGGGCCTGCCGACGCTGACAGATGTGTACACCACGGCCAGCAGCGTGAACCAGTATCCTGCCGTCAATGCTGCGGCGTTGATCTACGATGCCAATGGGAACCTGACCGCAGCCCCGGCGAATGTTCAACAGCAAAGCAGCACGCAGAGCGCCAGCTATGATGCGAACAACCGTCTGCTGGGCATCACCACAAACAGCGGAACGGTGAGTCAGGTTTATGACACCAAGAACCGCGTGGTGAGCCGTACGATCAACGGAGTAATGACTTACTTCGTGTGGGATGGTTGGAATTTAATCGAGGAACGCGATGCCAGTGGCAATGAAGTGCGCCGCTATGTGCATGGCGCGGGCGTGGATGAAATCCTGGCGATGATCGACACCAGCGGCGCGCACTACCACCACCATGACGCGCTTGGCAACGTGATTGCTCTCACCAGCGGCAGCGCTCAGTTGGAGGAGAGCTATAAGTATGACGCCTTCGGCAAGGCGACGGCGACCAATGCGAGCACGAATGCGTCCAGCGCTGCCTCGTTTTTCGGCAACCGGTTCCTCTACACCGGGCGAGAATGGATTGCCGAGGCCGCGCTATATGATTATCGCAATCGGGTGTACTCTGCGGCGCTGGGTAGGTTCATGCAGACCGACCCGATTAGGTTTGCGGCGGGAGATGCAAATATTTATGTATATGTTAGGAATAATAGCGTGTTGGATAACGATCCTTTAGGGCTTATCCCTGGTAGGATTCCAATTCCTGAGTTGCCACAATTGCCCCCAACACCTCCCAAGGAAGACCCAGGTGCTTGGAAACCGCGTTTGCCAAGGTTTAATCCTTTTGGACCAACAACACCACAGCCGCCAACTAATATCCCTTATAAACCAGTGCCTCCGCCAAATTACCCGCCAGAAAAACCATCCATTCCATTCAAACCACCGTCAAAAGACGAGCAGCCGAGGATTCCTGAAATTCCGACAACTCCGTCACAGCCGCCCACGGTCCCCCCTTTGCCACCTGACAGAACGCCTATTCCTTTGGTGCCACCGGGCGAAAAGCCAATGAGCAAATGTCCATACGATACCAACGAATTCTATTGAACCCCTCACAACAAGCTAAACTGCTTCTATGCATTGCGGTCAACGCAGCAGCCTTTTGTTGCGTGTTGACGGCAAATGCAGATGAAAACAATACTCTGGTAAAAAACGAGCAGACTCTAATAAATCATGGCGAGTTTCAGATGAAGCGGATGCTCTCGGACCGCCTACAGATGAATTTGTTTTTAAATTCCCGTCGGGAAACAGTCTATGTTGACACAACGGATACCATTTATCAGTGGATGGTCAGGAGGTATGCAGGCGTGGTAACGGGGGGGCGTATTTTTTGGGACCCGGTGCTTCCAAAGGGATTTAATGCGGATCACAGTACTCCGATCATGGGTGATCCTGCGACGATTCGAATTGCCAACCCATCAGTCGAGGAAGCACCGGTCAATACACGGTTTGAAAAACAATGGTTTTGGGCTGTGTTTGAGATGCACAATCTGGAGAACAGCCGTGGCTTTGCGGATCTTTTTACACGCGTCGCCAGAGATCAAATATCACGCGAGAAATTCATCCAGGCATCTGCTCATCTTGAGTATCTTGCCATGAAGAGAACCTTGAAATTTTATCACAATACATGGTGCAAGTGGGCGGCAACAAGTAGCTTCGTGACAGACTTGTCCATTTGGCAGGGCGGTGCTCTGCCTGAGTTTGAGTCTTGGTTGCAGCTTTTCAAAAAATCCGACAGCAAGTATCCAGAGGTTCCGTTTGGGGCAACCTACACATGGGCTGCGACTGAATATAAAAAATATTTGAGCCTGGAAAACAAAGCCAATGTGCAAGTTCAGGAAGGCCAGAAGCGGTCTGGTTCAACTGGTGCGGCAAAAGAGGAAGTTAAGAAGAATGCCCAACAATGAATCATTGTCGACGGTCTGCGCCAGAGCGTGACCTATATTTAGGCGGTGAGGTGATCGAGGCCAGCCCCCCAGGAACGACGTGGAATCCATCTCCGCAGTTGGACCACCACCGCTGGCCGCCTACAGCAACAATGTGGTGGCAGGCGATAGAACACCAGACGGATCGTAGGCTCGGTCCGAATCGTCACTCCACCTCTGCCACAGGACGATCGACGGAGCCTTTGTTCCAGCGGCCGTCGAGGGTGAAAGAGAGGTGCGGGGTGTAGAGCTGCGGTTCGAGCAGGAAGGAGTCATGGCCTTGGTCGGAATGCACGATGATGTGCATGTTGGAGACCTCGGCTGATTCGAGATGCCGGCTCAGGGGTGGAGCGGACATTCGATGTGCAGTTCATCACGTCCGTGCAAAGACGGGCCATTGGGGCTGAGCGATTGTGATGATGAAGCCGGATTCTTGAACCACTGACTTGCACTGACTGACACTGATGAATTTCAGTTCCGAATCAGTGCCAGCCAGCGTAAAGTCAGTGGTGCGCCATCAAGACACCTTCCACCCATCCCGATACGACGGACGGGTGATGAACTTGTTCGGCGCTTCTGCATTCGTGACCTTCATCGCCCCCTTGTCCCACTGCACGGTCTGCTGCGCACGGATGGCAAGATTGCCGAGCAGCACGAACTCGGTGAGCGGGGCGGAGTAGTCGAAGTTCGAGCTGGGCAGGCCGCCGTTGACGATGTGGTGCGCCCACTCGCCCTGCGGATTGTCGGGCATGACGCTGCGGGTTTCAGTTTGCTTGATCTTGCCCGCCTTCATGTCGAGACGGACCTGGGTGTACCTGTCGAGCGGATAAATGATCGGGCTCTTGCAGTAGGCATCGCCTTCAAAGATGACGCCATCAGTGCCGATGAACATCATGCCGCTGCTGGCTTTCTTGAAGGTTTCTTCGGGGATGTCGGGATGACGCTCGGGCTTGTTGGGCTTGCCGTCTTTCTCACCATCATGCCAGGAAACCGTCATGGCGGCGTGTTTGCCGGCAGGCATGTGATACACGAGCTTGCTCCAGGTGGGGGCGTTCAAATCGCTGATCGGGCCGCTTTCGGCGTCGATTTTTTCAGGAATGAGCTGGCCGAGGATGCTGAAGGTGGAGTCCATGATGTGGCAGCCCATGTCGCCGAGCGCGCCGGAGCCGAACTGCCACCAGCCACGCCAGTTGAAGTGATGCGGGCCGGGGCTGCGCTTGTTTTTCTTGGACGCGGTTTCGTCGAGATCGAACTCGAAGTACGGCTCGCTGGGTTCGCAGGAGAGCCACAGATCCCAGTTCAGGTTCGAGGGGCACTCGATGAGCTTCTTTTTGATCGGTCCCTGTGGCCAGATCGGGCGGTTCGTCCACAGGCGGATTTCCTTGAGCGTGCCGATGGCACCCTGCTCGATCCATTCTTTTGCCATGCGCTGGCCGTCCATCGTGCGGCCCTGGTTGCCCATTTGGGTGACAATTTTCGCCTCTTTCGCGGCCCGGTGAAGGTCACGCACCTCGGAGATGTAATTGCAGAGCGGCTTCTGCACACAGACGTGCTTGCCGTGCTTGATGGCATGCATCGCGGCGAGGTAATGCGTGTGGTCGGGTGTGGAGACGATGACGCCGTCGATGTCTTTGGCCATTTCGTCGAACATCTTGCGGAAGTCCTGGTAGAGCTTCGGCGCAGGCGGCGCAGCCTGACTGGAATCGAGATGGTGCTTCTCACGCTTCTTCGCGGCTTCATCGAGGCGCTTGGAATCGACATCGACCATCGCCACGATGTTATGGTTCAGCGTTACCATGCCCGTATCGGCCAGGCCTTTGCCGTTCGCACCGATTTGCGCCAAGTTCAGCCGCTTGCCGGCGGCATTTTGGCCTTTCAGCAGGAGATTCGGGCCGGTGAAAGCACCCGCCGCAAGTCCGGCTGAGGTGGAGAGGAAATGACGACGTGAAAGCGTGCTGGAGTTCATAAGTTGAGGCTGGGTTGGAGGCGGCTGGCGGAAACGCCGGAGGGAAGGAGATGTTGCAGCAGGTTGCAACCTGCAATCCGAAGTTGAATCGCGGCCCGATCCGGTGAAAAGGCAGGGCGTTCGTTGTCCCCGTAGTTCAATGGATAGAACGAGGGTTTCCTAAACTCTAAATACAGGTTCGATTCCTGTCGGGGATACCAGCGCGAGGCGCAGCAGTTGCCAACTTTCGATCATTGAGCATGCGCCATTCCGGCGTATGAGGACGGAACCCCCAATCGCCCAACCATGCTCATCCCGACCTCTTTCCCTACCTCCACCGGCCCTGCTGAATCGAAACCGCTGATTTCCGAAGAAGGCTGGATCGTGCAGCATTTGTTTTTCAACATCGACCATGGCTACTGGGCGGCGTTGCTGCCGGAGGAGCGGCAGGAGCGGCGGGAGAACTTCACGCGGACCATCGAGGCGATCCGCAAGCACCCCGGCACGCAGTTGCTCGCCTTCGCGATGGTGTCGCCGAAGGCGGAGCTGGGCTTCATGCTGCTCACACCGGACCTGCATGATTCGCAGCGCTTTGAGAAGCAGCTCAGCCTCGCCCTCGGCCCGGATGCGCTGACGCCGGCCTACAGCTACCTGTCGATGACGGAATGGACCGAGTACTCGCAGAGCGAGGACGAGTTCAAGGCGCAGATTGAGAAGGCCGAGAATCTCACACCGGGCACCGAGGCATTTGAGAAGCGTGTGACGGAGTGGAAAACCCACATGACGAAGTATTTCAACGACCGCCTCTACCCGAACATGCCCGATTGGCAGGTATTCTGTTTCTATCCGATGAGCAAACGCCGCAACGTGGGCGCGAACTGGTATGCGAACGATTTTGCCAAACGCCGTGAACTGATGGGCGGTCATGCGAAGACGGGCCGCAAATACGCCGGCAAGGTGCGCCAGCTTATCAGCGGCTCCACCGGTCTCGACAGTCACGAGTGGGGTGTGACGCTGTTTGCGCACGACATGGTGCAGATCAAGAACATCGTCTATGAGATGCGCTTTGATGAAGTGACCACGCAGTATGGCGAGTTTGGCGACTTTTACATCGGCATCCAGCCGCCGACGAGTGAGCTGCTGCAGCGGGTGATGCTGAGTTGATTTGGCGGACAAAAGGCATACGCTTCGCCCATGACCGCCACGCTGACACCCACCGTGCAGACTTTGATCGAGACGTTTCGCAACCTTTCAACTGAGGAGCAGAAGTCTTTTCGCGAGGAAATCGCCGCAGGTGCCGGGGATGCGTTCATCCCCGAGGCACATTGGGAGATTCTTATGGAGCGAGAGCACCTGTCCCAGCAGGGCCAGGACCGGGCGATTCCGGCAGAGGAGGCGTTCCGCCAGATCCGTGAAAAGCTTCATCGGGAGCGCAGGACGTCATGATGGTGCATGTGCGCCCCACGGCGCAGGAAGACATTCTCGAAGCGGCCCGGTTCTACGACGAGCAGGAAGGCGGATTGGGTGACCGCGTGACTGACTTTCTGGAGGCCAAGGTAATGGAGCTTGGCGTGACGGCTGGAATCCACCCGCTGCAAGGCAGGTTTCACCGAGTTGTCGTGGATGGCGATTTCCCCTATTACATGATCTATTACACACTGGAACTGGACGGCGTGCATGTTCGTGCTGTTCTGGATCATCGCCGCGATCCCAAACATATTCGTCGCCGCCTCCGCCAAGTTTGATTTCTCCTGAAATGCCCAATCAGCCCCTCACTATCGCCAATCGTCAGTTCCACTCCCGCCTCATGCTGGGGACGGGCAAATTTGCCAGTGGCGAGCTGATGCGTGATGCCATCATCGCTTCCGAAACGGAAATCGTGACCGTGGCGCTGCGGCGGGCGGATTTGACGGGCAAAGGCGATCCCTTTGCCAACATCCTCGATTTCATTCCAAAAAACGTCCTGCTGCTGCCGAACACAAGTGGAGCGATGAATGCGGAGGAGGCCGTGCGCCTTGCCAGACTGGCTGTGGCGGCCGGTTTGCCGAATTGGGTGAAGCTCGAAATTCATCCTGATCCGCGTTACCTGCTGCCGGACCCGATCGAGACGCTCAAAGCGGCCGAAATCCTCGTGAAGGAAGGGTTCATCGTGCTGCCCTACATCAATGCCGACCCCGTGTTGGCCCGCAGATTGCAGGACGTGGGCACAGCCACGGTGATGCCGCTGGGATCGCCGATTGGCTCGCATCAGGGCATCATCACACGGCGGATGATCGAGATCATCATTACCCAGGCCACCGTACCAGTCGTGGTGGACGCAGGCATCGGTGCGCCGAGCCATGCCGCAGAAGCCTTTGAAATCGGTGCCGACGCGGTGCTGGTGAACACGGCCATCGCCGTGGCATCAGACCCGGTGCGCATGGCACAGGCCTTCAAAATGGCCGTGGAGGCCGGGCGCAGCGCCTTTGAGATCGGTTTGACCGAAAGTGCCGACGAAGCCGCCGCCACCAGTCCGCTGACGACCTTTCTCTATCAGTAACGCGGTGGACGGATCAGCCCTTCACGAGGTAGGTGAACACCACCACTCCGCAAAGAAGGAACCCGACTGCGATGCACATGCCGTAAAAGATGACCATAGGGCCGGTCATCTAGCCTGAAACTTCACGACTGCCAGTGAAAATTTCTCCTTGCGAAAACAAGACCGCAGGCCAGAATGCGCGCCCCTATGGCAAAAACATGCTGGCTCGAGCGCGACAAGCGCAAACGTAAAACCGTCGAAAAGTACGCAAAGCTGCGCGCTGAACTCAAGGCGAAGGGCGACTTTGTCGGCCTCACCATGCTTCCCCGTGATGCAAGCCCGACGCGTCTCATCAACCGCTGCCGTGTCACCGGTCGTCGTCGCGCGTTCATCCGCCGCTTCCAGATGTCCCGTATGACCTTCCGTGAACTCGCCTCCCAGGGCATGATCCCCGGGGTGACGAAGTCCAGTTGGTAGCATTCCCGTCCGAACTTGCAGCCGGGACGTTTGATCTCCGGCTGCATGGAGAAGAGGGGCAGTCATCCATTTGATGCCGACCTACTCCTACATCGCGGCAGACGCTGAAACAGGCTGCCCTGCTTGCCGCAGGGGCTTTGACTTGCGCCGTCCGATGAGCAGACCCGCGCTCGAAGTCTGCCCGCTGTGCAAACAGCCGGTGAAGAAACTTGTCTCTGGTTTCAACACCCCCAAGCTCACCAAGCCGCTGTCCGTCTCCGACGCCAAAGCTGCTGGCTTCACCATCCTCGAAAAACGTTGCGATGGTAACTACGAGAAGCTGTGAGCATGCCGCCCTGCGGCCCCTGAACCGATTCTGATGACTCATCTTTTAGCCAACGCCTCTGCCGAACTCGCGCATGAGTGGAATTTCACCGCCACCGATCTGTTCTGGCAGTCGTGCATCGTGCTGGGCATCGTTTTGCTGAACGCCTTCTTCGTCGCCGCCGAGTTCGCCATCGTCAAAGTGCGCGACAGCCAGCTCCAGGCCGAAATCGACGACGGCACGCCCGGCGCGAAGTTCGCCCAGCACGTCACGCGCAATCTGGACGCCTATCTCTCCGCCAGTCAGCTCGGCATCACTCTGGCCAGCATTGCGCTCGGCATGGCGGGTGAGCCTTATGTGGCCGCCGTCATTCAGCCACTCATGTTCAAGCTTGGAGTCGTGAACGAAGTCTGGATCAAAGGCGTCTCCATCACGCTCGCATTTGCCGTCGTCACCTACCTGCACGTCGTGCTTGGTGAACAGACGCCCAAGGTGCTCGCCATTCGCAAATCGCTCGCCACCGCGCTGCTCATCGCCCGCCCGTTGCATATCTTCTACATCATCTTCAAGCCGGCGATCGTGCTGCTTAACGTATCCTCCAACCTCGCGTTGAAGGTCTTGTTCCGCATCGATCCAGTCTCCGAAGGCGAACTGGCCCACTCCGAAGAAGAGCTGCGCCACATCGTCGCCGAGAGCCAGAAATCGAAGGAAGTGACGGAAACCGAGAAGGACATCCTGCTCAACGCTCTCGCCCTCAACGACCGCTGCGTCCGCGATGTGATGACGCCGCGCAACCAGGTCATCTCGCTTGATGCCGACGAGACCTTCGAGGTCAATCTCAAGGTCGCCATCGACTCCAAGCACACGCGCTACCCGCTCGTCGAAGGCCATCTCGACCACTCCATCGGCATCATCCACATCAAGGACCTCCTCGGTCTCATCGGCAAACCGCAGCCCGACCTGCGCAAAATCAAACGCGAGCTGCACATGGTGCCGGAGATGATGCCCATCGACAAGCTGCTGCGCTTCTTCCTCGACAAGCACGTCCACGTCGCCCTTGCCGTCGATGAATTCGGCGGCGCTGTCGGCGTCGTCACGCTCGACAACGTGCTCGAAGAAATCGTCGGCGACATCCAGGACGAGTTTGATCACGACGTCAGTGAGTTCCGCCGCATCAACGAGAACGAGTTCACCGTCGAAGGCACCTACAACCTCTACGAACTCGCCGACCAGACCGGCATCGACCTCGAAAGCGATGAAGTCACCACCGTTGGCGGCTACGTCACGCACCTCCTCGGCCATCTGCCCAAGGTTGGCGAAAAAGTGACCATTGAAGACTACGAAGTAACCACCACGAAAGCCGACCTGCGCCGCGTGCTGCAGTTGCACTTCAAGCGCCTTTCCAGCGTCGCCGATGAAAAAGCCGCTGCTGATGGTGTGCCCGAAGGCGTGTGAGTCACTTCGGACGCACCTCGTTCCATACGGGCCACCATGCCTCAAACTCGGACGGCCGCACGCGCACGCGCACGATGCTGCCTTCGCTGAGCGACAGCAGCCGCTCCTCGACCACCTCAATGAACCTTGCCCGCTCGCTCGCGGTGATGTTTTGTCCGGCCCAGCGGCGCAGCAGTGCGGCGGCGTCCAGCTTGCCCAACCGCTTCACCACCACCTCGCGAATGAAGTCCGCGATCTCGTTGCGGTAACGCAGCAAGATCGGTTCAGGCTCGCCCAGTTCATCGCGGATGGCCGCGTAACGGGACGCGGACTGCTCATACGCATGCACAAAGACCTCGCGTAGCAGTTCGATGCGGTTCAGCTCGTACACGCCGAGGACGCCGGTCGTGTAATCCTGCACCGGGACGCTGACAAACGACAGCGGCGACATGTTCGCACGTATCAGCGGGATGTTTGCTGCTAGACGCGAGGTGCGCTTGTTGCCGTCCTCAAAGGGTTGCAGATACGGCATCTGCACCATGAGAAAAAAGCAGCACTCCAGCGGATCACGGATCGCTGCGGCCTTTTGCAGGATTAGATCAAAGCACTCCTCGATCACGGCGGGGTTGCTCGTCGGATGAAACACACTTCCGCCGATGCCCACCGGGCAGGTGCGCAGCGCTCCTTCAGCCTTCCAGTTCTTCAGCAGCCCTTCGGTGAGGACGGAGTGCAGGTTCAGGAAGGTGTAGCGGTTGAAACCCAGAGCATCTGGTGAATCCACGAGGAACTCGATGGCTGCTTTGTGATTGAGGATCATCCGCGCCTCCTTGTGGCGCATGGGATCGTCGCTATGTCCCTGCTGGAGCAGGAAATCCGTCTCCAGCAGCGAGTAGGTGCTGCCTTCGAGGCGGCTGGAGTTCCAACTGAGATCGATGATGAGCCGGTCGAGCACCTGCCGTGCGTATGTCCCTGGCGGCAGCTCCGCCATCTGTGCCGACTGACCTTTCGCACGCAAATGCTCGCACAGACTGGCTGGCAAATACGCCGTCTCATTCGGCACATACGCATCGAGGAATTCGCGGCGATACCCCACCGGCTTGCGCAGCGAGTAGTGCTCACGGAACACATCCCGCAGTTCACGCAGCGTGGCATCACTGCCCGCTGGCTCATGAGTCGGCGTATCCTCGCGCACGACCATGGATTCACGCTCCGGCATTTCGTGCCGCATCTCGCGGCGTGGCAGATTTGCCGTAGCTTTCTTGATGGCATGATACTTCGTCGCCCTTGCTTTGCCGATGCGCTCGATCTCGCCTCGACCCACCATTTCTTCGAGTCGGCGCAGCAAAGTGCGGCGTGAAGCTTCCTTGCCGAGCTTCTGCACGAGCGCATCAATCCCGATGCCGTGTGGGGCATCGGTAATGGCACGATTCAGCTTGGTGTCACTCATGGGTGGCACGATAGTGGCGTGATTATGGCACGATTCAACGTGTATTTGGCACGATTTCAGGCAAATCGTGCCGCATCGTCCACGAAGGCATCGACATCAGCTTCCTGAGTGCGCCACGAGCACATCAGACGCGAGCCGCCGCCGATGAAGCTGTAGAAAATCCAGCCACGTTCCTTGAGGCCGTCCTTCATCTTCTCCGGCAGTTTGGCAAAGACCGCGTTCGCATCCACCGGATACAAAATCTGCACGCCGGGCAGATGACCGAGCGCATCAGCGAGGCGCTTTGCCAGCGTGTTGCCGTTCTGCGCATGCCGCTTCCACGTTTCATCACGGAGGATGCGCAGCCACTGCGCGGAAATGAAGCGCATCTTGGAACAAAGCTGCCCGGCCTGCTTGCAGCGGTAGGCGAACTCCTGCGACAGCTCCTTGTTGAAGAACACCACGGCCTCCGTGACCGCCATGCCCAGCTTCGTGCCGCCGCAGCATAGGACATCGACCCCGGCACGCCAGGTGATGTCCGCTGGGGCGCAGTTCAAACCGGTCAGCGCATTGAAAAACCGTGCGCCGTCCATGTGGATCGCGAGACCGTGCTGTTTGGCGAGTGCGCCGAGTCCTTTCACCTCGCCGGGGCGATATACCGTACCCAGTTCCGTGCTCTGGCTGATGCTCAGCGCCCTCGGCTTCGGGAAATGCACGTCGTTGCGGCTCGTCGCCAGACGTTCGACATCGGCGGGGTCCAGTTTGCCCAGCGGACTGCGGGCGAGCAGGATTTTTGACCCGTGGCTGAAAAACTCCGGCGCACCGCACTCGTCCGTCTCCACATGCGCCTCCTGGGCTGTGATGATGCTGTGATAGCTCTGACACAGCGTCGCGAGCGAGAGCGAATTCGCCGCCGTGCCATTGAAGACGAAATACACATCGCAGTCGGTCTCGAAAAACTGCCGGAACGTCTCGCACGCCGCCGCCGTGATCGCATCGGCACCGTAAGACGGCTGGTAGCCCGCATTCGCTTCTTCAAGACCTTGCCACGCTTCAGGACAGATGCCGGACGTGTTGTCGGAGGCGAAGTGATATTTGGTTTCGACGCTCATGATTTGAGTTTGGGCCTGCCATGCCACACCAACACGATGCCTGTCGCCAGCAGCAGCAGATCACGCAGGATCAGGTCGCGGTAGTTCGAGGTCGCGTCGGAGTGGCCAAAACAACCGCAGCGGATGTCGATGCCGCGCCACCAGGAGAGGATGATCGCGCCCAGAAAGATCAGCAGCGATGCATTCAGGATCAGCATGCCGCCAGAACGCAGAAAGCCGCTCATCACCGCCAGTCCGGCAAAGATTTCCAGCCACGGCAGCCCCATCGCCAGCCATGCGGCAAACGGATCGCCAATGAGGTCAAAGCTGCGCACATCATCGAGGAACGACATTGGGTCCGCGACCTTCAGAATGCCCGCATAGACAAACACGCCGCCGAAAAAGAAATGGAGAAGCAGTCTCAGCATGAGAAACGCAGACTATGGCACCAGTTCGGCCATCGGCAGCAGGCAGATGACGAGTTTTTTGTCTTCGTAGGCTTCACCGGCCTGCGGCAGCCCGCGCACATCCAGCGGTCGGCCCAGCAAGGTGCCAAGCTGCGTGGCAAACCCGGCATGTGGCTGCTTGCCACCGCTGAAGCTGAGTTTTGCATCATCAAACACGCGCATCAATTCACCACCGTGCAGGACAACCGGCGACTTGGCGCTCGATTCGATGCCTTGAATCGAAATCAGGTTCGCTTCTTCATCGTCCAGCAGATTCGAGGCATTCAAAGGATCAAGTTCGCGTGCCAGATCGCCAGCATCCGTGTGTTCCAGAATGGTGGCTTGGATGATCGGTGTCTCAGTGCTCCCCAGGCGCGGGAATTTTTCCCGCACATGCTTGTTCACCGCCAGCGCGACCGCTTTCATCGCTTCAGGCGTCCAGTGGCTGTCTTGAACAAAAAAGATCTGTTCCTTGTCGCGGAACTCCCACAAGGCATCGGTCATGTCCATCACATCAATGCCCGCCGCTTTCAGTTCATCCAGCTTGGCGGTTTCGTGGCCCAAACGCACCGCGCCGGTATAAGTGCCCGGCCGAATCTGCTCGGGATAAAGTCCTGCCCGGCCCGGAACCGCGATCACGAGCAGTTGTGTCTCCTGCGTCTTCAATTGTCCCGCCAGCTTGATCAATCCGGCATGCACGTCGTTGCCATCGCGTTTTGCCTGCACCAGCCGGTCCAGTTCACGCTGATCAAACAACCAGCCTTCACGTCCGAGATAGACGGCACGATTGCCCTCATGCAACGCATGCGTCAGCACCCACTGCATGCCGCTGCGCATCCATGCGGCGGCCAGATTTATCTTCGCGGCGGTGAACCATGCCGCGATCTCAAACACCAGCGGCACCACCAGCAGGCACACAAACACCCGCACGATGTTCCGCGCCGCCTTGAGGCCAAATTCCGGCTCGGGCGGCACGAACGTGCGCTTGGCGGGATCAATTTTGGGTGGGGTCGGCTTCATGACATCGGTGCGGCGTGGGTCCACAGCATCACCACCGCCAGTAGAAACACGCTCAAACAAATCGTTCCCTTCCAGGGCGCTGGAACGCGCAGAAAATCGCGTGAATGCGGCAGGCCGATGAGACAGGCCAGCGCGGCAAACATCGTGACCGCGTGATAATCCGTCCATACCCGCGCTTGTTGAAACACCGTGGCAATCGTTCTGGCTGGAGACGCAAACATGGCCTCCAAGTGCAACCAAGTGTCACCCAACGACAGCGTTTGCAGCAGCACTCCGAGCACGGTCATCACCAGCAACACCACCAACAGTCGAATGAGCTTCCCCTGAGTGAGGCGTTGCAGCGTGAGCGCATCCTGAATCTTGTCAGGCACCGCAAAGCCCAGCATACCGCCGAGGCCGGCGAGAAGGTCGCCTGCGGCGGTGAAGAAAAAATGCAGGCTCAGCAGCAGCGCCAGAAACCCCATCCACGCCACGCTCGTGCTCAGACTGTCTGGCCCACCGCGTAGAACGATGGTGGAGAGATGCCACAGCGGATCGACCAGCAGCACCCATTTGCCAAAACCCAGGCAGAACCGCATCACGCCCTGCGCCACATCCAGGGCGACTGGACGCGGCTTGATGACCATGCGCGCAGTCAGCGCGATGGGCAGCAGCAGAAAGAGGACATGATGGAGACTGATCAGCACGGTTATGGAGATGGCGATGACTAGACGGCAGTCAATCGCGGAATCTTGGGGTGGGATATGTGACCATTGCCGCAGCATCTCTGCGACCGTCACTTCTTCGCCAGCTTCGTCTTGTTCTTCGCCCACTCCGCATGTGGCAGTGCTTCCCAGACCTGAAGGTCTTTCCAGCGCACGACAAACCTTGCCCCTTGGCGTTGCTGGCAAAGACGTTTAGGATCAGGATGGAAGTTTATGCCGGGCACTACAGGTCATTGGTTTCGATTCAGGCGTCTGATGGGGACGCTGGCGCTGGCATTGGTGCTGAACTGCCCGGCGCAGACGACGGCCAAGGCGTGGTCGGAGCGTGAGACGCGGCTGGCGAACGAGTATCTTTCACTGCTGGTGCAGCAGCCGGAGTATGGGCGGGTGCTGGATCTGCTGTGGGCGTTGTATGAGAAGCATGAGGCGACGAAGCTGCTGGTGGAGAATGTCTCGCAGCAGGCGGCGAGTTCGAAGCACTCGTCGGTGTTGCTGGTGCATGGGCATCTGCTGCGGCGCAGCGGTGATCTGGCAGCGGCGGTCGCGAAATATGACGAGGTGCTGAAGGCGGAGGCGAAGAACGGGTTCGCCTTGCGCAGCCGGGCGGACCTGGCGGTGGAGATGAAGCAACCGGATGCGGCCATCGCGTTGTTGCAACGTCTGGCGGAGGTCGAAAGCACGGCTGGCACCTGGCTTGAGATCGGGAATCTTTCGTTTGGCAGCGGGAAGGCGGTGGCAGCGGCGGCGGCGTGGGAGCAGGCAGCGAGTTTGCAGCCGGGGGATTTTGCTTTGGCACGGCAGGTGGCGCAGTTGCTTCTCCAGGCCGGGTTTGCGGAGCGTGCGGCGAGTTTCTTTGCCAAACTGGCTGATCAGAAGGATCCGCAGCGCAAGCTGGACGCGCTCTATGACCTGGCGCGTATTTATGAACTCGCGGACCAGTTTGCGAAGGCGGACCAGGCGCTGAAGGACGGTTTGGCGCTGCTGCATTTTCGGGATGGTCGTTATCTCGACTTCTTCCGTCGCCGGGTGCGGCTGCATGAACGATTTGGGGCGCTGGATGAGCTGCAAAAGGTGCTGGTGGCAGCGGCGGAGGTCACGCCGCCCTCAGAACCAGCGCTGCTGAATGCGATGCGTTTCTTTGCAATCACGGTGGAGCAGGATGAGCAGGTGCGGTGGCTGCGTGAGCTGGTGCGGGCGGTGCCGCAGGTGGAGGATTATCGCTGGGAGCTGGTGCGGGCGCTGCTGGATCATGAAGGCGCGGTGGAGGCAGCGAAACTGCTGGATGAACGACTCAAGAGTGATGGCAGCGACCTTCCGGCCATCGTGCTGCTGCGCTGTGAGGCCGATCTGCGTGGGGGCGATGCGGACAGTGCGACGAAGCGGCTGATGAAGCTGCTGGAGCAGCAACATACCGCCGAGGTGGAAAAGCAGGTGCTCGTCTTTGCGCAAACGCGGGCGCTGGATGCGGTGATCGAGAAGATTCTGCGCGCACGGATGGAGCGCGATCCGCAGAAGGCGGAGGCGGTGTTTGATCTGGCGGGTTTTTTCCGGCTGCGGCGCGATGTGGTGGCGGAGGACAAGCTGCTGCGTGAATTTACAGGCGGTGCGGCGACGGCGGAGGAGCAGCAGAAGCGGCTGAGTGATGCAGCGGCATTCCTCGCGGCGAGCAACAACACCGACAGTGCGATCATTTTAGCGCGTGAGGCGGTGTCGAAACCAAGTGCGGGCCGTGATGGATGGTTGCGGTTGGCGGAGCTGCTCGCCGAACAAGGGGAGAGTGAAGAGGCGGCGGAATGGGTGGAGAAAGCCTGGCATGCGAGCACGACGGACGAGGAACGGGTGGATGTGGATGAACGGCTGCTATCAATCCTGATGGGCGATGCGAAAGCGACGGCGAAGCCGGCCACCAATGGTGAGTTCAAGCTGCCGGATGCGTTTACGGGCACGGGTTTTGCCAGCGATGAAGGTGATGGCCCGAAGCGTGAGAAGCTGCCGGAGCGGGTGATGGAGTTTGCACTGCAAGTGATCGCTGCGGCGCAGCAGGGCGATTTCAAATCGAAAGCAGCTCAAGCCGCCGGGTTTCGCGGTTGTTGGTGGGCGGTGCGGACGAACCGGTTCGATGAAGCCTATGCCTTGCTGTGCCGGCTGGAGTTTGATCCAGAGACAAAGCAAGCGCGGCCGGTGTCGCTGGTGGTGGAGCAGTTGAAACTGGATCTGGCGCAGGCGGATGAGAATTTGTCGTTGGTGGAGCGGCAGTTGCGGCTGCTGTCAGAACGTGATGCGGCAGGGAAGGTGCGCTACACGCTGCGGCTGGCGGAGTTGCTGCTGGAGTCGGAACGCCGTGCGGATTCAGAGACGAGCAGCCCCGGCTGGAAGAGCAACACGCCGTTGCCGCCGCCGGGCGTGGCGGCGGCAAAGGTGCTGGAGCGGGTGTATCGCGAGTTCCCGGAGTCGGGGCAGTTGTTGTCGGCGCTGACGCAGATTTATTTTCTGCAACGGCGTGTGGAGGATGCGCTCAATCTTTGGAAGCAGGCGGTGAAACGTGTGGAGGGGTCGGCGGCGCTGCCGCTGCTGGAAAGTTATGCGGACATCCTGCTGCGGCAGCACAAGATCGCGGAGCATGTGGAGGTGCAGGCGCAGATCATGGAACGTGAGACGGACGTGAAGCGGCGGCGCGAGGTGCTGCGGCGCTGCATCGACCGGCTGACGTTTTCAGATGCGAGCGGTGGTGAACTGGCACCGAGCGTGGCGCGCGATCGGCTGAAGCTGCTGGAGCGTGCGCTGCTGGAGCGCGTGCAGCGGCATCCGTTCGATGGGTTTTATCACGAGGCGCTGGCGCAGGTGTTTGAACGCGGCGGGGATCATGTGAAGGCGTTTGCGAGCATGAAGCAGGCGTATTACACCGCGCCGGACACGCCGTTTTCGCTGGATCAACTGCGTGATGCGGCGCTGAAGGTGGCGGATGTGAAGTCGGCGATTTATTTTCAAAAACAGATCGCGGCAGGGGCACCACCGAAGGAGGTCGCGGCAGAGTCGCGGCGGCTGGTGGAACTGCTGGAGCAGACGTTTCAGATCACGGAGGCGGATCGCGTGCGGCGGCGCTTGGAAAGCCGGTTCGCGCAGGATGCGGCGGCGCTGGAGGAACTGGCGAAGTATTATCAAACAACGGGGCAGGATGAAGCGGAGCGGCGTGTCTATGAGCAAATGTCACGCGTGCGGGCGTGGGATGGCCGGGCGCGGCTGCGGCTGGCGCTGAAGTGTCTGCGCTTTGCGGATGTGGCAGAGGCGGAGAAGCAACTGCGTATGGTGCTGGCCGCGCCGGTTAAGGCGGGCGCTTATGCGCTGAAGGGCGTGCGAGCGCCGCTACCACTGACGGATACGCGGCGCACGGGCGGCGGGGTGACGACGGGTGATCTGGTGTCACTGCTGGATCTCGCGCCGGGCCTGGAACGCAAGGAACTGGACACGCTGCGTGCGTTTCTGGGGCAACCGCGAGCGGAATTTGCCGAATTGCCGGAGGATGCCGCGCTGGTGCGGCTGCGTGCGATTGAGGAACTGGCAAAGCTGCACCGTGCAAGCGGTGGCGCTGGTTTGAACGCATGGATCAAGCAGTGGCGCGACGATGCGACGGCGAACGATGTGGAAAAACTGTGGGCCTTTTATTATGCGGATGCGGGAGGGGAGTTTCGCACGGTGCTGCGCCAAATTTTGCCGGACACGAGCACGCTGGAGGCGCAGTTCTGCCTGCTGTGGCTGTCGTTGCGCAGTCGTGGGATGGCGGCAGCGGCACAGTGGGCGGGTGAGAACGGCTGGGCACCGCAGGTGATGAAAGCACGCGCGGAACTGCTGCAGGCCTGCGTTTCGATGCTGGCGGATGTGCCGGGCTTTCGCTACCACCCGGAGGATCTGCAACTGCTGGGAGATTCGCGTGTGCTGCGCATCGCTGCGGTCATCGATCTTACGCGCAAGCTGGCGGACAAGCAGCGCTACGACGAGGCGCTGGCCCTGGGTGGGTGTTTGCCGCGCAATTCGCCGGAAAATGAGATGGGCTACTCGCAGTTTCTCGCCCGCATCGCGGAAAGTGCGGAGCGCTGGGATCTGGCACGGCAGTATCTCAATACGGCGGTGCGCGGACCCGTGGCGGCGGAGAACTATCGCATGAGTTATGATCCGTTTCTGCTGAGCCTGACGTTGCTGAGCCGGATGGCGGAGTCCGAGCAGCAGCGCGAGGAGGCGCTGCGCATGGCATGGCGGCGACTGCAACGCACACAGCCTTCGGCAATGACCTCGATCCGTAAAGCAACGGTAGCGGGTCTGGCGGGTGCGGAACACCAGGGTGCAGAGACGCTGGGGCGTTTTTTGTCGGGGCCGTTCCTAGCGCAACGTGACATGGCTGAGACCAAGGGCAGTTTGATCCCGCAAGGTTCGTCGCGTTATGATGAACCGCTGCATCTGCGCAGCCTGTGGGAAGAAACGCAGGAGATTGAAGCGCTGATGGTGCAGCAGGGCCTCGGCAACGTGGTGAAGGGTGCGAATGCCACCCTCGCCGCACATTCGGGCGCGACGATGCTGGGACCGCGTTCCGACTCGGAGTTTGGTGAATGGCGCATCAATGAGCTGCTCGGCAGACTGCGCGGTGCGGATTACCCGACGCGGCTGCGGCTGATCCGCGAGCATCTGGCCGCGGTGGATCTGCGCACGGAGCATTCGGTGGACACGCTGGGAAATCTCGGCAGCCGGCTGGAGACAGTCGGCATGGCGCGTGAGGCGATCAGCGTCTATCGCCAACTCCCGGCGCGTGCGCCGTCGAATCCCGAGTATGCGCAGTGGCTGCTGCGCGTGTGCGAGAATGCGATGGAGATCGAGCCGGGCATGAGTTTTGCACTGCAACTGCTGCTGGCCGAGCCACCGCTCAAGCCGCCGGCGCTGGGGGATGACACGCTGCGGGAAAAGCATGCGATGTTCCTCGCACGCGATTTCAATGTGGATGAACTGCGCCGATGCGGCTTCCGCGAGCAGTTCTCGCAGGTGCTGGAGCGCCGCCGCCCGCATGAGATCTCGTATCTGCGTGAACTCGGGCTGCTGCTGGAGCGCATGGAGGATTTCAAAGCGGCGCTCTCCGCGTGGGACCGCCTGCATGCCGCCTACGTCGCGAACGATCAGGCTGGCACCGATCTGGATGTGGAGGCGAGTTTGCATCGCGGGCAGATTCTGCAGCGTCTCGCGCAATCCCAGGCTGCGTCGAAGCTGCTGCGTGAAGTGCCGCTGGCGGAACCGCTGGACCCTGCGGCGCAGGACGTGCTGAAGCTGCGCTGCCAGATCGCCACGACCGCAGGCGACTGGAATGACGTGCGTGAGCTGATGACGCTGTGCGTCGAACGCAAATCGCTGCCCTGTGTGGTGGCGCTGGCGGCCGGCTTGCGCACGCACGACCGGTCCGCAGAGGCGCTTAACTTGCTCACGCAGGCGGAGCGCACGCTCAAGGGCGATCATGAACGCTTCACGTTGCGGCTGGAGCAGCTCAAGGTGCTGGTGACGGATGCGAACTGGACGCCGGAGCGTGGACGCGTGCAGATTGCCACGTTGTTTCGCGTGACGACGCGGGATCTGGACACGCTCAAAGGCATGCAGCAATGGCTGAAGGAACTTGCGGCCGGCAGGCTGGCCGCAGGCTGGATGGCGGTGTTGCGCACCGAAGCACGCGCGGGTGCCGACCGCCCGCTGGCGGCGCTGGCTTTGAGCGCCTTTGCCACCAAGCTGCCCGAGGAAGCGCAGGCTGATTTCATCACCGCCTGGCAGAAGGCCGAGGAAAAAGATCGGCCCTGCATCGAGTTGAGCGCCGAGGCCATGCTGCAGGCAGGACGTGCGTCGTGGGCCTGGGATGCGTGTGAAATCGTGGCGGGCATTCCCACCTTGCGCGAGCAGGGCCGCAAGCTGCCGCTGGCCGTGCGCGTGGCGCATGCTTTGAATGATGCGGCGGCGGTGCAGGAGCTTTTCAGCGAAACACTGCGCCTGTCCTTCCCCGGTGGGGTGCAGACCCTCGAATGGGCGCGTGCGTTTGAGGACACCGGCCACGCGGGACTCGCCCACGAGCTGTTTGATGCCGCCTTGCAGCGTCTCGAAGGCACCGCCGCCTTGCAGCCCGAGTTGTTCGCCGCGTATGCACGTTTTCTCATGCGCCAGCGTGAATTCGATGCCGCGGAGGCCTTTCTCATCCGCCAGAACTGGGTGGTGCCGAACGAGGCGGCGAAACTGGTCTTTGAACTCTATCAAAGCTGGGGCAGACTGGCTGGCATCGAGACGGAGCTGCCAAAGTTCCATCTGCCCGGTGCGGTGAAGCAGGAGATTCTCTTTCTCACCCGTCACGCGACCGCCAAACCCACCACCCAGCCATGAACCAGTCCGTGCGACTCCTGATCTGCCTCAGCGCAGGCGTGGTCCTGTGCCAGTGCTCCAGCCCGAAGAAAAAAAAGACCGACTTGGCGGACATGAAGCTCGAACAGCGCGCCATGCTCAAGCCGGACGACAAGCGGCGCAGCCAGTTCGAAAAATACCTCACGGGCTCCAATGGCCTCAAAGGCAGCGCCGGAACCCACTTTCAGAAGCAGACACATCACTCCAAAAGCTTCTCCGGCGGGAACTCTTACGCCGGGCAGAAGCAGTTCAAGACTAGTCAAAGCTGGTTCGGCAAATCCAAGGCGCCGGGCATGGACCAAACGTATGCGCTGGGAGACAAGACGCCTTCAGGCCTGAACGGATTCAAGACGAATCAATCTCGGTTTGGCAGCATGCAGTCCCGCGAGGGCGCCGCCGCCTTCAATGGCTCCCGTGACATTTTCAAAACAGACTCCGCTCTCACACGCTCTCAGAGCATCGGCAAAGCGCCAAGCATCATTGAAAACTACAATGACCTTGGCAACAAGAAGAGCGCCTACACCGAAGCCGAGGTGAAGAAGCTGCTGAACCGGAATTGAACACCCGATGGATGTGCGCTGACGCGCACGTATCAGGTGGATGAAATCCACGCTCCTGCTCTTCAGCATCGCCTCGATCATATCCGCCCAGGAGTTGCCCAAACTCGATGTCCCAGGCGTTCGTGAGCAGCATGTGATGATCCCGATGCGCGATGGCGTGAAGCTCTCCGCCTATCTCTATCTTCCTGAAGGCGATGGCAAATGGCCCGTCGTCTTCGAGCAGCGCTACGCCGGACTCACCAGTGCCGGAACGCGCAAAAACTCCGCCGATCTCGCCCGCCGTGGTTATGCGGTGGCAATGGTGAACTTTCGTGGCTCGCAGCTCAGCGAGGGCCAATACGTCGGTTATCGCGCTCTCGCTTGGGGCGAGCTGAAAGACGGCTACGACACCTGCGAATGGCTCGCCACGCAGTCATGGAGCACGGGCAAGGTCGGCAGCTTCGGCAGCTCGCAGGGCGGCTTTGCGCAGAACTTCCTCGCTGTCACACAGCCACCGCATCTCACCTGCCAGTACATGGTCGATACCGGCTTGAGCCTGTTTCACGAAGGCTACCGCATCGGCGGCGTCACGCGTCCGGGCCGCTTCGCCGACTTCGGCACGAACTGCCGCAACCCCGAGGACAACGCCGCCCTGCTGCGCGAGTGGGACCAGCATCCCGACTATGACGACTACTGGCGTGCCGAGGACTGCACGCTGCATTTCGCGAAGATGAACGTCCCGTGCTTCACCATTGGCAGTTGGTATGACTTCATGGTGCAGGGCAGCGTGCAGAGCTTCATCGGCCGCAAACCCAACGCACCGCAGCAGCTTCTGCTTGGCCCCTGGCTGCATGGCCGCCTCAACAAAGGCAGCAAAGTCGCCGAACTCGTCTATCCCGACAACGCCACGTGGCCTGAGGTCGAGCACATGGCGCGTTGGTTCGATCACTGGCTCAAAGGCAGCGACAACGGCATCGAAACAGAGCCCGCCGTCCGCTACTACGTCATGGGTGCCGTTGGCGAGGCGAACGCGCCTGGCAATGTCTGGCGCGAAGCCGCCAACTGGCCGCCGCAGGTCGAAAAAACCAGCTTCTACCTCCACGACGGCGCGGTATTGAAATCCGCCGCGCCCACCGCAGTCGCCAGCAGCACCAGTTACGACTGCGATCCGCTCAAGCCGATGGAAATGCCCGGTCGCGGCTTCCTCGGCGCGAAAGATGGCCAGTCCTTCGAGAAACAACCAGACGTGCGCACCTGGACCACCGAGCCGCTGGCGAAACCGCTCGAAATCACCGGCGAGATCGAGGCCGAGCTGTGGGTCAAGTCCACCGTCACTGACACCGATTTCATCCTCCGCGTCTCCGATGTCTATCCCGACGGCCGCAGCATCGTGCTCATGGATTACCCACTGCGTGCCCGTTATCGCGAAGGTTTCGATCATCAGGCGCTGCTCAAGCCCGGCGAGCCTGCGAAGCTCAAATGGCACATCGGCTGGACCAGCATCATTCTCAATCAAGGCCACCGCCTCCGCGTCACCGTCGCCAGCACCGGCGCACCGCTCTACGAGCCCAACAATCAAACCGGCGGCCCGCAAACCGTCGATTGGATGAAGGAAACCAAACCCGGCACGCACACAATTCTCCACGAAAAAGCGCACGCCTCACGCGTGCTGCTGCCAGTCATCAAGTAGGATGGGTGTGGCGCAAGCCCGCCCGTCTGCTTGACGCTCACGCAAAGGCCACCCACGCCCAAACCGTCGGGCGGTGCTGCGAAGCGAGTCTGGGATGTTGCCCTGCCCTCGACGCAGCACACACCCAACCTACGTCCCATTTCACGCCTCCCATCAAGCCCAACGGCCTTCCGAAAGCGACAACGGGGACAAGGCATCAAATCGCCTTGGAGCCCTTATTCTATCAGGTTCCCATGCTGTTCAGGGAGTCTCGGTTGACACCCCAACCGAGGATATGCATGACAAAAGTATGACAACTCCGGCCCGAACCTCTCGGGCCAAGGGCAGACCAGTGGCAGTGGTCAAGCAAGGCTCAGCGGCGATTCCAATCTACCGGGGCAGTTCACGAGGAAGCTCCAGGTTCACCATCGCCTATTACATGAACGGGCGACGCGAACGGCGCACATTTGGCAGTCTGGATGCCGCCAAGGAAGAAGCCCGCATGGCGGCCTTGAATATCCAGCGCGGCCTGAGCAGCGAGAATGACCTGCGCCCCCAAGACCGGGAAAATCTGCGTGCCGTTCAGGACCTGCTCAGTCCGCTCGGCCTGCCGTTGGTGGCGGTCGTCGAAGAATACCTCCAATGCCGCCGCAGGCTCGGAGCAGTGCCACTGTTGCTGGCGGTGGAGGATTTCGTGACTAGATCGCGCAGTTACGAGCCTGGCATTTTGGTTCCTCGGGTGGTGGACGAACTTATCCAACACAAGCAGCAGGACCGCATCAATGCGCACTATCTCAAGCTGCTGGACGGAAATCTGCGCCAGTTTGCCAAATCTTTTCCTGGTGAGATCACCCAAGTGACGGGAGCCATGATCGAAGGCTGGTTGCGGCGTGGTGGTCATTCGATGGTCACCCGCAACAACTGGCTCAAGCGCGTGAAGGAGCTGTTCGCCTTTGCCAAACGACGCGGCTATTTGCCCAAGAATGAGGCCACGGTGGCGGAAGCGCTCAAGCGCGGCAAACAGGCGGACACGGATGTCGGCATTTTCACCCCCGAGCAGATGGCGCAACTCATGAGCGCGGCGACTGCCGAGCTGATCCCCGTGCTTGCCATTGGCGGGTTTGCAGGGCTGCGCGGGGCTGAAATCGCCCGGCTGAACTGGAGCGCGGTGGATCTGGGGCGTAAGATCATTGAACTGCGTGCCGGGCAGGCGAAGACGGCTTCACGTCGCATTGTGCCGATCAGCGACAATCTCGCCGGCTGGCTGGCGAAGATCGACATGCATGGCCCTGTTGTGCCGGATGCAGGGGTCTTTTTGCAGGCGCGGCGACTGGCGAAGAGCCTGGGCCTGCCGTGGCCGCACAACGCGTTGCGTCACTCCTACATCAGTTACCGCATCGCCGTGGTGCAGAGCGCCGCGCAGGTGGCTCTGGAGGCGGGGAACTCACCGACGATTATCTTCAAGCACTACCGCGAACTGGTGACGAAGGACGAAGCTGACAAGTGGTTTGGCATCCTGCCGGAGACCCCTCGTTGACATGCGAATCTCTGCATGAACCAACCACATCCATCTCCTGTTACACTGCTGAAAAAGAAGCCGCTCTCCCTGTTGCTCGGCGTGAGCAGCCGCACGATCGACACCTGGGTGGCGCAGCGGTTTATCCCCTACCTTGCGCCGAGCCCCCGGCTGCATCTGTTTGACCCCGCAGCCGTGATGAGCGCTCTGGCGGCTCGTTTTGGTGTTCAGCCAAGGACAACGGCTTGAGCGCATCCTCGTTGCGCAACAAGGTTCACGATTTCCGCTGCTGAATGGATCGCCTGCTCGGCTTGGCCTGCACCGGACTAATCAACTTTAAGAGCATTTGGATAGCATAGCCTCGCGGCGTAGCCCGCTCCTGCTCCCAGTTCTCCAGTGTGCGTTTGCTGATGCCGAGGAACTCAGCCGCATCACGCTGGCTGAATCCCTTGCGTTCACGCCACTCCTGGAGAGCACGGGCGAATTTACGGGGAGTCACCCCTTTGGGCAGTTTCATGGGCATGCGGCAGGACTACGCAAAAAGCGGAGTGCCGTCAATATTACGCAGGCACCCCACGGCACCTTCCAAACCCTGCGACCTACTCAAACCTCACGGCATCATTTGGTGATGCAAACGGATGGATTCCCAAAGTCACGGTGACGAGGGCACCTTCCATGGACCTGCCAGACCTCTTTCCCGCCAACCCCATGCAATTGCGCACGATTCGCAGCTACAACTTCAGCGAAGTATCTTCTGCCATGCAGAAGGCCATCCGTCGGGGTGATGCTGCATTAGCCGGATATTGGGCGCTGGAGCTGTGGCAGAGCGGCTTTGGCAAGTATGTGTGGAAGCGCCTGCTCACCATCAGCGCGGAGGACTGCTGGGGTATCCTCACGCAGGAGGTGAAAGCGCTGCATGACAGCTACCTCGTCATCAATGACGGCATCCCGCCCAAACAGGCGAAGGGCCGCATCTTCATCAGCAAGGCGATCATTCTGCTGTGCTTATCGAAAAAGAGCCGCGATCCCGATCATCTGCAAAACTACGTTTATGATCAGAGCGCAGGTCTTGACCCTGACACGCTGGCGCTGGAGTTGCGCAGCAGCGGTGACTACGTTGCCATTCCTGAATATGCGTATGACTGCCACACGCGCGAGGGCAAGAAGCGCGGCAAGACCAAGGCGGATTTCTTCAAAGCGGAGCAGGCGGCGCTGGAGCCGTTGCAGCCGGGGTTGTTTGATCACTTGATTGAAGGCTGACCTGATGGTCGCAACAACATGCGCTGATGGTCGCAACAAGTGCATGTCGGGGGTCGGCATACTCTCATACCTTGTGGCCCCTTCGTGCTCTCTAAACGCTTCCCATGCGCAACCAAGAGGCTGGTTTTGTGCATGCAGGTGAGCCGGTATTTTTGAGCCTGTAAAATGGTGATCAAATCGGTGCGACACACGCAGCCACGGTGACGAGGCCCTCAGGATGCCCACATGGGCACTCCAAGCCATGAACACCACCACCGCCGCATCCCCCATCACCAAACCCATGCTCGCCGACAAATGCGAGCGTCTCCATGCCCTCAGCTTCCCGCTGCTGGCCACTCCCAAGCTCGATGGCATTCGTTGCCTCAAGCTCAACGGCCGCGCCCTGACCCGCAGCTTCAAGCCGGTGTCCAACCGCTTCATTCGCGAGTGGATCGAAACCAACCTGCCCGATGGGCTGGATGGCGAGTTGATCGTCAAAGGCACCACGTTCAATGAAACCGCCGGGCATGTGGGCCGCGAGAGCGGTGAACCCGACTTCACCTTCGCCGTCTTCGACTATGTGAGTGATGGCATCGACGTGCCTTATGCCTGCCGCATGCAGGAACTGGCGCGGCTGCCTGATTACGCGCACGTCGATAAAGTGCTGCCCGAGGAGATGCATTCGCTGGATGACCTCATGGCCTATGAGGAGCGCTGCGTGGCCGAGGGCTACGAAGGCGTCATGATCCGCACACCCAGCTCCCCCTACAAGTGTGGCCGGTCCACGGAGCGCGAGGGCTACCTGCTCAAGATCAAACGCTTCGAGGACGCGGAGGCGGTGGTGCTCGACACCTACGAGGGCATGAGCAATCACAACGCTGCCGAGAAGGACGCGTTTGGCCGCACCAAGCGCAGCATGGCGCAGTCCGGCATGATCGGGCGCGGTGAACTCGGCGGCTTTGTGGTTAAGCTGGTGGAGACGGGCATCGAGTTCCGACTGGGCTACAACCATGTCGTCGGTGGTGTGGACCGCATCACGCTGTGGCAGCAGCGCTCCTCTTTGTTGGGCCGCATGGTCAAGTTCAAGCACCAACCCAGCGGCGCGAAGGAAGCGCCGCGTTTCCCGAAGTTCATCGGGTTCCGCGAGCAATGGGACCTCTCATAAGCGGATCGCAAAATGGTGCTCAAAACGGTACGACACACGCGGCCACGGTGACGAGGCCAAGGGGTGCCCTGCATGGGGCCAGTCATCCGCATCCATCCATCCTCATGAAAACTGCCGATCCTAAAGCCGCCCTCATCCAGTGGGGCATCGAACTCGAAACGCGCCTGCCTGTCACCAGCCAAGTGGCGGTGGGCAGTTACCACGCCGGGCATCCCGTCACCACCGGTCGCACCACGGCCGGTGCCCGCAGCAACGCGCCTGCCTTCAACGCTGACATGTGGAAGGCCGAGCGCGATGGCTCCATTCGCTGCGACGCCGGGCAGATCCCCTGTGAGTTTGTGTCACCCATCCTCCACGGTGAGCAAGGCGTGGAGCATCTGATCGGATTCGTTGAATGGCTCAATGCCATCGGTGCCACGGTGGACCGCTCCTGCGGCTGCCACATCACCGTGGGCATTGAATCCATCATCGGCACGTCCGACACCAAAGCGGTGAGCGAGTTCATCCGCAAACTCGCCCACATTGCCCGCTGGCACGCGCGCAGCCTCTACGGCCAGACCGGGACGGACCGTCACCTGAACCACTACAGCCACCCGCTCTATGAGCAGACCGCCGAGCATATGCGCAAAATGGTCACCTGCGAGCAGGAGCGGGTCAAAGCCGAGTGCGCCGAGCAATGCGGGCGCGGCATGGTGAACTTTAGAAAGGCGTTCAAGCGTGACCGCGATGGCCGGTTCGTCGGTGTGGTGGAGTTCCGCGTCTTTGCCGGCACGGTGAACATCGAGAAGATACTGCATCACCTTGCCAGCGTGCTTGGCCTGTGTCGCCGCGCCTGCGAGGTCCAATGCCTTGGCGGGTTCGGCAAGAACAAGATTCAAGCCAAGCGCACCGCCACGGCCGCCGACGGCCTGCGGTTCCTGTGGGACTACCTTGGGTGGACCGGCAGCGCGCGGCCCGTCGCCCTTGGCCTCTTTGGCAAGCTGCACGCCGAGTTCCATCACTACCGCAAGCACGCGCAGCGGCTCTGCCAGCAGTTCGATGAGCGCTACCCCGATGCCAACCTTTAAGCCTTTGCCCGTGCTATACGCAGTCTGCGGATAGACGGGCCAAACGAAGAACAACGAACCTGAACCCAACTGAAACTGATATGTGTGTGATCCTTGTTTGTCCTGAGAACGTGCGCCCCAAAGCCGAGGTGCTGTATGCCTGCCATGATGCCAACCCGCACGGTGCGGGCGTGGCATGGCGGGAAAGTGGCCGGGTGCGCTGGGAGAAGAACCTGAGCACCGGTGAACTCGTCACCCTGCTCAAGAAGATGGCGGGCGAAGTGGTCATCCACTTCCGCTGGGCCAGCGTGGGTGGAGTCGATGCGCGGCTGTGCCACCCGTTTCCCGTCACCCCGAAATCCTGCACCAGCCTCACTGGCATGGCCGAGACGGTGCTGTTCCACAACGGCACCTGGAGCGGTTATGAAGATGCGCTCAAGCGGCTGGCGCAGCACCGCAAGGAACCCATTCCCGCTGCGCCGATGAGCGACACGCGTGCGGCGGCGCTGGTGGTCCACACCACCGGGCCGGAGTCGCTGCACAAGCTGCCGGGGCGCTGGGTGTGGATGAACCACGCGGAGACGCGGTTGTTTGGCCCATGGGAGGCGTGGGGTGGCATGCAGGTGAGCAACACGTTCTTCGTGCCACGTCTGCGGTCTGCTCAAGCACGCCGCACGGCTACGCAGTCTGCGGATCACCGACCGCGCCACCAGTCCTGCCTCTTTGCCGTCTGAATCTCAACTCAACCCATAACCCAACACTGATATGCGCCTGTTCAAACTCATTGCCAGCAAGTCCGGAAACGTGGTCTTCGATGACCGTATCGAGGCACCGTCGCCCAGGGAGGCCCGCGAGCAGATGAAAGCCCTGCTTGGCCTTCAATCATTAACTGGGGTGGTCTATGCGATCACCGAAATCCCCGTCGAGCTGATCCAGAGCATCGTCGATGCGCGGCTCGCCGAAGCCCTCCAACGCCTGCACAGCGGCCAGCCGCCGGTCAGCGTCGAGCAGATGATCCGCCCGCTGGCGAGTGCGGCGGTGCGCGAGCAACTCGCCAGCCTGCGCGAATCCCGCATCGCGCCGGATGATCCGCCACCATCGTCGCAACGCTTTGATGCGTTTGCGCCTGCCGTAGATCAAATCATTGGCACGCCCACGGCACCGAAGGCACAGCGCAAGCGCACCAGCGTGACCACCAACGGCACGCTGGTGGATTGGAAGGCGGTGAAGCGGCTGTATCGCCGCACCGGTTCGATCAAGCAGTCAGCGGCGCAGTTTAAGCTGTCGATCAACTCCGTGAAGGCGCGCATTCGCCGGGAGGGCTGGAGCCATGAGTGAGCGCCTCTCCATCACCAAGTATGGCTCGCGGTATTGGGCCGTGTGGCTCGACGGCGAGCTGCTGGCAGTGACGCTCTACAAGAAGGGCGCACGGGCCATCACGGCCGCGATTACGACGCTCTCCACGCCTCACGGAAAGGAGGTCCATCATGGCATCCAAGCCGCGTGAACGTGCGCTCAAACCAGCGCCACTTGCACCATCACCAATGAACTGGCGGCCACACACGGCGGAGGATTTGATCGGCCAGGCCCGGCGGGTGGCGCTGGCGCAGGCGGGCAAAGCCAAGCGGCTTGCCAGTGATCCAAGCGCCACCATGAAGCTGCTGCTCTACGGCCCGCCGGGAGTGGGCAAGACCAGCGTGGTGGAGTTGGTGGCCTTGCAGTTGGCCGGCACGCCGCTCTCCATCGAGGACTACAACGGACGCGAGGTGACGGTGGACCTCGTGCGTGAGTGGATGAAGCAGCTTCCTTATGGCAGCCTGTTCAGTTCATGGTCGGTCAAGATCGTCAATGAATTGGATCGGTGTTCCCGTGAAGCGCAGGACCTGCTGCTCACCTACCTCGACCGATTGCCTCCGGGACGAGCGTTCCTCGGCACGAGCAATCTCCAGCTCGATCTGCTCACCGAGCGGTTCCAGACGCGGTTCCAAGCCATCAAGTTGCTGCCGCCCACCACGGAGGAGCTGGCAGCGTTCCTGAGCACGCACTGGGCGGTGCCTGCATTCACGGCCTCACAAATCGCCGTGGGCAGCGGCGGCTGCGTGCGAGCTGCACTCGCCGATCTCGAATCCTACCTCGACCACACACCCTGAACCCGAACCAACGAACGGCCATGCAACACATCCAACAAATGATTGATCAACACGGCGGCTTTGAAGCCGTCCGCACTCGCTACCTCCGCCTCGAGAACCCGCCGTTCATGCGGTTGGTGATCGAGGTCATCGGTGGCCCGTATCCAAACGGCGCGTATGAGGTCAGCGTCGCGCATTACGCCGAACAAAACGGTGACGCGATGCGCGATCCTGAAATTACGTTCCTCGTGGTTCCTGCTGCGGAGGGCAAGACGTGGACGCCGCTCACCTTCGAGAACAGCTACCTCGCCTGCTATCAGGTGGTGGCAAGCGTGAACAGCGCAGGACTCATCGAGCCGCGAGAACCCGCGCTCATGCGTGATTTGCTCCACTTCGCCACCCAGTGGGACCGCAACCTCTTGCAGCAGGGATTCATGGCCGTGTTTGAGCGCCAATATGGTGCTGCAAACGGTGCGACAACAGCAGTCACGGTGACGAGGCCAAGGGGAGATCGGCTCAACGCCGATTCATGAATCTGAACCCATCCCTCCACCCATGAGCAAGAAAGACATGATCGAACAACTGCGCCAGCGGCTCGCCAGCAACGACCGCTGGGCCTTGCGAGCGCTAATGCGCATCTACCAGAACCAGACGGCTGATGAGCAATGCCGTGAAACCACCATTGAGCGCAATGGCATCGGGTTCACCGGACCCGATGCTGAGATAATGACCAGCTTCGCCCGTCAGTATCAGCGGCGCGGATGCCTCAGCCCCAAGCAGATGATCATCCTGCGCCGACGCATGCCGGCCTATGCGCGGCAGATCGTGGAATGCACCGAACCCACCCGCCTTGAACACGCCTTTTGCGGCACCTGCTATACGCACACTGCGGATAGCCGGTCTGCCGCATGAACCCACACCCCACCACCACCATGCCTAGAACCAAAGCCAAGCCTGAACCTGTCGCCGCCATCCTCACTGAGGCCGCGCCCGTTCCTCCCACCACGCCCGCACCCGCTGTCCTGCGCAAGGTCAGCCTCGCGGGCTTCGCCGTGCAAACGCCGGCCAGCAAGAGCACGAAATCCTATCCACTGCTGCCTGATCCCGAGGGTCAGGTGGCTGAGCTGGTCACAGCCATTCTCGATCACTCCGCGCAGGCCGAAGCGCTTGAGGGGGCGCTCGAACTGGAAAAATCCGAACTCATCGCCATCGCCAAGCCGTTCTACTTTGCGCATCACGCTGGTCAGCACGTTCTTGCTTCTTCCATTGAGGCACGAACGGCTGATGGCCGCGTAGTGCGCGTGGGGTTCTCCAATTCGTATCGCGGGGTGAGTGATTAAGCCGCACTGCTTCGACTGGCGGGCGAACACTCCGAGCGGTTCTTCAAGCAGAGTTTCGAGATCAAGATCAAAGGCGATGCCATCCCCGAAGCTGCCGTGGAGCCGTTGCTGGCCGAGTTGCAGGCGCTCTTTGCCCGCCACGGTGCCACAGCGGCCTTGGTCGCCAAAGCCGTGATCAAGCCGACCAAGGAGTTCCATACCGCACGCCATACGCTGTTCAATGCCGCCGAGAATCAGCAACTCGACAAGGTGGTGCCGGTGAGCGCGAGCGTGAAGACCAAGCTCGGGAGGGGCGGTGAGGATGAATGATGCTCTCACGCTCACGATCTTTGATGGTGAACGTTGCCAAACGGCGCGGGCGGCCTTGGAAGAAGCCGCCCGCAGCATCGAACGCAAACGGTGCAGGCAACTTGAATCCACAGCACCTCCCGCGCTGCTCACTTACCCAGCACGTCCGATTCAGGGCGGGCGGCTGGAGCTGGCCCCACCGAAGCGCGGTCTGTGGTTCGCCGAGCCGAAGTTCAACGGCTGGCGGACGCTGGTCCACACGCCCAGCGGCGCGCTGTGGAACCGGCATGGTGGCAAGCTGACCATCGCAGCATGCTTTCGTGACGCAGTGGAACAGTTGCGTGATCTCGCCGATGACGGCCTCATCTGGGCCGACTGCGAAGCACTGGAACGCCGGCATCACATCGCACGCGGCACGCTGATCTTGCTCGATGCGATCCCGCAGGATGCGCAGTTCACGCCGAGCTATGCCGAGCGCCGGGCGTTCTTGGAATCGCTGCGCATTCCGCTTGAGATTTTTTCGAGCGGTCTCCATGCAGGCGATGAACCGCCTCTCCTGCTCACCACCAGCCGCATGATGTGCGCTCAAGACGAGGTTATCGCGTTCTACCAGAGCCTCCGGCAGAGCAATCGCCAATTGGGAGCCGAGTTCTTCGAGGGCGTGGTCATGAAGCGCGCCGACGCGGCCTACCCCGTGCAGTTGCGCAGCCCGCTGGAGGAATGCCGCGCTATGATGAAGCACCGATTCATCACCTGAGCGGTGATGGAAAATGGTGCGCCAATCGGCGCGACAACGGCACCCACGGTGACGAGGCAGGAGGGGCCGCCCGCACGTTGCGGACGGCTCAATCAACCCAAACCAACGCACCACCATGCCCACTACGTCCGCCCCTGAAATTGAACTGCCGCCCGACGCGGCCACTGCCGCCGATCATCGCAACCCGCGTCGTCGCAGGCGTGAAACCGAAGAACCAACACCAGAGGTGGGCATACTCGTCCAGCCCGAGCCACGCCATCACCTCGACAAGCTGATCCTGCATCCCGAGGTGAAGCGCGACATCCACGCGGGCTTGCGAGCGCTGGAGATCCGCGCTGACCAGGAACGCATTTGGAACCTGAGTGCCATCCAGCCGCAGCAAGGCCGCTGCATCCTCAACTTTTACGGCCCGCCCGGCACTGGCAAAACTCGCGCCGCTCTTGGCATTGCGCTGCGCTTGAGCAAGCCGCTCTATCAGATCGATTACAGCGCGGTGATTTCCAAATACCTCGGCGACACCGCCAAGCACATCGCGCTGGCGTTCAAGCAGGCTCGTGAACAAGACGCCGTGCTGTTCTTCGACGAGGCCGACAGCCTGCTCTCCAAGCGCGTCGCCACCGGCGAATCCTGCTCAACCTCCATCAACCAAAACCGCAACTGCCTGATGCAGGAATTGGATCGCTTCGATGGCGTGGTGATCGTGACCACGAACCTGTTCGAGAACTACGACCCCGCCCTGCTGCGCCGCATCCAGCGCCACATCAAATTTCGCCTTCCAGACGCCTCCATGCGCCGGGAGTTGTTCGCCCTCCATCTTCCCAACCCCGATCGAGTGAAGGCTGATTACGCAACTCTCGCGGCCCTTTCACGCGGCCTCAGCGGCGGGGACATCCTGAATGTGTGCTTGAACGCGATTCATGCGGGCAGCGTGGACGCAGACCCGGCGAAGTGGCGGGTGACTCAAGAGCTGTTGGAGCAGGAAATCAGGAAGGTGAAGCAAGCGAAATCGGAGCACACGGGGCAGACAGGGAAGAAGCGGAGGAGGATTGGATTCAGTTCGTGAGGTCAACTTGCCCAGTCTCCAATGCCTTTAGCCGGTGCTGTCGTGATGACTCGGGGTATTGGCCGGCATCATGTGCGAGCTTTGGCCGTCCTTCGCGAGCGCATTCGAGGATGTTGCCAGCAAGAGCATCATCCAGCGCAGAGCGGATCATGTCGCGGATCGAAGTCCACCACCACCGGCCCCACGATCTCGAATGATTTCACGCGCCAGAGCGGAAACAAAGGCCGCTCGATGGATTCCAAATGGCAACTTAACCAGCTCACTGCACCAGATGCTTTGGAAAATCCACCACCCGAGCACAGGCGAGCTGCTCCATGACCTGCTGCAACTGCCGCTTCAGCATGGTCATGGTGTGATCGCCGCCGCGTGCTCCGAGGGCGCCCACGCCATACATGAAGGAGCGGCCCATGAAGGCGAATTTTGCTCCGCTGGCGAGCGCACAAGCCACATCGGGACCACTGCGAATGCCGCTATCCATCATGAGCGTGGTGCGTGTGCCGAACTCCTTCGCGAGCGCGGCCAACGGCTTGATGGTGGACTGCCCGGCATCGAGTTGGCGACCACCGTGATTGGACACGATGATGCCATCCGCACCGAGTTGGATCGCCTTCTCGGCATCATCGGCATTGACGATGCCTTTGATCACGAGCTTTCCTTTCCAGCGCTCGCGAATGGCTTCAATTTTTGCCGCATTGAGTCGCCCCGAGAAGGTCTTGTTCATGAAGAGACCGAGATGCTTCATGTTTAGCCCCTTGGGGATGTAGGGCTTCATCGTTTGAAACTCCGGCGCTCCTGCTGCGAGTTGACTGAATGACCAAGTCGGTCTCATCATCATTTGCACCACATTGCGCACTGACATCTTGGGCGGGATGGATAGACCATTGCGAATCTCTTTGGGTCGATAGGCAAAGGTGGGCGTGTCGGCGAGGATGACGAGCACGGGGAAGCCCGCCGCGGCCACACGATCCAGCAACTTGTCACGCAGGTCGCTCTCGACGGGGTGGTAGAGCTGAAACCACGCGTTCCCTTCCGTGAGTTCTGCCACGGTCTCGATGCTCGCCGTGCCGACGGTGCTGAGAATGAAGGGCAGGTTGTGCTGATGAGCTGCCTTGGCCAAAATCTCCGTGGCACGCGGCCAAATCAGCCCCTGGAGCCCAATGGGAGCGACGCCGAAGGGTGCGTCGTAGGTCATTCCGAAGAGTTCGGTCTTCATCGTCGCGCCCGCGAAATCATTGAGATACCATGGCCTGAGCTGGATCTCGCGAATCTCATCCGTGTTCCTTTGCAGGTTCACATTCGAGAAGCAGCCGCCTTCGAGATACTCGAAGGCGAAGCGTGGCATCCGCTGCCGAGCACGCTCACGCAGGTGCTCGATGGATGGGTATTGGGAATGAAAAGCATCGGCCATCAGCGACTCTCCTCGGGCATGTTGAAGTCAAACACAACCACGCGCTCCAAGTTCGGCACCACGATGCCTTTGACCTCCTCGTGCAATGGATGCGGCAGATACTCATCACGCGCTTGCGGGCTGGCGAAGGTCATGATGAAGCCGTGAGTGTGGCCTTCATTCATCCCCTCAGCGGAGTCATAGGGACCGTAGTTGAAATCGAGCAAACCAGGAATCCGCCCGACCATCCCTGCCATGGCGGAGAAACAGTTGGCGATCTGTGATTCAGTGACCTGTGCTTTGAAGGTGAAGCAGCCGTAGTGTTTGACTTGTGGCATCGTGGTGGTGGGTGAGGTGGTAGCGGGTCCCGGAATCTCGAGATTGAGATGGAACCGCCAAAAGTAGTGCAAGCTACGAAGCCAGCAGACTGAAGGCCATGGCGCAAATCCACATTCGGATGTCTGCGCTCAAAGCCCGCCTCTGAGTCAGTTCCAAGCGAACGCCGAGACTACGCTCTCCGCCTCGGCAGCATCAGCCCGGACACACCGAGCATCAGCAGCAGCGCGCGGCTGGGATCGGGGATCGAGATGATGCTGAAGATGCCGCTGGTTCTGTCGAAACTTCCAGCCAGTGATGGTCCAAGCGAAAGCGAGCTGTAATCCAAGGCGAAGTCCGTCGTGATGCTGCCCAGCGTTGCCCAATCAAAGAGCTTCCACTGATTGGTGCTAGCAAAGCCGCTAAGGCTGTTCGGATTGCTGAGGACGAGCGTGCCGCCGAGCGAATTATCGAGCGGGCCGAAGCGCCTGATGCGATCCACCGAGTTCGCTATGCCGGTGTTGTCGCCGACGTTGCTGAACAAATCGTAGGAATTGGCGGGGCCGCTGCCAGTGATGTTGATCGCTCCATTGGCAGCGCGCGTGTTCACTTCTGGATTTGAACCGGCTCGCTAGCAAAGGTGCCGATGTCTTCAATGGTATTCTCTTCATAGGAAATGGCATCGCATTCCCTCATCCACACGACGGCGCTCTTCGCGATTCGGTAACTCTCGCCGGTGGCAGGTGGAGCGTCGTGCTGCGGGGAGACAAAGCGGTTATGGTGGACGATGACGCCTGTTGCAGAGGAGACGACAAGATGTGGACCCGATCCGCCTTCGACGATGTTTCCTTCGATGCGGACGTTCTTGAAGACGGGCTTCGCGCGCAATTCGGAGCTGCTGGCGGTCGCGGTGAGCGAGATGATCCCGGCTTGGCTGCCCCACGGTGCCGGGCAAAACCAACCGCCGTGGCGGATCGTGTTGTTGCGGATGATGAGATCCTCGATGCCTGCTGCGCCGCCGCCGGGAAGTTCAGGACAAACGACCAGCGCGTGCGGCGTGTCGAGCACGTTGTCCTCCATCAAGCCGCCTGCCTTGAGCAGCACGCGGCCTGGGCTGTGGATGCGGTTGTTCCGAAAGATGAAACCGTTGCCCATGCGATCCGGTGAATAGACACTGTCGCCGGGCTTCAACTCTGACGCGCGATCCAAGGTGACGACGATGCACTGCGGACTCACTTTCCACAGGGACCACGTTTCGGCTTTGCTGAGCTTATCCAGGATGTCTGCGGCCAGCGCCGCTTCATCGCGTGGGACCACCTTTCGCGAGGTAATGCGGTATTCCGGCCCAACTAGGCTCGTCCGCAAGCGGTCGCCGTCCTGCACGCCATGGGTGGACTCATCACGGCTCGCGAGAACCATCGTGCCGCCCTCATTTTTTAACACGACAAAATCAGACGACTGCACGCTCCATGAATCATCGCCCGCATCCGTGATCTCGCAGTTCTCGACCAGCGGTCCCTTGCGGATGGTCTTGCTTTGAAACGCATCCCACGAGGAACTGAGCAGCCGCGCTTCCGTCGCGCCGACTGGCTTCGGGCCAGGCAAGATTTTGCACCCGATGAACGAAGAGCCGCCTTCGCCATCCACTTCGACAATCCCCATGCCGGGAGCGCTGTGCACCGTGATGTTGCGGAAGGCGATTCGTTCACATTGCTCGATCGCCATGGCGTGACACGCGCCCGTTTCCTGTCCGGTGCTCAGTGACGCGAGATCACCGGGACGCGCGAACTTCGCGATGCCGTCACGGTGAATGCGGACCACATCGTCGCTGATCATCTCC
This sequence comes from Prosthecobacter sp., assembly GCF_046154365.1. GTDB lineage: Bacteria > Verrucomicrobiota > Verrucomicrobiia > Verrucomicrobiales > Verrucomicrobiaceae > Prosthecobacter. The sequence goes on from NZ_JBJXFV010000068.1 coordinate 60,052, forward strand.
GCCGTGGTTCCCCACAGGAATGGCATGCCCTTTTTGCGAAAGCGGGTCGAGGCATCAATGACATCAATGCGCGCATACGGCCTGCGGGGATAGCCAGCATGAATCTTCACATCAATGTGGCTGCCGTCGTCCGCTCCCGCGATGACTTCGCCTTGAGTGAATGGCAGAGGATCGTAATCCACCGTCAGCCCTTGCAGAGTCACCCCGGAGCATCCGTGTAGGCTGACCGCACGCATGAGCTTCGTGCCAATGATCGACACGCCATCGGCGATGATTTCGACGTTACTCAGTCCGGTTAACTTCCAAAGCTCGCCGCCCGATAACGGAGCAAGACGATAGACACCTGGCGCGATCACAATCCGCTTTCCCCCGCGCTGGATGGCCTCACTCACGAGCGGGCGAAAATCCTCCGCTGCTTCGATTGGTTGGAGAGTGGTGAAGAAAAGGAGACAAAGCAGTTGGCGAATCATGGTCGAAATTATTTCTCAAAAAGGGCTGGGGCTTGGGTGGACAGCGGGCGCTGGGTGGAGAGTATTCTCGGGCTTCAGCCCGTCTGCGCATCGCAGGCCGATGGGCTTGCTCAGAAAGCGGGCGCGGGTGTTTGGAAGTTTAGGCAGACTAAAGTGCGGGATTACTCTGCTGGGTGGAGAGTATTCCCGGGTTTTAGCCCGTCTGAGCTGATTTGGGTCATGGGCTTTGAAGAAGGTTCAGCGTGGCTCGGAGCTGTGGGGTCTAGCGGAGGTTTGGCGGGCTAAAGCCCGGGAATACTCTCCGCCGACGCAGCATCAACCCGGACGCACCGAGCATGAGTAGCAGCGCGCGGCTTGGTTCGGGCACGACGACGATGTTGCCGGAGGTGCTGAAGCGGCTGAAGTCCCATCCCAGACCAGTGGCGGAGAGGTCTGGAAGGTCGAGGTCGGTGCCTTCGTCGCCATTGCCAGTGAGGTAGCCACTGTTGAAGGTGAAGCCGGTGAAGTTGGCGGTCACCAGGTTGCTCCAATCCAGCAGATTGAAGACCTGACCCATCGCCGGAGTGAAGCTGCTGCCGATGACTTGCAGGCTGCCCGTGATGGTGAGGAAGTTCAGGTTGTAGCCGGTGCCACTGGTGGGGTTGCTAAACACCAGGCGATCATGACTGCCGACACCGGAGATGGCATCGACCCAGGCGTTGTAACCTGCGGTGCCGAGGGTGTTGCCTCCAAAGGTGGCGTCCGTGGCGGTGGCACCTGTGATGCCCAGGATGATGCTGCCCTGGAGGCTGCTGGTGCTGCCGGAGGCCGTGGCTGGGGTAAAGGTGAGGGTGCCGTGACTGCTGTTCGCCACGCCGTCTCCAGGGCGGAGGGTGCTGCCATTTTGCAGGTCAAAGGTATTGCCACGCACGGTGCCGCTGCCAAGGACCGTGCTGCCAGTGCTCACCGTGACAGCTCCGGTTCCCGTCTGACCGATCCCGCTGGTGCCGACTTGGAGACGGCCACTCGTCACCATGGTTGTGCCGGTGTAGGTGTTGCTGGCACTACCAAGAATGGTGCTGCCGGTGCTGGTGTTGGCGATCTCAACATTGCCCGCCCCAGTGATGGCCTGGCCCAGCGTGATGCTGTCGCTCCGGTTGGTTTTCAGCGTTGCTCCGGTGGCCACACTGATGCTCGTGCTGTTGATGATGCTACCGGTGGTGCCGCCATTGCCGAGTTGGAGCGTGCCTGCGCTGATCGTGGTGGTGCCAGTGTAGGTGTGTGTGCCGGAGAGGGTCAGTGCGTTCGTGCTGCTGCTGCCAAGGGTGAGGTTGCCAGCCCCGGCGATGACGCCTGCATAGGTGCCAGCAGTGGTCTGGTTCACCGTGAAGTTGCGACCGGTTTGGGTGTTGATCGTGGCAGTGTTGGTGCCACTGGTCGGTGTCGCAACGGTGCCGCTCAGACTACCGACCGTGGTGTCCACGGCGGTGGCGAGGTTTAGGATGGCATTGGTTCCAGCGGCGGTGCTGTTGGTGTTGTTGACTGCGAGGGTGCCAGTGGTGGCACCGAGCGTGCCGCCTGTGCCGATGCTAAGCGTGCCTTGGTTCAGGATAGTGCCGCCGGTGTAGCTGTTCGCACCGGTCAGGGTCAGAGTGCCTGCGCCCGACTTCGTCAGGCCGCCGGAACCATCCGCAACCAACGCTGCCGCGACGGTGATGCTGTTGCCGTTGGTGTCGAAGGTGGCTCCTCCATTTTGGACTTTGACGGTGAGTCCGGTGGCCGCTTGCAGGAATGTCGTGCTATCAGCACCCGCTTTGATCGTGCCGCCATCGAGATTGATGGTCATGGTTCCTCCCTCGCCGGCTTGGATTTGTTTGACGTTCAAAACGCCAGCCGTGCCCACGGTCAGGGTGGCATTGCCCGTGTTGGCGACTGCATTGCCATTACCACCATTCATGAACAGCACTCCGTTGTTGGTGCCGACGTCACCGCCCCCCACTGTGACGGTGCCATTCGCGATGGACAGCGCTGACGTAGCGTTCGTGCCTGCGTCGGAGTTAAAGACGCCACCCACCTTCAGCACGGTGCCGACGTTGACGTTTCCGCCATCGACCACCAGGGAGCCATTGGAAGCGTTGCTGTTGGAACCAATGTTCATCCAGCCGTTGCCACCCGTGGCATTCGTGAAGTTTACGCTGCCACCGTTGACGGTCAGCGTCGCAGCGCCGCCGCCGACGCCCACGTAGTTCTGACCGCCACCGCTATCTCCACCGAAAGTCATAGAGCCCGTGCTAGCGGCACTGATTGTCAGCGAAGCTGTTCCTCCGTTTGCCAGCAGCAGTCTTTGATTGCTCTGAAACGCGCCGCCCGTGCCCAGCGTCAGCGAGCCGGTGTATTTGTTGTTACCTGCAACGTCCCCGTTGTTCGTGATGAAGGTGCCATTTCTCAGCGTGGCACCGTCGGCCATGGAAAAGGTCCCCGTGGTGGTCTGGCTGAAGCCGCCCAGATCCAGCGTGCCCGCCGCTCCGATCACGACATGGGTTGTGCCACCAAGGCTGTCATTGGAGCCGCCATTGATGACCAGCGTCCCGCCGTTTACCGTCGTCGCCCCCGTGTAGGTGGTGGCACCGGTCACGGTGAGTGTGCCTGCTCCCACCTTGGTCAGCGCACCGAGCGTGCCGCTGATCGAGCCCGCCAATGTCGTGTCGGTTCCGTCTCCACCGGCGATGAGTTGCTTGCCGCCAAGCAGGATGAAGGAACCCGCGACGGAAGCGATGGAGCCCACCGTGTCGCTGGCGGGAGTGATGCCCGACATGTCATAGGTCGCACCCGCGCCTGTGACCTTGACGGCTGAGCTGTCCGAGATCAGCCCCCCAGCCCCCACCGCCAAAGTTCCACCACTGACGGTCGTCGCCCCCGTGTAGGTGTTCACGGCTGTAAATGTGAGGGTGCCACTGCCGGACTTGGTGAGGGTGCCGCCCGAACTCGTCAGCGCTGTGCCGAGGGTCACGTTCTGGCCGTTGGTATCCATGTTGTAAGCCTGGCTCGCAGCGGTGCTGAAACGCGCGGAGTAGTCGGTGGTGTTGCTCGCGCTGAATTGCAGCGTGCCGCCACCGAGGGTGATGGTGCCCGAGCTGCCAATCGCGCCGGAGCTGCCGAGGGCCAGCGTGCCGGCGTTGAGGGTGGTGCCGCCGGTGTAAATATTGGCTCCAGAGATGGACATGGTCCCGGCGCCCGTCTTGGCCAGGCCGCTGGTCCCGTTCGCACTGTCGCGCAGCACTGCGGCAATGGTCAGATCGGCATCGGCATTTCCCGTCGCGTCCGCGACGGCGAAGGTCACGGTGTCGCCGCCGTTTTGTCCCAGAGAGATGAGGCCGTTGGCCGCACCAGTCGTCGTGATCTGCGAGGCACTCGAGCCGCCGACCGTGACGGATCGGAGTTGATACGCCCCGAAGCCCGAGCTGTTAGCGCCGCCGTTCACCTGCAGTTCCCCACCATTCAGTGTCAGGGATGGCAGCGTCGTGTAGGTGCCGTTGTTCTTCACCACTCCGCCCGCGTTGATGACGATAGCCACCGGCGTGGTGGTGCCGGCCTGGCCGAAGGTGTCGTGCACATTGAATTGCAGCGTGCCGCCGGAGTTCACCGCGATCGTGCGGGCGACGTTCGCCGCACCCAGCGTGCTGGTCGTGCCGCCCCCGCTAGCCGTGGCGAGGATCGTGCCGCCATTGATCGTGAGGTCGCCAGTGAAGCTGCTGTTGTTATTCGACAGGGTAAGCGTGCCGCTGCCGGACTTGGTGAGGGTGCCGCCCGAACTCGTCAGTGCTGTGGCGAGGGTCACGTTCTGGCCGTTGGTATCCATGTTGTATGCCTGGCTCGCGGCGGTGCTGAAACGTGCGGAGTAATCGGTAGTGTTGCTCGCGCTGAATTGCAGCGTGCCGCCGCCGAGGCTGATCGTGCCCGAGCTGCCAATCGCGCCGGAGCTGCCGAGGGCCAGCGTGCCGGCGTTGAGGGTCGTGCCGCCGCTGTAAGTGTTCGCACCGGTGAGTTCTAGCGTGCCCGCGCCCGATTTCGTCAAGCTACCGGCACCGCCGTTTTTGTTTTGCAGTGTGGCGTTGATGACCAGATCCGAACTGGCGTTGGCGGTGACGTCGGCGACGTTGAACTCGAGAGTTGAGTTCCCATTTCCGCCAATGTTGATCTGGTTGTTGGCATTGATCGCCGTCGTGGCGTTGATCGTTGAGACTTGGCTGCCCCCCACAGTCACCGTGCCGGCGAGTTGAAACGCGGGGTAGCTACCATTCGCCCCACCGTTGGCCAGCAGCGTGCCGCCATTGAGATTCAAATTCCAGATGGTGGTGAACCAGCCGTTGGAAGCCAGCGTGCCGCCATTGAGATTGATGATGGCGGAAGTGGTTGTGCCGTCGTTTCCGAAAGTGTCGTGGTTCGCGAAGTTCACCTGCCCGCTGCTGATCGTGGCAGAGTTCGCATTGCTCGCCCCGGTCGGGCCTGCTACCAGCCCCGGATTCCAGTGCAGCGAGTTCCAGAGATTGGTTGTTCCGTCCCAGGTATAGTCCACTGCGGATGCCGTCGTGGCTCCTGCCAACAAGAGAATGCTGAGGACAACGCGGCAGCGATGATGAGAGGTTGCTTTCATACTCATCATTCTTTGCGCGACCCACACATCGCCTCAAGCCGACCTCCAGCACCACTTCGCAACGATTCTCAACCTAGCCTGCGTGCATTGGAATAAGTCAGCCTTTCACGCGGAACTGGGAGGGCGTCATCCCCATGCAGCGGACAAAGGCGCGTCCGAAAACCGTGGCACTGTGATAGCCGACACGATGCGCAACCCACTCCAAGGTCTCGTCGCCCGATTCCAGGAACTCCTGGGCGGCCTGCATGCGCATGTAGGTGACCTGCTCCATCGGCCCTCGCCACAGCGCTGACGAGTTCGGGCGGTGCCCTCGCCAAGTCCGGCACCGGCACGCTGACGCTCACCAACGCAAACACCTACACCGGCACCACCACCATCACCGGCGGCACCCTGGCCTTCGCCGGGGCCGGCACTCTCACCGTTATTGCCGACGACCATCTGCGAGTTCGCACCACTGCCGCTGATCGTGGAGGCGGATGTTTCCACATGCTGGTGTTCGAGAGCTTCAGTGTCTCGCCATCATTCGACAGCGTGCCGGTGTAAGGCCCCTTCACGCCCGTGATGCCTGTCGCCGCTCGCCCACTCGCCAAGCCGATGCCGTGAAGGTGGCGAACACGCCGCGTGCTCGGCAAGTCGCGGGCACCGGGCGCTGGCTGCGGCCCAATGCGACGACTTTTGGCGCGGCGAACACCTTTGCCATTCCAAGCAGCATCGTCATCAACGAGATCTTCCACACCGCCTTCGATAACTCCCTGGAGCAATGGCTTGAGCTAACCAATCGCAGCAGCACCGCCGTGAGCATCGCTGGCTGGAAACTCAGTGGCGGCATCAGCTACACTTTTCCTGTCGGCACCACGATTGGCGCGGGGCAGTATCTCGTGGTTGCAGCGGATCAGGCCACGCTGCTCGCGAAGTATCCGGGCCGACCCATCATCGGCAACTTCACCGGCGGCCTCGGCGACACCGATAGCATCACGCTCGAAGACCTCTTGGGCAATCCAGCCGATGAAGTGGAGTATTTCAGCGATGGCCGCTGGACCGATTTTTCGGATCGCGGTGGAGCCAGCATCGAGCTGCGTGATGTGGATGCCGACAACGCTCAAGCCGAAGCCTGGGCTGCCAGCAGCACTGCGCAGCTCGGCGCATGGCAGACCATCACTTACAGCGGCGTGGCCACCGATGACGGCATCGGCAATGATGCCTTCCGCGATTTCATGCTCGGCATGTTGGAGAGCGGCGAAGTGCTTATCGACGACGTGAGCGTGCGCGAGAATCCATCGGGAGCGAACACGGAGTTCATCCAAAACGGCAGCTTCCAAGCCGACACGCTTGGCACCGTGCCGCAGAAGTGGCGCTGCATCGGCAATCATGGTCACGGCCGCAGTGTGGTCGTCACCGACCCCGATAACGCCTCCAACCAATGCCTGCGTGTGGTGGCCACGGGCAACACGGAAGACAAGAGCAACCGCATCGAGACAACCTTCCTCACCGGCCGCCAAGTGACCGTCGGCAACACCTATCAAATCGGGTTCAAGGCCCGCTGGTTGGTCGGCTCGAATCAAGTCAACACGCGCCTCTACTTCAACTACCTCCAGCGCACCACGCTGCTCAATGTCGGCAATCAATGGGGCACGCCAGGGCTGGTGAACTCCGTGAGCACTGCCAACATCGGCCCCACCGTCGCTGCTGTATCGCACTCGCCCATCGTGCCTGCTTCCAGTAATAGCGTGACCGTGAGCGCCCGTATCGCCGACCCGGATGGCCTTGCCAGTGCATCCCTTTTTTATCGTGTCGGCAGTGGTTCATGGACAAGCCTCGCGATGACTTTAGGCGCAGATGCTCGCCATAGCGCCACCATCCCGGTGCAGGCTGTGGGGGCGCTGGTGCAGTTCTATGTGCGCGGCACGGATAGCCTCGGCGCAGTGGCGGATTTCCCCGCAGGTGGCGCAGCGGGCGGTGCCTTCTATCGCGTCTCAAATCTCGACGCTGACCTCAGCGGACTGCGTGGCAATCTGCGCGTGCTCATTTCACCCGAGAACGAAACGACGCTGTTCACCAACACCAATCGAATGAGCAACGACACCATGCCTGCCACGGTGATCGAGGACGAACGCATCGTTTATTACGGCTGCCGTATGAAGCTAAAGGCCAGTGCCTTCGGGCGCTACACGGCTACCGAGTTTGGTTACAGCCTCGACTTTCCATCCGAGCAAACCTTCCGTGGCGTCCACACCAGCGTGAGCGTTGAACGCGCCGGAAACATGAAGGAGATCGTCGCCAAGCATATTCTCAATCGCGCTGGCGGCGGCTACTGGAGCCAGTTCGATGACGTGGCACGCATCAACGGACCCGGTGTCGCGAGCATCGCCCTTGTCGCAGCGAGCCGCACTTCGAGTGTGTTTGTAAAAAGCCTCTTCCCCGATGAATCGACCGGCACCGTCTTCAATCACGAGCTGCTCTATCAACCCAACGGCACCACCGATGGCAATGAGGAGAGCTTGAAGCTGAACAACCCCTACAACCACGATCGCGGCAATTACGACTTGATGGATCGTGGCGCAGATAAAGAGGCCTATCGGTGGGGCTGGCAGATACGCAGCAAACGCCGCGATGACAACTACACGAGCATCGTGCGACTGAACCGCGCCTTTGCCCTCAGCGGCACCGCCTTTACCAATGAGATCGACGCCACTATCGACGTGGATCAATGGATGCGCACCTGGGCGCTGATGGGACTCTACGGCAACGACGACCAATATGGCCGCTTCTACCCGCACAACTGGCGGCTTTACCAGCGCCCCACCGACGGACGCCTCATCGCACTGCCCTGGGATCTCGACCGCGCCTTCCAACTCCCCACCAACGACTCGCTTTTCCCCAATGCTCCGAACGCATTCGGCGACTATCAAAACATCCGCAACCTGTTCACCGTGCCAGCCTACAAGCGAGCCTTCGACAGCCATGTGCTCGACCTCGTGAACACCACGCTCAACTCGACTTACCTCAATCCATGGATCACCCACCTCACCACGGTCACAGGCGAGACGACCGAGTTCGCTGGCATATCCGCCTATGTCGGTGCTCGCAGCGGCTATGCGCTCACGACCCTGCCCGCGAGCGTGCCCTTTGCCATCACTACGAATGGCGGCGCGGATTTCACCACGGTGGCTAACTCTGTCACCATCGAAGGCAGCGGCTGGAGCGATGTCTTCACCATCACCCGCATCGGCCAGCCCACCTCGCTAGCCATCACCTGGACCGGCCCCACAACCTGGCGCGTCACCCTGCCACTAATCTCCGGTGCCAACGTCATCTCGCTCGCCGCAGCCGACCAGCACGGCACAGCCGCAGGCAGCGACAGCATCACTATCACCAGCAGCACTGCCAACGTCGCTGCCAGTGCGGCCAACATGGTCATCAGCGAGATCCACTATCATCCCGCCGATCCAAGCATCGCCGAGTTCAACGCAGGCTATGGCGATGCCGATGATTTCCAATTCATCGAGCTGCACAACATCAGCGCCGTCGCGGTGGAACTCGCAGGCAGTGCCTTCACTCAGGGCCTCACATTCAACTTCACCACCAGCACCGTCATTCCCGCCAGTGGCACACTCGTCCTCGCTCGCAACGCCGCTGGCTTCCAGATGCGCTACGGCGCTGCTCCCAGCGGCACCTTCATCGGACGCCTCAGCCACTCGAACGAAACCATCACCCTGCTCAGTGCCGCCAATGCGCCCATCCAAACCTTCCGCTATCAAGACGGCAACGCCAACGCCTGGCCCGCAAGCGCCGACGGCTTCGGCTACACGCTGCAACTCATCCGCCCAAAAACGAACCCCAATCCAACGCTCCCCGCCAACTGGACCAGCAGCGCCACCATCGGCGGCAGTCCCGGCACCGTCGAGAACCTCACCTTCATCGCTTGGCTCGCCACCTTCCCCACGCTCACCCTGGCTGGCGCACTCGATGACCAAGATCACGACGGCCTCAGCAACGCCATGGAATACGCCCTGCGCACGAACCCTCTCATCGCCAACACCGATGCCACCACCGTCGCCGTGCAACCCATCACAGTGCTCGGCGTGACCACCTATGATTTCACCTTCACCTTCCGCCGCCACATCGGAGCCGTGAGCACGACCTGGACACCTCAGTTCTCACCGGACCTCAGCGCATGGCAAGCAGGTGATCTCACGCTCCAAGGCAGCGTGAACAACGGCGATGGCACCGAGACGGTGTATTACCGAACGACCGCTCCAGTAAGTGCCAGTCGAGGCTTTGGGCGCTTGAGTGCTGCTCTGGATCCTTGAGCATCCCGGACTGCGGCAGCCTGCTGCCGCTCGTCAAAGCCAGCCCTGCTGGCGTTCAGGCCGGTGGACATCCTTCATAGCCCACAGGGTTCGCTCACGCGGTAGCGCCATAGCTTTGCGGACCGAGGAGACGTGCCCGGCAGCAAGGCTGCCTATCCCGAGCGGCAGGAGCTGCCAGCCGCACTCCGGGTTTCGCACCACCGAGGCGCAGCCTCCGATGATCGAACGGCAGGCAGCGTCAGCGCATCGGCCGTGACCTGCATGACACGCTGGAGCAAGAGCTGAGCGGCTTGGCGATCTTGCTGCATACGTCGGCGCAGCAGTTTGAATCCGGCGATCGCGCACCCGATCAGACCCTGGGCCTCGCACGGCAGCTTCTGCGGCGCAGCCGTGAGGAGTCGCGCTCGTGTGAGGCTTGCCTTATCCCAAGTTGCAATCCAGTCTGTCACAGCGGATATGTCCACCCATGAAAGCCATCGTGAATCTGAGCAGCGAGGAAATGCTGAAAGTGCGCTACAATCAGCCACGCGTTTCCTTGGAGGAACTACGTCTCCAGGAGGCGCAACATCGTCAAGCCAGCGAAGAATTCTTCAAGGTCGCCAAGAACGCGATCTCGAAGCCTGGGCGCGTGAAAGTGGTTGCTGGCTAAATGCAGATGACGCGCTGCGGCACTTTGTGCGAGGTGGGGAGGAGCATCGCATTTGCCGTGGCGATCATGTCTATGGCAAAGCCACTTACCCAGGCCGCTACGGTTTCACCGTGATCGCGGCGATGGGGGCACCCACACTCACCCATGCTCTGCCCGCCGAGTATCTGGAGCGGCTGCTGCTCTCCAATCGCATCTTTGATGATGAGGTGAAGCTCGCCGGTGTGACGAGGGAGGCTGAGGGTCTCGTGATCCTGACCACTCAGCCGACCATCGTCGGCACGGCGGCATCGCATGATGAAATGCTGGATTTTTTCACCAGCCGCCGCTTTGCCCATCTGCCAGGTTTCTGCGCGGGCTACAAAGGGTCGCTTTCGTTTTATCGCGATCTCGATCAAGTCGCCGTCTTTGACGCTCATCCCGCCAACTTCATCCGTGACCGCAGCGGCGTCATCCTGCCCATCGACGGCGTGGTGGTGCAGGCGACAGATGAACTGGCTGCCATGCTCGATCATCTCCTCTAATCATCGCCCACCATGCCCACACGCGTTTTTCAAGCGAAGCCATCGGCGCGGCTGGTGTTCCGGGGTTGGCGTCGTTGCCTTTCGGCGAGAGGTGAATCGTCAGGGCGCTGGCATGGCTTGCCACAAGCCGTGGCATAAGTAGAAGAGTTGGGCTACTGCTGTGCGCGGAATTTGTTCACCGCTTCCATGCGCGTGTGGGCGTGGAGTTTATCATAGATACTTTTTACCCGGCGGCGGACGACGTCGATCGTGATGCCGAGCTGGGCGGCGACTTCCTTGTAGAGCAATCCGCTGGCGAGCTGCTCGATGACGGCGCGCTCCGCTTCGTTCAGTCGCGATTCCTCGGGCGGCGGTTGGCGGTGGAAAAAGGTGACGACCTGCCGCGCGATGTGCGGCGACATGGGCGATCCGCCAGCGTGCGCTTGGTGGATGGCGGCGACGATTTCGTCCACGGCGATCCGCTTGAGCAGGTAGCCGCAGGCACCCGCTTTGAGCGCGTCGAAGATCAGCGTGTTGTTGTCGAAGGTCGTGAGGACGAGGCAGACCAGCGTCGGCCACGCGGTTTTGATGCGGTTGATGCACTCGATGCCGCTGATCCCTGGCAGATTGATGTCCACGAGCGCCACGTCGGCCTTGGCTTCGCCGAGGCCGGCCAGCGCTTCCTCGGCGGTCGGATACAAGGCCACGAACTCGACACCGGTTCCCGGTTTGCGGAGATTGTTGACCAGGGTGCGGGCGAAGGCGGCGTTGTCTTCGATGATGACGGTGCGGATGTCGGGCATGGATGAAATGGGGGTGATTAGCGAGGCAACGGCACGCGCATTCTGACCTCGGTGCCGCCGGTGGCACGGGGGAGGAATTCGCAGGTGCCGCCGATGGTGGCGAGGCGCGATTTCATATTGGCGAGGCCATCCTTCCCTGGCCCGCCGGGCGTCTCCGGGAGGCCGCGTCCGTCGTCGGCCACGGTGACGATGAAGGCCCCGGCTTCCAGCGCTAGGGTGACGGTGACTGCGTGGGCCTGGGCGTGTTTGACCACGTTATGCAGCGCTTCCTTGAAGGCGGCGACCAGTTCGTGCCGGAGCGCCGAGCGCACTTCCAAGACGGGCCAGTCGATGGGAATGTGAATGCGGCATGCGAGCTGTGCGGGATGGAGGTAGCTGCTCGCGTAGTGGGCGAGGAATTCCGCCATCGCGGCGAGCGTGTCGTTTTGCGGATTCACTGTCCAGACCACTTCGTCGAGCGAGGTGATCGCCTGCTCGGTGTTCTGGGTCAGTTGCCGCATTTCCTCGCGAGCGGGCGCGGGCAGGGCGTATTCGTGGGCGAAAATATTTTGCAGCATGAGGATCTGCGAAAGCCGCGCGCCCACTTCGTCGTGCATGTCGCGGGCGATCCGTCTGCGCTCCGCAGCGAGGGCGGTCTGGGTGCGGAACGCGGCGATCCGTCGGCGGCTGATCAGCATCATCACCAGCGCCCCGCCCGCGAGCGCCCCGGCGGCGACCAGCCAACGGAAGGCCAACGTCTCGGTGAAAGGCTGGTGGACGGTCAGTGGCCGGGAGAAAAGGGTCGCATCCCAAATGCCGTCGCTGTGGCCTGCCTGCGCCTGCAGGACGTAGCTGCCCGGTCGCGGGCACGGGATAGTCACGGCCGGGATGTGGGCTATCTGCCAGTCGCTGCCCAGCCCCTCGATCCGCCAGCGCAGGAGACCGAGCGGCGATTTACCCGGCTGCGGGATATTGAATTCCAGCGCGAGGCGCCTCGATCCGGCTGGGACGGACAAGCCGCTCTCCACCGGCACGGCCTGGCCGTCGGCAAACAGCGAGGCCAGCGCGGGCGTGCGAGTTGCATACACTTCCACCTCCGCGATCTGCGGCGAAAGCGGCACGGGGCTGTCACTGGAGAGGCGGATGTATTGCCCGTGGAATCCAGCCTCGCCTTCCTCCGCCCGCAGCACGTCGGGTTGTCCCTCCTTGGGAAACGAGCCGTCGGCGCGGTGCAGTCTTTGCCATACCGGCTTCACTGCGCCAGCGGGGTCACGGTCGTAAAGCTGCACCCACAGCCGGCTCAGGCGGTTATAATCATCTTGATTGCCATCGTTGCGTCCCCGCAGGGTGAGGTGGTCCACCGCCACCACGCGGCCCAGGTCGATCTCGAAATGGAAATTCCTGCCCAGGCCTGGGTCCAATGGGTGGGCGATGGTGGAGGGCAGGCCGTCGGTCAGCGCGGCCGACTGCATCGTGCCGAAAATGGGATGCGTGGATTTCACCGGGGCACCGAGCGCCACGTTGCCCAGGGACTCAGCCCGAAACTCCGTGAGCACGAAGTCCCCGTAGATTCCCCGGGAGGCTACTGGGCCACTGGGGAAGCTTTCTGGGTCTTCCGGCAGACCGGGTTCCGCATGAGTGACGGGAAAGACGTCCAGCCGAAAGCCGGTGATCCCGTCGCGCTCCGTCCGCACCGTGACGGAATAAACATCGTCCCCCTCCAGTCCGTGAACCACCCGCTGCGTCTCTTCCGCCTGGAGATGGTTGTCGGTGGTGCGGGCCAACTTCGCCCGCTCCGCCCGGAAGCGCACGATCCTCAGCGGCTCCCAGCGCCCGGTCAGTGAAGGCACGGCGTCCGTCGTGGCGGAGATCGCAAATTCCGCGATCGCATTATTAAAACGGCCAGAGAGGAAATAGAGCGTCAGTTGCACGGCATTGGCACTCAGCGGAGCCGACGTGCGGAAAATCGCCGAGTGCGGCTCGCCGATCCGTGGAGCCACTCTCCACCCGTGCGGCCCGGCCTCAATGCCGTCGATGCACTCCCGCAACTCCGCAGGCTTGCCGCCATGAAAGCTCGCCTCCACGCCGCTAAATAGGACGGGATCGGCCTTCCCGGGCAGCACTCCGGCCAGCAGCGCGATCGCCACTGCTCCTAGTCGTTGCCGCAGAGAGGGAATCATGGGCCGAAGTGTTAGGCCACCGGCGAATGAGCGTCAAACCTGATGCGGAGCCACCCCGCGAAATCAAAAGACATATTCATGTCAGCGACAGAAACGGGCTCTCTGGCCAACTCTGGCTTTTGACATGCTGGTCATGGCGCAAATCGGCTCCTGACGACCACACCCCACGCAAACCTCGTCCCGTCCCCATGAAAATCCATTTGTATGGAATCTTCGCAATTCTGCTAGCAATGCCGCTGAAGGCGGCTCCTGATGTCGCCATAGCTCCCGCGCTGGTGATGCCTGACCAGAACGGTCAGTTGCGGATGCTTGCAGCCGGGACCGGCGGGGCGCCGCTCGGCCCGGAGGCCATGGTATGGAAGGCGAATGTCGAACCCGGTGTCTATAATGTGATCGTGCAATATGCCGCATCCGAGGCTCCTCCTGCTGTGCGCCTGGATGTCAGCGATGGACGGCACCTTCAGGATCGTTTTCTGCCGGTTACCCCACCCGGCTCGGAGGGCGGCGCATCCATGACGACCCAGTCGCTCGGACCGCTCGCTTTCCCGCATGCGGAGCTGGTTGAGTTCCGGTTGCGGCGCGTTGACCCGAGCGAAGAAGCTTCAATTGTCATTTTTGACGTCGTTCTGAAACCGGTCGGCGGCACACAACCTTCCATCATCAAGAACCCGTCTGAGGCAGTGCCCCAGGAAATACCGCGCCGCGTCAATCGGGCCGATGGAGCGGAAATGGTGTGGGTCCCGCAAGGCGAGTTTACCATGGGTGGGTTAGGCGGTCCCGACGCTCACACCGTTTTCCTCACAGGATTCTGGATCTACAAATTGCCCGTGACCGTGCGGCAATACCGCCAGTTCTGCCAGAGCACCTCACGCCCGATGCCGGAGCCGCCGAATTGGGGATGGATCGAGGATCATCCGATGGTCAACGTCTCGTGGTATGATTCCCTCGCCTATGCCAAATGGGCAGGGGTCCGCCTGCCCACCGAGGCCGAGTGGGAGAAGGCCGCCCGTGGCACGGATGGTCGCGTCCTACCATGGGGGAATGACTTCGACAGCGCAAAATGCCAATCTTCAAGGGACCTCCACGGCTTCCAAGGCACCGCCCCAGTCGGGCATTTTCCCGAAAATATCTCGCCCTACGGCGCCGTCGATATGGCCGGAAATATCTGGCAGTGGTGCAGTTCCCGGATCGGCGATTATCCATACCGGGCGGACGATGGACGCGAGGACACCGACACCCATATCGAAAACGAGAAGCGCACCTACCGTGGCGGCGGCTGGGTCATGAATTCCTGGCGCGGCGACTGGATGATCCTTCACCGTGGCAATTTCTATCCGAAGTATGCTGAAAACGGCCACATCGTCGAACTCCGCCGGGACCACATCGGCTTTCGCTGCGCGGCTTCCAATCAGTGACGGCACCACCGATGGCAATCCCGAGAGCCTGAAGCTGAAAAACCCCTGCAACCACACACAGAGCTTCCTTTTCACCCAGCCCATGGTGGCAGAGTCCTGATGCGGAGCCACCCCGCGAAAACCAAAGACATGTTCATGTCAGCGACAGAAGCGGGGTTTTCTGGCCAACTCTGGCTTTTGACATGCCGGTCATGGCGCAAATCGGCTCCTGACGACCACACCCCACGCAAACCTCGTCCCGTCCCCCATCCACATGAACGCAAGATTCACCATCAAGACCCTCATCCTCGCCGCGCTGCTCACGTCGCTGCTCGCCTCCGCGCAAGCGGCCTCGGCCACATGGCTCGCCACACCGACTGATGCCAATTGGGCAACCGCCTCCAATTGGAATCCCGCCGCAGCACCAGGTGACATCCTTGGCACCAACATCAATCCCGACACTGCCACCTTCAGCGCCACGGTGAGCAATGGTTTCGGCACCACTAGTCCGGTCGTCATCGACGCGGGCCGTAACCTCAAGAACATCACCTTCAGCACAGCGGCCGCCAGCGCGTATGTCATCGGCACCACGGGCGGAAATGCGCTCCTGCTTTCAAGCGGGGGCACGATCCAGACCGACTCAAGTGTGGTGAACATTCAGACGGTCAACGCTCCAATCGTGCTTCAGCCTGCGACCCCCACCACTGCGGGCACTTACACCTTCTCCAGCAACGCAGCATCGGCCACACATGTCCTGAACTTTGGCGGCGCGATCAGCGCCGGGACAACCACCTCGACGCAAACGCTGACGCTCACCGGCACCAACACCGGGGCCAATACCCTGAGCGGCTCGCTCAGCAGCACGAATGCAGCGGGCGGGCTTATTCTGGATAAAACCGGTGCGGGCGCATGGACACTTGGCGGCAATGCTTCCTCCACCCTCGCTAAAGGACGGATCACCATGAGCGGCGGCACCCTCAATTTCGGCAGTGCTACAGAGGCACCGTCTCTGACGATCAGTGCCCTAGCGAGTGGGGGCAACGCGGGTGTGTTTGTTAACTCCGGCAACTTCAATATGAACGCCGGCAATCTGGCTGTAAACGTCGGGGAAGGGCTCGTCCTCAACGGCAGCAACGAAACCTACACCCAGACCGGCGGAACATTCAGCACGAATGGGCTCATCGAATTCGCTAACGGCGGAGGCATCAGCACCGTGAACATCAGCGGCGGCTCGCTCATCACCACCAACGGCAGCGTGAATGCCACCAATCTGGCCGTGCGCGGCACGACCACCGTCAACCTCAGCGGAACCGGCACCTTCACCGCGCCCACGCTGAACATGACCAGCAGCCAGCTCAGCGGCGGCGCGGCAACCAGCACCTTCAACCTCGACGGCGGCACCCTGGTGGCTGGCCAAATCGTCAAGGGAACCAACGGAACCACAGGCACCCAGACCTTCAACTTCAACGGCGGCACCCTGCAATCCTCGGCCAGCAGCACGACCTACATGACCGGGCTGACCAACGCTTTTGTCAAAGCGGGCGGCGCGGTCATCGACACCCAGGCCTTCAACATCACCATCGGCCAGGATCTCCTTACCGATGTGGTTTCAACGGGAGGCGGACTCACCAAACAAGGCAGCGGAACTTTGACCCTCTCTGGAGCCAGCACCTACACCGGTGCAACCACCATCAGCGGCGGAAAGTTGACCGTGTCCTCCCTCGCCAACGGCGGCTCGACCAGTGGGATCGGTGCCTCGGGCAACGCTGCCGCCAACCTGGTCATCAACGGCGGCACGCTGCAATATTCCGGGTCAGTAGCCGCCAGCACGGATCGTTCATTTACCGTGGGTGCGGCAGGCGCAACCATCGATGCCTCAGGCTCGGGCGCGGGCGCGCTGACGATTACCGGTTCGCCAACACTGGCCACCAACGCCGCGACGACCACGCTCAATCTCTCTGGCACCCATACGGGCGCGAATACCCTGGCCGGCACGCTGAGCAGCACGAATGCAGCGGACGGGCTTATTCTGAACAAGACCGGTGCGGGCGCATGGACACTTGGCGGCAATGCTTCCTCCACCCTCGCCAAAGGACGGATCACCGTGAACGGCGGCACCCTCAACTTCGGCAGCGTTACAGAGGCGCCGTCTCTGACGATCAGTGCCCTAGCGAGTGGGGGTAACACGAGTCTGTTTGTTAACTCCGGTAACTTCAACATGAACGCCGGCAATCTGACTGCAAACGGCTCGGAAGGGCTCGTCCTCCAAGGCAACAACGACACCTACACCCAGACCGGCGGAACATTCAGCACGAATGGACTCATCGAGTTCGCTAACGGCGGAGGCATCAGCACGGTGAACATCAGCGGCGGCTCGCTCATCACCACGAGCGGCAACTCGAATGATGCCACCGATCTGGCCGTGCGCGGCACGACCACCGTCAACCTCAGTGGAACTGGCACCTTCACGACCCCCACGCTGAACATGAGCACCAGCCAGATCGGCAGCGGCGCGGCAACCAGCACCTTCAACCTCGACGGCGGCACCCTGGTGGCTGGCCGAATCATCAAGGGAACCGGCGGAGACACAGGCACCCAGACCTTCAACTTCAACGGCGGCACCCTGCAATCCTCGGCCAGCAGCACGACCTACATGACCGGGCTGACCAACGCCTTTGTCAAAGCGGGCGGCGCGGTCATCGACACCCAGGCTTTCAACGACACCATCGACCAGAATCTCCTGACCGATGCCGTTTCAACAGGAGGCGGTCTCACAAAACAAGGCGCTGGCACACTGACGCTGACCGGCGCAAACACCTACACCGGCACCACCACGATCAGCGCAGGCACGCTGCAAGTGGGCAACGGCGGCAGCACGGGCTCACTTGGCTCAGGTGCGATCGTGAACAACGCAAACCTCGTTTACAGTTTTGACAACACCAGCACCGCCACTCTGCCTTCCTCTGGCATCACCGGCAGCGGCAATCTGAGCGCCACCGCAGGCTACATCAAGCTGAACGGCAATATCACCCAAGGCGGCAGCATCACTTTGACCGAGGCGTCAGGAGCCAGCGGGCTTTACTCGGGCATCTCCCTGGGCGCGACCACCAACACGCTGACCGCCGCCTCCATCACCCTGTCTGGAGACGTCGGCAAAGAGAGTGGCGACGGCAACAACCTCGCTTTGAACACCAGCGCTGCCAATGGAGCGATCAACCTGAACATCTCCTTGGGACGGGCTGGCGCTTGGTATATTCCCGCCTCCTTCTCGGCCAACGCTGGCACCGGAGCGATCAACATCACTGGCAGCGGCCCCGCCAGTTCCGGCTGGCGGGACACGCCGGTCACGCTCACGGGTGCCCTCAACATGACGGGCAACGTCAACTCCGACGCGCTGGTGACAGTGGATTCCAATGGCACAACTACCGGCACGGTGTCGGGCGCTTTCTCTGGCTCGATGCCATTGACGAAAACGGGTGCTGGCACGCTGACGCTCATCGGCGCAAACACCTACAGCGGCACGACCACGATCAGCGGCGGCACTCTGAATGTGACGAACACGAGTGGTTCCGGCACAGGCACTGGCACGGTGACGGTGGATGCGGGCAGCAAGCTCTCCGGCACAGGCCGTGTCGCTGCGAGCGCGAACAACTACATTTATATCAACGGCACCCTGCAAGTGGGCACGGCATCTGACACTGCGGGCACCGACTTCGACCTATTCACCAGCGGCGTCGGCAGCACCATTTTCGGAGCCACGAGCCAACTCAATTTGGACATCTGGAATGGCGCAGGCAGCGGCGACAGCACCGCCAATGCAGCCTTCGCCGACATCGCGCGTCTGTTTGGCAATGTCACCATCACCACGGGTTTAGTGCTCAAGCTCCACAACCCCAACAACCTGTCCGCATGGGCTCCTGGCGACTCCTTCAAGCTCTTCGACTGGGCCACCCTCGGCAGCGGCAGCAGCATCACCGGCAGCTTCATCCTCGATAGCAGTGACTTAAACCTCGGCGGCTACAGCCTCAATACCAGCAACCTCTACACCCTCGGCACCATCAGCGTAGTGTCCATCCCCGAGCCTAGCCGTGCGCTGTTACTCATGCTCGGTGTGTCCGGGCTGGTGCTGCGTCGGCGGAGAGTAATCCCGGGATCGTAGCCCGCCAAACCTCCGCTAGACCCTAGCGCTCCGAGCGATGCTAACCCCCTTCAAAGCCCCAGACCCAACGCAGCTCAGACGGGCTAAAGCCCGAGAATACTCTCCGCTGCTCGGTCAAAGGAGAGAAATGAAACAGAACCACAAAACACGCAGAGCTTTTGCTCTAGCCTCCATCGCGCTCACGGCGCTCGTCCTGGCATCCTTCGCTGCAATCTCGGCGGCGGAATCGCCAGCCGAGCTGAAGCCGATCAATGTCAAAGACTTCGGTGCCAAAGGCGACGGCGTGACCGACGACACAGCGGCAATCAACGCAGCCATTGTCGCGGCACAGAAGCAGGGCGTGGGCGCTGTCGTCTCGCTACCTTCAGGCCGATACAAAACGACGCTGGGAAAGGAAAAGTCCATTCGCATCACGGGTGCTGACGGGCTGACGTTTCAAGGCGAAGGCGACACGACCATCGTGTCGGGTGATCTGGATGAGCCGGTGTTTCGCCTGCTCGATAGCAAAAGCGTAACCGTTCGGAAACTCTCCATCGACCACGACCCTCTCGGCTACACGCAGGGAACGATTACGGGTGTGGACATCCCGAACATGACTTGCGAAGTAACGATCGACCCCGGCTATCCCGCACCAAACGATCCGAGGCTCAAAGGCTCGCAGGTGCATGCGTTCGTGTTCCCGGAGAAGAATTACTATCAACTTGATCGCTACTGGCCCAACCCGTCTGAAATGGTAAAAACCGGTGAGCACACGTGGAGCTGGAAACTGAAAGGGCCGCCCAACATCGACAACTGGCCCGGCAAGAGGTTTTTCATTTACGCTGAGGGTCGCAGCCACGCTTTCATCCTCAGCAATCTACGCGACACGTCTTTGGAAGACATTAATTACTGGGGCGGCGGGGCCAACGCGGGCTTTTACGTCAACGGACTGGAAGGCACCACGACGTTCCGGCGCTTCGTGATCGGCGTGCCTCCCGGCTCAACTCGACTCTATTCCTGCGCGGGCGGCGGCCAGATCAGCGGTCTGCGCGGAAAGCTTCTGCTCGATCAGTGCGACTTTTCCAAAATAGACGACGGCATTGATATCTTGTCCAATTACACGCGCATCACCGAGCAAAGAGACAAGCGGACGCTGGTCGTGCAGGCCAAAAACAGCGATTACCGCGCGGGCGACCGGGTGGAACTCTGGGATTGGCTGCACAAAAGAATGCGGTCGGACGCCATCATCACAACAGCCACGAGCAACCCCGGCGGAACGTTCGTTATTGCTCTGGATCGGGATGTCGTGACCGAGCACGTGGGCGTGGGCGTCGGCATGAACTTCAGCCGCGAGTCCATGACTGACGGCATAGACCGGCTCATCAACGTGGCGACGGTGGGGCAGGAAACCATCATCCGCGACAGCAAGTTTCAGGTCTTTCGTGCGAAGTGCCTCAACTTGAAAGCCGCCAATTGCACGATTGAACGCTGCACTTTCAGCAATAGCTTCCAACCCGCGATCTCCGCCGCACCCGAATGGTATTTCGAGGAAGGATCGTCGATTCGCAACCTCACGGTGCGCG
Source organism: Prosthecobacter sp. (assembly GCF_046154365.1). Lineage (GTDB taxonomy): Bacteria > Verrucomicrobiota > Verrucomicrobiia > Verrucomicrobiales > Verrucomicrobiaceae > Prosthecobacter. Next base: position 80,691 of record NZ_JBJXFV010000068.1, read on the forward strand.
ACTGCACTTTCACCGACAACAATCACCCCAACATTGATATCGGAGCGTCTCCGCTTTCGGGAGTTCCCGGCACCAAACCCATCGTGAGCGATGCGCCAGAACACATCTCGCACGACAGCACGAAGATCCTGATCGAAGGCAACTCGTTCACCGGTTTCGGCACCACTCCGAGTGTCTTTGATTGGAACTGGCCCGTCGGCCCGGCAATTACCATCACCAACGCGGCCCATGTGATGATTCGCGGGAACACCTTCGGCCCGCTCGCTGAGACTGCGCCTAAAGGCACGCCAAAAATCCTCATTCAGAAATCCAGTGACGTGGAGATCATGGACAACAAAGGCATTTCCGCCGAGGAAACGACAGTCCCCGACCTGACCAGTGCGTCATCGTCCGACGACGAGAAACGTCGCCGGCCGCAGAAGTAAACGCCATCCGCATCCCCAAGAGCAGCTATCCTCGCAAATCCTCCATGAAATCCATCAACCCGCGCCGCATCATCCTCACCGTCGGCATGGCTGTGCTGCTTGCCATTCCAGTCGCCCAGGCTGGCACTGTGGTGACAGCGTTCAGTTCGGCGACACCGGCGGGACTGGGATGTAGCGTTTGGGGCTTTGCCGGGAGAAAGCAGGTGACTTCCTGCTGACTTGAGCCACGATGCAACCATGATCATCTACCCGACCTACTCGCCCGAAGAAATCGCCAAGGAATCCGCAGGGATCGAAGCGGCTGGGCAGCGGATTCGATCATCGCCCGCGCTCCGTCAGGAATTTCTAAGATCGCTCGGCTTTGGCCCACTCTTGGATGAACGTGATCGCAAGGAACAACAGCGCAACTTGAAGTCAAAAGCCCTCGGTCAACGGACAAAGAAGTCTTGAGCTTGGCCAATGAACACGTCGGGACTTATCCTTGGCTACCACGGTTGTGAGATGGCACTCGCACAGAAGATCGTTCTTGGTGATGAAGTTTTAGCCATCAGCACCAACGGTTACGACTGGCTTGGTGAGGGTATCTACTTCTGCTTTGTTAGGAGGTTGAAGCCTTCGCCGGAGCAACTTTTTCCCGTTTGCGTTGGCGTTTGAGGGCGTTGGCTGCCGCACGACGACGTTTCTCGTGGCGACGCTCGATGCGCTCGATCAGCGC